>JAPLEZ010000066.1 GCA_026390935.1 Bacteroidota bacterium
AAAAAAGTCCCGGTTTTCACCGGGACTTTCCATTTAATATTTCTCAGAATTAATCCTGATCAACTTCTTGAGCTGGAGCTGCTTTTTCTTCTTTGATACCAGCCAATTCCTGGTCGATCAAAATTCTACCACAGTGCTCACAAACGATGATTTTTTTTCTAACACGGATATCCATTTGTCTTTGTGGCGGGATTTTATTGAAACATCCACCGCAAGCATCTCTTTCTACAGAAACCACAACCAATCCATTTCTTGAATTGCTTCTGATTCTTTTGTAAGCGATCAATAATCTTTCTTCAATCAAAGCTTCTGCTTTTTTAGAAGCCTTCATTAAATCCTGCTCTTCTTTTTGAGTTTCACCAACGATTTCGTCTAATTCTTTTTGCTTTCTCTTCAAATCGTCTTTTCTCATTTCAAGAACTTTTTTCGCCTCAACGATTACATCTTTTTTAGAATCGATGGTAGCGCCAAACTCTTTAATTCTTTTTTGAGACAATTGGATTTCCAGATTTTGGAATTCAATTTCTTTCGACAATGAATCGTACTCTCTGTTGTTTCTTACTTTAGCTTGCTGATCAGTGTATTTTTTTATTAAAGCCTCAGCATCTTTAATAGTATTTTTCTTAGCTGCAATTTCTTTATCCATTTCCTTAGCCTCTTCGGTAAGGTTGACAACTCTTGTTTCCAAACCAATTAATTCATCCTCAAGGTCTCTAACCTCTAGAGGAAGCTCACCGCGAACGATTTGAATTTTATCGATTTTAGAATCAATTTGTTGAAGGGTGAAAAGAGCTGCAAGCTTCTTCTCTACTGTAACTTCTTTACTTCCTGCTGCTGGTGCTGTTGCCTTTGCCATATTTATAAATAGTTTACCGGATTTGTATTTATTTTCGATAAATGGAGAGCAAAAGTAGGGAATTTTTCCCTAAGAAACTCACAAATTAGCTCTTTGGTGAATTTTTCTGCTTCGTAATGTCCGATATCCACAATGACAATGCGGTTTTCAGCATCAAAAAACTGATGGTATTTAAAATCGGAACTGAGGAAAATATCCGCCCCTTGCTCGATGGCATCTTTGAGTAAAAAACTTCCTGAACCTCCACAAACCGCAATTCGGGAAACTTTATCCTTCAAAACAGAAGTGTAACGTACTGAACCAGCAGAAAAAGCAATTTTAATTTTTTGAAGGAAGTCCTTCGTATTCAATGGTGTATTAAGCTCCCCTATCATGCCCGATCCCACTTCAGCTATTCCTCGTTTGACTTGCAAAATCCTTTTGTTTTGAATTTCAAGCAAAGCACAAATTTTAGCATTTACGCCGTGCAGCACATTATCAAGATTGGTATGAATGGCATAAATCGCAATATCATTCTTAATGGCTTTAATCACCGTTCTTTCAATGTAATTGGCGCCAGTCAATTTTTTCAAACCCGAAAAAATTATGGGATGATGCGCAATCACCATGTTTGCTCCAAGCGCAATAGCTTCTTCAATCACTTCTTCGGTGCAATCCAAACACACTAAAACGCCTTTTACCTCAGCATTTTTATCACCTGTTAACAAGCCCACATTATCATAACTCTCTTGATATTGCGGTGGCGCCCATTCTTCCAGCACCTGAATAATAGTAGCTATAATCATTGTAAATCAATTAAGTCTTTAATTACTCTAGTAAGCTTAGGCTCTGCCTTGGCCGCAATGGCAATAATTTCCTCTAAAGAAACCGGTTCGATTTCACCATAACATATGTCCGTTATAATTGAACAAGCAAAACAAGGTAAACCCATGTGTCGAGCAGCAATAATTTCGGGAATAGTCGACATTCCTACCACATCGGCACCAATGATGCGAAGGTAATTGTATTCGGCAGGCGACTCCAGCATCGGCCCCGTTAATCCTGCGTACACACCATTTCGGGTTAGTATGCCCGCTCCATGCGCCACGGTGTTAGCATTGGATATCATTATTCTATCGTAAGGCGAACTCATATCTGGAAAGCGCGGACCGAGTTCATCTATATTTTTGCCAATAAGCGGATTTCCTGGAAAGAGATTGATGTGATCATTAATTATGAACAAATCTCCTTTTTCGAAGGCCGGATTCAATCCGCCGCAAGCATTGGAAACAAACAACTTTTTAATTCCCAGCAACTTCATCACCCTCACCGGAAAAACAATTTCTTCCATAGAGTAACCTTCATAAAAATGAAAACGTCCCTGCATGGCTACTACATTTTTACCACTGAGCGTACCAAAAATCAATTTACCAGAATGACTTTCTACCGTTGACACCGGGAAGTTGGGAAGATCTTCGTAGGAAAAGGAATGCGCAATTTTCATTTCATTCACCAAGCCGCCTAAGCCAGTACCGAGAATGATACCGAATTCGGGGGCAACATTGATTTTAGATTGTATGAACTGCGCTGTTTGCTGTATGTTTGACAAAGTCGAGTATGAGCTCATTGAAGGAATTTTTTTCGTCGTGGAATTTTATTTCAATTGGAATATAAAACAATGGAAGTCCGGCCAGCATTTCAACAGAAGTATTTTCCAGCAAGCGCACCGCATCTTTCTCAGTGGTGATGATTACTTTTTTATTCGACAGTAAGTTCCTGTACGAAGTGGAAATTTGTTGTAAATCCTCTTTATTAAAATTATAATGATCGGGGAATTTTATCTCCTGCACTTCCCTGCAATTATCGGAAAGATGCGCCATTAGTGGTCCGGAATTGGCAATCCCTGTAAATAGCAAAATTTTATATTCCGACAATTTTAGTTCTCCAGCCTCTTCCATCATTTTTTCTGCTGCAGGCGTCATTGGTTTCAAGCGCTGGTATTGAATGTATGAAAAGTACAAAACCTGACTAGGTGTTGGCGCCACCACTTCAATAAAACGACGTTTCTCCATTGGAGATAAAATCTTTGGCGATTTGGTGACAATGATAATATTGGCCCTCGTTTGTCCGCTTTTCCATTCGCGCAAAGTTCCCGAAGGCAGCATGAAATCGGGTTCTTGGAGATAATTATAATCGATAAGCAAAACATTCAATCCGGGTCTAACCCAGCGGTGCTGGTAAGCATCATCCAGTAAAATCACCTGAGGAGCCTCGCCTTTTTTAAGCAATTCATGAATGGCATCTGCCCTTTTTTCTGCAACAGTAATGGTTGCTGTGGGAAAATTCATTTTAAATTGTTTCGGCTCATCCCCTACTTCATCTACCGTTGAAACTCCTGTCAATTCAATAAAACCTTTTGATTTTCTTTTGTAACCTCTGCTCACTGTAGCCACCTTATAACCGTGATGCAACAATTCAATGAGGTATTGAATATGTGGTGATTTCCCTGTTCCACCAACTGTAAGATTTCCCACAGAAATAACAGGAACATCAAAACTTTCCGAACGAAGAATTTTCCAATCGAATAACTTATTCCTTAGTCCTACTATGTATCCATAGAGAAAAGACAGCGGTAATAAAAGAATACGGAGTATAAGCATGGTTTAAAGGTACAAAATTTAGGCAGCCGATTTACAAAGGCTTAAACCTTAACTTTCACCACCACTTTCCAAAGCATTTCTTTTCCTAATAAAGGAGCGTGCGCATCGGTAGGATAAAAAATGGTGAAATTGCCCTCTTTCACTACAATCAAAGTGTCGGGCTGATTGTTAAACAATGCGTAATCATCTTTCTCAATATAGGCCGTAAGAATATCATTGCAATCCAACAATGGTTTAAATCCCATTACATCTGAACCTTTAAACACATATTGAATATCGATGTACTTTTTATGAGCTTCCATCACGATCTTATCAGCGCCTTTTCCTTCTCCTTTATAAAACAAGGCGAAGCAATTTTCTCCATCAATCTCCACTTTTGAATTGTCAAAATCACTTTCCTTAACTGATTGTAAAAACGCAAAAGCTTTGGTAAATAAGGAATGTTGTTTGCAGTAAAATTCACGATTGCTGAAATGATCCAAAACCATAGTTTATTTTTTTTGAAAAGTAATAAAAAAACGGGAGATGGTAGGCTCATCTCCCGTAACATCACTACTTACCCATCTCCACTTTTTTCAATTCACCATTCTTATCCATTATGAACAGTATTTTCTGTTTGCTTTGTTCTTCCTTCTCTTTTTCCTTGTCTTCTTTTTCCTTTTCGCGATCACGTTTAACATAACCGTAAGTAATTTGGTAGCGAAACTGAATCACCGGATTGGTTTCTTTGGCATTGAAAACAAAATCGGCGTCTTTTAAATTCAAGGTGAAATACTTGTCGGTATTTACTCCTCGGGAATATGTAATGGACGAATTTTCTGCAATATGATTTTTGTAAATACTTTGATTGTTGATGTACGATTTCAGGTAGCGATCACTGGGATAAAACACATCCGAATTTTTAGTGAAGCTGGCTTTTCCATCACCAAACATCCATCCTATTTCGGTACACAGTTTTTTCTTTTTGTTTAAAAACTCCAGCGCTTTAATGGATAAGCTATCGTACACTGGTGTTGAATTATGAAGAAAAGCTTCCGCCGAAACCATATCGTACACGTCGTGCTCCAAACACTTTTTAGCAAGATCGCGCACTTGTGAAATTTTCCTGACGTTAAAAGTAATGTTCTCTGTAATCTTGTATCCAAGAGGCTTTGCAGCAATTGAATCGGATAAATCCAAACCAAAAACAGGATCAAGAGCGATGATATCCACTAGCGCGTTTTCGTTACAAATTCCAGCCTTTTTCACATCGGCCACCAGTTTGTCGGTCACTGCATTCATTTGCTTTTCCACCTCTTCCACCGATTTACTAATAAAGGATTTGGTGTAAGTAATGTGATAACCATCGGGAATGGCATTGTAAATAATGGTGGTGGTGATGCTTAAGCTGTTGCTTGTCGCATCAGCAACAATACCGGTTGTTTCATTGCTGTTGATTTTTTCAAAGCTAGTTAAACGAGCATTGCTTTTTTGAGCTGTAAGAGAGATGGCGAACAAGCTCATTGAAAGTAGAATTTTTATTTTCATAGGTTAGATTTTCCTTTAACAATGCGCGCTTTTTATTTCGTTACATTTTTTAGTTAATGTCGGAAAATGGAAAAGGTCACCTGATGAAATAAAAAAATGATTTTTTTCGGAAATGGGTTTCCCTCTCGGAGGAGAGGGGTGTGAAAGCCCTTTCGCGCGAAGGAGGGAGATGGACCAATAATTATCCATTTCCCTCCCAACACACTTTCCAACGCACCCCTCTCCTCCGAGAGGGAAACCCATTCCCCAAAAACAAGACTTATATCTTCCTCATTTTCTCTTTCACCTGATAAAAAGCACCATCTCTATATTCAAACTTTCCTACGATTTCATAATACGTAAAACCTTCTTCTTCATTCACAAAATCGCGATTGGTTTCTTTGTACAAAAATGATTTTTCATCGGCATTGTAATTCAAATAATGACTTTGCGCTTCTTCGGAATCCAGGTATTGATCTTCTTCATTTTCCCAGAAATTATTTAGAAAAGCCACAGAGTAAGAAGCGGAACTGTCGTATTTGGATTGAGCCTCATCCGCAAAAGTTTTCATTGGAATCAATTGCAAGGTAGTATCCACAAGTTTGCAGTGATAAGCTTTTGTAAATTTCATTTCCTCGTCGCCTTTGCCTGTGAAAGAATCATCGGTCAAAACCAAATACTCTCCATCATTTACGAGCTGACAGTTCACTACTGGCGCCGAAAACTCAAAATCTCTTTTGATTTCCATTTCGCCCAAAAACATTTTACCACTATTTTTTTCCACTTTCAGTTTCCCGTCGGAAGAGTACAATTGAATTTTGGCTTTCTTTTCAACAACAGGACGAGGCATAACCACAGCCATTTCCGGTTTTACAGCACTTTGTGCCGAACAAGAGAAAACCTCCTGTTTTTGCTCTTTATTTTCAGAAGAATTACAAGCTGTAAGTGCGATTAAAGCGAAGAGAGCAATTTGTGTTTTCATAAGTAGTTTGTATTTGATGAACCAAAGATGGGATGAATTCGCGCTGTTGAAGGAGGTGTTTTAGCGAACGGTGGGGATGCTTTATTAAGCGTAGGCAAAAGTTGATTATTTGAAATCCCTCTTTCCATCACACAAAACCCCCTCCACACTCTCCCTTTTTCAAAGGGAGAAGAGCTGCCTCATCCATTTTCACAAAAAAAACGCTTATCAAGATGGTCGCTAACTGAGTGCGAAGGCCCGAGCTAAGAGGCGGGCCGGCGGTGGCGGGAGAAAAATCGTAGGCCGAAAGGCCGTAGGGATTTTTCGACGCGGGGAGGAGCATCTCTTAGCTCTTGATTTTTTGTTACTTTTTCATCAAGGAAAAAGTAAAAGAATTACTCCACCTCAAACTTCACACTACTCGAAATCCCATTCTCATCCACCAGCATCAACACATGTTTTCCTGCAGAAGGATTCAACGAAAACTGATGAATTTCTTTCGTCTCACCGATATAATCTTCATCCAAATGCCAAAAGAGCTTTGTATTCACATTGCGGTGCGTCGCTTCAAAAATTGTTCGTCCGCGTTTGCCATCAATCTCCACCGGAACATAAATAGTACTGTTCGGTTTCGGATACTGAATAACAAAAGCACGATCGGAAATTTTTGCTAAACATTCCGCTTTATAATCCGGAAGCACTTTATAGTTTGGGTGATTGAACTTGTAAAACTTTTCAATAAAAGGTGGCAATACAAACCAGTTGACGTGTTGCATATTATATACACTTTCACAATCACTATCCACTCTGCTTTTCCCGTCTTTGCTGAGATGAATGGTTTGGTGGTAAGGACAAGCGACTGAACTCAAACAGGTAGTTGGCATCCAAACTTCATCCGTAGTTTCGCACAAAGAAGAAGCACGATGACCACTTTCGTGACACACCGAAACCTTGCTCATTTGTTGTGCCGGTTGCGTAAACCAACCCACACTTTTTGGCAGTTGCGCGAAAATATCAAAGAGCAAAGGAGCGGCTGCTTTCACACCGGTTAAACCCGGCCTGCCTTCACCATCAGCATTGCCCATCCACACCGAAACCACAAAATCGGGTGTAACACCAATGGCCCATGCATCGCGAAAACCAAAGCTCGTTCCTGTTTTCCAAGCTATCTTTTGCGAAGAAGAAAATGCGCGCCAATTGCCTTCTTCATCCGGACGGTTCACATCCACCATCGCTTCAAAGGTTTGGTAAATACATGCACGGTTAGTGATTGGACGCGAAGAGATTTTTTTTCTTTCTTCTTGCACCAACAAAATAGATTGAGCTTTACCAAATTTCAATTCTTGCGCCATTTGGGTATAGGCCCTGTTCAGTTCCGACAATTTTGCCTCTCCACCGCCTAAAATCAATGATAAACCATAGTACATCGCAGGTTTACGAAAAGTAGTGAAGCCATAATTATTCAAATCGATGTGGAATTTTGACAAGCCATAATCGTTGAGTAAACGCACCATGGGAATATTCAAACTGCGCGATAAAGCTTTGTTCGCAGGAATCACTCCATCAAAAGACGATGAGAAATTTTTGGGTGAAAAAGTCCCGAAACGCGATGGAACATCCATCAGTAACATAGCCGGCGTAATGAGTCCGTCCTCCATCGCCTTAGCATACAAAAATGGCTTTAAAATACTGCCCGTGCTGCGCGGCGCATCGTTGCAATCGACATCACAACTGTATTCCGCTTCAGGGGATTTTGTGTTACCCACGTAAGCCAAAACTTTGCCGGTGCTCACGGAAGTAATCATCACCGCTCCGTTGTAAATTTTATTGTCTTTTAAAATGCCATAATGTTTTTGCAAGAGCTGAATGGCTTTTTCCTGAAGATTTTTATCGAGGGTGCTATGAATGGTTTTTCCTTTATAGCCTTCTTTAATGAGTTTGCTTAACAAATGCGGTGCGAGCTGAGGAATACGCACAGGCTTATCGGGCAAGGGTTCAGAGAGCGATAAACGGTAAGTGGTAGAATCCAAAACTTCAATATCGAGCAAACGTTTGAGCAAACGATTTCTTTTTTTTAGTAATAAATTGTGGTTCTTACCAGGATAAATCAATCCGGGTGCGTTGGGCAAAACCGCCAGTGTTGCACTTTCAGCCCAGCTGAGATGCTGAACCCCTCTTCCGTAATAGCGCCACGACGCAGCTTCCAGTCCAACTACATTATTTCCAAAAGGTGCATTGGCTGCATAAAACCCTAAAATTTCTTTTTTACTGTAGCGGATTTCCATGCGCGTGGCCAAAAACATTTCTATGATTTTTTCGGTGAAAGTGCGGGGCGGATTTTTGCGCATGATGCGCGCCAGCTGCATCGTTAGCGTACTTCCACCGCTCACTACCTTTCCCTTTTCAAAATTTTGAACGATGGCTCTTCCAACGCCTCTCACACTGATTCCGTAATGAGAATTAAATTCACGATCTTCAAACTGCAGCAAACAAACTTCAAATTTCTCCGGCACTTTTTCACCGGCATTAAAACGCCACTGACCGTCATCGGCGATTTTAGCGCCCAACATCACACCATCACTATCCAGCAAAACCGTCGACGTGCTATCTTTAAACAATTCATCAGGCAAACAGAAAATGTACCAGGAGAGGAAAGCAACAAAAGCTGCTATCAGCAACCAACACGTAGTTTTTTTGATAGCAGCCTTATTGCTTTTGTAAGTGAAAACTAATCTTCTGAACATGATTCAAAAATAAGGGCGTTAATTCTTTCATGAACCGCTCTTTTATTATTCGTAGCTTTTTCGTGTGGAAGTGTTTTTTATCTTTGATTATGTTGAAGAGAATAGTTGAAAAACTTGCGTATAAATGGGTAGCGCCTTCCCTCTCGGAGGAGAGGGGTGCGTTGGAAAGTGCGAAGGCAGGGAGATGGATTAATAAATCGTTTTATTCCATCTCCCTCCTCCCCGCGAAAAAGCTTTCACACCCCTCTCCTCCGAGAGGGAAGGTGCTACCTGCTATGCTACATCTAATTATTCTCTTCCTCGCTCTCACTCCCACTCTTTTCTCCCAGGCTTACAACTTCCGCAATTACTCCGTTAAAGACGGTGTTGCGCAATCGCAAGTGTACAGCCTCTTGCAGGATTCCCGCGGTTTCCTTTGGATGGGAACACGCGGCGGTGGCATCACCCGTTTTGATGGAGTAAACTTTAAAACCTACAGCGTTCGCGACGGACTCATCAACAACTACATTTTCAATATCAAGGAAGATGCTCAGCACAATTTGTGGATTGGCACCAACGACGGTTTATCCAAATACAACGGAATTTCCTTTGAGAATTTTAAGCCTTCAGGTTCCACCTCACAACTGTGGGTGCAAGAAATTGCTATTGATGCGCAAGGACGGAAATGGCTCGCCACAAACGAAGGGGTTTACTTTTTTAGCGACAAAGTTTTCACCAACGTCACCGAAAAACTCAAGCAAAAGAAAAATGTAGTCAACGCCATACACGTTGATAAGTCGGGTGCTGTATGGTACGGCACTTCTGATGGCTTGTACAAAATCAATGTGAAAAACAATTCCTTCACGTTGGAAAAACGAGGCAAAATAACACGCTTCATTTACAACTCCATCACTACCATTAAAGACGACCACAAGGGAAATATTTATATTGGAACCTACGGAAATGGAGCATACCGCTACGACGGGATTTCTTTTTCCAGAATTGATTCCAATGAGATTTTGAACAGACAAACTGTTCTTGATCTCTTTTTCGATAAGCACGACAACGTTTGGCTGGCTACCCTAACCAGAGGTGTTGCGCAATACAACACCGTTGCAAAATCACTTACTTGGCTCAGTGAAAATGAAGGATTGAGCAACAATCATGTGCGCGCCATCACTCAAGACAACAGTGGAAATTTTTGGTTCGGTACTTCGGGCGGCGGTGTGTGCAACTACTTCGGAAAACAATTTACCAACTACGACAAAACATCGGGCCTTGCCGGAAATTTTATTTACAGTATTTTTCGCGACAGTCGAAAACGATTGTGGATAGGCGCATCTGATAAGGGTGTGAGTATTCTCGACAGTACCGGATTTACTTCTTTCAATTCAGAAAATGGTTTTGCCGACGTGAAAGTAAAGGCCATCAACGAAGATGATTTCGGAAATATTTATTTGGGAACCGACGGTCAGGGTGTGTACAAATATGACTCCACTGGCTTTCATCTTCTGGACGGATTCACAAAAAAATTCATCCGCGCTATAGTAAAAGATCAAGACAGTAATTTATGGATAGCCACTGCAGGAGCAGGTTTGTACAAACTCACCAATAAAACCATTTCTTCTACTTTTAAAAATTTCACCACGCGCGACGGACTCCTTCACAACAGAGTAACAGCGTTACATCTCGACAAAAAAAATCGCTTGTGGTACGGTACCGAGAGTGATGGCATTGGCTGTGTAGAAAACGATTCAGTACAAAAAACACAATGGAGCGTGCGTGATGGATTGCGCTCCAACTCCATCCGCTGCTTCGCCGAAGATGAAAGCGGCTACTTGTGGATAGGCACCGCCGGATCAGGGATTTCATCGGTTCCGTTGTATGAAGGCGATTATAAAATTTCGTCGTACAATCACGCCAACGGA
>JAPLEZ010000110.1 GCA_026390935.1 Bacteroidota bacterium
CAGTTGTACCCAGAGCTGCTGTACTTCCTAATTTTAGAGTACCACCACTCACCACTGTGGCTCCGGTGTAGGTGTTGGTTCCGCTTAAAGTAGTCGTGTATGGATTGCCGCTAGAGTTTAATTCATCAATGGTTAAAGTAAATCCGCCGCTAATCACGCCACTCAAAACCAAGTCGTTCCATGAAGATCCGCCCACTCCAACTTCGCTATTGGCGTTGAGGGTAATGGTGCCGCTTAAAGTAACCAATCCCGCACCGCCGTCATGAGAAATAGCTGGATAATTGGCGTCACCGCTGCTACCGTTGAGTACGAAATTATTAGTGATGGTTAAAGCAGAGGGCGCCCACAATAGCGCGAAGGCAGTGGCACTAATGGTAACTGTACTCGTTCCATAGCTGGAAGCATTGTCGGCAAGAATACACCCTCCTGCAATAGTAGTTCCGCCAGAGTATGTGTTGGTCCCTGTTTGCTGATATACGCCTGTTCCAGATTTACTAATAGCTAAAGTACCGCTCGTGTTTTTTATCACTCCCGAAAAGGTAGTAGAAGTATTGTCGCCGCCACAGCTAAGCGTAACGCTTGAACCACCTGCTGCATTATCCACAATGCCAGCCCCTGCAATTGAACCTACGGTTTCGCTATATGAATTCAAATCAAAAGTAGCGCCTGAGGAAACAGTAAGCGCGCTTGAATTGCTGATCACACCTGCTGCACCAAGTTTTAAAGTGCCCGTGCTAACGGTGGTTGCTCCTGTGTAGGTATTGACTCCTGATAGCGTGAGTGAGCTGGAACCAGCTTGTGTAACTGCACCAGTTCCCGATATCACCCCACTATAGGTTAAGGTATTGCTTCTGTTGAAGGTTACAGTGGCATTATTTACAATGCTAGTTCCAGCAACAACACCAGTTGTACCGGCATTGCCAATTTGAAGCGTTCCTGCACTTACTGTAGTTGTGCTGGTATATGTATTTGTGGCAGCATAAACGAGGGTTCCTGTGCCTGATTTGGTGATGCCACCTCCGGTTCCAACTAAAATAGGTTGAGATACTGTTGATGTAAAACCATTGGTATTGATGGTGGTTGGTCCGCCACTATTATCGTAAATGTAAAAATTCTGTCCTCCACCGCCACCGGATGGAACATCAAATAAAGTACCCGTCGCCTTGGAGGTAATAGTACCACCGGCTAAATTCACTGTAGTAGTATGGGTTCCTGAAGCGTGGGTGGAGTAGTGGTCAAAAGTTGTAGCGGTAATTGCTCCTCCCGAATTGATGTTTACCGTAAGATAGTCGGTACCGGATCCAGCGGTATTGTTTCGAACCAATGGAGTTGTTAGTGTACCTCCTGACAGTGTTAAGGTGCCACCCCCACCATCAGCATGTTTGACGGATGTTGTAAAGGTATTTGTTCCTCCCGAAATAGTGAGGGTGCCCGTTGCATTCCAGCCCAATATTAAATTCACGCCTGAAACAGTGCCGCCTGAAATTGTGCCTGACCCATTGACTGCGCCAAATCCATACACCAAGCTGTTGGAACCACAATCTACTGTACCTCCCGAAACATTGAACACAGCAGATGTACCGGCAGCTTGCACGGCTTGACCATTTCCAATGTTACTTGTTAAGGTGTAGGATCCACTGCTTACCGTGACAGTACCCGCTTGCACATCAATGTACAAAAAGGAGGAAGTACCCGTTGAAAGCGTCATGGTGCCGCTACCTGTTTTAACCAGTTTCACATTGTTGGTAAAAGTACCGGTGTAGGTAGTAGAACTGTTGTCGCTACCAACGGTGAGGGTTTTTGCTGTGGAGGCGTTGTTGATGACAGCGCTTCCACTTGCCGCAAGGCTACCTCCTTCGAGCGCATAGCCTGCCATTTGAATGGTGCCGGTACCGTTTAATGTGATGGTCCCTGTGGTGGTCCAGTCGGCAGTCATGGTTACTGCATGTGTGGTGCTGATTACAATATTATGACTACTTCCCGATGCTGGAGCTACGCCCCCTACCCATGTTCCACCGGCGCTCCAGTTTCCTGTTGCCGTTGTTGTATAGGTTGCAGCATAGGAATTAAAGGTGCAGAATAAAAAAGTAAATAATATAAAACTCGGTATTCTTTTAGTCATATTTTTCGCTAATCGTACTCGGTTTATACTTGATGCATTGCATTTATGTTTCCCTTTAAGCAATTTCAAAAGCAAATTTTTAATATCAAAGTTTAAAGAGCGGAAATGTTGCGAATAATCGGTCAAAATCGAAGGAATATACAATTGATATTAATATTACTTTGTTATATCATGTAACACACACCCTCGTATAGACACATGATTGTGTCTTAAAAAAGAAATTTTTCCGATAAATAGGAAAAGGAATTCATCTTTTTAAAGACGCAATCATGCGTCTCTACCTCAACCTAAAAACATTCTTGGAATTTAATGCCGCACTACAAAATCATGGCAAGTGGTTTTCTTTTTCTGACTCACAATTCTTACGAAGGTACCTCGCGCGCGTCTCTCGACGCGTGCGAATTTAGTTGGGCATTTTTAATGCCTTAAAAAAGCAATGCAATTGCTAAGATAAATGCGCACGCGTCAGGAGACGCGCGCGAGGGTTTAATATTTATACTGAATCCATCTTCATTATGGTTAAAATTACATTGGTGGTCAAATAGCCGATAATTATTAGAGGTTTTTACCTATCACCGTTAAGTATCCTGTTTGTTGGTGGTTTTCGTGTTTAATTTGATCGCGGTAATTTACCACCCAAAAATAAGTTCCATCTGCAGCTGAGCTGTTGTTTTTGGATCCATCCCAATTTGGCAAAGTATTTTCGGAAGAAAACATCAATATTCCCCAACGGTTGAAGACTTCAAAATTGATGAATTCAACGTTGTCAACTATGCCTTGATAATTGTCGTTGGTGATTTTTATGAAGTCGTCAAAGCAAGGCATAAACACATCGTTGATTCCATCGTTGTTGGGCGTGATCACATCAGGAAAACATAGTTCGTTTGGTACGCAGTACTCTTCAAAAACAACTTGGTCTTCTGCTTTACATCCGTATTTGGTGCTAACGTTAAGCGTTAAAACTCCAGCGTGTTGAACAGTGATAGCAGTGTTGGTATCGCCTGTTGACCATAAAATAGAAGAAAAGGTATCAGGCAATGTTACTGCCCATTTATTTCCTGTGCTGAAGCAAATGGTAGAATCGGGACCTAAGTTTAACAAGTAAATTGGGTCAATGCTTAAACTTGCTGGAGCAGAATATTCAGCCGGACAAACACCTGATTTTACCAATGCGCGGTACATAGTGCTTTCGCTTAGGTTTAAATATTTTTGAGTATTTAATTTATTGGCAATGGTGTTTTTTGAGTTGAAGTTGTTGTTTGAACTTTCCCAATTTAAAATTGTACCCACTGAGTTGTTTAAGGTTAAAGTTCCGTTGTTGCCCTCCATGCAAATTGTAGCGTTGCTGGATACTTCACCACCTATTGTTTTTGGATCAACAGCTACTGTTGCAAGGTTTGCTTCCACACTCGGACAAACACCTGATTTCACCACTGCTTTGTATTGTGTGGTGCTGCTTAAATTGCTGAAGTTTTGTTGAGCAGAAGTATTATTGATGATAGCAGAAGTACCAAAATTATTATTGGAACTCATCCAATACAAAATAGATCCAGTGTGTCCCGATAAAGATAGTGCACCTGCGTTACTGATAGAGCAAACGGTAGTATCAGAATTTACTTTTCCGCCTGCTGATAATGGATCAACTACAATACTTGCTATTGGAGATTTAGTGGCAGCGCAAGCTCCCGATTTAACAATAGCGCGATATTTAGTGGAAGCATTTAAATTAGAAAAATTGATGGAGGCAGTTGTAGCAGAAATAGGTGTTGCATTAACGAAATTGTTGGTAGAGGATTCCCAACCTTGAATAGTTCCGGTGTATCCTGTTAAAGTTATTTTTCCGGAATTACCAGCAACACAAACAGTAGTGTCAGTAGTGGTGCTTCCGCCTTTTGATAAAGGATTTACTGCAACAGCGGCAATAGGAGTTTTGGCAGGAGCACATGCTCCCGATTGCACGTTTACTCTAAATTTTGTTGCCGTTGAAATGTTGTAAAAGGTATAGGAATATGTGTTGGCTGTGTTTGGAATAATGGTGGATGAGGTGAAATTATTGGTGGAACTTTCCCAGTTTTTAATTGTACCTACATATCCCGATAAAGTAATAGTTCCCGAATTGTTACCCACGCAAACAGCGGTGTTGCCGCTTAATGTTCCTGCAACGGTGGTAGGGTCAACTGCTATTGTTGCTGACGGAGAAATGGCCGAAGCGCATACACCTGATTGCACAATTGCGCGGTATTTAGTGCTTGTGGTAATGTTGGTGTAAGTTTGAGAAGCGGTGGTGTTGCTAATGTCGGTTTTGGTGCTGAAATTATCTGTTGATTTTTCCCAACGCACTATGCTACCCGTTTGTCCCGATAAAGTAATGGTTCCTGAATTTGCTCCTGTACACACCGAAGTGCCACCGCTCAAGGTTCCCGCCACTGTTGCCGCATCAACAGTGATAGTTGCTGTAGATGAATTGCTAGAAGAACAAACTCCTGATTTTACTATTGCTCGGTATTTAGTAGTAGCACTTAAATTTAAATAGGTTTGAGTTGCTGTTGTATTGGTAATTGCTGTTTTACTCACGAAATTATCTGTTGATTTTTCCCAGCCAGTGATTGTTCCAGTATAGCTGCTTAGAGTTAATGTTGCTCCATTTGCTCCTGAACATACTGTAGCGTCTGATGCAATTGTTCCGCCCGCCGATACCGGGTTTACAGTGATGGTTGCCTCAGATGAATTGTCGGAAGAACAAACTCCTGATTTTATTATCGCGCGATATTTAGTAGTAGCAGTTAAATTCAAATAGGCTTGAGAAGCTGTAGCGTTGACAATATTCGTTTTGCTAACGAAATTATCTGTTGATTTTTCCCATCTTACAATTGTTCCGGTATAGCCACTTAGGGTTAAAGTTGCTCCATTTGATCCTGAACATACTGTAGCATTGGATGCAATTGTTCCACCCACCGATACCGGATTTACAGTGACTGTTGCATCGTTTGAAGTACCTGATGAACACACGCCCGATTTCACTATCGCTCGGTATGAGGTAGTGGCAGTTAAATTTAAATATGCTTGAGATGCTGTAGTGTTAGCAATGTTTGTTTTACTTGCAAAATTATTGGTGGAACTTTCCCATCTAACAATACTTCCTACATGTCCTGTTAAAGTCAAAGTGGCACCATTGCCGCCAGAACAAACCGTTGCGTCAGCGCTAACTGTACCTGCAACAGTAGTAGGATCAACGTTCACGCTCGCAATAACTGAAGTGGCTGATGCACAAACCCCTCTAGAAACCATAGCGCGATAATAGGTATCTGTTGTTAAAGATGGAGTAGTGTATGTGGTAGTGGTAGCGCCACTTCCTCCAATTACATTGGCCCAACCATTTACACCGTTGGCTGATTGTTGCCATTGCACCGTGCCCGAACTTCCTGTTAAGGTAATAGTTGTAGCGCTATTGTAGCAAATAGAGGGAGAGCTGGCTGTTGCAGTACCGCCTCTAACAGTAGCGTAATCCGAAAAATAACCATATCTGCATCCTGCGCCTGTAGCCGCTCCATTGATGCCTCCCAAATGAAAATCGCTGCTGCTATTACTTACAACGCTATAGCTGCCTCCAGGAAAATCAGTGCTGTTGTACTCAATACGCGCTGCATACCAATCTCCAGCAGTAGGCGTTCCGGGTACAACGCTAAATGATCCCGATGGGATGGCCGCACTTACGCCTGTTGCGCTGTTCCTGATAGTGAAATTTCCTTGTCCACCATTTTTCACCAATATGTTTAAGTAAAATGCCTCATCGGTATCTCTAAATACGCTAACACTGCGTGATCCTGTACATACAATAGGAGGAAGTAAAGCACCACCTGTTTCATCACCAAAACCTGAAACATGAAAAACATATGCGGGCTTTGATGTTTCAATGTATTCGGAAGCCAAAGTAACTTGGTAATTGTAGGTTTCTCCTGCATTTAAAGTGGTGATCATTGCACCGCCAATGCTTACTGTGGTATTGTTTTGTGTAGCACAAATAACTGCACGATCACCTGTGTTGGGATCAAGTGTGGTTAAAAAACCTTTGACAACAATGTATGAGGTTCCTAAAATATTTACTGGCACCAATTGATCTCCTATCAAGTCGTAGGCAGTTCCTTGATTCGCAGAGTCGTCTTTTATGGTTACTGCGATATCTTTATCTGCCGTGATTTTTGATCCCGATAAATGATCGTTGCCATTCAATCCACTGGCCTGAGCTGAATAAGTTTGTCCTTTGTTAAGCACTATTGAAAAGGGAACACCAGCAGAGTGACCAATTATATCTCTGGAAGGAGTGATGGTAACAGTGGTGTTGTTTTCTGTGGCAACAATATCAAATGAAGATTTTCCATTTAAACCATTGGCCAATAAATTTTGAAATGGTGTGAAAAAAGTAGTGCCAATGGCACTTGGTCCTTTGAGTACAAAAATATCGGAGTTCATTACATTCACTCCCTGACTGCCGAGTGCTTCATAATAAGCGGTGATGTTTTCGGTTGCTGTGATGTATAAGCCTTTGTTTTCAATGGTGTTGGCTGCTGTATTTCCACTTTCAATTTGATCAATCCATGGAGTTAAATCTTGGGAAAAAGTGGTGTTTGCAGGAATGTTTATTACTATAGGACTTCCTCCGTTGAATGAAGCGGCATTAGCGGGTTGTGCAATGGTAACTGTGCTGGCCAGCGCTCCAGTGGTCATGCGGAGGTATATGGGTCTGTCGGCGTGCAAGTTTGTAACTTCCGGAGCTACAAACCAAAATTCTTTGTCTGTTTGACTGAAACTGCTCAAGCTCACTAGTAAAAAGCTGACTGTGATGGTATGGAGTTTTTTCATAAGCAAAAAATTGTTCTATTAATACGACAATTTCACTTGAAAGTTCTTAGCGGTGTTTTTGTGCTTTTATATCATTGTTCTTCTGTGTTTCTTTGTTAATGAGGGTTTTGTGCGTCTTATTGCTGAAAGTAAGTTAGGGTTTGGAATCATTAATTATCGTTCAAAATCTTTTGATTTTGATTCATGCTTGAATGATATGCTAAGGTGTGATTGAGTTTAAAAACCTTGTTATTGTTGGTTTTTAATGATTTTGAATAACGCAGTTCTCATTTTCTGTTAAAAAGAAATTACAAACGCTGTAATTAATGCCAATTTTCTTCTTCGGATTTGCCATAATATTGTTGTGATTTTTCGGTTTTTTTCTGTTTGAAACACGAATACACAATTATTGTTTTACAAATTTTTGTGTCACTGTATTTTCCTTATCGCTGAATTTTATAATGTACATGCCTGATGATAAGGAAGAGATATCAAAAGAATTTGATGATTTGGAAATTTGTGAATTTGAAAATGAAAGAACAACAGCTCCGTGCATATCGGTGATTTCAACCGCATTCAAAACCTCTATACTTTCGTCATTTAACAAGCTGATTGAAATTTCATTATTCGCCGGATTGGGATAAATAACAAATCCTTTTTCAATAGTAAAAAATTCATTTACTGCTGTTACCACATCAATCCTTCCTTGTGCACTTTCCGAATTATATATTACATTGTTTTGATCAGTAATTTTTATCCAATACCAATAATCGGTGTTCGCATTTGCACTAATGTCGGAATAGTTTAACAATTGTGATGATAGGCTTGCAACTCTTATTCTTCCGGTGGGTGAAGCTGTTGTGTTGCGCATAATTTCAAGAGTTTTAATGGCAATATTTGAGGTGGTCCATGACAAATTGATAGCCGTGCTAGTGGACGCTGCAGTTAAGCTTATGCAATGAGGGATCACCGTTATTTTAATTGCATTCGTTGTATCTTTTACGCCATTGTCATCTGTTATTTCAACGCTATACAAACCCGACTCTGTGACATTGTAAGATGCCGTAGTTGTTGCTAGCAAAGTTGCATCCTTAAACCATTTGTACGATTTGCCGCTACTGGCAGTTAATGTAACGCTAGCACTTTCACAAAAAGTGGTGGGGCCATTTGCGATAAGCGTATATTCAGGAATGGAGGCTTCCAATCGGATATAATCAAACTGTATTGTTCCTCCTAATTGATTAAAAACAATTGTGTTCGCTCCCTTCTTAAGTAATTTAGCAGGAATAGTTATTCGCGTGTCCCAAAATGCACCATGACTTCCCAAGCGAATCACCGCATTGGATGAGTTTACCGGTGTAATATTGGCAACTTGAGTTCCATTGACAGTAACTGTGAATCGTGTATGGAAATTCGATGCAAGCGCTACATATAAAGATGGCGCCGGGATGGTTGTTGGTGCGTGATCCAAATTAAAATTTACAGTGTAGCTGGTGGCATCTCTTAAACCATTGGGCCAATCTTTTTTATAATTACTGCTTCCAATGCTGTACTTAACCCCATTGGGATAATCAAGCGGCATGTTTAAATAATTTTGCCATTGCGAGTAATTATAGTCGCCATTTTTAAATTCTTTGGAATCTTTATTTGGAACACCTATATCCCAAAGAGTAGGAGCAACTCTATCAACCATCCAGGTAACAGTGCCTAAAGCCAATGTTTTGCCAGCTGTCACTTGCAGATTGGTTTTTTTAAATTCTCCAATATTAGCTCCACCAAAAGCATTTAGGTGGTAGGTTCCTGCTATCACTTTGGGTATTGTGAAATTTCCATTTTTATCTGTTTTAACCCAAAATTGATAGGTGTGTGCTTGGTACTGAAAATGCGTGCCATTGTCGTCGGGAGCCAATCCAATCCAAACATTTGCAGCAGAAGCCGAGCTGTTGTTGGCATCATTCACCTTTAGGGTGCCTGTTACAGTACCGCGTTGTGCTGCATTTTTATATTCGGCATGTTTAAACCATTTATACGGCCATGCACTTTGTTCAGCGGCAGCTTGGGCTTTGGCATCTTTCCATAACGCAGCGGCTACCTTAGCAACGGGGTCGACTGCGGAACCTGAATAACTGTTGGCATAAATCAGAAATGGTCCGTATGTTTTTTGTACAAAAACACCTGTGTCCATTTTAGTGTCGCTACCCTGGGCGTAATGCGTGCCATTAAACATGTTTAACAAGGTGTTTTTCTCGTGGCCTATCAACTCTCTTTTCATAGGGCCTCCATTGTAATACTCATGGCTAGGTAGCGTCATCCAAATGCCCACGTGTTTGGATTCACTTGTCCAGCCATACACATCTGAATCACCTAAGTCTGCACTCAGACTATACTTGCAATAATATTTTCCTTTATAAATCCCTGTCGTCATTAAAGTAACTTCAGCAGGAGTAGCAGGATTGGTGATTACAGGCGATGCGTTTTTAACATCATCTAATGTTGGCATTATTTGATTGCGTGTTGAATCAATACTTAGCCAGTTGAACATTGAACTTACATAAGCATTGCAACGCCACTGTCCGCCTGGATTGGTTGGATAATTTGCCGGATGAGTTAATACAGCTGCAGCATAATATCCTTGGTTACCACGAGAGAGGCTATAATAAATATCTACATCCATGGCTGCATCTGTAGCTTTTCCCGACCAAGGGGAATGTATTTTTACCTCTGCATATGCTCCAGCATTATTCTTAGGATTTGTAACTATGGTGCAGGTTGCACCTTTGGGTCCTGAATAGTCTTTGGGCATATTCCAATCCCAATAAAATTGACCTCCTTGATATCCTCCTTGAAAAAGATTTAAAGACTTATAATTGAATTGAGAGATAGAGGCATTGGTTTTATTTATTCTGATTGAAACTATTCCATTATCTAAAATGATTACAGTGGCGCTATCGGTGAGTGTAACATTTGGTCCGGTTCCCGATCCGCCGCCTGGAACATTACCAAAGGCGGAGAGAAAAATTAACTGCAATAGCACCAACGATATGTTTCTGGCAGAATTAGTCATAGTAAATTTTTTAAAAATCTTTAGCAGTACTTAAAAGTTAAGTGCTTTTAATTGCAGTTGCATTTGATTTTCGTTCGTGTTATTTTGATTTTCGTTCACTAGAGATTCACACAAAATAATTTCTGTTGAACGATATGTAATTGTTTATGAATGAAAAGTTGATGGATTTGTAAATAGTAATTGGTAAAATCGGTGTTCAATAAAAATGACGAATGGAAAAGAAAACATTAATGCTATCTCTTTTGTGCATGGTCTCTATTGTGACTTTTGCCCAGTTGCCTGGATCTTTTGAGTCGAGAGGAATTGGCGGTGGAGGAGCGCTCTTCGCACCAAGTATTAATCCGGCCAACGATAATGAGTATTATATTGGTTGCGATATGGGTGCCTTGTATCACACAACAAATTTTGGTTTGTCGTACGATCAAATTCCTTTCAAGCAGGCGATGGGGGGTCACAATACAACGGTGTGCTTTACAAATAATACTTTAATAAGATATATCATAGGTAGAAAAGGAGATCAAAACATACCAATGAAAAGTGTGGATGGTGGCATCACCTGGAACGAATGTGCGGGAAATATTGATTCATGGGAAACTACCTATACCATTTATGTGGATTACAATAATCCCAATCGTGTGCTCATGGCATATTACAGCACCGTGTATTTTTCATCAAACGGAGGAACTACTTTCACGGCTATTCATCAGGCTTTGGATGCCAATGCCGGGGTATTGGTGGGCGGTGCTTTTTTTGATGGTAATTCAATTTATATAGGTACCAGCGATGGTTTACTTAGTTCTGTAAATGGTGGTACATCTTTTTCTCGTAGCGCTTACACTGGTTTTGGTGCAGGTGAATTGTTGATCTCAATGACTGGTGCTAAAGTTGGAAATACTACTCGCTTGTTTTGTCTTACCACAACTAACGGCGCATGGCCCAATTTAACGAATGATGTGGGAAATTACTATGATATTTTGGCCGGTGTTTATAGTATGGATGTTGGTGCTGGAAATTGGGTTAAGAAAATGACTGGCATTAACGTGGCGCAGGATTTTTTATCAACGATTCGAATGGCCACAAATAATATCAATGTGGTGTATGCTTCGGGCAGTAATAGCAATGGTATGCCTGAGGTAATGAAGTCGGTGGATGCTGGTGCAAATTGGACGCATATTTTTAATACCAGCACCAATCAAAATATTAGCACTGGATGGTCGGGTGATGGAGGTGATCGAGGTTGGGGTTATGGTGAATATTTTTATTCAATAAGTGTTTCTCCTTTAAATGCAAATAAGGCAATTGTATCCGATATGGGCTTTGTGCATAAAACTGCAGATGGAGGAACTAGTTGGCAACAAGCGTATGTAAGTGCTGCCGATCAGCATGCTGCAGGAAGTGCAACACCACCCAATCAAAGCTATCATTCCGTTGGAATTGAAAACACTTCTTGCTGGCAAGTTGAATGGATTGATAAAGACAATTTATTTGCTTGTTATTCAGATATCAAAGGAATACGTAGTACAGATGGCGGACTTTCGTGGTCGTTTAATTACACAGGTCACAACGCCAATACCATGTATCGCATTGCTAAGCATAGCAATGGAACATTGTATGCCGGCACTTCTAACATTCATGATATGTATCAAAGTACTCGTTTAGCAGATAATATTCTTGATGGAAATGATGCAGAAGGAAAAATTATTTTTTCAACCAACAAAGGGGCTACTTGGCAATTAATGCATTCGTTCAATCATCCCGTGTTTTGGGTGGCCCTTGATCCTAATAATAGCAATCGAATGTATGCCAGTGTAGTGCATTATGGAGCAGGTGCGGGAGTTGGTGGTATTTATGTTTGTAACAACATTCAAAATGGAGCTTCTTCAACTTGGATCAAATTATCTAATCCACCGCGTACCCAAGGTCATCCGGCGAGCATTGTGGTGTTGAATGACGGCAAAGTGCTGTGCACTTATTCGGGCCGACGAAGCACTAGTTTTACCAATTCATCGGGAGTGTTTATTTACGATCCAATTGGTGCACAGTGGTCCGATGTTTCTGATCCTGGAATGTATTATTGGACCAAAGATGTGGTGGTTGATCCTTTTGATGTTACTCAAAACACTTGGTATGTGTCGGTGTTTAGCGGATGGGGTGGTGCGCCCAATGGCTTGGGAGGCTTGTATCGCACTAGCGATAGAGGATTACACTGGAGTAAGATCAGCGATTTGGATCGTGTAACATCTTGCACTTTTAATCCGAAAAATAAGAATGATGTTTTCTTAACTACCGAAGCAACTGGTTTATGGTACTCCAGCAATATTAATGCTGTAACACCTGTGTTTACTGAGGTTGATGATTATCCGTTTCAGCAGCCAGAAAGGGTTTTCTTTAATCCATATAATGAAAATGAAGTTTGGGTGACCAGCTTTGGTAATGGTATGAGAATGGGACTAATATCAACAACTGGTATTCAGTTTGAAAATTTGGAGGATCAAATAAGTCTGTTTCCTAACCCTGCATCCGAACAACTATTTATTAGTTTACCTAAGGAGGTCAGCGGTGAGGTATCGATATCCATAATAGATATTTGTGGACGCACCATTCGCACCACCAGCGAACATAGATTTACCAATGAAAATATTTCGTTGAATGTGCAGGATTTATCTGCGGGGTTGTATGTAGTAAAAGTGAATAACAATCAACATAGTTCTTCGCTGTTGTTTCAAAAGAAATAAAGGGAATTGTTGGTAGTAGGTCAATAGCATTTAACTAAAAACTGCAACGAAAAGGAGATAAACTCAAAGTGCATTCTTTTCTTAAGTTTTTGTTTTGGAAAGAAAAGAATGCCTTTCAATCCTGTAAAAATTTCTTATCTTGATGCTTAGGCATTAAGATCTATGAGGGTTTTATTTTTACAAAACTTACTTTTTAAACTAAAGAGCACTTACCTTTTTTTAGTAGGTATAGTGCTGTTTTGCTTTGTTAGTAATGGATTTGCCCAAAGAGGAACAGAGAGTCCGATTCACTTTAAATTTTTTGGTAGTAAAGAAGGAATTAAATCCGACAGAAGAATTAAGCTTGTTCAACAGGATCAATTCGGCTTGCTTTGGATTGGCTGCACAGATGGGTTGATGAAATTTGATGGACAAGAGTTCATTGAATGTAAAAACATTGATGCTAAAATCAACCAGTTACTGCATAGTAACATCAACGATTTGTTCAACGATTCACATGGGAATTTATGGGTTGCAACGCAACTTGGTACAGTGGTGTATTTGCAGGTGGAGGGGAAATTTAAGCTAGTGGATTTTCCGATCAATGCAGTTTACACCATCAATATTACTGAACAAGCCAACGGAACTATTTGGTTGGCAACTATGGAAGGGATTTTTTCTGTTGACAAAAATTTTAAAGCGAACATCTTTTTTGATAATGCTAAATTTCACAATACCATCCCCAGTGTTCATGTAAATAAAATGAACCATTTGTTTGTGGTTACACACAACAAACTTTATGAGTATAATGATAACAATTTACTTAACACTATTCAGTTTACCAACGACTTAAAGGCCGAAGATAATTTACCTACTGCCTCCGCTTTTGATCAGATGGGAAATTTGTGGATGGGCAAAATCAATGGTTTGCTTTATCGCTATTCCCCTGGTGAAAAGAAAGTACAATGTTTCGATTTTAAGAAAATAGGTGCTAATCCTTCAGCTATCGTGGATCGGATATTTTCTAATAAAAAAGATAGAACTTGGTTTGCCATTAATGAGTCGGGGATTTGGTATTTTGACTATGAAAAAAGTGAATTTCAATCCTATATTTCACCGGAGAAAACCGGAAAGAAATTACCTTCTTATAAACTTACAGCCTTCTTAATTGACAAAGAGAATAACTATTGGTTTGGTGCGAACAATGCGGGGTTGGTGATGACCAATGACAACTTAAATCTTATTCATGCTTTGCCATTGGCGCCCGAATATCAAAACACTATTGTGTCTGCAGTTTGTGTTGATTATCAGAAACGTGTGTGGGTAGGCACTGATGGAGGAGGTGTTTTACTATTTGATGAGCAGATGCGTCTTTTGCAGCAATATAATTATCGTGACAATGATCCATCC
>JAPLEZ010000028.1:0-4571 GCA_026390935.1 Bacteroidota bacterium
AAAGTTTGTAAGAGTTGACAATGATAATACTTCAAGGACCTTTGAGGTGACTAATTTGAATGTAGGCACTATTGAAGAAGGAGCAGAGACGTCAAATTCAATGATTGGTAAAAAAGAATATGAAGTGGTGGATCATTTGGGGAATGTGAGGGCGCTTGTTGCAGACGGATTGGTTTCGGGAAAAACAGAAGTAATCTCAGCTGTGGATTATTTGCCTTTTGGGATGGAGGCTAGAGTATATTCGTCGCATTACCGATATGGAATGAATGGACAGGAGTCTGAATCGGAATTGTTAAAAGGAATTTATTCAGCGCAGTTTTGGAGATATGATAGTCGACTAGGCAGAAGATGGAATTTGGATCCAAAACCTTCGATTGGAATAAGTCAGTATTCTTGCTTTGAAAATAATCCAAATTGGTTTGTTGATAAGTTGGGGGATACTGCAGCTGTGTTTAAGCCGGATGGAACTTTTTGGAAAATTAAAGATGATGGAAAAGAGGAATGGAGTATTTTGCATTACACCAAAGTTAAAGAGGTTATACATATTGAAAGTGGTGTTTCTGTCACTTATAAAGTATATACAAATGCAAAAACATATAAATTTGCTGATCCTGTTGCTGACCCTAAGGCTATTAAAGATGGAATCATAAACAAGCTTGTTTTTGTAGATGTTAATAAGGCTGCAGAGTTGTTAGGAAAAGCGGGTGCTTTTGATGCTAAAAATAGAGAGGCTGAATATAGTTATATGAATAGAGAAAGCAAAGGAGGTGGTAAGTTAGATTTTTCTTACAGTGCAATTCCTGGTGCATTTGCTGGAGCAAGCAGTGATCCCTTAAATACGCCATCTCCAATGTTGTTCATTGCTTCGGGAGATAATTACGCGCACAATCACATGAATTTCGGGAATTTTTTATGGGCTGCAGCCGGAAATTCTCTTGGTTTTAGTGGAGTGACACTTTCAGCCGCAGCTCATTATAATAGTGTTATGAATTCAGAAACAAATGGATATGGAGCTCAGCTAGATTCGAAGGATGATCAGTTGTCCATAAGCAGAGGTACTAGTTTTGCACAAGAGAACAAGTTTAAAGATCGAACGTGGTCAGCATCTTCAGGTCTTTCAGCTAAACCTAAAACAAGGTAATTATGAAAAGCCTATTTTACTTTTTAATGTTCAGCATTGCTCTTCATTCATGTGTAACTAAAAATATGGATGTTGAGAATTTTATTGAAAAATATGATCAAGTTAATTTTGACGTTTTTGCAAATAAATCAATTTATTATCGGAGTGCAGGAGCTTCAAGTAATTCGTCGATATATTTTGTAAATATGTTTAAAGGAAATTGTTCTCCTTATGTTGTGGAGGTTGATAATGACACTAAAAAAATTATTGACGTAAGGAACGAATTAGTTTTAGTAAAATGCGCTGAATACTTTACTAATAAGGAAATAGAAGTAATTATGAGTAAGTTTTTGGAATTGAAATTATGTTTTATCCAAGTTGATATTGATGGTAACGTCTATATTAATCCAAGTGAGCAAGAGAGTCCGGTTTTTTTAAAAAAATCAAAAAAAGTGATGCCCAAAGATATAAGTCAATTTGCTTTGTACAAAGGTAATTGGTACGTGCGGAAAACTAAATAAAAAATGAATTGTTGTAAGAGAATTTGCTGTTGTGTAGAGATATGAATGACAAGTTGAAGATAATAATAATGATATTTTTGACCACTTTTTGGTCGGCAGTATTTGCCATTACATTTACTACCACTCAAGTCAATGGAAGTTCTAAAAAAAATATTGCAGTTAAACCAGGAGTGCAATACGAACTAAGTTTTGAATTGCTTCGTCAAAACATCAATAATGTTAGAATAGTAATTTCAGAGGGTACGCAAGTTCTTATTGATCAGCAAAATCTTGCAGATGGGATTCATAGTTTTTTATTTACATCAACTTCAGCTTCTGTAATCTTGAAGTTTCAGAGAATGGATAATGATAATATCGTGCGGTCTTTTCAAGTGAATAACATTTTGTTAAAGGAAAATTTGGCTCAAAATTTTTCAGCGTCTGCCAATCATTTGATGGGAATTAAAGATTACGAATTGCGAGATCATTTGGGTAATGTGAGAGTTACTTTGGAGGATGTTAAAGATAATAATGCTCCATACATTACAAGCGCCAATGACTACTTGCCTTTTGGTGTTCTTGCGAAAGGAAGAAGCTATTTCATTCACGAATATAGGTACGGATTTGTTGGACAGGAATTGAATGATGAACTAAGTGGGCAAGGAAATAGTTTGGATTTTGGAGCCAGAATATTAGATACAAGGCTGGCAAGATTTTTCTCGCTTGATCCAGATTACATGAAGTATCCCGACTACTCACCATACATTTATGCAGGAAATCGACCAATCTTTGCCATCGATAGCTATGGTTTAGGCGAAGAGGGCGTGAATTTTAAATCGATACTACTAAATAGCGGTCAATATTTGATTTTGGTGAATCCTACTCAAGAAGAGTTGACTTACTTAATGACAACGGTTAATGCTACAGCTTTGCATTTTTCAGCTCATAATGCAAATGATCCTAAATACAATGCTTTAGATCATCATTTTCAGCCAATAAAGAACATTGGTCCTATGAAGGTAATAGCGCTAACATCAGAGGCTGATATAAATAAATTTATTGAAATAACAGGGATCAAAGATCCAGCGTTATTGCCTGGTTCAGATGTTGAAGGGGAGAAAATTCATTATACTTTGAATCATAAAAATATTACGTTCAGAGTTCCAATTGGTAAAGGGTACAATGTTACCGTTGATAGATATTTTACTGTTGGTGAAATTCATTCCCTCAAAATTTCAAAAGAAGCGAAGACTACAATTATTCTTGATCAAGCCTCCTATTATTCAAAGGTTAGTGGTGGTGATATGGATTTTACATCGCAGTATAGCAATGCAAAACCAGAGGAAAAAGAAGCAATATTAGCCTCTGCAATGCAAACTTTAAGTACTCGAGATCAAGTGTATAGTAAGCAGCTGCAGCGAGCTAAGGAGATTGGTAGTAATCCTTATTTAGACACAAGTGGAACTATGCATGCTGCAGATGCTAGTCAGGCTGTAAATAGTCCAACTAAGGCTGCAGTAGTTACTACAAGCGACGGAGGAGTGCAAACTTGGTAATAAAATGATGCTAAGAATATTAGAAAATGAAAAGTAAGTTTTATATAATGTTAATGTTGCTGACCACTTTTTGGTCGGCAGCATTTGCTATTGCATTTACAACTAGTAAAGCAGGAGGAAGTTCTCAAAAAAGTATTGCCGTTGAAGCAGGAGTGCAGTATCAATTGAGTTTTGATTTACTTCATCAAAATACATCTGATGTGAGATTTGTGATCAGCGATGGATCAGCTGTCACCTACATTGATGAGTCAAATTTAGTAGACGGAAATCATACTTATTCTTTTGTGCCAAGCACTAATACTATTGTTGTGAAGTTTGTAAGAGTTGACAATGATAATATTTCAAGGACCTTTGAGGTGAATAATTTGAATGTTGGTAAGCTTGGTTCCCAAGCTGAAGTGTTTAACACAACGATTGGTAAAAAGGGATATAAGATAGTGGATCACTTGGGCAACGTGAGGGTACTCGTTGGAGATGGTTTAGTATCTGGAAAAACAGTAGTTGAATCCGCTGTGGATTATTTGCCATTTGGGATGGAGGCTAGAACATTTGGAACGTATGTTCGCTATGAATACAATGGAAAAGAGATCGAAAATGAATTAAGTGAAGGAGCATATGATTTTGGAGAAAGAATGTATATAGGGAAATTAGGTAGATTCTTTAAGGTTGACCCAATGTCATCCGCAACGTCATGGAATTCACCATATTTATATGGTTTGAACTCACCGATCAGTGTGATTGATGAAAAAGGTTTGTTGGGAGTTGTTGTTACAGGTACAGGAAGAGTAACATTACTAATAATTACCGTTGCAGTAAATGTTTCTGTAGTTGCATCTAATGATGGTTTTGCACTTTCTATTGGGCCTGAATTTGGTGTTGGTGCAGGATTGTATGGAGGTGCAGGTGTTGGTGTGGCTTTTTATCCAAGTGTAACGAAATGCAATCAATTGTCGGGATGGGGTAGTAACATTGGTGGAAATGCTGCTGTTGGAATTGGTGGTGGGTTTGATGCTTCTGCTTCAATACAACAAGATGAAAAAGGAAATGTTTCTGGTTTAAAAGGTGGACTTGGTGGAGGCGCTGGGAAAATGGGAGCAGGAGCGGGAGCTGAAGGACATTTTAGTGCGACTTATACTTTTATGTCTCCCACTTTAACTTACGATGAAATGAAATCATTGATGGAAGATATGGGATTGGATTTAGGACTCTTAGATAAAGCAAAAAATCTCAATTCCTCGCAAGGGTTGGTAGCTAAAACAAACAAAGTACCTGTAACAAATTCTGCTCAACCAAAAAATAATAAAGTTTCATATTCAGTGAACACAAAAGGTGGTAACTTGAGCGTTAGGTCTGGTGCTAGCTCAGGTTCTAAAGTTATTACAACTCTTGCGAATG
>JAPLEZ010000028.1:4601-17133 GCA_026390935.1 Bacteroidota bacterium
TTGGGTTGGGTTAGTGCAGCCTATGGCAAAAAAAATGATGTACAAACACAAAAAAAATAAAGAATGATTCCAATTTGGGTAGTTACTTCAGGCTTTGTAGCATACTTTATAAGTAGTGTTCTGTTGGTTGTTTTAAGTTTGAAACTAATTAATAGAGAAAGATATTCATTAGGTAAAAGAGCCTCCTTTAAAGTGATAGCAGAAGCTTATTCCGCGATGGAAACAGAGGCAGATAAACGCAAGGTGCTACTTTTTAAAAAATATTACACTTTTCACTTTTGCTTGTTGTGGACAGCTGTATTGTTATTGATTCTTCACGTGATTTTTTAATTGAATGAAATATATTGATTTTATAATGCATTAGAATGAGAGGGAAATTTCAAATACTATTTCTATTGTTTGTTTTGTTGGAATTACCATCGTACGGTATTACATTTAGCACCACCCAGCCAGGAGGGAGTACTCAAAAAACGATCAATGTTGAATCTGGTGCACAATATACATTGAGTTTTAATTTTTCAGGTCAAACCACAAAAAATGTAAGGTTGGTGCTCGATGATGGATTGTCCCATCAATATTTTGATGAAGCAAACCTTATGGACGGACTTCATGTTTACACTTTTGCTTCATTCTCTGACAACGTTTTACTAAAATTTATTCGAACCGACAATGATAATTTGCTTAGGAGTTTTGCAGTTGATAATTTGTATATTTCTCAAAATAAAAGTCAAAGCATTAGTTCCTCCTCTTTTATCGGTACGAAGGAATATGAGTTGGTTGATCAATTGGGGAATGTGCGGGTTGTTCTGAGTGATCAGCAGGCTGGTAGCAAAGCTTTCGTTTTGTCTGCAAAAGATTATGTTCCATTTGGTCGCGATGCAAGAACATTTAATTCTAGCTACAGATATGGGTACAATGGAAAAGAAAAAGATGAAAATGGCATAGGTGGTGGTGGATCCACTTACGATTATGGTTTCAGAGTTTATAATGAAAACCTGGGGAAATTCCTTAGTGTTGACCCACTAGTGAAAGAATATCCATGGTTTACGCCCTATCAATTTGCAGGTAATACGCCTATTCAGGCAATTGATCTTGACGGTTTGGAGCCAGTATACGTATATCATTCTACTTTTTATTCCAGTACTGCCCCTAAATTAACAAATTCACAATGGGTTGTAAATGTGTATACTTACTCCACATCTTATGGTGCTTCTTCAAGTACCTATCAGGTTGACGAAACTTCGTACAATAAAGCAGCAATTTATAACACAGAAAATGGAGTTGCTAATGCTTACACAACAATTTCCTCTCGCCATGATTATTACAATTGGGCTCATCAAAATAATAACAATAAAAGTAAGTGGTTTGGAGCGGCTTCTATTGTCACTAAATGGAATGCTTTAGGTGCTGCCGAAAATGTGAATCTCTGGTGGTTAAATGATGCAGCCGATAAATTTTTAACTGAGGGAAATAAATTTCTTTTTGGTCATAACATGAATAATTTGAAGCAAATTAGAAATGGAACTTTAAATGGTTCATTTACCGATGCGGATAAAAAAACTGTCTCTTTTAAAGGGTTAAGTGGGAAATCTTTAGATTATGCATTAGTGCAATTTGAGCAATCAAAAGTGCAAGAATTTATTGAGCAGTATAAAAAGGGAAATCCTAAAGTAAATATGCAGGATGTTTATTCATCCATTAACTCATCTATGTCCTCAAGCTTTGCTCCATCAGAGGTTAATGAAGTTATTAAGGAACATTTTACGGATGCTAAAACTGGAAAAGTTACCTTTGATTTTAGTTCTTATAAAGACAGAGTGAAATTGGGACAAAAATTGGTGGATAAGCTTTATGAAAAGGAAAAAGAAAAATGATTTAACACATGAAATTCAGTAAGCTTCTACTATATATCGTTCTATTGTTGATCATAGAGTTTGTACTCTTGTATGTATTTCTTGAGTTGGAGGATATATGTCGTTATGGTCTGAGTGATCATTATTTTCAATTTAACTTCAATAAATCGCTCGAACTCAGCCTAACAAGGTTAATACTTTATCAGCCATTGGTTTTATTGTCGTTTTACTTTTTTTTAAAAATTGATGACCGCTCTAGGAAAACACTTAGCATTGCTTTGCTGAATTTGGCTTTATATGTTATGATTTCATTACTATATGCTCTATTGATTGACGGTGCAAGTGAATTTTTTACTCGATCATTTTTTATTTTTCTTGTTGTTTCAACATTTATAAGTCCTTTCATAATAAATCGCATTGAATGGTTTTATAAGGAGTGATTCGAAGTTCATCACTGGAAAGATATTGATGGGAAAAATTGGAACACAATCGTTCATTTTAATCCTTCAGGGATGGGTAGAATAGGATTCACTCTTCAGAATCCACTTAAAGCTACCGATATCGCGGATATGGCTATGCTTATTGATTACAATAGAGATGATCCATTTTATGCGGGTAGAAAAATAGAACCAAAAGACCGACATAAGTCAATTAAAGGGCAGTTTGAAATGCAATTAGAGAAACAAGGACTTTCTGGTGAGCAAAGTGGAGATTTAGGGGATGTGTTTAGGCACATGTTAATACAGGGTCTAGTTGCGGATGCTTATGGAGAAGGAGTTGCAAAAACTTTTGGAGATGCTTTTGAGCGTGGAAAAACAGGAACGCATGGTGTCACTACGGGCGATGATAGTTATGGCGATTTGATTAATAATGCTTGGGGTAGAGAATATTTAAAACAATATAAAAAGGATGGTGGCTCGCTAGATAATATTGAAGGGTTTACCAACTTCGTTAATTTTATGGCAAAAAAATCACTCAATGCAGATGAAGCTGCTAAAGGCAAAATGGTTAAGTTTACAAAGGACGATGAAGTAATAAAAAAATTGTTTAAAGAATTTAAGCAGGCGAAATCAGGGATTCCAGATATGGCATTTCCTAAAGGTTAGTTTAATTAAAAATAGCATGAAGGTATTTCTCCTTATATACATAATTATTTTTGTCGGTTGTAATTCAGGAAATGAATTTAAAAACATTGATTTTGAGTTGTATAAAATAAATGCTGATAAAGTAATACGAAATATACAAAAGCTGCCAAATGATCAAACAGACCAGTTTGCTCGGAGGAGATATTATAAGAGTATAGATGGATTTAATAAGGATGTGTGTGAAAATGATATTGTTGAATTGTGCGATTCAAAAATTGGTGAATTTATCAGTATAGAAGTTTTTAACGATAGTATTGTAATGTATAATATAGATTCATTTTCTAAAATTCTTAATAAGAACAGTAGCACACATTATTTAGTTATTGACTTTAATGGCAATTTCATTAAAGATCCTATTTATTTTCAGCGGAGTAGTGAATTTCATAGAATTAAGGAATTAGATAAGGGTGTATATTATTTGATTTTAAATGCTAAGCCTCTATGATTAAAAACAATCGTAAAATAGTAACGATGATAATGTTTCTAATTGTATTGCAGTTGGCAGGTTATGGCATTACTTTTACAACTACTCAACCAAATGGAAGTTCTGATAAGAATATTGCTGTCATTTCAGGAACTCAATATCAATTGACTTTTGATTTGTTACATCAAACAACGAATAATATTAGACTTGTTTTGAGTGACGGAGTAAGTACTTATATCGATGCTTCAAATCTTATAGATGGTAATCATAGTTATTCATTTACTACAATGTCAAATTCTATAAACGTTAAATTCGTCAGAGTTGACAATGATAATTCTTTCAAGACTTTTGAGGTCAACAATTTGAATGTTGCTAGAATTGTAAAAATCAATTCTGCATACACGATAAATCATAATATTGGAGAAAAGGAATATGAAATCACTGATTATATTGGCTCAGTAAGAGAGGTGATCTCTGATAAATCTGATGCATTAGGTGTTGCTGGAGTTTTATCTGCTTTTGATTATTATCCTTTTGGAATGGTGGCGCGAAGCTATAAGGGTGCCGGTTATAAATATTTATATAGCGGGCAAGAAATAGCCTCTGAATATAGCGAGGATGATAATATCTTGATATTTGAGCACAGAATTCATGATGCCCGACTGGGAAGATTTTTATCGATAGACCCATTGTACCAAAAGTACCCTCACAATTCGCCATATTCTTTTTGTGAGAATTCAGTAATTGCATACATTGAGATGGAGGGCCTGGAAAAAGCCACGCCTGAAATGAAACAAAAGGCGATTGAAGCAATCAATAGTTTTCAAAACAATGGCAAATCAGGGAAATGGACGAATATTGAAAAAGCCAAGTATGCCACCTCATTGTTAGCGATGGTAAATGACTCCCGGGTGATAGATCAAGCCAGTACAAATTTATGTGGAATTGCCGCAACTTGTAAGTTGATGATTGAATATGATCCCGAAAACTTTGTTAATGCGGCAATCAGTTTATATGAAGAAGGATATGCAGATAATGTATCAACCTTTCATGCAAATATTGATGCCAATAGTGCTTTGTTTGATAAAAAACCTTCCAATGGCTTAGATGAAGCAAGTTATGTAATAATGACTTCAATGCGACATTCATATAATTTAACCAATAGCTATGATCCTGCAACCGACGGTGGTTTAGACGGATTTACCTATCCTGGAGATATTTCTGATATAGCTAAGAATTTCGCAAATATGAAAGATGTGACTTATAATTATACTCAGGATGTGACTGGCTTAAATAAAGCCATGGGAGATGAGGCTTCAGTGGTGGCATTGTTTGATATAGATCAGTTAAAAACCGGTAAGCCAAGTACTGACTATTTGCAAAAAACATTTGGTAGTCATTACGTGACTATAAATAGTATAAAGGAAGAAGGAGACAATGTAACAGTGAATTATTGGAACTGGGGGGATACTTCCAAAACACAAACAACAATAACAACAACTAAAGAGAATTATGATAAAGCAATCAAAAATTACACGATACTTAACTCTGCTAAAACGGAGTAGTTGGTGTTTACTTTTTTTAATTAGTGGTTGTTTGGGAGAAGAGAAATATCTTCAAAACAAGTTTGTGATACAATCGTTTTCCATAAAGGAATCTAATGCTGATACCACTTTAGGTGAATTAAAATTTAAAGTGGTTTATTATTCTGATTCTACAGAAAGAAACATTTATTCCACATCAATAGAAAAGGGACAAAAAGGAAGCGATCAACAAATTGTTTTTTTTGGACAGTCATTAGATTCAACAGTGAAATCGGCAGATTGTGCAGGGATTACTTTAGGTCAATTTATTACTTCATATAATTCAAAACAGAAAATGTACAGAGGTGAGAATTTGGAAAAAGTAAATATGATTTGTATAAAAGGTCTTCATCTTGATAACGTGTTTCTAGTGTTAAAAGAAAATACTTTAGGTGACTTAGATACTTTGTATAATGAGGGGAGATAGCCTTTTGTGTGTGTGCCCCTAAAATCATTCTGCTTCCAGCACATATTCTTCCAAATACCCTTCAATCCTACTACTCCTTAATCAAACGCTTTACACTCACCGCATCATTAGTGATAAAAACAATTTGATATATTCCTGAACTCCAGCTTTCTGTAGGTATTGTTTTATGTCCAAAAATTTCTCCTTCCCACACCGTTTGACCGTTCATGTTTACAATTTTTACTTGGCTTTTTTGTTCGGAAAAAATAGTCACAAATAGCTGACTCGGATTTGGATAAACGTCCAATGTAGATTCTTGTTGAGTGGCAACATTTTCGTCGGAGCGGAAACTTCCAAGGGCGCAGTACTGCATGTTTTTTAAATAGTAGGTGGATGCAGCCATTGGCTGATTGATTAACTTAACTTGAATGGCTAAATTGTATTTTCCGCTAGCAGTAGGAGTGATGGTAACACTTTTGCTATTGAAATTATTTAGCGTGTATCCGCCAGCAACCGCTACTTCCTGCACCTTAATTGGTCCGTTCCAACTATAGCCACTTGCTAGTGCGAGCGAAGTTGCGTTAATGCCATACGAACCTAAAATATCAAAATTGAAAGTATAACTTGCTCCAGCATTTAAGTCATAGGTGGAAGTGGAAATTATCCAGAAATAATTTTGGCCCCAAATACGGTGTGAAATTTTTAAGTAATTGTTTTCGTTGCTGACCTTACTTCCTGTATTCCAATCGCTCCAATCATTTCTAATTACCCAATTGCTTTCGCTTAAGCTAAGGTTGGTGCAATTGCTCACAGGCGTTGCATTTACCGCTACCGTTGTTGGCAAAGAGGTGGCTTTGCATCCGGCGTTATTGGTGATTTCTACTGTGTAGTTTCCTGCACTTGTTGCCGTGTAAGTAGCTGCTGTTCCTAGCAAAGTTGAACCGTTGTACCACTTGTAAGATGAACCAGCGCTGGCAATTAGAATCACGCTGCCGCCTTGATTAAAGGTGGTGGAGGTGTTACTTGAAATAGTTGCTGCAGGCAGCGGATTTATGGTAATGGTGAATTGCTGAGTGCTTTTTTTTCCATATGCATCAGTATATGTTGCGATGTAATTTCCTGCTTTATTCGATTGAATATTTGCAAATGCAATTGCACGGGTTGGAGCAGTAAAACCATTTGGACCTGTCCAGCTCCAACCACTTTCTACATTTGGATGCGGACCAAAAATAACACTGCCTCCTGCGCAAAGGGTGGCGGTGTTGGTAGTTTGCCATGGCGCTCCGTTAATTTGTGTGTAAGGAGTAATAACTGATACGCTAGCGTATGTAGTGGTATTGGTGTAAGAGAAATTAAATCGACGATCGGGTGCCGCGTCTCCGTTTACGAAAGTATCATCGATATTATCTAGTGCTTTCGGATTGTCGAAGATTTGATAATAGTACGATACATTACTTGATGTAAATCCCAGCAAGCTTCTTGGTACTGCTATTTCCATTTGGTTGCCTATCACTTTGTACGTGGCAGAGCCTACGGTTGTCCAGCTGGATCCACTGCGTTTTTTAACTGTAGTTTGGTTTGCTGAAGTAACTCCCATGTTTAAAACAAAATCAAATCCTTCCCAACCACTTGCTTTTAATTTATCAGTATTGAGGTACAGGAGCATCCAATTTGCATTGGTATATGGAGTAATGTTAGCTGCTGTTTTAATATAGAAATATACATTGTTCGCATCTAAAGTAGTGCGCGATTCAATGATGTCATTGCGACCGCTTGTATTTACGTAATTTTGTTTTGAATCGAAACGTGGGTGGTTCCTGTGTTGCACATCGCCAATAGGATCTTTAAAAACCGGACTCACAACGCTCCATTCAGCAAAATTCCCATCGACCGATATTTTTTGCGGAGCAGAAGAAAGTGCAGGAGTCTGCATACCTTTGTATTTTCTGATGTTGCTCAGCATTTGGTAATAGTAGTTGTCGGACCATCCACCTTTCATCGGCTCAATATCACGGTTGTATTCTCTATTGTAAGTGTCAACAAACCACGATTGTCCTTCAACAGTTGGTTTTCCCAGCATACTTTGACAGCCATCAGTGGCAGAACAAATAAAACGTTGTGCCATCCACTCGTTCCATTGCGTGATCATGATCAATTGCGGGTCCACCTGCAATGCGCGATCCCATTGTTTGGCAAAATAAATTCCTTGATTGGTTACGCTTGTAACACCATATGCATCGGTGGCAGGTTGTGTTGTTCCGTTAAAACTTTTACCCACATTGTTGGTAGGATGACTTGCAGTAGTTACTGTAATTTGTTCGGCCACCGAAGGATTTCCGTTGGTCCATCCATAATCTTGAGGATAGGTATCTAACCACTGCCATGAATTTTCTTTGGATGGATTAGTCCAGGCCCAACTGTATTTAATCGTAAAAAAACTTTTTACATCTGTTCGCAGCTCTACATCCTCGATTTTGCCCATAATTAAGGGTTTTCCTTGCCAGTAAAACCAAAGACTTTTGAATTTGTTTTTAGAGTAAAAATTATCGTAGAGGTAATTCATTGTTTTTCCGCTGCCTGAGTTTGTAGTGAAGCAAACGTACGGAGCTGGAATTCCTTGCGATCGCATTTGGGCAATCACAGTACAAACACTGTCAACAGTAGTTAAATATGTGAGGCTATTGGTGACATCAAAAAAGATGAAATCAACACCTGCGTTCACCAGCATTTGCATGTTGCGGCGAATCACCCATGGGTCGTCGGCGCGATAGTAACCTGCTTCGGGTTCGCCCCAATGGTGGAAAGCATAGTGATTTCCAAAAGTAGGATTGCTTGGATTTGCCTGTAAAGCTTTTGTTACGTCAACTATTTCGCTACCTGAATGCCATATGTAATAAAATACGCCAACAGTTTTGTTTTGACGGCTATTGCCAGTGCTGTTATAAGATGGAATTTCTCTACCAATAGCATCGGTAGCCACCCAGTTGGAATTGGTAATTGGGGTGGAAGGAGAATTTCCTGTTTGACTCACTAAATTTTGCGCAAAAAATAATAGTGCTGCTGCACAGTAGCATATAAATCTAAATTTCATAATGATGGTAAATTAAATGGATGCAGACGCAAATTAGTTCAATGAAACTTGAAAGCGCTGGAATATTAATTCAGATGAAAGGAATATTCATTCATCAAAAAAAAATAGGATGAAAAACAGGAGAGAGAAGATGTAAATTAAAGTAGAGTAATGTAGGTCTGTCGCATATTTTTCGCGTTGCCAGAGTAAGTTAGACTCTGGCTTACTCTTTTATAATTTTATATACTTGCTTTTTGGATTCTCCAATTTGAAATAAATAAATTCCTGTCGCTAATTGATCAATATCAACTATAGTTGTTTCAGATGTTAGTGTACCCGATAAAACTTTCTCGCCTAATTGATTGATCAAAGTATACGCTGAGCCAATTGATTGGCTATTTGTATTAATTGCAATGTTATCACTTGCTGGATTGGGGTACACATTAAAATTTTCCAAATCTCTATTATCATAAATCCCTTGAGATATATTGACTTGGCAAGTCTTCTGTGATTTTTCCTCTATTAACATTATCCAGTCATTCCCCACAGTAAAAGTATAACCCAAATCGCACAGGTATGGTGCTCCTCCAGTTGAAGGAGTTCCTTCAATAATAATATGAAATCCTACTTTACCTGCAAAAAGTTGAAATGATGCAGGAATATCTAATGTATCTCCCTTGTGCATTGCTACCATTGTACCTAATGAGTCTCTGAATGCTGCGTGTGTTGGCGATGCTCCTTTGTCTGTGCTATCGACAAGCATTTTAAATTTAACCCCAGAAATTAAATTAGAATTTAGTCCGCCTCCAAAATCAACACTACCAATTCCTGTACTAGTCAGTGATCCATAATAAGTAAAAATAGTATCATTCTCATATTGTCCCTGCCTGTAGGCTGGTAAATTAATTGTTTGAGCTGCTATACTAGTCCATAACAAGATGGAAAAAGTAATGAATAAAACAGTTTTCATTTTTTTTATTTTTTTAATAAATGCAGATCCAAATTAGTTGAATGAAATTTGAAACAGCTGGAATTTTAATGCAGATGAATTGAATATTCAGTCATCAAAAAATAGGATGGAGAGCTGGAGGTGGAAGAATTAAATTAAATTAGAATTAGGAGGTCCTTATCAATTCTTTACTCCACCACAGGTGAAATAGCAAAACTGTTATTTGTGATAGTGATAAAGACCGAATCTAATCGATTGGTTTTGGTTAAAAACGCAACTGATCCAACATAATTTGTTGATTGGTGTGCAGAGCCCTGCAAATACATTAGTCCTCCTTGATTTACTTTTTGCGGAAAAATACTATCGGTCCAAAATATTGTATTTCTATCCGCTAAATGTGGCATCGGTAAAATTCTTAATACAGTTGCTTCTACATTCTTGTTGACTAAAATTGCTTTGTAGATACCATCAGTCAGCTCCGTATGTGCTAAGCTAAACATAGGTATGTCGATAAGATGCACAGCCAAAAGAGTTTGCTTTTTATACTTACCAAAATTTATTTCTTGCGTGCTGCCATCTTCTAAATTGTAACAAGATCTAAATGTTTCTGTAGAAAAAAGAACTGTGTCCAAAGTGAGCTCTTCATCGGCAAGCTTAAAAAATGCATCAACACATTGCTCAGGAGTTTCACTTTCACGCGATTGCTTTTCACTTACCACACACTTCAATTTATTTGCTTCAACCGAGAGAATTTTAACCGTTACTTTAAATGAATTACCATCGCTAAACAACAAGAATGTGTTGGGTTGTGCATTTTCGATGATAGTGTTTTTGTCTCGACAATTCTTTGTTATTTCTTCGTCGCGTAAATTTTCTGCATAAGAACTTTTAAAATACAATAATGCAAAAACTACAGAGGCAATGATAAGCAGCGAATAACTTTTCAAAGGCGTTTTATGTGTAGGTGCCGATGAATTAAGTCGACTTTTTATTTCCTCTGGTACTTCATGTTGTGAAAGGTCTCCGTCCTTCTTTATTATCCAAAATTTTCCACAAGGAAAAACCGGAATTAATAATATGTGAAAATATCTTTGTCGTCTTTCAAAATAGGAATCTTTGTCTCCACTAATGCCAAGTTCCGAAGCGCTGTGCTTCGACAATAGAAATGAGTTTAATCCAAAAATGATAATCATAACAGAAATAAATAGGTGGATGCACTTCTTCAAAAGTACTAATTGGTGGCATTTTTATACTATGCTTAATCAGAACAATGCCATTTTAACGCGTTGACTTGCGTTTTTTCCACTCGCAAAGATTTGGGGGTAGTTGTAAATTAATTTAGTATAATTTACCTCTGTCCTTTATTTGTTGTTTTGAGAACATATTCAATGAGTGTTATTCCATTTTAACTACTTTAAAAGTACTAGAGATTCCATCTGCATCTATAATGGTTAAGTGATACAAGCCAGGAATAAGGTTGGTGTAAATTTGTTGTGAAGCAAATCCATTTTGCACTTCTCTTCCGCTGTTGTCGGTAATGTGATATTCTACATTTCCCTTGATCCCATTTATATTGATGTTCGATTGAAATGGATTTGGATAAACTGCAAATGAATTTGTCGTGATGTCGGTAATACTTGTGCTAATATCGGCAAGCGCAATTGTTCCAAATAAAGATGGATCTTGCCAAGCATTATCACTACTTGAATTCCAACTCATTTTACCATCTCTGCTTCCGCCATCGTCATCATCGTTCACGTGCAAATCAAAGCCGATAATTTCTCCAACTGCGGCGTTTGCCGATAAAGTGGTCCAAGGAATACGGGCTTCAAAAATGTAACCTGTCATGCTAGCTACCATGCTGAAATTAATTCCTGAAGAGGATCTTCCGCTAGGATTAGATTGAATGCTATTGTCGTTCCAACGGAAAGTATACTGAACATCATTGCTTCCGTATGTTTTTGCTTTGTCGTTATTGATGTCGAAATAAATTTCTATCGCGTCATCTTCATAGAAGTTCTGACTATCCTTCATTTTTTTATCGTCGGTAATTTCAGTCAAAACATAGAGGTACTGATTGTCCCAAATAAACTTGAAATAGCCTGATAAATCGGCATCGTTATTTATGGAAGGAAGAATGACTTTACTAACAGTTTGCTTGGCTACATTATTCCATAATGTTTCAATGCTGCCATCAATTTGGGGCGATATATTGGTTTGCGAAACAGATTTTATTTCAGCGACATTCACTGTAATTGCTTTTTTATCGCTTTCGCAACCATTAAGTGTTTGAGAAACATAATAGGTGGTTGATCCTAAATTGCTTGAGTTTGGTGTTGGCGCAGTGGTACTTGTGTTGTTTGAATTTGAGTACCATTTTAAATTTGAACCTGTTGCGCTGAGTTGTGTTGTTTGATCGTTAAGGTTGTATGTTAGCGTTGCTGTTGTATTTGGCGCTGCAGGTTTTGCATTTACAGTGACAGCGCTGCTTGCAGAAGAAGTGATTGTATTTGCATTGTCGTAAGCTTTTGCAGAAATGCTGTGGTTGCCGTTGGATGGATTATTCCATGTGAAAGTATAAGGTGCACTATTGTCGCTGTTCAATAAAGTTGTTCCATCGTAAAATTCAACTTTGGCAATTGATCCATCGCCGTCATTGGCGCTGGCAGAAATGGTGATGCTGCTGCCTTCACAAAAATTGCTGTTGTTGGTCGGACTAGTCAATTGCACCGATGGCGCTTGGTTAACTGCACTAACATTTACAACAATGTTTTTTCTATCGCTTTCACAACCATTAATTGTTTGCGACACATAATAATTTGTTGTTCCCGCAGAAGAGGTAGATGGAGTAGGTGCTGTAGCACTTGAATTACCGCCACTTGCAACAGTATACCATTTTAAGTTGGTGCCCGATGCCGACAAAGGACTTGCGTTGTTTCCAACATTATAAGCGATGGGTGAAGTTGCGTTTGGCGCTGCAGGTTTTGCATTTACAGTGACAGCGCTGCTTGCAGAAGAAGTGCTTGCATTGGCATTGTCGTATGCTTTTGCAGAAATGCTGTGGTTGCCATTGGATGGATTGCTCCAGGTATAAGTATAAGG
>JAPLEZ010000011.1:0-12299 GCA_026390935.1 Bacteroidota bacterium
AAAATATGAGCGTCATAAGAAACTGCGCCATCAATCTACTAGCTAAGGCCAACATAGGTGGAATATCTAAAACCATTAGATTTATCGGAAATGACATAAAGCAATTAATCAACCTTGTGATCAAAGAATGAATCAGTCCTGGTTTCCTGGGGGGTTAAACAAAGTTGGATTGTTGCTTGTCGTCATACAATTATTAAAATCATAAATCTGCTGCATTATTATGAATAAGTTTTTTCAAATTTCTTTTTTGGGAATGTTGCTTCCCATTATATCCTACAGTCAAACATGTGAACATTGTGGTATCGGTGATGTTGCTCCTGATGCTAAGCTGGAAGTGAAGTCCTGTGGAACTGGAACGGGAAAAGTCTTTCATATAACAGATAGCTTGAGCGCTCATTTATTAACAATGTTCGATTATGGTAAATTTGGACTTGGTACACCTTCTCCCGGAGCGATATTAGATGTTCGAGGAAATGCATCGGTAGTGGCGGTTTAGTTCATAACCGCAATGAAATTCAAAAATTAAAGCAAATTTATTTTTTCTTGATGCTTCTGCGGATCGCATCGGAATCAATACCTCTTCTCCGAATGCCATGTTTGATCTTCGTGGATCGGCCATTTTCAATGACGATGGAGATGATAATGATTTCAGAATAGAAAGCGACACTAAAACACATATGTTTTTTTTGGATGCTTCTACTGACAGAATAGGTATTAATAATTCCTCTCCTTCAGTGCGTTTTGATGTAGCAGGAGCGGGGAAATTTACCGACAGTCTCCACATAGAAGTAGATGGTAATCCATTTTTGAAATTAACTAAAAATGGTTCGGAAGCGGGACAGGTAAGGGCTAATGGAGACAATGGGATAGGTTTTTATGGAGCAGGCCACTTTGCTTTAGCTATGAATAGAAACACTGGTTTTATTGGAATAGGTATTGATTTGATTTCTCCAAGCTACCTTCTTCAAACTAAGGGCACCGCAGGTGTAAATGCCCGGTTTGAAAGAAATGGAACCACTGCTGGCACACAAGGATATATGGATCTTCAGATTTCAGATTTTGACGATAATACAGGCGATGTTATACTAAATGCAAAATCAGGTGCTGATTTCGCGATTTGTTCTGACTATGGTAATCACTATTTGATTATAGAAAAAGGAGGTAAGGTTGGTATTGATGTATCAAATCCTACTCATACTTTACATTTGCCGGATGACGACGCTTATAAAACCACCACCACCACCTGGACAACTACTTCTGATGCTAGATTAAAAAAAGATATAGTGGTTTTCGCTGACGGACTAAATATTATTAGAGGTATTCAACCTAAAAAATATAAATATAACGGACTAGGCGGTACGCCCAATGATGGTGTCGATTACGTAGGTGTACTTGCTCAGGACATTAAAACTATTGCTCCTTATTGCCATAGGGTGTTAAAAGTAAATGTTTTGGAAAAAGACGTGGCAACTTTTCCTGGAGACAATTTGGTGTTGATGGGCCAAAAAACTGTTAAGGATTCTTTGACCGGACAAGAAAAAACAGAAAAAATTTATGAAGGAGAAGTAGATGGGTTTAATTCCCATGCGTTGTTTTTTGTTTTGGTGAATGCAACTAAGGAATTAGATACGCAAAACCAGCAACTTAAAGACCAGTTGGAGGAACAGCAAAAGCTAATTTTAGAGTTGCAGAAACGTTTAACCCTCCTAGAGAAGAAATAGTCATGCTTGCTAAAATTTCAATAGCCATTTCTTTTGTGGCACTAATCCTTGTTTCCTGTTTTTTACTAGGCACTCAAAACAAAACAGTTGCTTTCGCAAATACTGAAAAGCTAGTTTATAGTTTTAAAGGTATGCAGGCAGCGCACGACGCTTATAATTTAAAACAACAACAAATAAAGGGTGAGTTGGAAAAACTGAACATGGAATACCAATCGCTGATCCAGCATTTCAAAGAAAATCAAAAATCGTTGAGTGAAAAACAAGAAAGAGAAGAGATTCAAGCAATAGGCTCCAAAGAAATGGAGCTGAAAAACTTGGATGAAAAAACGAAATCGGAGCTTCGTGAAATGGATGAGAAATCCACTCAGGGAGTACTGAATCAGGTAGATGCTTTGGTGAAAAAATATGCTGAAGACGAGGGCTATGATTTGGTGTTGGGTGGTAATGACGGAAATATTCTCTACGGCAGTGAAGTGTTGGATATCACAGAAGATTTAATCAAACACATCAACGAAAATTATGAAGATCGCTAAAGTAAGTTTCATCTTTTTTTTCTGTTGGACGTTTTTTAGTTGTTCCAGTAAATCCCTTTCTGAAAACTCTGATAGGGAAAAAAATATCAATGGTCTATTACTCAAACTGCACTACATTTCTCCCAAAACATTGGCGCAAAGAGAAAATGCAAATGACAACTCTATAAATATGGATAGTCTTGAAAAGTACTACAGCCGATCACTGCAATTTGTTTTAAGTATTGTTCCCGAAGATGAGAAAGGCGATGTGATGACCTCTTCCGTCAAGAATTATAACGAATATGCCGAGCTTTCTCATGAGATGAATTTTGAAATGGAAAAAATGGTTTATCTCACTATTGGAGATAAAATATATTATCCAGTATTGTCGGCCATGGAAAATATTTATGGTATGAAAGCAGGTCGTGACATTATTTTTTCATTCGTCCCTGCAAGTTTGCAAGACAGTACTTTCTATCAGTCGGATAGCCTATGCTTTACTTATGAAGATCAACTTTTCAATCTTGGAATTAATCATTTTACCTATTCCCGGAAAGAATTAAATATTAATTGAAATTGGCCATGAAGAAACAAAGAACTCCACATTCTTCTTTTGTAAGAAAAGCTGCAAGCGCAATGCTTGCGCTAATGCTTTATCAAATTGCTTTTCCAACGGTGTCACTGGCTTTGACAAGCGGTCCGGCACAGCCTGAGTTTTCAAGCTTTGAGCCTGTATCTACTACCAACATGGTAAGCGAACACACGGGAGATTTCACTTATAACTTACCTGTGCTCAATGTTCCCGGCCCAGATGGCGGAAGTTATGCTCTAGGGCTTTCTTATCACAGTGGAAGTTCTCCCGAAGAAGAAGCAAGCTGGGTAGGCACTGGTTGGACGCTCAATCCTGGAGCCGTCATGCGTTCCAAAAAAGGATTTGCCGATGATTATAAAGGTGCCGATGTACAATATTGGAACCAGGTGCCTGCTAATACTACAATTTCTGTTGGCGGTGATTTGAATTTTGAAGCTTATAGCATTGATTTTGCTAATGTTGATGCTGCATTACGCTACAACAATTACAGAGGATTTGGGTATACGGTAGGTGCAGGTTTATCAGCAGATGGAATTGTGAATCTTGGTTATTCTTATTCCGACGGTCAGGGAAGTTTTTCAGCTTCTATTTCTCCTGGTGCGATATTGAGCAGCATGGCATCTAGGAAAAAAAATGAGAATGAAAAATTATCAGCGGAGTTGAAAAAATCGGCTAACCCAAATGATAAGGAATCAAACAGAACCACCATCAGTAAACTAACAGCCAACACCAACAAGATGAATAAATACAATAAGCAAAGTAAGTATTTTCCATCTATTTCAACCAGCCAGGCTCAATTTTCTAATCATGTGCAAAAGTACATAGGCGTCAGTTTGCATTTTTCCTTAAAGGGCATGCCCACTTTTACTGCTTTGCATTTTGGAATTGAGGGAGGATTGACCGGTAGTGTCTCTACTCAGCAAAATATAGGCGACAATGGTCCGAATACGGCTGACACTAAAGATGTATATGGATACATGTATAGTGGCAGCAGCAGCTTGGAAGATGATGATGTAATGGATTATTCTGTTGATAAAGATCAGCCCTTTCAAAAGCGAAATTCTTTTGTTGGTAGTCCTTTCAGCAATGCCGACCAGTTTAACGTAACCGGCGAAGGATTAGGTGGAGGCTTCCGTATGTATCAGAAAAGTCCGGGAACTTACCGTCCTAATAGTGTAGCTTCAGTAACAGCCAATTTGAATGGTGCAATTAATTTGGCTGCAGGTGTAGAAAACGGAATAAGTTGGAGAGCAGGTGGAAGTAGTTCTGTCCTTTTTCAGGGGGACTGGAATTATAAAACTGATGTAGGTAATTTTGCTGCAGAGTCTTCGGATGAAAATGTTTTTGCGCGTTTCACCAATGATATGGGAGGCAGTATAGAGTATGGTGTGAATGACGATGCAGAAGAAGCTTCGCTTGAATATACAGGGTTTCCTTTGTACAGACCCAATATTAATTCTATCGAAAAAACAATGAACAATGGTCAGCGCAGTGGTCGTTCCACTTATGTTGCCTGGAACACGAATGAGGACATGACCGACACTTATAGCAGTAAAAAATTTCGTTCTTATACCAAAGATGCTGACGCGTTGGCACATGTAACAAGAACTGTAGGTTCTTACGAAGATGGCATTGGTGAATTTGTAAGTTATTCACCCAACGGCCAGCGTTATGTATATGGCTTACCTGTTTATTCGCGCAAAGAGCAGAACATGCAGTATGATGTGCGCAAGGCAGAAGTGAAAAATAATTATGTAGCCTATAGAGATATCACCGATGTAAATTCAGTTTCAGGTGTTAAGGTAGGAGAGATTTCCAATACGCCTTATGCCTCCACCCACTTACTTACGGAAATCACCTCTCCCGACTATATGGACAAAACATTAAATGGTCCGAGTACTGATGATTTTGGCGGATGGGTGCGTTTTAGTTACAACAGGATATACGGAACCAATGATAAAACCGCAGCCGGCACATGGTACAAATGGAGAATCCCTTATACAGGATTGAATTACCAAAGAGGAGAATTGTCAACGATGGATGACGACAGAGGTGGTTTGAGTTATGGAGAAAAGGAAATTTATTATTTGGATACCATAGAAACCAAAACGCATTATGCTGTTTTTATTACGGAGGACAGGAATGATGCTTATGATGCGGCAAGCAATGAAACAGCAGCTAATGATTCTACTGCGCAAGGAAGTAATAAATTAAAAAAACTAACCACCATAAAATTATATGCAAGGGGACAGGCCACACCTTTAAAAACAGTTCATTTTGAATATTATGAAGATGATGATGCAAATGCATTGTGTCCGGGCTTGCCTAATTCTGCTGCTGGCGGCGGTAAGCTAACTCTGAAAAAAGTATGGTTTGAATATGAGGGAGTGGTGAATACACGTATAGCTCCTTATGTTTTTGAATACGCTTATTCCGATGCAAATTATCCTGATCGTTATGATGATCTCGAAGATTATAAGGACGGCGCTATTGAAAATCCACCTTACTCTCCTTTCAGTATTGATGCCTGGGGAAATTATCAATATGATGGTGCCAGCAGATGGAAAAACCTTAAAACCTGGATGAATCAGGGAGCACAATCTGCTAATTTTGATCCGGCGGCCTGGCAGCTCAAAGTCATTAAATTACCAACAGGCGGAGAGATACATATTCAGTATGAGGAAGACGATTATTGTTACGTTCAGGATAAGGGATCAATGGCTTTGGTATCCATGAAAAGCACTGCCGACAACACCAAGTTGTATTTAAGAACTTCCGATATCAGCGTGAGCGATGCCAGTCCGACCACCAATAAAAAGCTGAAAGAATTAAGAAACGCGATCAACAAAGAATATAGGGGGACAGGCAATAAGATGTATTTTAAATTCCTCTATAGTCTTATCGGGTATCATGAACCCAGCATTGGCGAATGCACTTCGGAATACATTAAGGGATATACTGCTATTGACAGTGCCGGTATAGATGCGGGAGGTTTGTTCGTGTTGTTAAAAGACGATGCCGGTTGTGATATGGGGTTGCCTGATCGTGTTTGCCGCAATTATCTCAGAACGCAGCGTGCCGGTAATTTAAATATCCTGGGAAATTGTGATGCATCGCCTCCTGTTTCAGTGGGTAGCAATAACAAAGAAAATTTCACCAATTTTTTCAAGTTCCTTTCAAAATTCAAATCGCCTTTGGATGCAGAGATATGTTCCTACAGGAACGATACGCTTTCTTACCTGCGTATCCCTATGGCAAGCAATGCAAAGAAAGGTGGTGGTTTAAGAGTGAAAAGAATATTGATGTATGACAAAGGATTGGAAAGCAATGGTGCCGATGCTGTTTGGTATGGTAACGAATACGATTACAGTATTGAGGAAAATGGAGTAAAAATGAGCAGTGGTGTTGCTTCCAATGAGCCAGGCGGAATGAGGGAAGAAAATCCTATGGTGGATTTTGTTAAGCGTTCTGATCCGAAATACTGGGTAAGCAATGACCCCGATAAGAATGCTGGCTTATGCAAAATTATCGCAGGAAGAGATCAGGAGCAACAGGAAGGACCCATCGGGGAATCCATGATGCCCGGTCCTTCTGTAGGTTATCGGCAGGTCACTATACGTAATATTCATAGTGGTAAAACACATACCGGTGTGATAGTAAAACAATTTTTCACCTACAAAGAGTATCCTGTTTTGGTTAAGATGACGTCGCTTGATCCAAAGCGCGACAAGATACCGCCGATATCTCTGATAATATTCAACATGAATGTGGATAACATTTACCAGAGTCAGGGCTTTTCCATTATAAGATCCAATCTGCCCGGACAGCTTCGTAAAGAAAGTACCTATAGCGGTGAGCCCTCCGATAAAAACAGTGTCATCAGCAGTGAAACGGAATACGATTATTATCAGCCGCCAAAAGAAGATACCATCGCTGAAAGAATCCCATTGGTTTCTGAAGGAAATGTCATCAGCTGGGGTTATCCAGGGAAAGAAACGGAAATAGTTTTTGAATCGAGGGAAGTTTCAGATGTAGGTGGAAATGTTACTATGGAGCATGATATCGGAATTGGCTATATCCCGCCTTTTATTGTAATTCCTAATATTTCCACAATGATATATGCAGGTTACAATGAAACTAAGATGTATACGCACGCTACCACCAAAGTGATCAATTATCCGGCAGTGGTAAAATCAGTTCGCTCTATGGCGGATGGCATTAATCACATTACTTATAATGTTGCTTTTGATGCGTATAGCGGAGAGCCTTTGCTGACCAGGACCACCGATGGATTTGATGCTCTTGATTTGGAGCAATCGCTGGCCCACGATGGTGCCTACACCAATTATTCCTATGCAGCCTCACACATTTATCCTGATATGGGTCAGAAGGCTGAGAATGAAGGAATGCGTTTTAGTAGTGGCATTGATTACAAATACACTGCTTCTGCAGATACCCTGGCATTATTAAGTTTTTCGGGATCTTCGGGATCTGATAGTTGTTTTATTAAAAGCAAGTTGCACAAAGGAGATCTGATTCAAGTGAGTTCTTTTGGTTTTTACAATGTGGCTTCTTCTGGTAATGGACCAATAAAATTGCGCCGCAATTTAGTTTATGGATCTACATTGGGCACGAGTGGAACAACATATACGAATGTTGCTGTTGAAATTATCCGCAGTGGTAAAGACAATAAGTTGACAGATAAGGTGGGGAATGTCACAACATACGGAGAAGATATTTCTTCTTTGTTTGTTAGTCCTTCCAAATTCACCAGTCTATCGCATTCGTCTTGTTCAGCAAGCTATTCCAATGTATATAAACCGGATAGTAATAGAGTTATTGCGGCATCAGCAGTAGTGATGAGTGATTCTTGTCAGTACACTACTTATAATAATCCTTTCCAGTTGCCGGCCAAGGGCTACAAAAACGACTGGGAAATAAATATTCAGGGCGTATGGAGACCGAAGTCCTCTTATGTTTTCAAGGATACTATTATTTCTGCCAACGGAGCCACAAACAGGATTTACAAAGATGCAGGGGTATTTACTGGTTACAAGGCTTTCAATTGGTCGAATCCGGGCGCGTCAAGTGCTAAGTGGATCAAAGCCAGCGAGGTTACTTTGTATTCTCCGAATGGTGCCGGTTTAGAAGAAAAAGATGTGCTGAATATTTTCAGTGTTGCAAAGTATGGTTACCGCAATACTGTTCCTTACATGACAGTTCAAAATGCCGATTACGAAAGTGTGCAATTTGAAAGTTTTGAAAATATGTATCCTACCACCGGAGGCTATGGTTATTATGAAGATGGAGTAGTACATCGGCCCGGAAATGGTTGGATTACAAACAACGATACTGTGACAGCGCATAGCGGAAGACATTGTTTCCGTTTTGTTGATGACGGCATCAATGGCTATGACCTCAAGGATCTTTTGGTGAATACGCAGATGAAGGAACACGGAGTTTCTATCAAGTTTTGGATTAGAAGTAGTGAAAGTGATGCGACATTGGAGTCACATCTACGTGTAACAGTAAACAGTGCTTACAATACTGTTGTTGGTACTGGTGTTACAAAAGTTTTGGCGCGTACTGGCGAATGGAGATTGATGGAGGGTAAATTAGCGCCAGAATTTTTTACATACTTGGCGGATAGAAAGTATTTCTTAATTCATGACGTGGCTTCAACTCGCATTTCAACACCTATATACTTTGATGATATACGTGTGCAGCCTATGAATGCAATGATGAACTGTCATGTGTACGATAAAGATATCCTGCGATTGCTGGCTACTTTTAATGATCAGCATTTTGGAATGTACTACCAGTACAATGCAGAAGGAAAGCTCATTGCTAAAATGATTGAAACGGAAAAAGGGATTAAAACAGTGAAGGAAACTCAGTACAATACACCAATGTTGTATAGTAAGCCATGATGAAGCGTAAAGATACAATAGAGGATTTTCCTCGGATATGCATGAATGCTGCACTTCTCCCTTTGCAAAATGGAGAGCGCGAAAGGATTCTGTGTGATGACAAGATGGATTTTTTACCAACGCTTATTCTTTCATTTTTCCTCCTCTTTTCCTTTTCCTCCTTTTCTCAATCCAAAGAAGAAGGAACAAAATTATTGAAGGAAATTTTTGCACGGCAAAATACACTTGCTAATCTTAAAAAAGGGGAGGTGCTTCATCTGAAATTTAAATCGAAGGTGAGTTCTACCGATCCTACGTTGAATGGTGAAAGCACTGGTGAGCTTTGGCAAAACAAAAGCAATTATTTTTTCAAAACGGAAAGTGCTGAAATTTATGCCGATCAGAAAGATGTGTTTATGTTGATTCCTTCTCGGAAATTAATCTATCGCATGGACATGGCGGGACAGAAAGAAAAGCAGGAAGCAATGGATAAAATGATGCTGATGCAGGACAGCCTTCTGTATTTTTCCAGTATAGGAACGATAAAAAAAATGTCGGGTAATTTATTGCGCATAGAATTGCTGATGACCCAAAAAGGAAAAAAGAAATACCAGTTGGAAAAAGTGATTTATGAGATTGATACCAAGCAGAAAAAAATAACATCGGCAGAAGTGTATTATTTAGCAGAGGCCATCAAAATCAATAAGATCAGTCATGTGACCTATACTTTTCTGGCGCAGGATTTAGTAGCGGAGCCTATACATTTTAAAGGCACCCTCACTAAAAAATTTTTGAAAGGAACGGGATTGAACGACTCCTACAAAAACTATAAAATAGTTGACAATAGAAAAGAGAAATTGAAAGAAGTAAAAAACAAAGTTGGTTATTAACCGCAAATAATAATTGAATTGCAATGGTAAATTGTAAAAAACTTAAGAAAGTATTTTCCCTGGCCTTGTTCCTGCTGCTGGTTAATTTACTAAGCGCCCAAACTTATTACAAGCTGGATAGCGTTCACTATACACACAACAAGCTGGATAGTGCGCAAAGCAAAATTTTATATATACGGGATAGCCTTTCTTCAGGAACCTGCATTGAAACAGTGAGTGATGCTTATTTATTTGCGCGCTTCAGTTATGGATCACTCTATACATTCGGTGATAAAAATATTACTGCGACAGTGAATTTCACCATCAAGGGTTACAATGCTTTTAGCGGTGGAACGGAAGTTTTTAGCAAAAGCAGTGCGATGACGATTAACAATAGTGCCCCTGAAAAACTCTTTAAGGTAAAATTCACAGATCAGCATTCGGTGATCAATCGTTTTACCATAACCATCAACAGCTACAGCAAAGCGTTCCCCGGAGAAACAGGAACCACTGTCCGCGATAAAGTAAGTTTTGATGTTTATTACATTGAAGATACGCACAAAGATGTTTCATCCTTAAGCACCAACAATGTAGATATCACCGGCAGCAATCCACTGACTTTTATCTGGAGCAGTCCGGACTGTTACCATTGGGCGCCTTCTTATCAATTTCAGTTGCTGAGATTGTACAACACAAGTTCAAGCAGTCCCTTTGTGAGCGACTCCACAAAAATTCAGGCGACAGTTGATTGGAATGATGCGATCAATATTCATGTTGATAACGGAGATACAGCCTTAACTTTAACATTGGCTCAAGGCACAGGTTGGTACACGTGGCGAGTGCGTCCTGTAGGTAATAAATACGGAGGCTTTGGCGACAGCCGTGATTGGGGCGAGTGGAGCACAAGCATTGCACAAGGAGCAACTGTCAACACAAATACTATATCTTACGATGCCGACGAAGTATTTTTTTACACGCAGTTTGATCAGTACCGCAACTGGATATATAGCAGGGTAGTTACAGAGGGTGCACGCATCAGTGAAAACATGCAATATGCGAATGGCCTGCAGCAAGTGCGACAAAGTCAGGCGCATTTACAAAGCAGCGGAGATATTTTAATGAGTCAAACGCTACAGGATTTTGCAGGAAGAACAGCCTTAACTACTTTACCCGTTCCGGTGACTAAAACAGGATTTGCCTATCAGGATACTTTAATAAAACACAGTACGCATTTATACACGGCCGAAGATTTTGATGCCAACAGTAATTACGATGATCCACTGTCGATGGACGGTGGCTATTTATACCGTTATTACAGCGATGCCAATCCGGTAAGCAATATCCCTGATGCAGAAGGTTATCCATTTGCACGCGCACTTTTTGCCAAAGACGGAACATCAAGAGTAGTAGAACAATCGGGAGCAGGAGCAACGCACAGAATTAAATCCACTGGCACCGACAGAACGATCAAAACAATGTACTCAGGAACAAGTGACATCGAGCTGATCAAAATGTTTGGAGATGAAGCACCGGCAAAAGAAAGTGTACATAAAGAATATACCATTGATGCCAACAAAATAGCGAGTGTGAATTACATCAGCAAGGAAGGTAAAACAATAGCCACCGCTTTGGTATTAACCGATGATACAGAGAATTTACTGGATAGTATTGCCACCAATGGCATCCTGTCAATTGTTGATACAGTATCCACTCGCACGCACTATAGCGACAATGCACTTACCAGTATTTACCCGGTAGCTTTCACTATGGAAACCGAGGTCACCTTGGATTATGGTATCAGCTCGAAAGAAATAGAAAACATCTGCAACACCTATTGCGCGAGCTGCGATTATTACGTACAGTTTTTGATTCATGATCCTCAGAACGATACTACTTATGACAAGGGCAGTCATCTTTTAAATGATCTGGAATGCGGGAGTGCTCATAATTGGAGCACCTCGATCACCACAACTCTTGCAGCAGGCAGCTACTTTATTGAAAAACGAGTATTCAGCAACAATTTAAAAATAGAAGGCGGAGAAGATTCTACAGCAGCAAAAACCTATTTGCAGTATCATTTGGATTCATTACAAAACCAATTGAAGGTAGCAATCAACACCGATCTGGAAGACATTTACACCTTCCTCAACAACAACGATATTGAAGGATTGTATTCCGAGTTAGGAGTAAACATCAACATAGCCAACCGCGACAGTATATTCCTCGATTCAACCATTACGGTATATGTTGGTTGCGACAGCATCCAGATCCCTATATTGTTTTGTCATGCCGATACTTGCTCGATGGAATTTGAACAATATTTTGAAGATTACTGGAAGGATAGTTTAGCCGTGACAGGAACGGATGGCGATGGCTTTTTAAAATATTTCCCAAACACGAATGGACTTGGAGTTGAGCCCGGACAGTTCGATTCACTGATAGTACACATGATAGCAGATGGCTATGATTGCGATAGCTTGTGGCAATGCTGGAGAGCTTCCACACAAAGGTATGCCTGGGTGTTGGGCTATATGGATACTGCTGCAGCAGCAGGAACAAAGTTTGATTTATTGCACGACTTTTTAAACTGCACAGGAAGGATGTATGAAGGCAGAAGTACCACCGCTGTTGGAGATACGGGCTACATCACCAATGCGCATAAATATTTCAATTATGCATTTGGTCAAAATACAATG
>JAPLEZ010000011.1:12328-16621 GCA_026390935.1 Bacteroidota bacterium
TGTGTGCTGCAGATACCGGAGATTGTACAAGTGGAGAATTGCAGTGGGACTGGAATCCTGGAGCGGACAGTCGTTTTGCAGCCTATGAAGACAAATACTGGGAACAGTTGTATCAGTGTATTTATACTTACGATACGATCACCAATTTAAAGGGAGAGAATTTTGGGAACATGGCCATTGATGGCTGCCAGCAGGCATGTGAGCTGCGTTACACGTCTTTTAAAGAAGAGTTAATCACCACTTATCATAATGATTCCATTTATGTAGAAGGCGACGTATTTGAATTAAGAAGAGATACAACTTGGGGCTTTTCTATTTTCAGCAGCATTGGAGATAGTTTAGAAAGTGATCCTGATTTTGTAGCACTAGATCAGATAGAATGTACGGCGATGAGTTTAGTGGACCATTGTAAAACCTATTGTGAAATGACCAGTCACTTAGCGGACAGCATGGGCACACCAGCTGAGAGAGCGAAAGTGATGAAAGCAATGACTTGGGGTTTTGAACTTAGTTTTCCTGAGGGAGGAACTTGTGGCAGCGGTTGGGATTTGGTGACTGGGTATACTGATACCCGCAATGTAACAGGGAATCCCGTTGATCCAAATATTACCAAAACCAAAGATTTCGCTTACGGAGGAGATATGGCCGACAATTTAACAGCTACAATAAAAACTAGTGATGGCGGCTATTTGCTAGTAGGCTATACGCTTTCCGATAGTACTTATGATGTAAGCGAAACCAGTAATGGGGATGTAGATTATTGGGCGGTGAAAATAAGCAAGGAAGGAAAAATATTATGGGACAGATTAATAGGTGGAAGCAGCAGTGATTACTTAAGAGATGCAGTAGAGTTGAATAATGGAGACTTTGCACTGGTAGGCTATTCGAGTTCAACAGTTAGTGGGGATAAAACAGATGAAAGAATTGGGAGTAATGAAGACTTCTGGGTAGTGAAACTCAATAAATACGGAACTATATTATGGGATTCAACTTATGGCGGCACTGCAACAGACCGGGCCTATACGGTCATCCAAACACTGGATGGAAATATACTACTTACTGGAGCTTCTGGTTCGGGAATAAGCGGCGATAAAACAGAAAGCAATGTGCAGAGTGATTACTGGCTGGTAAAAATAAATACGGATGGTACTTTACTCTGGGAAGAAACTCTTGTTACTAATGGCAATGATTTTGCAACCTATACGGTTGAACTTCCGGACACTTCATTAATTATCGTTGGTACCTCCGATGCCACAAATACTACCTATGACAATTCAGCTGCTGCAAACGGCAGTGATGATTACTGGTTAGTTAAGATGGATAAAACAAGGAATGTAGTTTGGGACAAAATGATTGGGGGGACATCATCTGAATACGCTCCTAAAATTGTAAAAACCCTGGCCGGGAACATCGTTTTTGCAGGATCTACCAGCTCTAATAGTACAGGTGATATTGGATCTAATTCAGGAGGAGAAGATATCGCGGCATTTAAAGTAAATATAACCAACGGAAATTTGATCTGGTCGCAGATGTATGGAGGCAGCGGTGATGAATCTGCCTCAAGTTTGTCTATTGATTTGAAACCATCTGCGGAAGAAGGTTTTTATCTGATCACTACCTCAGGCTCCAATATCACTGGCAATAAAACTGAAAATATATATGGAGGATCTGATTACTGGATATTGAAATGTGCAGAAGACGGAAGCATAGATTGGGACAAAACTATTGGAGGATCTTCCAACGAAGAAGGTCATTCCATAGAGATTTCCTACAACAGTGACAGTATCGTGTCCTATTTGTTTGCTGGTAGATCGCCATCCAATGTCTCAGGGAAGAAAACACAAAACTCAAAAGGAGATAATGACTACTGGGTCGTATTCGGGAGGGATTATTGTCCAGGCGACTCCGTATGCTTCCGCTGGGTGGAAAACCCAGAAATCGTCATCGACAGCAACACCATTGTATTCACTCCACTAAGTTGCGACACCGTCAACGGATTAGAAATAAAAAATTCCATCCGTTCACAAGTATCGGCTATAATAGCAAAACAAGTGGCGGCATTTAAATCAAGCTACAACAGAACCTGCGCGAATCCCGACAGTATCTCGGATAATTTAGTGGTGAGTTACAACACCGGTTATTACCATTATACTTTGTATTACTATGACCGTGCAGGAAATCTCACATCAACGGTTCCACCAAAAGGAGTGGACTTGAGTTCTACTTCAAGGCTGGATCATCCATCGCATACCTATGTTTCAAAATACAATTACAATTCCTTGCAGAGTTTGGTTCAGCAAACCACACCTGACGGTGGAACAGGAGATTTCTGTTACGATAGCAAAGGACGTTTGCGCTTTTCGCAAAATGCACAGCAGGCAATTGACGGAACATATTCGTACACAAAATATGATGCATTGGGAAGAATAATTGAAGTGGGTCAAAGTTCACAAAGCACTTCCACGCGCTGTGCAAATGTTGACGACAGTACATTCCCAAGCAGCAGTAAAACACAAAGGACTTATACGGTGTATACCGATCAGGCACCTTCGCTCACATACCTCGATGGAAGCCGTCAAACTTATTTGCAAAATAGAGTGAGTTATACTTACAACGATGACAATGTATATTCTTATTTCTCTTATGACATCCATGGCAATGTGCAATGGCTGGTACAGCAAGTGCCAGGCATAGGAAAATCCTATGTGAAATATGAATATGATTTGGTGAGCAACAAAGTACTCGCCGTTCATTACAACGAAGGCAGAGCTGACCAGTTCCATCAGTATTATGAATACGATGCCGATAGCAGAATTACCAAAGTTTATTCCTCAAGAGAAACACAAAATGTAGTAAAAACTTCTTCTGAAAATATCAAGGGAAGAGGCACTATAGTGAAAGGAAAATACTCAGGAATCATATCTACGAAGGAAGCACATTATGATTATTTCAAACACGGACCTTTGAAACGCACTGAACTCGGTAATGATAATGTCCAAGGAACCGATTACACTTATACGATCCACGGCTGGCTGAAAGCCGTAAATCATCCGTCATTGGTTTCAACTGATGATCCTGGATTAGATGGTTATGGAGGATCAACATTTGGCAAAGATGTATTTGGAATGGCGCTGGGATATTATGAAGACGACTTCAAAAGGACAAGCTCGCCGTTCAATACAACAAACACAAAAATTATCACGAGTGAAAGCGGACAGAATCCATTGTACAATGGGAATATTAGTTCGTGGACAGTGAACACGGGAGATGGAACACAGAGCGCAGGACTGTCAGGAAATATTTATCGCTATGATTATATGAACCGATTAATAGGAGTGGATTATCGAAGAGACAGTGCAAATACCTGGGTGAACAGCACTACAGATTATGATGAGCAATATGCCTATGATGGCAACGGAAATATTCTTACTTTAAGCAGAAATGGTTATGCAGCTACATCTCACACAGCGATGGATAAATTGAGTTATAAATATTTGCCGAATACTAACAAGTTGGATCATGTGGATGATGCAGTAAGTTCCACTTATTACGGAACAGATGTAGATGATCAAGATACGAATAACTATGCTTATGATGCAATAGGAAATCTGACCAAAGACACAAGAGACAGTATCACAAGAATTAAGTGGACTGTATTTGGAAAAGTAGATTCTGTAATTAAATCCACAGGAGTGAAATTACATTTTCTCTATGATCCAACAGGCCAAAGAGTAGCTAAGGAAGTGATCACCACAAGTGGAACAGATGTTACTTATTACAGCAAGGATGCTTCAGGAATTGTGATGTCCATTTACGAGCGAACAAGTCCGGGAGATTCAGTGTATCTCTATAAACAAAAGGAAGTGCCAATTTATGGTAGTGATAGAATATCAACATACAAAGACAACTTAACAGTTCTCACTACTAACTTAAGTGGTGACCCGGTTACCTTTCCATGTTGGTGTCCACAGGATGTGACGGTGGCAACTTACCATTTAGCAGATGTTGCACTCCTGAGTGGTGAAGGAGTGGTGTATAGTAGAGACCTCCTCAAACGTGAATATGAATTGAAAGACCATTTAGGAAGTGTGAGGGCTTTGGTTCAAGATAGGAAGGATAGCGTTAACGGAGGGGTATTAATTGCTTATGAAAATGCTTATTCAGGAGGATCCTCGCAACCCAACAGAAGTTACAGTAGGACTGACATGAGGTACGGGATGAATGGCCAAGAGAAAGACGATGAGATTGCAAATGGCATATATACAGCACTATACTGGGAGTATGATTCAAGAT
>JAPLEZ010000149.1 GCA_026390935.1 Bacteroidota bacterium
TCCTAAGGTTAACACAAGTTCTATCGAGTGCCTACGACCACTCGATATCCGTGGGTCTTCTACTTCTTGAAATAGTTCTATTAGGTTCATATTTTTGATTTTTTCAAAAATATAAATTTTTGGAATGAATCAGTCCTGCCCAGGAAACGGGTCGAATTTAATATAATAATTTGAAAACAAAATGTTTTCAGAAAAAAAATATAGGAATTTACAAATCCACTCAAAACGCCATCATTAATCGATAAACCACTTCATGAATTCCTAAATCAAAACCAGAAAACAAAGAAAGAAATGAGAACACGTTTTAAATATACTTCACAACATTCGTTCTTATACCCCTTCAATTCAATCACTATCATTTCCAAATTATTAAATTACATTGTTGTCTGACAACATTATCTACTGAGCTCTTCAAACTGCTTCTCTGAACAGAAAATTTGCAAGGGAACTTGTATGAATAAACAGCAAATTTTTGCAATTGCAAAACCTCTTAAGTCGCAACAGGCAGACAGAGCAAACTATAAAGCACATCTACTTAATATTCCAACGGCACTTCTTTAGCATCCTTAATTTTAGAAAGGATCACCATGGAATGCATCTGTCCGATTTCCTCAATTTTGCTGAGGCGATTGGAAATCAATTGTTCGAAGGAAGGAATATCTTTCACCATTATTTTTACCAGATAATCGGCATTACCAGTAATCTGATAGCACTCCATAATTTCTGGAATGTCGTTGATTTTCGATTTAAATCCGGCAATGGCGTTGTCGATCTGACGGGTCAATGAAATGGAGATAAAAGCCTGAATACCCAGACCTAGCTTCTGTTCATTTACACAAGCATGATAGCTGGCAATAAAGCCCGAGCTTTCTAACTTTTTTACTCTTTCTAAGGTTGGAGCTGGGGAGAGTCCAATATCCTGACTCAATTGCAAATTGGTGATGCGCCCATCCTTTTGCAGGGCACGTAAAATTTTCAAATCGATTTTGTCTAGTTTCATTTTCTTATGATTTGGATCCCCAGTCCTACAAAAATAGAAGAATAAATAGATTTTACTCTTTCAACATAAATAAATCAGAAGTGATCTTGTCGGCAATGAATTTCCCCTCCTCGCTAAGTGTATATTTTCCGTCAAAAAATAAAACTTTTCCATGTTCCAAATAGGTTTGAATCTCTTTATGGAAAGTATCTCTACAGTTTGCACCGAAAGTCAAAAGATCTTGCTCTTCCACGCCCCAAATAGTGCGCAAGCGAGTAAGCACGTATTCATTGTAAGCGGTGTCGGCAGAAATTTCTTCTTTCTCAAAAGGCACAACACTTTTTTCAATACTATCCATATAACGCAGGTTATTGGCCACATTCCAGTAGCGATTGGCGCCGTCAAACGAATGAGCAGAAGGACCAATTCCCAAATATTTTTTTCCCTTCCAGTAAGATGAATTGTGTTTGGATTCATGCGCCGGTAAAGAAAAATTAGAGATTTCGTAATGGATATATCCTGCAGATTTTAATGCGTCCTGTAGCATCTTAAAATGTTGTATGCTTTGCTCGTCGTCAATCTTTAAAGCTTTTCCCTTAGCAATTTGATGACTCAGTGCAGTTCCAGCCTCCACCGTCATGGAATAAGAAGATATATGTTGAACACCCAACTCAATGGCTTTTTTTAAATTGAATTGCCATTTTTCTTCTGTTAATCCTGGAAAACCATATATCAAATCAATGCTAATGTTATCAATACCTTCAGCTCTTGCTAACGCAACGCAATCCAACGCTTGCTGCGCGTTGTGCGCCCTGTTCATATATCGCAAATCTTCGGCAAAGAAAGATTGAATGCCTATGCTTAGGCGGTTGATTCCGGCAGAACGAAGCGCTCTTATCTGCTCTATATTCAAATCATCTGGATTGGCTTCTAAAGTTATTTCCTGAATTTGTGATGTATCAAAAAAGCGATGTATAGTATTTAAAATTGAGGTAAGTTCCTCGCCGGAAAGCAAGGATGGCGTTCCACCTCCGAAATAAATGGTATGAATTGGATCGTTGAAAAATTCCTTTTGCAATTCGATTTCTTTACTGATAGCAGCCAACATTCTTTCTCTATAACCCTTGAAAGTGGTGGAAAAATGGAAATCGCAATAATGACAGCTTTGCTTACAAAAAGGGATATGGATGTAAATTCCGGGCATGATTCAAAGGTAGTTTTTTCTTAATACTTAAAGATAAATCCCTCTGCCAACACACAACAATTCCTTCACACTCTCCCTTTTTTCAAAGGGAGATGTCCCATACTCATAAATACCAGGGAATGGTCACTAACTTCGTGCGAGGGCCCGAGCCAAGATGCGGGCCGGCGGTGGCGGGAGAAAAATCGTAGGCCGAAAGGCCGTAGGGATTTTTCGACGTGCGGTGGAAGCATATCTTGGCTCTTGATTTTTTGTTACTTTTTCATCAAGGAAAAAGTAAAAAGAAGGTTATTTCTTCAACATCACTCTGAAAGTACTTCCCTTCCCAACTTCCGATTCCTTCACAAATATTTTTCCTTTATGGTAATACTCCACAATTCGTTTGGCCAACGATAAGCCCAAGCCCCAACCGCGAGTTTTAGTAGTAAATCCCGGACGGAAAATTCTTTTGAAATCCGACGAATTCACTCCTTTACCCGTATCTACAAAATCAATAAAAACATGCTTGTCTTTAGCACTGATAATGACTTTCAAGCTGCCCTCCCCTTCCATTGCATCTACAGCATTTTTAAATAAATTCTCTATCACCCACTCAAACAAGGGCTGATTCAAAGGAACCATTTGCTGTTCATCACATTGCACCAATAACTCCAATTCCACCTTTTTTGAAACGCGCGATTTTAAATAATGCAAGGACTGCTCCACCACACTTTTTATTTGGAGAGGCAACAGCACCGGAGTGGCGCCAATCTTAGAAAATCGCTGGGTAACGGTTTCCAGCCGGTTGATGTCTTTTTCTATTTCCAAACTAGTAGCTTCATCCAAACCGGTAGATTTTAAGTACTCCAACCAGCCCATTAATGAAGATAGCGGCGTTCCCAGCTGATGCGCGGTTTCCTTTGCCATTCCCACCCAAACCTGATTTTGCTCGGCATTTCTGCTAGAAGAAAATGCCAAATACGACACCAAAATAAAAATGGCAATAACAGTCAATTGCGCATAAGGATAATACCTCAACTGTGTAAGCAACAAAGAATCTTTGTAATAAATGTAATTGAAATGATGATCGGTTAAAGGGATCACAATTGGTTCATGATCGGCCTTCATTTCCAAAAGCTCCTCTTTTAAATAATCGGGACTGTTCAATGCTTTCAAAGAATCCACATTTCGCCACGAAACAATTTCACCCTTTTGATTGGTTAAAATAACTGGAACGGTGGTGTTGTTTTGGACTACCGTATTGAACAAAAAACTGATCTCACTCATCGTGGTTTCCATGCTCGTCAATCTCTTGGTGCCTTCGGCCCACAACTTCACCTTCTTTTCTTCTTCCTTGGATAATTTGTCTACCAATTTTTCGGTATACCATAACGACAAAACAGCGATGCCCAGAGCCACTGTGAGTAGCGTAATTTTCCAAATTTGTTTGCGGTAATAAATATTCATCGAAAGCTTTTTGCGTTAATTATCGTCCCACTGCACATCAAAACGCGAATTATCCTCTACTTGTTTTTTATCGTCTTTCTTTTCTTCCTTTTTTTCTTCTTTTTTAGAACCGAATTCCTTCTTAAATGCTTCCTTGAATTTTTCTTTTTCTTTCTCCATTTTGGTTTTTGCCAAATCCTTTCTCACTGCCTTATCATAGCCAAACTCAGGATTATCAGTGGTTCCTTTCATATAAAAAGGAATGGTTTCGCTGATATCTTCTTCTTCTTCCACAAACTCATTGTCGCGTTTTTTCTTGCTTTTATAAGCCTTCATCAACTCCGAACTTTTTATTTTAAAATGATAATCGATGGCCATATCAAAAGTATGTTCTCCTGAAATTTCCAGGTTGAGCGCCGAAGATTTGATGACCATATTTGGAATAACTATCACTCGTTTTTCAATTTTAATGTCATTTTCCAAAGTAGAAAAAGAAAGATTTCCTAAATCGTTGAACTTCATTTTATACTCTTTAGATAAAAACTCATCTAACTCCAACATTGATGGAAACTCAATCAATTTACCATTTTCAATTTTAACATGAGCCAGCGTATACATCTTCGCCATATCAATATTTAAAGCCGAATCCGACTCCGCTTTAAAATGAATATCACTGCTTAAAATTCCTTCAATGTGTTTGTCCATGATGAAATCTTGCGAAAAGTTTTCAAACTGAGAAAACAACTTTTTAACGTTGATTTTTTCCAAATTTCCATTGCACTCAAAAACGATTTTGTTGGCACTTTCAATCGCAATAGATCCACTCACTTTAGCTTTTCCATCACTGGTTTTACAAGTGAATTCGGGCAAATTGAGCACTTGATCTGCCAGCGTTGCCGATCCTTTCACATCACTAGCTTCAAACTTCCTGAAAATAAATTTCCCAATATCGAACTTCAATCCCAGTTCCGTATTTTCAGGGAAAGTCAATTTATAATCATCGTCGGATGAAGATTCGCTTTCCGACAAAAATTCATTCATGTTGAATTGATTGGAATGCACGGATGCGGTCATTTTAAATTTCGATTGTCCGAGCAAAAACAAAAACACATCGGGCACTTTACCCTGAATCATAAAATCGGTGGAATTGGCAAATCCTGCTATACTGTCCACCATAAAATCACGGTTGTTAAAACTTATTTTGCCTCTGATTTCCTTGTATTGATTGGGGTCTTCCAGCAACTTCACGTTCACGTTGGAGAACGAAATTTCCCCGTCGGATTTAAACAACTGTAAATATTTAAGGTCTTTTTCAATAAAAATATCAGCGAGTTTACCTTGAAAATTGAAGGTAGTATGCGTTCTTCCCGACATGTCCTCCACCTTCGCAATTTTTATTTTGTTGTGCAAATCCTCTAACAAAACATCGGCTTCGCCTTTGAGGCGGATGTAAGGATTTTTTAATTCCGACAACTCAATTTCACCCTTGATATAGCTGTCGCCAAACTTCATCAAATACTCTTTAATGCTGATAAAATGCGGGTTAATTAAACTTTCGCCATTGTAAAAATAATGTCCTTTGATTTGCAAATTATCTAAAGTGATATCATCTTCCGGCAATAGAAAACTAAGGTCTTTGGATGCAAATTCAATTTTAACATCTGGCGAACGAACCACGTCGCTTTTGTTAGTGATGGCAATCTTCAAGCTCGTTTCACCACCAGGTTTTAATGGAGTGATCTCTTCCAGATACGAAGCAGGAAAAAGAGTCAACAAATCCTCCACATTCACTGTTTCAGTTTCGGCTTTGAAATCAAAATGCAATCCATCCTTTTTATCCTGAATGCTGCCATTGCTGCTCACTAATATTTTTCCATCCAAGTCAAGTTCCATTTCACGAATCTTGAACAAATCTGTATCGAAATAAAAGAATCCTCCTTTTAAATGATGATCGATTTCAATGTCTTTTTCAAAAAGAAAATCATCATTTTTCAATTTCTTCAACATCAAATTTCCTTCAGAAGCAAAGCTGATATTGTTCTCATTGAATACAGGATACAAATCAATTTTTTCGAGCAAAAATGAATATTTGCTTTCGGCATCTTCATTGAAATAGGAAAATAAAACATTGTCCAGATTGATCATCGTTAAATTGATCTGTACATTGGATTCTTCATCGGGATTTTCTTCAGCGCTTTCCTTCCAGATGTAAAAATTGGCTTTATCGTTTTCTTCGTAACCAACGTTTAATTCACCGTCCTGCACATCAATAGCATCCACCTCAAAATTGCTGGTGAACACAGAAAACATATCAAAAAGCAAATAGAGTTTTTTTACTTTCAACAAATTCGGTGCACCCTTTTTAATTCCAGGAACAGTAATGTTGTTGATTTCAACAGACGCATCGGGAAACTTTGAAAAGAGAGAGAAGTGCACATCAGCGTCGTCCACTTTAATGTCGCGTGAAAGATTTTTACGAAGTTCTTTCATCACCACACCTTTCACCTCATCTTGATAAACAGTACCAATGATAACGCCGGTAATAATGAAAAGGAGAATTAATCCTAAAACAATCAGACCCGCTATTTTGAGTTTTCTTTTCACGAAAAAAGGATGTTTTTTATCCCAGCATTTTCAAAAACCTAACCTCGTTTTCTGTCAGAAATCTCCATTTACCGCGTGGCAAATCCTTTTTGGTCAATCCCGCAAAGTACACCCTATCCAACTTCAAAACATTGTAATTAAAGTGTTCGAATATTCTTCTCACAATACGGTTACGACCCGAATGTATTTCAATGCCCAGTTCTTTTTTATTTTCCTTGTTCGCATATTCCAGCGCATCCGGCTTTATAAAACCGTCTTCCAAAGTGATTCCTTCGGTGATGGATTTGAAATGATCTACATCAATCCCTCGGTGCAGCTCAACATGGTAGATCTTTTTTACAAGATGTTTAGGATGCAATAATTTTTGAGTGAGTTCGCCATCGTTGGTAAACAAAAGCACTCCGGTAGTCATCCTATCCAAACGCCCCACAGGATAAACCCTAAATTTTCCCACACCTTTTAACAATTCCATAACTGTACGGCGATTTTGCGGATCGTCGGAAGTAGTTACAAAATCCTTTGGTTTATTGAGCAAAACATAAATGTTCTTTTCTGGTTTTAAAGTCTCTTTTCCGTATTGCACCTTATCGGTCGCCAATACTTTGGTTCCCACTTCTGTCACCACTTTACCGTTTACAGAAACAGCACCAACTCTGATGAGTTCATCGGCTTCACGGCGGGAACAAACCCCAGCATTAGAAATGTATTTATTCAAACGGATAAACCCGTCGTCCTCCTTATAAGTCTCAGGTTTAGAAACCAATTTCTTTTTAACCACCCTTTGAAAGGGTTTTGAATATTGCTTTTCCTCACCAGCTGGTTTTGCAGGCTTCTCCGATTTATCTTTTGTTTTTGTAGGTGCAGGCTTTTCTGGTTTCTTAAACTTGAATCCTTTTTTTTCTACCGCAGGTTTTGCTTTGCGGGAAAAACTTGCGCTTTCTCTTTTTTCTGCAGGCTTTCTGCCTCTGTTTCTTCCTTTTCCGGAAGCATCTCTTTCTGTGGCCATATCTTCAATTTGAAGTAAAAATACAATATTGTTCTGAGAAGCAAGCGTTAGCGCAACTGGCGTAACACATAGGCGATGTGCCTGTCGTTTTGAAGCAAAACTTTATAATAAGCATTACTGTCCCATGCGCTTTTTGCAATTACGGCATTTACCTCTTTAAGGATAAAGGCTTGAGAAGCAGCATTCAAAGGCGATTTAAGCAATTGGGATTGAACGAGATGACGCTGTACATATTTTTTAATATCCATTTGCATTAGTCCCGATGCCATAAATTTTTCAGGAGTGAGAGCCTTCAATTCTTTTTTATGATCAAGATAATATTGCAATGCCATTTTACGAATAAAATCATCTTCGTATAAAATCGCAATTTCTTCCATCATTAAGGTAGTGTCCTCATGCATTACAACATCAGGAAGCACTCCACCACAGGCATACACCTTGCGTTTGTTTTTAGTAAAAAACACTTTTGTTGTATCGGTTTTGCTTTCATCAAAGCGCAGGGTGCTATAGTCCTCATATTCCACACCTTTGTAATCTCTTTGTATGCATCGGCCGGAAGGGGTGTAATAGCGAGAAACGGTGAGACGCATTTGTCCGCCATCCGACAAAGGGAAAACTTCTTGCACCAAACCTTTACCAAAGGTGCGTTCTCCTATGAGTAAACCCCTGTCATTGTCTTGAATGGCACCTGCAAAAATTTCACTGGCCGATGCCGATTCACTGTTGATGAGTACAAAAACCTTTGCTTTTTCAAATTGTCCTTTTTCAGTAGCAAACATTTTCTTTTCCTTATGCTGCCTGTCGTCTGTGTAAACCACAAGCTCATCGGCCTTTAAAAATTCATCGGCCAAATCAATGCAAGTGTTCAAATAACCGCCTCCGTTGTTACGCAAATCAATAATAACATTTTTCACTTTCGGATTGGAATAAGGATAACTCGCTTTCATTTCCTGAATAGTGTTTTCAGCAAAGTCGGAAATCCTAAAATAAGCAGTTGCAGAATCTAACATATATGCCGCATCCACACTATGAATAGGGATTTCGGCCCTTGTGATGGAAAAAGTTAAGAGTTGAGCTTCTCCCTTTCTCCACACGGAAATATTCACTGTACTTCCTCTTTTGCCTCGTAATTTTTTAATGATGTCCTCGGATTTGATCCCAAGGCCTGCGATATTTTTTCCTTCTACTTTTAAAATTTTATCTCCAGGCTGCAAACCAACTTTCTCTGATGGTCCGCCAATAATGGGTTTTACTACTACAACAGTATCATCAAACATGGTGAACTCCATTCCTATTCCTTCAAAACTTCCTTTAAGGGACTCGTTCATTTTTTCCACCATGGAAGCTGGAACATACACAGAGTGCGGATCCAATTGCTTTAACAAATCATTGATTCCTTTTTGAGCAATTTTTGTCACGTCCACCGAATCCACATAATTATCTTTCACCAGCTCCAGCATTTCTGCGAGATTATATATTTCATTGGCCAGAGAATCGGAACGAGAAGAACCACCAAGAGAAGAAGAAACTCCTGCTGGCAGAGACTTTCCTACATAGATCCCCACAATTAAAGTGATGGCAATGTAAATAGGGAAATAATATATTTTTGAAAATCTACTCATTCTCCAAAACCGGAATGTGAGTAATTTGAATATCTGATTTAGAAAGAAAGGCGATGCCTTCGTCGTCTTTGTATGCGTTCATGTACACTACGCGCTTTATTCCAGCTTGTAAAATCAGTTTACTGCAATCTTTACAAGGAGACAAGGTAATGTACAAAGTTGCGCCCTCACCGCTGTTGGTAGATTTGGCCAATTTCAAAATCGCGTTAGCTTCGGCATGCAGCACGTACCAATGCGTTTCGTTGTTATCGTTTTCGCAACAATTGTCGAAACCCGACGGGGTACCATTGTATCCGTCGCTGATGATCATTCCATTTTTAACAATGATGGCACCAACTTGCTTTCGGGTGCAATGCGATAATCTGGCCCATTCAATGGCCATTTTCAGATAAGCAACATCGTAACGGTGCTGTTTTAAATGGTTTTCGTAAGTGAGCGCATTTTCATTCATGAGGCAAAGATAGAATTTCCTGAAAAAGGATACTCTATTTTTTCAGAGTCAGTTTGAGAAAAATAAAGCCAACGGTGCCTGCAATAAATGACGCGATGAGAATGGCGATTTTGGAAGCGTTTATTATTTCCGCATTATCGTAGGCCAGCAAGGTGATGAAAATTGACATTGTAAATCCGATACCCCCTAAAAATCCTACACCAATTATATTTTTCCACTTCAGATCTTCGGGCAATACGCACAAACCCAAAGCCACGCCCACCAGCGCAAACAAAAATATTCCGATAGGCTTTCCGAGCACCAATCCTACAATAATCCCCAAACTGTTGACTTCTACAACACCACTTTGCCAGTCGCCATCCAATGTGATACACGTATTGGCTAGAGCAAACGAAGGCAAAATAAAAAATGCAACAGGCTGATGTAAAAAATGCTGAAGAAGTGATGAAGGTGTTTTTTCGCTACCGTCACCAAAAGGTATTGCAAACGCCAAAAGCACACCGGTAATAGTAGCGTGAACACCCGAATGCAGCATGCAATACCACATAATTATTCCACCAATTAAATAGGGAAACAAATTGCGCACCTTCCATTTGTTGAGTAAAAGAAGTACAGCAAAAATTCCCAATGCGATGAGCAAGTAAGTAAAAGAAAGATCGCTGGTATAAAAAACAGCAATGACTAAAATTGCTCCCAAATCATCTATTACCGCCAGTGCCGTGAGAAAAATCTTTAATGATGCCGGAACGCGATTTCCCAATAATGATAAAATGCCTATGGCAAAAGCAATATCGGTAGCCATTGGAATACCCCAGCCCGATTGAGTTCCACCTCCGAAGTTCAATAATGCAAACAATCCCGCTGGAAGTAGCATCCCGCCTAATGCTCCGAAGATAGGCAAAGATGCTTTTTTCATGTCCGACAATTCACCCTGATAAATTTCCCTTTTCAATTCCAATCCGATTAGAAGGAAAAAAATAGCCATCAACCCATCGTTGATCCAATGGAGCAAATTGTGATCGCCCAAATGAAAATCCCACAACTTAAGGTAAGAGGTTTGAAAAATAGAGTTTGCCAAACCCAAAGAAAGTGCAGTAGCAAAAACCAAGATCAGTCCGCCTGCCTTCTCGCTTTGAAAAAAATTTTTAAACTGTTGACTTAAATTCATCACGGCAAAGTAGCAAAAAAAAACAGAGTGAGTCTAAAGCTCACTCTGCTTTAACAGCTTTGATGGTAACTCACTTTTTCAAGGAAGGCAACAATTCGTCCAGTCCTTCCATGGCCATTGACAATCCTTCTTTGAAACCCATTTGAATGGTTGCTTCTAGCTGCGCCAGATCATCATAGGAAATCATAAATTCCACCAATGTTATTTCACCTTTGCCAGTAAAAGTTACTTTCCACTTTGACTGTGGCATTTCTTTATTGATAGTGCCGTTGGCATCTGCAAAAGCATCCAGGCCTTTGAAGCTTTTCTGATGTTCAATCTCCAGATACTGTGCCACCGCCCAATGTTCTTCGCCTGCCGGTCCAACCATGGCATAATACCAATATCCGCCTTCGGTGAAGTCTTGTGATTTTGTTCTGGCTTTCCATGGTTTCGGCGCCCACCATTGATCCAGAATTTCACTTTTTGTATACGCATCCCACACCAAATGGAGTTCTGCTGCGAATTCTCTTTTTACCGTAATGGTTTTGTTTTCCTTGTTGACAAAAAAATCAAAGGCTAAGTTTTTACTCATTTTTTCTTTTTTTTCATGGTTAATAATACGTTGTCTAATTCGTTAAATCTACTTTCCCATATTTTTTTGAATTGTTCCAGCCAACGGTCGATTTCTTTCATTTTAGTTTCATTCAATTGATAGTAAATTTCCCTACCGGACTGCTCTTGTTTTACCAATTCACACTCTGTTAATATGCGCAAGTGCTTGGAAACCGCTTGCCGGCTAGTGTCAAAATGCTCGGCAATAGCGTTGGGAGTCATCGCCTGAAAGGCAATCAATAAAATAATTCCCCTTCTAGTGGGATCGGCAATCGCTTGAAAAACATCTCTTCTCATTAGCTCTATTTATGAAACTGTTTGGTTGCAAATATATGCGCAACTATTTGGTTTCGCAAATTTATTTGAAAATATTTCATGATACCATGGTGGGTGCATATCTAAACCTTTTTAGTTAGGATGTTACCACAGAAAATTGGGCTTGCGAAAATATTATTGCGTTGATTGGCAAGGGTTTTCGTGAGTCAAATTTGCTTTCACATCGCAAAATGATTATATTGTTGTCACATTTGTGACTGTTTATTTATCAATATAATAGAAAGTGCTTGTAAATACTCATACTTATCATTCACTAAGATACGGAATTCTTTCTCCTGAAGAATTGGTAGCTGCTGCTAAGAAAAATGGCATGGAGTATCTCGCCCTTACTGATATCAATGCAATGACGGGCATTTATGATTTTGTTGTAGAGGCAAGGAAAGTCGGCATAAAACCAATTGCCGGAATTGAATTCAGAAATGGCGATGAATTGCTTTACATAGGACTGGCAAAAAACCTGATTGGTTTTCGTGAGCTGAATGAATTTTTATCTCTCTATCTACTCAATAAAACTCCGCATGCTGAACGTGCGCCGCAGTTCAATCATGTTTATGTTATTTATCCCTTACGCAAGTATCCTGGAAAACTTCGCGACAATGAATTTGTTGGAATCGCTATTGATGAAGTACACCGACTGCACTTAAAAAAATACGAAGGCATACTCAATAAATGCGTCATGCTACATCCGGTAACTATCGCCACTCGCTTCGATTTCAATTTGCACTTGGCTTTGCGCGCTATCGATCACAATATCATTATCGATAAACTTCAAAAAATTCAGCATTGCGAGCTTACCGACCATATGCCAACCATTGATAAACTCCTAAAAAAATACGAAACCTTTCCTTCCATTGCTGCTACTACTTTACAGCTACTTGATAGCTGCAGCTTCAATTATGATTTCAAAACACCAAAAAATAAAAAGCATTATACTGAAAGTGTTTACGGCGATAAATTACTACTCAGCTCTTTGGCCATGGAAGGCATGGAACGCCGCTATGGAAAAGACAATGCAGAGGCAAAAGCAAGAGTTGAAAAGGAATTAACCATCATTGAAAATCTTGGTTTTGCCGCCTACTTTTTAATCACCTGGGATATTGTTCACTATAGTTTGAGTCGGGGATTTTTCCATGTTGGCAGAGGTTCCGGCGCCAATAGCGTAGTAGCTTATTGCATAGGGATTTCAGATGTTGACCCTATAGAACTTGATCTTTATTTTGAACGCTTTTTAAATCCTCACCGACTGAGTCCGCCTGACTTTGATATCGACTGGTCGCACGATATACGAAACCATATTCTGGATTATATATTTGAGAAATTTGGCAGAAATTACGTGGGCTTCGTAGGAAACATCAGCACCTTTCGCAGACGATCTCCTATTAGGGAATTGGGCAAAGTATTCGGACTCCCGAAACAGGAACTGGATGCCCTTACCAGCACTTCCAAAAACAGGCACCAAATGAATGAATTCGTACAAAAAATTCATCAGTACAGCGCTGCTCTGGAAGGGAAACCCAATCTGCGAAGCATGCATTCCTGCGGCATCTTAGTTACAGAGGAACCCATTTATCAATATACCGCAATGACCATGCTTCCCAAAGGTTATCCAACGGCACAAATTGATATGTATATATGTGAAGACATTGGGTTGGAAAAACTAGATATCCTTTCGCAACGGGGCTTGGGCAGCATCAACAGCACGATTAAACTGATTGAAAAAAATAAAAATAAAAAGGTAAATATTCAGGAAGTACAACAATTTAAAAATGATCCCCGCATCAATGAAAGACTTTCTGCCGGAAAAACCATTGGGTGTTTTTATATTGAAAGTCCGGCTATGCGCGGACTCTTACGCCGCTTGAAATGCAATAACTACAACACGCTCGTTGCAGCTTCATCAGTGATTCGTCCGGGAGTTGCTCAATCCGGAATGATGAGTGAATACATTATGCGACACAACAATGGAGGTACCACCAAATACTTGCATCCTCTTTTTGAAAAATACCTCAGCGGTACTTATGGTATTATGGTGTATCAGGAAGATGTTATTAAAATCGCTCACTACTTTGCCGGATTGGATTTGGGAGAAGCGGATATCTTACGCAGGGCCATGAGCGGAAAAGCCAGATCCAAATCTGAAAGCGAAAAAGTAAAACTGCGCTATTTTGAAAACTGCAAAAAATTTGGCTACTCAGAGGAATTGACCAATGAGGTATACCGACAAATTGAAAGTTTTGCAGGATACTCTTTTTGCAAAGCACACTCTGCAAGCTATTCTGTAGAAAGCTACCAGAGTCTTTACCTCAAGACTTATTTTCCACTGGAATTTATCGTTGGCGTCATCAACAACTTTGGTGGTTTTTACAGAACAGAAGTCTACGTTCATGAAGCAAAAATGAGCGGTGGTACTGTACATCTTCCTTGCGTAAATAAAAGTGAATTTGAAACCACTTTATATGGAGATGATATTTACCTGGGCTTTGTGCATATAGAAAGACTAGAAGATTATTTCAAAAAAATCATTGCCGATGAACGAGAAAAAAATGGAGCATATATATCGTTGGAAGACTTTATCACCAGAACAGAAATAAAGTATGAACAGCTAAAACAACTTATATATGTAGGGGCTTTCCGCTTCACAGGAAAAACCAAGGCAGAACAAATTGTGCAGGCACGAATGTTTCTTGGCGCTAATCCGCCAACAAAAGAATCCACACTATTTCCTGCGCCTCCTCCCAAGGAATTTAAACTTCCTGCCATCACACGTTCCAGCTTGGAGGATGCCTTCGATGAAATTGATGTGCTTGGATTTCCTGTGAGTTTAAGCACTTTTAACCTGCTGGATATAGAAACAAAAGAATCTGTTTTTGTGAGCGATTTACCCAATCTGCATGGGAAATTCATTGCCCTTGTTGGAATGCTGATCGCTATAAAAGATGTGCCCACTGCGCGCGGCCACATGAACTTCGGCACCTGGATAGATAGCAAAGGAGATTATTTTGATACCGTTCACTTTGCTCAGGTTTTACAAAACTTTCCTTTTATGGGAGGCGGTTGCTATGCGCTTTACGGAAAGGTTGTTGTTGATTTTCATATGCCCACTATAGAAATCAGGGAAATGAAAAAGTTGCCGATGAAAACCGATCCGCGCTATGATGATCCAACACAAAAAACAGCTTTCCGCAAAACACATGAACTATCAGGCACGCCGCTCACACGCAATCCCTATCCTTCAAAAGAACAAGTCAATCAATTATTTGGAAGAGCGTAAATGGAAAGAACTATCGTACATGCCGACATGGATACCTTCTTTGTTTCTTGTGAAAGACTCAGAGATTCCCGACTAAACAATATTCCTTTGATTATAGGAAGCCAGTCGGACAGGGGCGTTGTTGCTTCCTGTTCCTATGAATCGCGCTACTTTGGCGTGCGTTCGGCCATGCCGATGTATATGGCGAAAAAACTTTGTCCGCAAGCAAAAATCATCCAGGGAGATATGGAGCTCTATTCTCAAAAATCAGAGGAAGTCACACAAATCATGACTGAAAATGCCCCTGTGCTGGAAAAGGCCAGCATTGATGAGTTTTATATGGATGTAAGCGGCCTCGATAAATTTTTTGGTTGTTACAAATGGACCAATGAATTGATTGAAAAAATTATAAAAGAAACCGGATTGCCCATGAGCTTCGGCATGTCGGTGAACAAAACCGTATCCAAAATCGCAACCGGCGAAGGCAAACCAAAAGGCAAATTGCAGGTAGAGCCTACCATGACACAACAATTCATCAACCCACTAAGCATAAAAAAAATACCAATGCTGGGCAATGAAACGTATAGAGAGCTTTCCCGCATCGGCATTCGCGTCATTCACAATCTAGCTGAAACTCCACAGGAATTTTTATATCGACTCTTTGGTGAAAACGGATCGTCCCTTTGGAAAAAAGCCAATGGCATCGACAATACCCCTGTGGTGCCTTACAGGGAAAGGAAATCACTTTCTACCGAAAGAACATTTGAAAAGGATACTACAAAAATAGATGAGCTGCGTGCACTCATCATAAAAATGGTGGAAGAACTGGCCTTCGATCTCCGACAGTCGAACCAGCTTGCAGCAGTAGTCACCATCAAAATTCGTTACTCCGATTTCAATACCACCACCAAACAAAAAACAATTCCATTTACGGCCAACGACAAAACATTAATTGAAATTGCCACCGAATTATTTAATCAGGCTTATGAGCGCAGGTTGTTAATCCGACTCGTAGGCGTGCGTTTTGGAAAACTGATTTATGGAAGTCCGCAAATAAATTTATTTGAAGATACAGAAGAAGAAATCAAACTGCTGCAAGCTATTGATCGAATGAAAAAAAGATTCGGCAATCAGGCTATTACAAGAGCTATTACTATGAAAGCGTATAAAGGGAAGTGAACAAATCAATAAGATCATTATCTCAAAAATCCCAGCATCAACAGCACAAAAATGAGGACAAAAAAGAAAAGCCGTCAATCGTAAGATCAACGGCTTTCTACTTGTACCCAGGAAGGGAATCGAACCCCCACGACCGAAGTCGCTAGATTTTGAGTCTAGTGCGTCTACCAATTCCGCCACCTAGGCATTTATCAATGCGGGGGCAAATTTATTCAAAAATTCCTACTTTCAAAATAAATTACATATCTTTGGCCTCCCTTATAAAAAAATACCTTTTTTATTTGAGGATCACATTGTTAGCGTAATGAACAGAGATTTTAAAATATTTTCAGGAAGAAACACGATGGAGCTCTCTAAAGAGATTGCTTCCAAAGTTGGCGTTCCTCTAGGAAATGTAGGTTTTTTTGAATTCAGCGATGGCGAGTTTCAAACTTCTTTCGAAGAAAGTATTCGCGGTCAGGATGTATTTATCATCCAATCTACTGTTCCTCCTACCGATAATTTATTTGAAGTTTTACAAATGGTTGATGCTGCTAAAAGAGCATCGGCCCATGAAATAGTAGCGGTAATGCCTTATTTCGGCTATGCCCGTCAGGACAGAAAAGACAAACCAAGAGTTTCTATTACTTCTAAACTAGTAGCCAATTTATTGACTGCAGCTGGTGTAACTAGAATAATGACGATGGATTTGCACGCTGATCAAATACAAGGATTTTTTGAAGTTCCGGTGGATCACTTGTTCGGTTCTTCTATCTTCATGCCTTATTTGAAAACACTGGATTTAAGCAACATGGTAATTGCCGCTCCTGATACAGGAGGAACAAAAAGAGCAAATGCCTACGCTAAATATTTAGATGTTGATTTAGCGATCTGCTACAAACAAAGAGAAAAAGCAAACCAGGTTTCCAGCATGACCGTGATTGGTGATGTAAAAGGAAAAGATGTGGTATTGATTGATGATATGTGCGATACAGCAGGTACTTTAACCAAAGCCGCTGAAATGATGATGGAGCATGGTGCAATTAGCGTTCGCGCTTTATGTACACACGCTGTTTTATCAGGAAAAGCCTACGAAAGAATTGAAAAATCTGTTTTAACAGAATTAGTAGTTACCAGCACCATTCCTTTGCAAAAAGAATGTGCTAAGATAAAAGTTTTATCGGTTGCCGATTTGTTCGCGAAAGTGATCAAAAGCGTGAACAACAACCAATCTATAAGTGCCAATTTTATTGTTTGATTTAAATTTAGAGTCATGAAATCAGTAGAGATTCAAGGAACAAAAAGACCGACAGGTGAAACAAAAGCAACGATTAAAGCCGTTCGTAACTCAGGACTAGTTCCTTGCGTTCTTTATGGTGGCGAGCAACCGATGCATTTCACAACACCATTGACGTCATTCAAATTATTAGTTTTTACACCGGATTCATACTTAGTGAATTTGGATGTAGATGGTAAAAAATTCCAAGCTGTCCTTCAGGAAACACAATTCCACGCTTTAACAGACGAAATGCTGCATGCAGATTTTATGCAGGTTTTTGAAGACAAAGCTGTTGTAATGGAAGTGCCTGTTAAATTAACTGGAACATCTGTAGGTGTTTTGGCGGGTGGTAAATTGCAAGTGAAATTGAAAAAATTGAAAGTGAAAGCTTTGCCAAAAAACCTTCCTGATTTCGTAACGGTTGATATTACAAATATCGGTATCGGACAATCAGTAAAAGTTGGTTCTTTGGAAGCTACGGGCTTTGAATATGTTTCTTCTGCAAACTCTGTAGTAGTAACAGTGAGAGTAACTAGAGCAGCTACAGCAGAAGCAGTAGCAGCAGCAGCGGCTCCAAAAGCAGCAGCAGCAAAAGCTCCAGCTGCGGCAGCAGCAAAAGCTCCAGCTAAGAAGTAGTTTTAACTCGTTAATGCGAGTATGAAATTTCTAATAGTCGGCCTCGGAAATATTGGTAAAGAATACGAAGAGACTCGTCATAATATAGGATTTAAGATATTGGATGCTTTAGCTAAGGCATCCAATATTTTTTTTACAACCGATCGCTATGGCGACATCACCACCCTCAAACACAAAGGTCGCAGCTATATTCTTTTAAAGCCCAGTACTTACATGAATCTCAGCGGCAACGCGGTTCGTTACTGGATGCAAAAAGAAAATATTCCACTAGAAAGAACATTAATCCTCGCCGATGATCTCGCGCTCCCTTTCGGAAAGTTGCGCATACGCACCAGCGGAAGCGACGGCGGACACAACGGATTTAAAAATATCAATCAAGTACTAAACACTAATGCTTATCCGCGACTCCGCTTTGGCATCGCCGCTGAATTCGGCAAAGGCCAACAAGTGGATTACGTCCTTGGCGAATGGAGCAAAGAAGAAAAAGAAAAATTAGCCGAGAGAATTGAAGTTGCTTCAAAAGCCGTGTTGGCCTTTGGATTGATAGAGATTGGGAAAGTGATGAGTGAGTTTAATGCGAAGTGAGTTAGAAAGCACTTTCAAATCCATTCCACTATTTTTGACGACAAAACAACGCTACCATAAATTAATATTCTCAGTGTCCCCTCTTTCTTGCAGCAAGGATAGATAAATATTACACATAATAAAATCCCTCTTGCCATCACACTGCACTCCTCCACACTCTCCCTTTTTTCAAAGGGAGAAGAGCAGTACTCATCGATTTTCACACATAGATCATCAGGAAATGGGTCGGTAACTTCGTGCGGGGGCAAGAGCCAAGATGCGAGCCGGCGGTGGAGGTGAGGCAAAAAGTGCGGCCGAAGGCAACGCATTTTTGCCGAGGCGGGGAGGAGCATATCTTGGCTCTTGAATTTTTTGGATACTTTTTGTTTCAAGACAAAAAGTATCGATTTGCTTCTTTTAAAAGAAGACATAAAAAAAATCCCCTCAGTTTCCCGAGAGGATTTTCATTTCAAAAATTATTGTGTTTACGCCAAAACACCTTCTTTCAAAATACCTTTTTCAACAAGGTATTCAGCAATTTGAACTGCATTGGTAGCTGCACCTTTTCTAAGATTATCGGCAACAACCCAAAGATTTAAAGTTTTAGGTTGAGTTTCGTCGCGACGGATTCTACCAACAAACACCTCATCTCTGTTGTGTGCATCTTTCGGCATTGGGTAATCGAATTTAGAATTGTCGTTTTTCACGATTACTCCTTTTGTTTTTTTCAAAATTTCGATAGCCTCGTTCAAATCATATTCATTTTCAAACTCAACGTTAACGCTTTCACTATGCCCGCCAATTACCGGAATACGAACAGCTGTTGCAGTAACTTTAACGTTCTCGTCACCAAATATTTTTACGGTCTCTTTCACCATTTTCATTTCTTCTTTGGTGTATCCATTTTCCGTAAATACATCGATATGAGGAAGAACGTTTAAGTCGATGCGATGTGCATAAGCCATTTCACCTTCAATCCCTTTACGCTCATTCATCATTTGAGTAACCGCTTTAACACCAGTACCAGTTACAGATTGGTAAGTAGAAACAACGATTCTTTTGATTTTGTATTTTTTATGTAAATCGGCCAAAGCCACTACCATTTGAATGGTAGAGCAATTTGGATTGGCAATAATTTTTGTGGTCTCGTTCAATTCATGAGCATTGATTTCAGGAACACACAAAACTTTTGTAGGATCCATTCTCCATGCCGAAGAATTGTCAATTACAGTAATTCCCGCTGCTGCAAATTTCGGCGCATATTCAGTAGAAGTACTTCCTCCCGCAGAGAAAATCGCTACTTCAGGTTTCATAGCAATAGCGTCATCCATGCTAACGATCTTATAGTTCTTACCCTTAAAAGCTAATTCCTTACCAACAGATTTAGCACTTGCAACAGGAATAAATTCTGTTACCGGGAAGTTTCTTTCTTCAAGAACTTTGATCATTTGGGAGCCTACTAATCCAGTCGCTCCAACTACTGCTACTTTCATAAATATATATTTAAAAGTTAAAATTGGACGACGAATTTACTACTTTTACTTCAATTCTGACAAGAATTTTAACCATTCCTAAATGGTTAAGCCAAACTAAACATATTTACAATGAAGCAATTAACAGTACTAGCGATGCTGTGCTACGCATTAAGCACAGCTCAAATCAATGAAGATTTCTCTTCAAAAAACTTAATTCATTGGCAGGGAGATTGCGCTAACTTCACTGTCAATTCAGCAATACAGCTACAAAGTAATGCTTCGGCAGGTGGAAGTTCGTGGATCGTGAGACCATACGAATTAAGCTCTTCAACTTATTGGGAACTGTGGATGAATATGGCTTTTTCACCGTCGACAACAAACAAAATAAAAGTGTATTTGTATGCCGATCATGCAAAAATCGACAGCATCACTAAAGGATTTTATTTCACAGTTGGCGAAAGCGGAACAAAAGATTCTTACGATTTTTATTTACAAAGAAAAGGCAAAGCAGATAGTTTGCTGATCTCCGGAGTTGATGGATTGGCAGGAACTTCCAACAACAAAGGAAGAATTAAAATAGAGCCTTTCAATGCTTCATGGATAATATACTTAGATGCAAAAGGCGGAGAAAATTTTACTGTTTTAGATACACTTCCTCAATATTTTTCAGGTTCCGCTTACTTCGGAATCTATTGTAAATACAGCGCTTCCAACGCTAAAAAGTTTTTCTTTGATGATATTACTATCGACAAATTTGTGAAAGACACTATCGTTCCAAAGTATGGAGATATTGTGATTTCCGAAATCATGGCTGATCCTGAGCTATCCATCGGTTTAGCCGAAAAAGAATATGTGGAATTGTACAATGCTTCTGCTTTTCCAATCAACTTAAAAGGATGGACATTATCCGTCAATGGAAGCAAAATTACTTTTCCTAAAACAATGATCGCTCCGCATGAATTCCTTGTTTTATATGATATTCCAGCGCTTTTGAATGAAGGCTGTGAAATTCTTTTAAGCTCTTCAAAAGGAGATATTATTCACTCCGTATCTTATTCTTCCGAATGGTATGGCGATCCTTTCAAAGCAGAAGGCGGCTGGTCGCTGGAAATAAAAGATGTGGCAAAACCTTGTCTGGCTGGAGAAAACTGGTCCGCTTCCAATGCTGCTATCGGTGGAACTCCAGGGAAAATCAACTCACTTTATCAAAATATGACGGATGATATTTCTCCAAAAATTGAATACGTCACCATCTTAGATTCAAATACTGTTTCGCTTCATTTTTCAGAACTGGTGTATTACAACAATCAAATAAATCTTCCCATAGATTCCGTGTTCTACAACATTTCACCTCAAGCGGAATTGAAAATAAATTTGAAAGAAAATCTACTTTCCTATGTCGTTTACACTATAAATATTAATGCAAGCGATTGTTCAGGAAATTCAATCAATGGCATCTTCCCCTTTGCAATGGCTGATTCGGCAGCACAAAACGATATTGTAATCAACGAAATTTTATACAATCCTAAAGGCGATGGATCCGATTTTGTGGAGATCTACAACCGATCCAACAAGTTTATTGATCTCTCATCTTTGCGTTTTTCATCAAGAGATACAAAGGGATTTTTAACTCCAGCAACTGCTGTCTCAACTTATCCGATGTTGCTCTTTCCCGGAGAATACGCAGCTTTCACAACAAATCCCGAAAACATCATTCAACAATATCCATCTCATTCTGAAAGAATATTTAAAGTTTCTTCTCTTCCGGCTCTCAATAATGACGAAGGAAATATTGTTTTGATCCTTCCCAATGGAACTGTAATCGATGAATTTCATTACACAGAAAAAATGCAGGATGGTTTATTGAATTCCACTGATGGAGTTTCTTTAGAAAGAATTAATCCCAGCAATCAATCTTGGCATTCTGCAGCCGAAAGCATTGGCTTTGCCACTCCAGGCTTACAAAATTCTCAATTTGTTGATCCTCAAAAAGTCAAGAATGAATTCAAATTATCTTATAAAATTATCACCCCTAATCAAGATGGAAATAAGGATTTTGCTGAAATTATTTATCAGTTGGAGAAACCCGGCTATAAAGCTACCATCCTCATTTTTGATGCTTCCGGCAACAAACTCAAAACTTTAGCTGATAACGTCCTGCTCGCCACCAATGGTGATTTTCAATGGATGGGAACTACTGATTCAGGGGAACTTTTACCGGCGGGGATTTATATTCTTTATGCTGAATATTTTCATCCTAATGGGGAAGTAAAACATTGGAAGGAAAGTCTGGTATTGGAGCGGTGAAGTATATATAGGCATTGGTTTTCCCTCTCGGAGGAGAGGGGTGTGAAGGCCTTTGCGGGAAGGAGGGAGATGGAATCAAAACAAAATAATCCATCTCCCTTCCTTCGCGCTTTCCAACGCACCCCTCTCCTCCGAGAGGGAAACCCATATCCGTAAAAAACACATTTATCAAATACAAAGTAATATTATTATTACTTTTATAGTTATGAAAAAAATTGAAATGATAGTCGAAAAAACAAAAACAGGATATTCCGCTTATGCTGAAAAACATTCTGTTTATACAGTAGGTAAAACCTTAGAAGAGCTGAAAGAAAATATTCTCGAGGCATTAAACTTACACTTCGAATCAGAAAAGAAAACCATCAATGAAAATGATTTAAAAATCACTCTTGACCTCCCTCAGTTTTTTGAGTTTTACAAAGTTATTAATGCTAAAGCTCTTTCGGAAAGAATTGGCATGAATCAAAGTTTATTGGCACAATATATCATTGGCCACAAAAAACCTTCTCCGGCTCAAACTCAACGAATCTTAAAAGGGGTTCAAAAAATCGGAAGAGAATTAGCAGAGATTAGGTTTTTGATGTGAGATAATTAAATTTGATAGCATGGAAAAAATTAAGCCCATAAGAACCAAAGCCGACTATAAAGCGGCAATGAAAAGAATCGATGAAATTATTTTATCGAATCCTAAAAAAGGATCAGAAATATATGAGGAGCTGGATCACTTAGGGACTGCGGTAGCTGATTACGAGGACATCCGTTATCTCATAGAATAAAATATATGGAAATTATCAACTACAAGGATTTTACTTCTTTAAGACTTTCCGACTTTACTTCAAACCAGGAAAATATTACCCCTATTGAAAATTGGGAGTTTTGGGAGGATATTTGGCTCGGTGAATCGATTAGATTTTCTGAATGGCTTAGATTAGAAAGTTCTCCCGAAAGCACTCAATCAATAGCTATACATTTTAGAGATTTTACGGAAGAAGAAATTTTGAGAATATTCAACAAATTAAAATTTCAATTTACAAATAATGTTAGTTTAAAAGAACTCGAAAAGCTATTCGGAGGTTCTCTCAATAAATCTTCATTTGCTGAAAACAGAATTACATATAAATTCTTAGTAGGAGAAAAGGAGCAATACTACTTGTCATGTACTTTCGATTCAGAAAAGTTGACTTATCTAGTCCTGATGAATCATCAAAATGCAATTAATTCATTGAAAGAGTCCACCAATAAACAATAAATTTTCAGGTCCTCTTTTTCTAAATAAAACCCTCCACTTTTTTTCCGATATTTGCGCCAAAGCGATCATAAATGAAACTTTGGGACAAAGGATTTAATGTAAACAAAGCCATAGAGGCCTTCACCATTGGCAACGACAATGTGCTGGATCTGGAATTGGCTCCCTTTGATGTATTGGGAACCATGGCCCACGTGACCATGTTGTGTGAAGTGGGATTGCTTGAACAAAAAGAATTACCAAAGCTCAAAAAAGAACTCAAAAAAATATATCAAACCGCCCTTGCAGGCAAATTTGTGATTCAACCAGGAGTTGAAGATGTACATTCCCAAGTGGAAATGTTATTGACGGAAGCCCTCGGCGATATTGGTAAAAAAGTGCATTCGGCACGTTCCCGCAACGATCAGGTTTTGGTAGATTTAAAATTGTACGGACGCGCCAAAACAATTGAAATTGCTAATCTCACGCAAAAATTATTCGACGCTTTAATTCAACAAAGCGAAACACATAAAAAAGTTTTATTGCCAGGGTACACGCACTTGCAAGTGGCAATGCCCTCGTCCTTCGGATTGTGGTTTGGCGCTTATGCCGAATCGCTTAGCGACGATATGGAAATGCTGGCAACAGCCTACAAAATGACCAATCAGAATCCTTTGGGATCTGCTGCTGGTTATGGTTCTTCTTTCCCAATTGATCGTGAATTGACAACGGAATTATTGGGTTTTGAAGACTTGCATTACAACGTAGTTTACGCTCAAATGACCCGCGGAAAAACGGAAAAAACGGTTGCTGCTGCTATGGCTTCACTGGCCGGAACCTTGGGTCGATTCGCTGCCGATTGTTGTTTGTATATGAGTCAGAATTTTTCTTTCATCACACTTCCGAAAGAATTTACGACAGGCTCCAGCATCATGCCGCACAAAAAAAATCCTGATGTTTTTGAGTTGCTGCGAGGTAAATGCAACGCCATGCAAGCCGTTCAATTTGAACTGGGATTGATGACTGGAAATTTAACTTCTGGTTATTTCCGCGACATGCAATTGCTCAAGGAAAAATACATTTATCTTTTCAAGGAAATGAAAGCCTGTCTGGAAATGGCGCTATTGATGGTGCCAAACATCGGTGTTAAAAAAGACATATTGAAAGACGATAAATACGTTTACTTATTCAGCGTTGAAGAAGTAAACCGTCGCACCCTAAAAGGCAAACCTTTCCGTGATGCATACAAAGAAGTAGGCATTGAAATTGAAAAAGGAAAATTCAATCCGGAACGTACTGTAAACCACACCCACGAAGGAAGCGTAGGCAATTTGTGCAACAAGGATATCCAGCGCAAAATGAAAAAAGCTTATTCAAAAATAAATTCAGCTGCAGTAGAAACAGCCATTCAAAAATTATTAAAAGCATAAGAAGTGAAGCACTTTTTCTCCATAGCTGACGTAGACAATCTTCAGGGCATTGTAGCTGAAGCCATCGAACTAAAAAAAACAATTGGCAATTTTTCCACTCTAGGAAAAGGCAAAACCATTGGTTTGATTTTTTTCAATTCAAGTTTAAGAACGCGTTTGAGCACTCAAAAAGCGGCGATCAATTTGGGCATGAGCGTTATAGTGATGAACGTTGGTTCCGACGGATGGAAACTGGAAATGGAAGATGGCGCCATCATGAATGGTGATGCTGCTGAGCACATCAAAGATGCTGCGCGTGTGATGGGCGCATATTGCGATATCATTGCTGTTCGCTCTTTCGCAGGATTGAAAGACCGCCAAAAAGATTATTCTGAAGAAGTTTTGAAAAGCTTCATGAAATATGCCGACGTGCCTGTTGTGAATTTAGAGTCTTCTACTTTACACCCGCTGCAATCTCTAGCCGATTTAATCACCATTGAAGAATACAAAAAAGTAAAACGACCGAAAGTAGTTTTAACCTGGGCTCCTCATCCGAAAGCATTGCCGCAAGCAGTTCCCAACAGTTTTGTGCAATGGATGAAAAATGCCGATGTTGATTTTGTAGTGACGCATCCCGAAGGCTATGAACTCGCGCCGGAATTTATGGAAGGTGTTGCTGTGACCAACGATCAAAACAACGCATTTAAAGATGCCGATTTCATTTACGCTAAAAACTGGTCGTCATACCAAAGCTACGGACAGATATTAAATACCGATCCAGCTTGGACGGTTTCTGCCGACAAAATGGCGCTCACCAACAATGCTAAATTCATGCACTGCCTACCCGTTCGCAGAAATGTAGTGGTTACAGATGAAGTGCTGGACGCCGACTATTCCATCATTATCCCTGAAGCGAAAAACCGCGTGACTTCTGCGCAGGTGGTGTTGAAAAGGATCTTGGAAAATCTTTAGTAATAGATCCTGAAACAAGTTCAGGATGACAAATGTGAACCACACTCTTCAGGTAATACCAACTAATGTCATCCTGAACTTGTTTCAGGATCTATGTGAGAAACTCTAGCTTTTGTTCAAAACTCCCCTCTTTTTCAACAACAAACCGTCCCCTTCTTTCTTATTTTTGATCCACAAAATTTCACACTATGTTCAAAAGCAAAAACGAAACTGTTATGGTAAGAACTACCGAAGCATCCTCTCCAGCAGATAAAATCTCAGAAGGCACAATATTTCAAGGTGACATCATTTCCTCAAAAGGAATAAGAATCGACGGCGTAATTAAAGGTTCTGTAACTTGCGAAGGCAAAATAGTAGTTGGTAGATCAGGGATTATCGAAGGTGATATCAAATGCCAGAATGCAGAAGTAGAAGGAATTATTAAATCTTCCATCTTCGTTAAAGAATTGCTGGAACTGAAATCAACTGCAAATTTAAGTGGAGAAATTACAACTGGTCGCTTGTCTGTTGAACCAGGAGCAACATTTACAGGTTCATGCAAAATGGGCGGTGTAGTAAAAGAATTTAAAGAAGAAAAAACAGTTGGAGCCCTCAAAGAAAAAACCGCTTAATCCATACGTAAAATACACAGGGCTAGCTTTTCAGATGGTAGGCCCTATTATTTTAGGGGTTTGGGGTGGTATTCAGTTAGACAAAGCATTTGATAGTGGGAATTTATGGACTATCATATTGTCGTTAGTTGGCGTGATTGGCGGTTTGTATCTCGCTTTGAAAGATTTCATTAAACCGCAAAATGACTAAAATATTAATCCGCTTTTTATTGTTCAGCGTCCTAATCTGCGGAATACAGTTTTTATTGTCTCAACTTTATCCACTTCTTCAAAGTCGGCTCTACTTAGTTTCACATCTTTTCCTCTTTTTTATCAATCTTATCTCCATTCTTGCCGTTTTATTCATTCCCACAAAAACAAAAATATTGCCTGCACAAATATTTTTGGTGCAGTCGATGGCCAAAATAATATTTGCGGCTTGCTTCATCCTTTTTGTACTTAAGGCACAAAAAAATCTTGCGAACACCCAATATTTGCTGTATTTCGTGGCTTTGTACGGACTTTATCTCACTGCTGAAATTGCCCTCTTATTGCAATGGTTTAAAAGGGTAAATTAATTCTTGAAAAAATAAATTCACCAATTCACTTTTTAGATTTGGAAGAAGCTGATTAATCCCCTACTTTTGCGTCGAATTTAAGTAGCCCACTTCGCAATGAATACTTTAAAAGACAAAACACTACTAGCTCTAATACTTGTTTTTACAAGTGTTCTAACCGTTTTTGGAAATGCCGATAGCACCTCTAAAAAGAAATCTTTCGATGCTTCTTCTTTCATTTTGCACCACGTTTTGGATGCCCACGACTGGCATATCCTCGGTGAAGGAGAAAACTCTATACATCTTCCTCTTCCAATAATCCTTTTGGATCGTGGATTACAGGTGTTTTCCTCAAACAAATTTTCTGTTGCACATAGTGAGCATGGTCATGATTACGCAGTTACAGAAGATGGCCTTTATGCTATTTTTCACGAAAAAATATATCGTACCATCGATGGTCAATTAACATTTGATGAAGAGGGCCACCCTACAGAAGCTCACGCAACGCCTTTGGATTTCTCTATTACAAGAAACGTTGCTTCTATGTTTTTAACCACTGCTTTATTGCTTTGGTTGTTCATTGGGGCGGCAAGAGCATATCAAAAAACCGGAATAAATTCAGCTCCTAAAGGCAAACAATCCTTTCTTGAGCCATTAGTGCTTTTTGTTCGCGACGAGATTGCTATCCCAAACATCGGCGAGAAAAAATACATGAAATACATGCCTTATTTATTAACGGTGTTTTTCTTTATATGGATTAATAACTTATTAGGTCTTGTGCCTTTCTTCCCAGGTGGATCGAACTTAACTGGTAACATTGCTTTTACAATTTGCTTGTCGGTATTCACTTTGTACATGACAATATACAGTGCTAACAAAAACTACTGGAGTCACATTTTTATGCCGCCGGTACCCAAAGCACTTTACTTCATTATGATTCCAATTGAGATCGTTGGGATTTTCACAAAGCCTTTCGCATTGATGATCCGTTTATTTGCAAACATGACAGCTGGTCACATTGTAGTACTGAGCTTCATTTGTATCATCTTTATTAAAGAAAGTGCAGCGTGGGCTGGTTTATCTATTCCAATGGCTTTATTCATAAGCATTTTGGAATTACTGGTTGCAGCGTTGCAAGCTTTCATATTTACATTGCTTAGTGCATTGTTTATAGGGTCAGCAATTGAAGAACATCATCATTAGTATTTATGTTTAACTTTTAAATAATATCAAAATGGGAGCATTAGTAGGATCAGTTGCAGCAATCGGTGCTGGATTAGCAGTTATCGGTGCAGGTATCGGTATCGGACAAATCGGTGGAAAAGCTACCGAAGGTATCGCAAGAAACCCTGAAGCAGCTGGAAAAATTCAAACTGCAATGATTATTGCAGCGGCACTTGTAGAAGGTGTTGCGTTATTTGGTGTGGTGGTTGCCCTTTTGGGTAGTTTGTTTGCGGTTGGCAAACAAACTCCTTTTTAAAATTAAAACGACTTAAATAAAAACAATATGGAATTAGTAACGCCCGGACTCGGACTTATTTTTTGGACTTCTTTGACCTTTTTCTTTTTGATGATTATCCTAAAGAAATTTGCATGGAAGCCTATCCTTACAGCTGTAAAAACAAGAGAGGACAACATTGAAAAAGCATTGTCATCAGCAAAAGAAGCGGAAGAAAAAATGCAACAACTTACCTCTCAAAACGAGCAAATTTTAAGAGAAGCACGTGAAGAGCGTGATATTATCTTGAAAGAAGCACGTGCTGCAAAAGACAGCATCGTAGGAGAAGCCAAGAACACTGCTAAAAATGAAGCTGCAAAAATCATGGAAGATGCTAAGAAAAGCATTGAAAATGAAAAACTAAAAGCCATCACTGAATTGAAAAATCAGGTAGCTGCATTGTCTATCGAAATTTCTGAAAAGATTTTGGGATCTGAGCTTTCTGACAAAAACAAGCAACAAGCTTTAATGAACACTTTGGTGGAAGACGTAACACTTAATTAATTTTATGCAATCCAGAGCAGCAATAAGATACGCTAAGGCTTTACTCGACCTTTCTCTTGAAAAAGGAGAATTGGAAAAAGTATATGCTGATATGCAACTGATCCACAAAATCTGCAATGACTCAAAAGATTTGCAATTGTTGTTGGAAAGTCCGGTTGTAAAAACCGACAAAAAACAAGATATCCTTAAAGCCATTTTCACAGGGAAAGTTAGTGCATTGACTTTATCATTTCTATTGATTTTAGCTGCTAAAAAAAGAGAAGGGATTTTGAAAGATGTTGCCTTCGCCTTCATTGAAAAATATTACGAGCACAAAAACATACTCAGAACGGTGATCCGTTCTGTTAGCGGTGTTAGCGACACTGTTAAATCCAAAGTTCGCTCTTTAGTAAAAGCCACTTATAACAGCGAAGTGGAGATTGTTGAAGAATACGATCCAAAATTAATTGGCGGATTTATTTTAAAAGTAGGCGACAAACAAATTGACACTACAGTAAAAGCAAAATTAGAAAAGCTGAGAAGAAATTTCAGCGACAACCCTTACGTACCAGAGTTTTAATAACGCATATATATAAACAATAATAAAATGGCAGAAGTTAATCCAGCAGAAGTATCGGCAATTTTAAGACAACAGATTTCTGGTCTTAAAACACAAGCCGACTTGGAAGAAGTAGGAACAGTATTGCAAATCGGTGACGGTATTGCCCGTGTATACGGTTTGAATAATGTTCAGTCAGGTGAGTTAGTAGAGTTCGAAAACGGACTTCAATCTATCGTATTAAACCTTGAAGAAGACAACGTAGGTTTAGTTTTGTTGGGTAGCTCAAAAGGCATTAAAGAAGGTGCAACCGTAAAAAGAACCCGCAAAATCGCTTCTGTGAAAGCAGGATTTGGTATGGTGGGTAGAGTTGTAAATACTTTAGGTGAACCTATCGATGGTAAAGGTCCGATCGTAGGTGATACTTACGAAATGCCATTGGAAAGAAAAGCTCCAGGTGTTATCTATCGTCAGCCTGTAAACGAGCCATTGCAAACTGGTATCAAAGCGATTGACGCGATGATCCCGGTTGGAAGAGGTCAGCGTGAGTTGATCATCGGTGACCGTCAAACTGGTAAAACCACTGTTGCCATTGACACCATCATCAATCAAAAAGAATTTTACGATGCTGGAAAACCAGTATACTGTATATATGTAGCTATCGGACAAAAAGGTTCAACAGTTGCAAATACTTTACAAACATTAACTGAAGCTGGTGCAATGGCTTACACTGTAATTGTTGCTGCTACCGCTTCTGAGCCTGCTCCGATGCAGTTTTACGCTCCGTTCACTGGTGCAGCTATCGGCGAGTTCTTCAGAGATTTAGGAAATCCTGCATTGATCGTTTATGATGATTTATCTAAACAAGCAGTTGCTTACCGTGAGGTTTCTTTGTTGTTGAGAAGACCACCGGGCCGTGAGGCTTATCCTGGTGACGTATTCTTCTTGCACTCCAGACTTTTGGAAAGAGCTGCGAAAGTAAACTTATCTGATTCTATCGCACAAAGCATGAACGACCTTCCTGCTTCTATCAAGCACTTGGTAAAAGGTGGTGGTTCATTAACTGCTCTTCCAATCATTGAAACACAAGCGGGTGACGTTTCTGCTTATATCCCAACGAACGTAATTTCTATTACCGACGGACAGATATTTTTGGAATCTAACTTATTCAACGCAGGTGTTCGTCCGGCTATCAACGTAGGTATCTCTGTATCTCGTGTGGGTGGTAACGCGCAAATCAAGTCGATGAAAAAAATCTCTGGTACTTTGAAGTTAGATCAAGCTCAATACCGCGAGCTGGAAGCTTTTGCGAAATTTGGATCTGATTTGGATGCAACTACTAAAGGTGTTATCGACAAAGGTGCACGTAACGTGGAAATTTTGAAACAACGTCAAAATTCTCCAATGACAGTGGAAAAACAAGCCGCTATCATTTTTGCAGGAACAAACGGCTTATTAAGCAAAGTACCTGTTAACAAAGTGAAAGATTTTGAAGAAGAATATTTAGGCATATTGGAAGCTTCACACAAAAATGTATTGAACGACATCAAGGCTGGTAAACTGACTGATGAAGTTGTTGACACATTGACTAACGTAGCTAAACAATTGGCTGATAAATACGGAAAATAAATAGAGTTCAAAGTTTAAAGTTGAATGTTCAAAGTCAGCAACATTCAACTTTAAACTTTAAACATTGAACAAAGAAGTATGGCAAACCTTAAGGAAACACGAAGCAGAATAGTCTCCATCAAATCAACGATGCAAATTACCAGCGCCATGAAAATGGTGTCGGCAGCTAAGTTGAAAAGAGCTCAGGATGCAATCACTCAAATGCGTCCTTACGCTGAAAAATTGCAGGAAATATTAAGTAATGTTTCTGACGGGGCAGACGATATTGAAGGAAGCGCATTCTCAAAATTCCGTCCGGTAAAAAAAGTTTTAATTATTGCTGTTACTTCTAACCGTGGATTGTGCGGTGGTTTCAATTCCTCTATTTCAAAACACATCGTTACCTTATTGAAAGGCGAATATGCCGAATTAAATGCAGCTGGAAATGTTGAAGTGTTGGCGATTGGAAAAAAAGCCGGTGACTTTTTCAAAACCAAAAACGTCACCAAAATAGCCGCCATCAAAACCGATATTTGGAATGCTTTAAATTTCCAGAATTCCTCTGTCATTGCAGAAGAAATCATGTCTGATTTCGCAGCAGGAAAATACGATGAAGTGAAGTTGGTTTACAATACTTTCAAAAACGCAGCTACTCAAACTGTAAAAACAGAATCTTTCCTACCTATCCAGCCAAGCGCGCTGAATACAGGAAATGCTTCCAACAAAGATTATATTTTCGAGCCCAACAAAGAGGAGATTATTGTTAACCTGATTCCAAAAGCATTGAAAACGCAATTCTACAAAGCATTGTTGGATTCAATGGCTGGTGAGCACGGCGCGCGTATGACCTCGATGCACAAAGCTACCGACAACGCCAAACAAATGGCGAAAGACCTTACGTTGCAATACAACAAAGCACGTCAGGCTGCAATTACCAACGAAATCCTTGAAATTGTGGGTGGTGCAGAGGCTTTAAATAACTAATGACTAAAAACGTCATACGTTATTTTCTCCTTCTACTTTCTGTTATTTTTTTCCCCCTTACAATTGACTTGCTCTACCATGAAATAGAACTGCCCTATTTTCGGGCGCTATTGTATTGCACTTCCTTTTGCTTTCTATCCCTATTCCTTCTAAGCTTTCAAAAGAAATATGTTAAACTGAAAATCATTGCCATTAATTTTAGTGCGCTGATCATCCTTCTTTGTTTTAGTGAATTTTTCTTTTGGTACATGAATCAACGCTCACTTCCTCAAAGAAAACAACACAACTCACAAGCTCTCACGGTTCCTGATCCCTTGCTCGGATACAAAACAAAAGAACACCTAACGCTCTCCAGCTTACTCACAATTAACAATGACACTATATACAACTGTTTAGTTAGCTCTGATGAGCACGGTTGGAGAACCTCTCCATTTGACTCCATTAAAAGCAAGCAGGCGGTGTTTTTAGGTTGCTCTTTCACTTTTGGTGAAGGACTAAACGACGAACAAACACTTCCTTACCTCGTCGGCAAAAATTCTGCTTACAACACTTACAACTTAGCGTGCTTGGGCTATGGACCGCAACAAGCATTGCTTCTAGCGAAGAATGCTCTTCTTCCTCCTGCAGCTGAAACCAAAGTAGTGTACGTTTACATCGACGGCCATATTCAAAGAGCCAACGGCACTTTATCAGTAGTCAATTCTTACGGCAAAAATTTCCCTTATCCCAAATTGGAGGATGATTCACTAATGCTGTATCCGTCCTTCGAAAAGAAATCACCCTTTCTCCTTTCTCTCTATTCAGCACTCCGCGATTGTCAAACCATGCAATACTTCAACCTAGATCTTCCGCTATTTTTGCGCGAAAAACATTTTGAATTGTTTGGAAAAACAATTGAAAAATTGGCGTTGGAGGTAAAAAAGAAATACAAAAGTGATTTGATTTTGCTGATATATCCTGGCTCAGTGCTGCACGAAAAAGTATTGGAACACATAAATATCAACCTGATTGAGGTAGTAGATTATTCGTCGCTTGCTACAAAAGGCGACGAAAATTATTTCTTTAAAACCGATGGCCATCCCAATGCTTTGTTGAACAAAATTGTGGCTGGCAGGATTTTAGTGGATATCTTCCGCTAGAAGGAATTTCCCCTTATATTTACGACCATGCGCTTTACCCGGAAAAACATTCTGCTTGCTTTTACCCTTTCCCTTGCGGGTTTGCTGCTGAGTGGCGTTTTCTTTTCCCAGGGCTCTAACAAAGAAGAAGAATTAAAGGAAGAAATTTCACTTTTTGGAAAAGACTTAGAGCAACAACAAACACTACTGAAGCAAGAAGTTGAAAAATTGGCTGCATTGAATTCCTACGAAGATCTGCTACAAAAAAACATTTCCCAATACTCTACACTTCACGATAAACAGGGAATTTCACTATATGTGTATGAAGATTCCATCTTAAAATTCTGGAGCAATAATGCTGATCCCATTGAAAACACAAGTGTTTCAGAACAAGGATTTATAAAAATGTCATCGGGATTTTATGAAAAATACAGTCTGCAAAAAGCGGGAAAAACCTTTGTTGGCTTGCTCCTCATTAAAAAGGAACATCATTTTGAAAACTCCTACGTAAAAAATTATTTTCAAAAACAATTCCACCTCAACGAAACATGGAAAATCAATATTACTAAAGATAAAGGAGCGTTTACTTCATTATCCGGAAACGCTATTTCATTGTTGCCCGATCCAAATTTTTCAGGAAAAGAAGATGAGCCTGCACTTCAAATTCTTGAAATTATGTGCCTCTTCCTTTTCGTGTTGGCGCTATTAAAAAGCATTGAAGCTTTACCGCTCAATTACTGGATAAAAATTATGCTTTTCGCAGGATTGATGTACTGCGTACGATGGGCAATGATAGCCTTCCATTTTCCGTTTTTCTTGTACAATGACGAAATCATGGATCCGCAGCTATTCGCCTATTCATCGTGGTTTCCTTCATTGGGCGATTTGCTGATGAACGCATTTTCTATTCTCGCCATTTCCTACTTTATCAAAGGACTTCCTGTAGCTAAAGAAAAAATCGCCTCCTTGTCTAATGCCTATAAGCATCTTCTGATGTTCGCGCTTTTCGCCGTAATTTTCACATTGGCGAGCTTACTTATTGAGGTTATTGAAGTTCTGGTGTTCAACTCTAATTTGGTTTTAGACGCAAAAAAAATATTGAAAATAGATGCGTTTAGCTGCGTTGCTATTTTGGGAATACTGCTCTTTCTATATGCCTTTTTAATGTTGGTTAAAAAATCTGCGCTGACTTTAAAAGACACCGGATTTTCTTGGTGGTACACCGCAACATTTTTGACTTCCTTCTTTCTTCTATTTCTGCTCCTTTATCTCACAAAAGATGATGAAGACAGTACCGGACTTTTCCTTTTACTACCTATTCTATTGCTAATTTTTTACAGGGTTTTCCGCTCTCTATCCGATTTTGAGTTAGCTTCTACCATCTTCCTCATTTTATTTATTTCATTATTCGTATCGGCAACTTTTGAAACATTCCTTGAAATAAAAGAAGAAAGCAACCGAAAACAAAAAGCTATTCTAATGGCATCAGAGCGAGATCCTATTGCCGAATACCTCTATATTGAATTGGCGGAAAACATGAACAACGACACCGTAATTTCTGCAACACAGGATTCAACGCTGTTGTCCGATTATCTTCGAAAAAACTATTTCAATAAGTATTGGGAAAAATACGACCTACAACTCCGTAACATTTCAACCTCCTATCGCTCTCCATACATGGGCACAGAAGTTATTCCAAACACTTTGTACCACAACGATAATAAAGCTGGAAAAACAGGTTATATAGCGAAAGTAACTAAGGCCGGACTTTCAGAAAAATGGATAGAGTTGTACCCAAAAAACATTTCTGATGAATTAGGTTTTCCTGTTTTACTCGTTGATAAAGCAACTGAAAATAACACGCTTTCTTCCGAATATTCATACGCCAAATACTATCAAGGAAAATTGGTCACTAGCAAGGGCGGCTTTCATTATCCTGTACTTGCGTGGCAAATGCCGAAAACGGATTTTCAATGGATTGAAAGAGATGGAGTAAATCATTTGATATATTTTGCAGATGCCAATACATGTATTGTGATTTCGGCGGAACGCTGGGGTGTATGGCGCATGTTGTCGGGCTATTCCTATCTTTTTCTTTTGCTAGGTGCAATCACCATTCTGGCTTATATTTTCTATCGCTTGCTTCATGGCAAAAGCAATCACAGCGCCAATTTTAAAGTGCGCCTTCAACTCAGCATGCTAGCGATGTTGCTCTTTTCGGGGGTGATCATTGGCGCTGGTTCCATCTTCTTTATTAAAAACCAATACAATGAAAAAACCTTTGAAACCATTAATGAAAAAATAAAATCGGTCAACCTGGATATTGAGCGCCGCCTAACGCGTCACAAAGCTTTCAATAAGCCCGATGTGATTAAAGAAACACTAGAAAGATTCTCGAAAGTATTCTTCACCGACATCAATCTTTACGATGCCAAAGGACAAATTCTTTCCACTTCACGACCAGATATTTTTAAAATGGGATTGGTTTCCAATAACATGGATCCACGGGCTTTTTACGAACTTCATTTCCTACATCAATCTCATTTTGTGGGTGTGGAAAAAATAGAAGGCATGGAGTATCTTTCAGCCTACATTCCCTTCTACAATGAAAAAGAAGAACTGCAGGGATATCTCAATCTACCCTATTTTTCTCGACAAAATGAGCTGAGCAATGAAATCTCCAACTTCCTTGTAGCGCTCATCAACATTTATGGTTTACTCATTGTATTCTCCATTTTAGCTGCGCTATTTGTATCCGATCAAATCACCAAACCACTGAGTTTGATACAGGAAAAATTAAAAAATGTGCGCTTAGGAAAACGCAATGAAAGCATTGAATGGAAAGGAAATGATGAAATAGGTAGATTGGTGGCCGAATACAATCGTATGGTCAACGAGCTGAGCGATAGTGCCGATCGCCTTGCCAAATCGGAGCGAGAAGGTGCCTGGCGAGAAATGGCAAAACAAGTGGCCCACGAAATAAAAAATCCGCTCACCCCAATGAAACTCAACGTACAGCATTTGAATCGCCTCTGGAAAGATGCACCACGTGAAGAGTTTGAGGAACGCTTAGTACGGATCAGCAAAAGTTTGATTGAGCAAATTGATGCTCTTTCATCTATTGCCACCGAATTTTCCAACTTTGCCAAAATGCCCGATCCTATAATAGATGATGTGGATCTTGTAGAAGTATTGCGCAACAGCGTTCAACTCTATTCTGATGAGAACACAGCAAAAGTTGAACTGGAAACCGACTACAATATCCTAGTGATTAAAGCTGATAAGGATCAATTGTTGCGCGTGTTCAACAACCTTATTAAAAATGCCATTCAAGCCATTCCTGAAGAAAGAAAAGGAGAAATTAAAGTACGCCTCATCTTCAATGGTGAGGCCTTCTTGGTGATGGTAGTCGATAATGGAAAAGGGATTTCAGAAAATGATAAAGAAAAAATATTTATTCCTAACTTCACCACGAAAAGTTCGGGGATGGGACTTGGTTTAGCCATGGTGAAAAAAATTATTGAAGGCATGAATGGCCGAATATGGTTTGAATCACAAGAAGGAAAAGGAACTTGTTTTTACATAGAATTTAAAAAAATAAATTAAACAAATATGAAGTACACAATTGGAATCGACATTGGAGGAACCAACACAAAAATTGGATTGGTTGATCACGACGGAAATGTAATCGCTCACTCTCACCTATCCACTACAGCTTATCCAGTATTTGAATTGTACGTTGACGCTTTATCAGATGAAATCATGAAACTGGTGAACGCCAACAAAGAATTTCCATGCATAGGAGTTGGTATTGGTGCGCCAAACGCCAACTACTATTCCGGAATGATTGAAGAAGCGGTTAATCTTCTATGGAAAGGAAATCTGCCTTTGAAAAAAGAAGTAGAAAAAAGAACGGGACTGACTACCTTCATCACCAACGACGCCAATGCAGCAGCTATCGGTGAAAAATTATTTGGTGCTGCAAAAGGAATGCGCGATTTCGCCATGATCACTTTAGGTACAGGCGTGGGATCAGGAATCGTTGTAAATGACGAAATGGTTTATGGATATGATGGATTTGCTGGTGAACTAGGCCACATCATTATTGAAGAAAACGGCCGCTTGTGCAACTGCGGTAGATATGGTTGTTTGGAGACTTACGCCTCAGTAACGGGCTTGGTAAATACTGCCCGTCAGATGGCTGAGAACTATGCAGGCGATTCTATTTTAAAAGAAGTAGGCAAAGAACACATAACAGGAAAATTAGTTGGTGAAGCTGCTAAAAACGGCGATAAACTAGCCAAACAAGTTTTTGATTATACCTCAAAAAAATTAGGATTGGGCTTGGCTAACTTGGTGGCCATTACTCGTCCGGAAGCCATCATCTTATACGGCGGCATGATCAGCGCTGGAAAAGAATTGTTTGTGCCAACAGAAAAATACATGAACGAATTCATGTTGCACATGTTTAAAAACAAAGTGAAATTATTGCCTTCACAACTTCCTGGTGCTGATGCCGGTATTATTGGCGCTGCAGCTTTGGCTGAAGAAGAGATTTCAAAAGGACGTAAGTAGAGTTTTCCCACAGATTGCACAGATTTTCACAGAACCACCTCTGTGAAAATCTGTGCAATCTGTGGGAAAAGCTATTTTTAACGAGACCTTTGTTGATAATTCCCCTACTTCATTTCCACTTTCCACCTTACCTTGTTTACATTTGTTTGTAAACCCTTCAAGCATGACATTTAAAAATATTTTGGTAAGCAGTAAAGAAGAAATTTCTTACGTCACCATTATCCGCCCTGAACAACTCAACGCCCTCAACAAAGAAACAATAAGCGAACTCTCTAAAGCATTTGATGATCTAGAAAAATCAAGCTCTTGCAAAGCCATTATCGTTACAGGTTCGGGCGAAAAAGCTTTTGTAGCTGGAGCCGACATTAAAGAATTTGCAAAATTTTCAAGCGAACAAGGAAAAAAATTAAGTGCCGACGGACAAAAAATATTATTTGATAAAATTGCCTATTGCACCAAACCAGTGATTGCTGCAGTGAATGGATTTGCTTTGGGCGGCGGATTGGAACTGGCCATGGCCTGCCACTTGCGTGTTGCATCTGATAAAGCAAGAATGGGTTTGCCTGAAGTCAGCCTGGGTGTTATTCCTGGTTACGGCGGAACCCAGCGCTTGCCGCAACTGATAGGAAAATCCAAAGCTTTTGAAATGATACTCACTGGCGAAATGATTGACGCCAAAACAGCTTTGCATTATGGCTTGGTGAATCATGTGGTGCATCCAACCGACTTGCTCAACACTGCCACTGAACTGGCAAAAAAAATCATAAAAAATTCACCAATGGCACTTTCTTCTGCCATCAAAGCGCTGAACGCCAATTACAATGATGGTGTTAATGGCTTTGCTGAAGAAATACGTTTGTTCGGTGAGTGCTTCGGCACCAAAGACTTTACCGAAGGAACCAACGCTTTTTTGGAAAAAAGAAAAGCAAATTTTTAGTCTGAGAGACAGTCTCTTAGAAAAAGAATTTGTTTTTTCATGCAACCCTAAACATCATTTCCTATCTCATGAGTAGACATCAAACTCTGCTTTATGAAAAAATTATTGTTCCTTTTCCTTTTTATTAATTCCGCTTTATTTGCGCAATTGACCATTGATCCCGTAAATCCTATCTGCGTAAATCATGATCCCATTAAACTTATAGCTAACCAACCAGGCGGATATTGGAGCGGTTTCGGAATCACCGATTCACTAAATGGGGTGTTTGATCCTAATGTGTGGAAAAATTACTACGGCCAGGAAGGTACCGCTCAAGTTAAATACTACTTAGGCAACATGATTGCCACTTTGGATATCAAAATAAAAGTATTGCCGGCTATTGAATTTTCACCCTCTTCAATAACAATGTGTACCGGTCAAAGTTATGTGGTGCACCCCCGTTCTTTTTATAATCAAGGAGTTACTTCCTATGAGTGGTCGGGAGCTGGAAGTGGCACAGATAGCGCAATTACCGTAACAAAGCAGGGGATATACCATCTTAAAATTTCAAACGACGTATGTTCTAATTCAGCCGACTTTACTGTAGTTATGAAAGACACTCTTGCGTTATTCACTCAACACGATAGCGTATGCAGCGGAGGAAGCATTCAACTGAATACCAAAAATGCCACTACCATATGGAGCAATGGAAATACCGACTCCATCCTCACTGTTACTACACCTGGCACTTATAACTATACTTTCCAAGAAAAAGGCTGTACGATGCTGGGCTCTTTTTCTGTTCACACCGGAACGGTGCAAGTGATTATTGGTGATGTTACCGTTTGTAAAGGAGATTCTGCCACTATATCTGCAGGATATTATCCGAATGACCATACCTTTTTATGGAGCACAGGTGCAACAACTTCCTCTGTTCGTGTTCCCGTGGGAACCTATTCCGTAACAGTCACAAGCGGGAACCGTTGTTCAGGAAGTGCGTCTGCGAAAGTAAAGGAACTACAAGTAGCTAATTCAAACATCATCAATGATACTGAGGCATGCTCTTATGTTTATTTAAACGCACCAAATATTTTAGGTTCGTTTACCTGGACTGATCCCGACGGCGTTAAAAGTTACGACAATTGGACCTACGCTCAAAAAAGTGGAGTTTACAAAGTGAGTGTAAAACTGAATGGAAGCGCCTGTACCATTCATGATGAAGCCAACATTATCATTCATTCTACAGAATGGGCAAGCCTACTTAATCCGGAAGATTCTATTATTTGCACAGGAAAAACTACTGAGTTTAAACTTAAACAGCCTTACTCCGTGTACTCCTGGACTACCTATACAAAAAACCACACAGTTAAAACCGAAACCTCCGGCACTTCTCTTTTCCTTAAAGAAGACGCAGTTGTTTATGTAAGTGTTACCGACAACCATGGTTGCCAAAGCCAAACCTACTTCTCCACGCATACTTATAGTTGCGATAGTGCCTTCAAGGTAAAGGGAACTGTGTTTGAAGATTTAAATAAAAATGGAATTAAGGATCAAGGAGAAAAAGGATTGGCAGGAGTTTGGATGACGGCTTATACGCCGCTTTACATCTATTTTAAAACCGACAGCAATGGAAATTATGAATTCACTGCCTATCGCAATTATGGCATTTCAGTTTCTGTTGACCCTTATGCCTACAAAGGAATTACTCTAAACGGAAAATATACTATTGATATTAACCTAGGAAATAATTTACCTGTGGAACTTACAGAACAGAATTTTGCTTTTATAAATAGCGCCTACAAAGTAAAAGGAACTGTGTTTGAAGACGCCAATAAAAATGGAATCAAAGATCAAGGGGAAAACGGTTTAGCCGGGATTTCAATGTGGATAAATGCGCCCTTTTACGAAATGACGCTCACCGATGACAATGGAAATTATGAGTTTACAGCGTATTCCATTCATGATGGAAAAGTTGGTTTGAATCAATACAATACTTCAAGCATTATTACCACAGGAGGAAATTATGTGAATATCGATTTAAGCTCTTTTCCCAACGAATTAATCCATCAGGATTTCGGAATATATCATCCTACCCGTGATGCAAGTACCTTCATAACTACCAATGGTTCCCGTCCCGGATTTTTAACCTATTGTAATATTCAAATTAAAAACGAAGGGACACTCACGCTTAACGATCTTAAGTATGATTTAACTTTTGATGACCAGTTGCTATCGGTCAATTCTTTAAATCTTCCATACACACAAAAAAACAACGTAATTTCTTTCAATGTCGATAAGATTGTTCCTAACGAGTTAATGTATGTAACGGTAGTTTTCGAAGTCAAAAGTGGTGAGGAAAACTTAGGAAAATTGCTCGCATACAAAGGCGTGATCACCTATGCCAATGACGATAATTTAAGCAACAACATTTCAACGTATAGCAGGAACATTACAGGTTCCTACGATCCGAACTTCAAAGCTTCTTCTTTAGGTGATGGCGAAATTTCTGATAGCACCAAAGAAATGGAATACACCATTCATTTTCAAAACACCGGATCAGATACGGCAATAACCATTGTTGTGAAGGATGCACTGGATAAATCGGTTTTTGATATTCATTCGGTGGAGGATCTTATGGGCAGTCATAACTACAAAATGAAAGTGGATTCCAATGGTATTATCACGGTTACTTTTGCCAACATTATGCTTGCCGACAGCACTACCAATGAACAAGCGAGTCATGGCTTCATCAAATTTAAAGTGACACTCAAAAACGGTTTGACACCCGGGACCAATATCGACAACAGTGCTGCAATTTATTTCGATTTCAACAGTCCTATCATCACCAACACCGCACACAACAAACTTGAAAAACTAAATTCGGTACAAAATATAAACAATCCATCTTTGATATTGAAGCTCTATCCCAATCCAACACAAGGGGACGTCACGCTAGAAATCAATGGAATCAATGATTTGCAAAACATACAAGTCCAAGTAATTGATGTTTTAGGCAAAGAAGCGCTTACTCCATTCTCCGTATCAAATATTGGTGAAAACAACAGAATAAACATATCTTCGAATGCACTAAGCGACGGCATGTATTTCGTGAAAGTTTCTAACGGAAACTTCAGTGAAAGCATACCGCTTGTGGTGCATGATTAATGAGCGCATTAAAAAAATTACTCGGGCAAACAGCAGTTTACGGACTCAGCAGCATACTTGGTCGCATGGCCAATTATCTGCTGCTTACACCGCTTTTTGCCCGGGTTTTTTCTGTTGAACAATTTGGCGTGATCACCAATACCTACTCATGGGTAGCAATGATGATTATCTTTTTTACTTATGGATTGGAAACCGGTTTCTTCCGTTACGCCACTTCACATGAAGACCGGAAGGACGAAGTTTATTCCACTGCTTTTATTTCAGTATTGGGTACTTCCATCATTTTAGTGTCGGCAATTATTTTCTTTGCAGGTGATATCGCTACTGCCATGAAATATCCTGAGCACAGGGAATTTATTGTTTACTTGGGTATTATAGTAGGTTTGGATGCGCTCACCGCCATTCCCTTCGCAGGATTGCGGATGAAAGAAAAAGCCAAGAAATTCGCTTTCATAAGATTGTTCTCTTTAGGTGTAAATATTGGTTTGAACTTTTTCTTCTACGTTATTTGTCCTTGGCTTACCAGTGAATACAATTACGATTGGATGAATAACATCATTTATTCTATTTACACGCCTCAAGTTGGTGTGCGATATGTTTTCATTGCCAATCTCATTGCAAGCATTGTGACATTTGCTTTACTACTGCCTGAAATCATTGGTCACAAATGGAAATTTGATACAGAATTATGGAAAAAGTTAATTCCGTATTCTGCGCCGATGCTGTTAGTAGGACTAGCCGGTGCTATCAACCAGAATTTCGATAAGCTGGTAACCATGTATCTTTTGCCTGAAAAAATGGCCTTGCATGAAATAGGAATTTATGGTGCTATTTTCAAGTTATCCATCATGATCACTCTTTTTATTCAGGCTTATCAATACGCGGCTGAACCTTTCTTTTTCAAGAAAAGCAAAGACCTTGATGCTAAAAAAACATTTGCCGATGTGGCGAAATTTTTCACGCTTTTTACTTGCGTCGGATTTTTAGGAATTATGCTATCTGCCGATCTTTTACTCACTACCCTTTTGGGCAAAGCAGAATTCAAAGAAGGTCTCGTTGTATTGCCACTTATCATGATGGGCTCTGTATTTTACGGCATGTATTATAGTTTGTCGAACTGGTACAAGCTAAGCAACAAAACCTATTTTGGCGGAATTATTTCGGCGCTGGGAAGTTTGCTGACGCTCGCAGGAAATTTCCTTCTTATTCCTTTTTTTGAACGACTAAATCCCGGACATGGCTATGTGGGCTGCGCCATCACCAACTTCATCTGCTACCTCGCAATGGTAGTGATTTCCTATTTCCTCGGACAAAAATATTACCCTATCAACTATGACGTAAAACGCATTTTATTTTACCTCGGTTTAGCGTCAGCTTTAGTGGTGTTGAACATGTATGTCATTGAGAATTTATCTCCCGTACCAAGATATTCTATAGGAGCCTTGCTATTCCTTTCATACGTAGGCGTTGCATACATTTTAGAAAGACCGAAAAAAGTGATAATTTAGAGCCTCCTATTTTTAAACAAAAAAGATGACCACAGTTAAAATAATCAACCAATCCAAACATCCCTTACCAAAGTATGAAACAGCACTTTCTGCTGGGATGGATCTTCGCGCAAATTTAAGTGAGAAGATCGTACTAAAACCTCTGGAAAGAGCTTTGATTCCTACAGGATTGTTCATTGAGCTGCCAGCAAATTGCGAAGCGCAAATTCGTCCGAGAAGTGGACTCGCCTTCAAAAAAGGTGTAACCGTTTTAAACTCTCCAGGCACTATTGATGCCGATTACAGAGGTGAAATAGGTGTGCTGTTGGTGAACTTATCCAATCAGGAATTTGCAGTGGAAGATGGCGAAAGAGTGGCGCAAATGGTCATTTCAGAATTCAAACAAATCAGCTGGGAAGAAGCAGGAGAATTGCAGTCTACCGACAGAGGTGCTGGTGGATTCGGACACACAGGGGTTAATTAATAATTATGAATTTTGAATATTCAACACTCAAAATTCAACATTCAAAATTAAAAATATGAATATCATCGTTCCAATGGCAGGTATGGGCAAAAGAATGAGGCCGCATACCCTTACAGTTCCTAAACCATTAATTCCTGTTGCGGGAAAATCAATAGTACAGCGCCTTGTAGAAGATTTAGCTAAAGTGTGCAGCGAAAAAATTGATGAAGTTGCCTTTGTCATTGGTGATTTCGGAAAAGAGGTTGAAAATGAGTTGATCGCCATTGCCACTAGTATTGGCGCCAAAGGAAAAATATTTTACCAAAGGGAAGCAATGGGAACAGCGCACGCTGTTTATTGCGCCCAAGAATGTTTGAAAGGCAATGTAATTGTTGCCTTCGCCGATACTTTGTTTCGCGCTACTTTTAAACTCGACAGTAAAGCGGATGGCATCATTTGGGTGCACAGCGTAAGCGATCCGAGTGCTTATGGTGTTGTGAAACTGGATGCAAACAATCACATTACCGACTTCATTGAAAAACCAAAAACCTTTGTTTCCGATTTGGCCATCATCGGCATTTACTACGTGAAAGATGGTGATCAACTGAATGCTGAAATTAAACACATCATCGATAACGACTTGCGTGAAAACAACGAATATCAACTCACGAACGCGCTGGAAGCTTTGAAACAAAAAGGAGTGAAATTCGCTCCGGGGAAAGTGGACGAATGGCTCGATTGCGGAAATAAAAATGCTACAGTTAACGCCAACCAACGCGTACTGGAATTTCATAAAGGGAATAAAGAACTGAAAGGCAATTTTAAAAATGAAAATTCCGTTGTTATTGAACCTTGCTACATTGCTGATGGCGTGGAATTGGTAAATTCTGTTGTCGGTCCGCATGTTTCCATCGGCAACAACACCATCATTTCAAACAGCATTATTAAAAATTCTATCGTTCAAAAAAACACAAAAATCAACAACTCCAACATACATAATTCCATGGTGGGAAATTTCACTGAAATCAGTGGAACACCTCGAGAATTAAGTGTTGGCGACTACAACACCGAAAAATAATATCATGCACTTACGCCTGCTTTTTCTTGCTTTAATCACTGTTTTTCTTGGCTGCAAGAGCAAGCAGGTAGCAGGCAATAAAAACGCTTTGAAGGACGAAGATCAACTCGCCTTCACGCATTACTTTATAAATGCCAACAAAGACAAAATCCTCGGACATGAAGGTGATGCCATTGCCGGCTTTGAAAAATGCATAAAAATTGATCCTAGCTGCGCTACTTGCTATTATGAAATTGCAGGAATACTGGACGCCCGTCACCAAACAAAAGAAGCTTTGGATTTTGCAAAAAAGGCAGTGGAGCTGGATGCGGAAAATAAATGGTTTTTGCTCTTCTATGCTGATTTAACACACAGCAGCCGACAATACGAAGAATGCATTTCATCGTACCAAAAACTAATAAAAATTCAAGCCACCAATCTGGAGTACTACTTTGAGCTCGCCGAAGTTTATATTGAATCAGGCAAACTGGAAAAAGCCATTGAAATTTATAATAAGGCTGAAGAAAAAACTGGCATCAAAGAAGAGATTTCCGTGCAGAAATATAAGATTTATGCAAAGCTCAACAACAGCGCCAAGGCCATTGAAGAGATGGAAAAACTCATTGCCACGGATCCTAAAAACACCAAAATTATTTTAATGCTGGCCGACTATCTGCAGCTTCTTGGCAGGGAAGATGAGGCGATTGCCAAATACGAAAGTGCCATAAAAATTGATCCTGCTGAACCCGGAGCTCACCTTTCTTTATCCGATTATTACTTCAAAAAAGGCAATAGAGACAAGGCTTTTGAACACCTTACACTGGCATTTGAAAATCCAGCCATGAACATTGACACCAAAGTTCAGGTGCTGCTGAACTATTACAAGCTTTCTAAAAATGACAGTGCAATGACCACTAAAGTCTTTGGATTGTTGGAAGCCTTGCAACGCGCACACCCTGATAATGCAAAAACTTACGCCATCTACGGCGACTTCTACTACCGCGACAATATTTACGATAAGGCACAGGAAAAATTCAGAAAATCAAGAGATCTGGAACCCGACAAATATCTTGTTTGGAGAAATATTTTGGCCATTGACGCTGAAACAAAAAACTATCAAAAATTGTTTGATGAAGCTAGTGAAGCCATGGAATATTTTCCTTCGCAAGCCGAAGTGTTTTGGTACAAAGGCATCGCTGCAGTTCAATTAAAAAAATATCCAGAAGCGATTGAAGCCCTCACCGATGGGGCAAATTTAGTGGCTGGCAACGATGGACTTAAAGCACAGTTTTATTCCACGTTGGGTGATGTTTACAACGAAACAAAAGATTTCCCTAAGTCGGATGAAAACTATGAAAAAGCTTTGCAGCTGGATCCCAACAACGTTTTTGTGTTGAACAATTACGCCTACTATTTATCGCTTCGCAAAGAGAAGCTGGAAAGGGCTGCTGAAATGTCAAAGCGCTCCAACGTGCTCTCTCCCGACAATTCCTCATTTGAAGACACTTACGGCTGGATTCTCTTTCAAGACAAAAAATACGTCGACGCTTTGCAATGGCTCTCACAAGCAGAAGCGCATGGAGGCAGTGGAAGCGGAACGATTTTAGAACACATCGGTGATACATATTTTATGATGGGTGATACCACAAAAGCTTTAGCTTACTGGAGCAAAGCCAAATCCGCTGGAAACGGAGTAAGTACGCTGATTGACAGTAAGATTTCACAAAAAAAATATTTAGAATAAATGATGCCCTCAATTAAATATATACGCTTGTTTTCTTTGCTCCTGTGCAGCGCAATGATAGTAGCCTGCTCATCGGCAAAAAAACAAAAAACAAAAGGCTATCAAGCGAAAAAGGAAGATTCACTAGCCTCTGTTGCGAAAAGAAATAATCTCGATTTTCAATGGTTAAAAGGTCGTTTCGATGCTGATGTGGATTTAGGCAATGAACAAATTGGTTTCAACGCTTCATTCCGCATGAAAAAAGACAGTGTGATTTGGATCACCATTTCAAAAATGGGATTCAATGTGGTAAAAATTGTGCTCACGCCCGACACTGTGGTGGTAGTGGACAAAATTCAGGGGCAATATTACAAGGGCAATTATGCCTTTTTCAAAGACTCGCTGAAAACCGATATCGACTTCAATTTGTTTCAAGATATTTTGTTGGGTAATTTCCATCCGATGTTTAAAGAAGAGCTCTACAGTGCAGCCACTGAAGGCAGCAACCACATTTACGCTAGTCCGAAAAAAAGCACTCTTGGCACCATTTTAGAAACGGGGGAATTCAACAAGGGAATAGAAAACATCAATGTTATTTACTTAAGTATGGATACCAGTCGTGTTGAACGAGTATACTACCAGGATCCTGTAAAACAATACATTCTGGACATCCTTTACCAAAGCCGTCAGGAAGGTGATTTTCCTTTCCCGAAAAAGATGATGCTTGCGTTGAAAAGTGGTTCAACAAAACCTAAAAAGTTGGATATAGATTTTTCGAAAATAGAAACCGGATCAACACCATTGGATGTTAAGATCTCCATTCCTAAAGAATATGTACCGATTAAGATCAAGTAAATTTCTTTTCGTTGCTATACTCAGCTTCTTTGGGCTTTTCAATGCGCAAGGGCAAAGTCAGGCTGAACTAAACAAAAAGAAAACAGCTATTGAAAAGGAACTCATTGAGTTGAACAACCTTCAAAAAACCATTCAACGCGATAAGCAATCCAGCGAGTTCACGCTCATGATCCTCAATAAGAAAATAAGTTCACGGGAGCAGCTCATCAACAATATTCACTTTGAAATAAAAAAAGTAAATCGTGGCATTCAGGCGCAACAAAATGTAATTAAAACTCTTGATAAGGATTTACTGAGTTTAAGAAAACAATACATCAAAATGTTGCGCTATGCTTATAAAGTAAGGAAATCCACCGACCGACTTATTTTTCTTTTATCGGCCGATAATTTCAACAAAGCCTACAAGCGCTGGAAGTATTTAAAGGATTTAACTGAGTACAGAAAAAAACAGGCGCAAATCATTTTTTCAAAACGTAAACAGCTTAAAAAAGAAATAGACAAGCTCGAAAAAACCAAGCAAGAAAAGGAAAGTCTGCTAGGTGAAGAAAACAATGAGAAGGTTAAGCTTTCCGAAGAAAAAAAGAAAAAGGAAGTAGTTTACGAAGACCTCCGCAAAAAGCAGGATCAAATAAAAAAACAAATCAAGGATAAAAAGAAAGAAGCCGACCAGCTGGAATCTGCCATTAAAGACATTATCGCCAAAGAAACCGCAAAAACAAAAAACAAAGAAGGTGTTTTCTCCATGACACCAGCGGAAAAAGAATTGTCGCAAAATTTCTCTGCCAATCAGAAAAAATTCCCCTGGCCTGTCGAGCGTGGCTCACTATCGCAAGGCTTTGGTAAAAACAAGCATCAGGTTTTTGAAAATATTGAAACCAATAACAACGGAATCGACATTGTTTCAGCCCGAGGCTCCAAAGCACGCGCAGTGTTCAAAGGAAAAGTGGCAGCCATCATTGTGCTACCAGGAGATAAGTACGCAGTGCTCATCAAGCATGGAGAGTATTACACGATGTACTCTAACCTTGATGTAGTTTCGGTGAAGAAAGGCGATGACGTGATGACCAAAGAAGAAATAGGCACCATCAAAACCAACCCTGAAGACGGCAAAACCGAATTGCACTTTGAGATATGGAAAGGCGAGCAATTGCTTAATCCTAGCTTGTGGTTGAGTAGTAATTAATATGGAGGCATAATTACAAGCAGCATAAAAAGTTAATTTCTAGCCTCTATTTCAATAATTTATTACCTTTATCGAATTAATACTTGAATTATGGGAAAATTAGGCGGAATGGAAATAGTCATAATCTTATTGATTGTGGTTTTATTATTCGGAGGCAAAAAAATACCTGAACTAATGAAAGGCATTGGTAAAGGGATGAAAGAATTTAAAGATGCCAAAGACGGTGTTGACAATACCAGCACCAACGTTGAGAAAAAGAAAGATTAATTTAAAGGCTGCCACCTCGGCGGCCTTTTTATTTCAGCCAAACTAAATATGTCGGGGATCATCCGCTATTCCGTATTTCTTTTATTACTCCCGCTCACTCTCCTTTCCAACTCAGATTCTCTTAGCTTGAAAGAGCGTATGCAGAGACTGAACGAAAACTCTGAAATTCATTATGTTTTGAATGGTGCCGTGAAGGAAAAAATTGCCTTTTACAGCACCAAAGCAAAAGGCGTTATTGCTCGCGCCATGGGCCTTGCTCCACTCTACTTTCCTTTGATTGAAGCCGAACTGAGAAAAAATAATCTTCCAACAGATTTGAAATACATCACCATTAGGGAATCGGGTTTGAATCCTTCTGCCGGCTCCGAAAAGGGTCCGCGAGGATTGTGGCAATTCATGCCCGGCACCGCACAGGTATTGGGGATGAAAGTGAATGCACATGTAGATGAGCGCAAAGATCCCTTGATCAGCACCAAGGCAGCTTGTACTTACTTCACAAAGTTGTACAAAATATATGGCGATTGGATGATGGTGATGGCGGCCTACGGATCAGGATCAGGCACTGTCGACAAGGCCATTAAAGCCTCAGGAGGAAAAAAAACCTATTGGGAAATTCTTCCGTTTTTACCAGCGGTAAGCAAAGACCATATTCCGGCATTTATCGCCATTGCCTTTGTATACAACAATTCTTCGTTGTACAATATCACTCCCACTGCGGCTAAATTTTCGGCGTTTTCTTTAGACAGTGTGATGATTTCAAAATCACTCAGCTTTGAGCAAATTTCAAAAGTGTTGAATATTCCTAAAAATGATCTCGTGTTGTTAAACCCCATATACAACAAGCACCGCATTCATGTGGATGAAGGGAAAACCATGCTACTGGTACTTCCGCTTGGAGAAGCAGTGAATTTCCGCAGGGACGAAAAAGACATTTACAAGTACAAAGAAGCTGCCCACTAAGATGAACAAGCCTCTTAAAATATTGTGGTATATTTTATTTGTTAATGTGCTGCTGGTTTTGATTTCTTTTGCATTTCCAAAAGAAGGCATTGTGATCACCAAAGATGTTAGTATCAAATTCCCATCTGTTGTGGATTATTTCAATCCGAAAGAAAAAGGAACAACAGCTGTTCGAGTGGAAAAAATAGCCAACAAATACGAAGGAGCAATACTTTCGGAAGATTCCTTGCAATGGACACCAACAGCAGGAACCAATGATTCGGCAAGTTCAAGCAACGAAAAAATAATTCATCCTGGCGACTTTGAAAATGCTCTGTCTAATTTTTACAATAAACTGGATAAAATAAAAGATGGTGAATTGGTTCGCGTACTCCATTTCGGCGATTCGCAAATTGAAGGCGACCGCATCAGTGGCATTGTTCGAAGCATGTTGCAAGAAAAATTTGGAGGCTGTGGTGTAGGTTATATTCCTATTACCGATCCCGGTTTCGACAGAAAAAACATTCGCAGAACAACTTCTGGTACCTGGGAAAAATATAGTGTAGTACGTTCTCCAAAAACGCCGCCACACAACAAATATGGTGTGCTTGGAAATTTCTTCCAATGGGGCAAAGACGGCGCTTCCATCAGTTTAAGCAAAAACGAAAAAACCTATCAACGCACGCAAACTTTTGAGCAAATTTCATTGTTGTATGGTCAGGCCAAAGAAGATTTCTTTTACACATTAACCAGCGATACCAGCACATTACAACATGGTATTTTACCAGCAGATTCGGGTGCTGTGAACTTTAAATGGTCGATGAATGGCTTTGGAAACCGATCTATAAAATTCAGTTTCACAGGATTAAGTCCCGATCTTTACGGCATCTCCTTAGATTGCAAATCAGGAGTTGCCGTCGACAATATTTCCATGCGTGGAAGTTCAGGAAATGATTTTAGTAAAATGGATAAAATTGCTTTGAAACAACAAATTCAAAAGCTCAATGTAGGTCTCATCATTTATGAATTTGGAGTGAATATCGTTCCCAACGTTTTAAACGATTACACGTGGTATAAAAACATGGTCGTTCAGCAAATCAACCAATTAAAGAAACTCGCACCAGGCGCCTCCATATTAATTGTGGGAGTGTCGGATATGTGCCGCAAAGAAGAAACTGAATTTGCATCATATCCCAACATTGAAAAAATACGAAATGCACAGAGAGAAGCTGCGCAAGCCACTGGCTGTGCCTTTTGGGATTTATACCAGGTGATGGGCGGAAAAAATTCCATGTCGGAATGGGTTTCTATGAACCCCGCTCTGGCCGAAAAAGATTACACGCACTTTACCTGGCGCGGCGCGAATATTGTTGGCAATAAATTAGGAAACGCTATCTTGAACGACTACAATGCATTCAAAGAACTCGACATATATTAAGCCCATAAAATCCCTCGCGCGCGTCTCCAGACGCGTGCGGATTTATCCTAAACAATTGCTTTGTTGTCTTTCAGGCATTACAAATGCCTTTGTAAATCCGCACGCGTCTGGAGACGCGCGCGTAAAAACTTCTTTTTTCTTCCTTTTTCTGCTGCCTTTGATTTCCCAAGCCCAGCATGGTGTTGACACCTTGTGGAAATATGATTTCATAGATTACGAAGCCAACAGAATTATGGTGAAAGACAGCTCTACCATGGAGCGTTTTTACAATAAATTGTGGGATTATGAAACACAAAATACGGGTCAAATAAAAATATTGCACATTGGCGATTCCCACGTGCAGGCAGGATATTGGTCGGCAAGTGCGCGTGGTCATTTTCACGAACATTTCAATTGCGGAACAACGGCTCGCGGACTCGTATTCCCCTACTCAATGGCCAATAGCAATGGTCCATTAAACTATGGCATCCGCTTTAATGGAAACTGGAATACACAGCGCTGCATCTATCCTGACACGACATGCGATTGGGGCATATCGGGAATCAACGTTTCATCCACCAGCGACTCTTTGTTTATAAAAGTTTGGTGCAACAACCGCACTTTCGACAATTACTACCACAACAAATTAACGGTGTTGTACAAACCCGATAATTTTTCTCATGTCCTCAGCGCCACATCCATTGGAAGTTCGGTGGTATCAACAACTATTGATTCCATTTTGGGCGCACAAACCTTCATTTTCGATAAACTGTCGGACACCTTAATTCTCCACATCAATAAAAAAGATGCCGCGAGCTTAATACCATTTACTTTACAAGGACTCATTTTAGAGAATACTATTCCAGGCATCATTTACAGCGAACTAGGTGTTAACGGAGCAAGAGTAAATTCTTTTGTGGCCTGTAAAAGTTTGAGCAAACAGATCAAGTATTACAATCCCGATTTAATTGTGCTCTCGCTCGGCACCAATGATATTTACGCACCAACATTTAACGACTCACTTTTTTACACGCAGTACGATAGTTTGCTCACTTCAATCAGAAGAGCAATGCCCAATGCAGCAATAATTTTAACTACACCTTCCGACTTAAAACGTAACCGAAAAACAACCATTAAGGAAAGTTTAAGAACCAGAAAAGTAATTATTGCATTGGCGAAAAAACACAATTGCGGAATCTGGGACTTATTAAAAATAATGGGCGGACAGGAGTCGATGGACAAATGGTTCGCGGCTGGATTAGGCAACGCCGACAAAGTACATTTCAACGACAAAGGTTACCAGCTACAGGGAATGTTATTTTATGAAGCCATTGCAAAATCCTACGATGAACATACCAAAGGTTGGAAAGTGCATCAATTGAAAGTGAAAGAAGAAAATATTTTTCCAACTATTCTAAAAAACATTTTCTCAACAGACCCTAAGGATCCTATGATTTTCAGCAATTATAGTTTTTGGATTTTCTTTTTGGTGCTCATTTTAGGATATCTTTTTGTGTACAATAAATTCAAAGCGCGAAGCATTTATTTGATGATCTTCAGCTTGTTTTTTTACTACAAATCAGGCGGATTTTTTTTTGCGATGCTGGTGTTCTCTACCATTCTTGATTACTACCTTGCACTGAAAATTTTTACATCAAAAAAGAAAAACACAAAAACACTTTTCCTCTTCATCAGTTTGTTTGTCAACCTTGGTTTACTGGCCTTTTTCAAATACTCGCATTTCTTTTTAGATATTGTAAACAGTGTCTTTCACACCGATTTTATTGCAGTAAATTTCTTCAATGTTTTTTCCAATTTCGCCTTTGGAACCATTTCCGATATTCATAAAATTATTTTGCCAGTAGGTATTTCATTTTTCACTTTTCAAACGCTGAGTTATACAATTGACGTGTATTACGGAAAACTAAAACCCGCCGATGATATTTGGGATTTCGGATTTTTCATCACTTTTTTTCCGCAATTGGTAGCAGGACCGATTGTGAGAGCAGTGGATTTTATTCCGCAAATCAATCAGAAATACAATGTATCACAAGCCGATTTTGGCAGAGCGGTTTTCTTGATTCTCACAGGCTTATTCAAGAAAATTGTCATCTCCGATTTTATCTCAGTGAACTTTGTAGACCGCATTTTTGACAATCCGCTGAATTACTCAGGCTTTGAAAACCTAATGGGAATTTACGGTTACGCGGTACAAATCTATTGTGATTTCTCGGGCTATAGCGACATGGCCATTGGCATCGCGATATTGTTAGGTTTTCACTTGCCTATTAATTTTAATGCTCCTTATATGGCTTCCAGCATCACTGATTTCTGGCGCCGTTGGCACATCTCCCTATCCACTTGGCTGAAAGATTATGTTTATATTCCATTGGGTGGAAACCGAAAAGGGAAAGTGCGCACTTACGCGAATTTACTATTGACGATGCTCATTGGCGGACTATGGCATGGTGCCGCTTTTAAATTTATTTTTTGGGGAGGTTTGCACGGAAGCATGCTGGCGATGGAAAAATTCTGGTCGGAGAAAGTGCGCTGGAAAGCCCCTAAAATACTAGGAATTTTACTCACCTTTCATTTTGTAGCGGCATGCTGGATTTTATTCCGTGCTAAAAACATGAGCGACATTGGCGATATGTTTTCGCAAATTGCGCATCACTTCCAAGGTCAAAGAATTATTGAATACATCACCCATTACAAATTGGTTTTTGTATTGATTTTACTCGCTTTCCTGGCACATGCGTTTCCAATGAACTGGGAGAAAAAACTGGAATTATCTTTCGGAAAATTAAATTTGGCTTACCTCAGCATCATCACCACATTGGCAATAGTGCTGATTTTTCAATTCAAATCGGCAGGCATTCAACCCTTTATTTATTTTCAGTTTTAATTCCCGGCACTATTGTACGGCACGAGACAAGCGGTGTTGCGTTTTAGTAAAAATAAATTCCTCATAACGCTTTATTTTACAGCACTTTGTAACGTTAAAAAAACGATAGCGTATTTATCATCAAGTCGGGAATGTATAACTAAAACTATGTGTTATGGAAAAGTTAGGAAGATTGTTGGGAACACTATTAGTGTTAAGTTTAGTTTTTGTCTCTTGTAAAAAAGACGATAGCTCACATGGGAAAAAAGGAGAGAAAGACTCCTCTTTTAATGATGATTTTTTTAAGTCTCCTAAATCAGCTATGGGAGCTGAGCATCATTACAATTGCGGCGCTGGTGAAAATGATGATAATGATCACTCTAATTCTTCTAATCACACAAAAATCACAATTTGCCATAACGGTCATTTAATCACTATTTCAATAAATGCCGTGTTCCATCATTTTAAGCAACATGGAACAGATATATTGTTTGATTGTGATGCATCTAAAGGAGTGGTATATGATGATGTGATTAGCACTTTAAATAAAATTATTATTGACAATAATTTGCAAGGCAGCACTGAAACAGTAATGCAAAGTGCATTTAATATTTGGTACACCACTTACTATTTAACCGGAAACTGGCCTATACCTGTTGTCACAGATGGTGGTGGTGACACTGGTGGTGGTGGCGGTACAGGCGGTGGTACAGTAGATACAACTCCGGTTGTTCTTCCACCTGCAGATCCAACAATGGCTATATGTACTAATGGGGCGTTGATCGATGTTACTTATCCTGTTGCCTTTGTAAATTTTCAAAACGGAGATATTTTATTTAGTTGTGATCCTAGTGCTGGTGTTTATTACAGCGATGTAGAGGGCCCATTGTTAGATATCATCTACATCTACTCTTTGGATGCCAACGCTAGTGACGTAATGTATCAAGCCTTTTTACTTTGGTATAAAGATTACTACTTGGCAGGCAACTGGCCTCCTGATGCGGGTGGTGCCGGTGGTGGTGGTGCTGGCGGTGGCGACGGAGGTGCGGGTACTGGTACCGATAGCACAGTTGTAATTACCAACTAATATAAATAGCTTCTTTAAAACCCCCTTTCAGTGGAAGGGGGTTTTTTATTTGTATATAGTTGATTAAATCGAAATTATTGTTCGCCATCCAGTAACCCACCTCATTTATAATTCGTTTATATAACAAAGGGAAGGATTATGAGGGGAACGATAAACATACTACTAGTATTGGCTATTTTCTATTCTGAAAAAGCGCAATCACAAGCCATAAGTTTAATCTCGGGAAGTTATAGCAGCGCAAGTGCTACGGGTAGCACTTCTACTGGTAACGCGAGTTTAACTTACACTGCTCCGGCAGGATCCAACAGAATGTTGATTTTCGTAATGTCGGTAGAGCGTGACCACAAGCCTCTGCCAAATGGCGACAACTGGGCCAATCCAGCGGTATTAGGAGGAAGTACTCCTGTGATATCCTTTGGAGGAACCAACTTAACTTTAGTGGGGTGGTCGATTTCGTATTGGGCCAATGCCCCGGTATCGGAAACCACCACTAACATGAGCATTGAATTGCTGGTATACGCCATGCCTGAAGCAAGCATTCCATCGGGATCAAATACTTTCACTATCGCTAGTAATTATAACAATCCCACTAATGCTGGTGATGAATCCATCTATGCTGCTATGGTATTTGACAATGTGAACAGTGCGTCAAACATTACTTATAGTGCTTGTGGTACCTGCACGTCAATTTCAACGAGTGCAGTAGATCCATTGAGCGCCGGAAATGCTTTAGTAGCGTTGAGTGCAGCAGGAAGTAACCGAACCTACACTCAAGGTGCTGGATATACATTGATTGGTAGCACAACCACTGCCAATGCAAGTGGTACTTACACTTCAGCATCTATTTCAGAAAAGGACGGGAATGCACTAGGCTCGCAATTTATTACAGGGACAGCAAGTACACAAACCAGTCCATTTACCATTTCGGGTGATAGCAAAACATTTGGTGTTACAGAAATGATTTTGCGTTTGGTGACTTCAACAGCCTTACCTGTAACATTGATTGATTTTTCTGCAGAGAAAAAAAATGAAAATGTATTAGTTAAATGGTCCACTGGCGCCGAAATAAATAACGACTATTTTACCATTGAGCGTTCGGTAAACGGTGAAAATTTTGAAGCGATTGCAACCATCAACGGAAAAGGAAATAGCAACAACGCATCAGAATACCAATTCATTGATGAACACGCTCCAAAAGGAACGGTATACTATAAATTGAAACAAACCGACTATGATGGCACAACGGTTTCCTTTGACATGGAAGCAGTGAATATGGGCAAAGAAAAAAGCGTTTCGTCTCTGTTTCCAAATCCATGCAGTGAATGTTCATACATTGATATCCGTGGAGAAAGCAAAAACGTCAAACAAATTTATATCACTGACAATTTAGGCAATAACGTTTTGGATGAAGTGCTGGTTTCTTATGCTCCAGGCAGCACAATGAGAATTAATTTTAGCAATCCATTGGCGCCTGGAATGTACATGGTGAAAGTGAACAATGGAAATGACTGGACTGCAAATAAATTGGTGGTGAAATAATTTGTCTGAACCTTGATTCACTTGATTAAAAGATAGAAGGATGAGTGTTACACGCTCAGATCTTTTAATTCTTTAATCAAGTGAATCAAGGTTCAGACGTTTTACATGAACCCTCATCACAGCCGCAATTTCCGCAACCGCCAGAGCTTTTCCTTTTCGCTATAACGCTTATATAAAATTTATAGCCGGCGATAATTACTGCCACTGCTACAATTCCATATGTGATTATTTCCTGTGTCATACACCAACAAATATACTCCCAATTTGATAAACCAAAAACGCTACACCCCAAGCCATTACGGTGGTGTACACCATCATAAACACAGCCCACTTCCATCCTCCTGCTTCCTTTTTAACTGCTGCAATAACCGCTACACAAGGAAAATAAATTAAAATAAAGAGCATAAAAGCAAAAGCAGATAAAGGCGTAAAAACTTTTTGTCCAACCTTTTCACCTTGCTTATAGGTGTGTTCTTGTAAACGGTTTTTTAACGTTGCAGAACTTTCATTCTTTGCGTCAGCTTCTCCCTGATATAAAACGCCCATCGTACTCACCACAATTTCTTTTGCAGCCATTCCTGTGATCAGCGATACTCCCATCTTCCAATCGAAACCTAAAGGCTCAATCACAGGCTCCACAGCATGACCCATTTTCCCCATGAAAGAAGCTTCCATTTGTTCACTTGCTGTTTGCTGCGGATCGCGAGGAAAATAAGTCAATGCCCAAATGATCACCGAAGAAATTAATATCATTCCTCCCATTTTTTGGAGGTATTGATAAACATTTCTCCACGAATGTAAAAGCAGTGATTTACCTGTAGGAATGCGGTAAGGAGGCAATTCCATCACAAAAGGGGAAGCTTCAGCCTTGAAAATAAATTTTTTGAAAACCAACGCCACCAATACGGCCAGCACAATTCCGATGATGTAAATTGAAAACAAAACTGTACCTGGATATTCAGGGAAAAAAGCACCAATGAGTAAAATATAAACTGGCAATCGGGCGCTACACGACATAAATGGAGCGATTAACATCGTTAGCAACCGATTGTTTTTATCCTCAATTGTTCGCGTTGCCATTACCGCCGGAACATTGCAGCCAAAGCCCATTACAAGAGGGATAAATGATTTTCCGTGCAGCCCTATGCTGCGCATAAGTCTGTCCATAATAAACGCAGCACGCGCGATGTAGCCAGTGTCTTCCATCAACGAAATGAAAAAGAACAGAATTAAAATATTGGGCAAAAAAACAATCACACCACCCACTCCACCTATAACGCCATCAATCAACAAATCCTTAAGCGGACCATCTTCCATATGTCCTTTCAACATTTCACTAAAGCTACCAACGAGCCCGTCAATCCAGTCCATAGGATACTGTCCGATGGTAAAAGTAGCCTGAAACATCAACCACATAAAAAAGATAAACACCGGAAAACCCCAATATTTATTGGTTAAAAAGGAATCCAAAACTTCTGAACGTTGACGTTTATCTTGCCATTCTTTTTTTAATGTGGCAGTTAACGCACCCGAAATAAATCCGTATTTGGCATCGGCAATCAAGGTTTCGCTATCTTCTTTAAATTCTTCCTCCAACGATTGAATAGCAGTCAACGCTGTTTGTTGAACCACTTCACGATTGGCAAATTGCTTTAGTAACTTTAGTACGTGCTCATCTTTTTCAATTAATTTAATTGCTAAAAAGCGAGGAGAAATAACATCGGTAATCTTTGTATTTTCTACAACAGCAATTTGTGTTTGAACAAGATCAATGGCTTCTTCAATATATTTTCCGTGACTTATATTGACTTGTTTCACCTCATTTTCCTTGCGCTCATAGGTTGAAATAACCGCTTTAAATAAATCAGCTATTCCTTTTTTCTTAAAGCCAACCGTTGGTATCATTAGAATGCCCAACATTTCACTCAATTGCTGATAATCCAATTGTGTCCCTTTTTTCTCCAGCTCATCGTACATGTTGAGCGCCATCACAACAGGAATATTCATGTCAATAAGCTGCGTGGTGAGAAATAAATTTCTTTCCAAATTGGCAGCATCAACGATATTGATCACAACATCTGGCTGGGCTTCAATGATGTGCTGGCGAACAAAAAGTTCTTCAGGAGAATATGCCGAAAGCGAATACGTGCCAGGTAAATCAGTGAGATTAAAAACATAACCATCCTGCATGAATTTGGAAGTATGCACATCCACCGTCACTCCCACATAATTCCCCACCTTTTGTTTGGCGCCTGATGCAGCATTGAATAAAGTTGTTTTGCCACAATTAGGATTGCCTATAAAAGCAACATTAATAGTTTTTGTTTTGCTAAGCACATTTCTTTTGAAAATGGCATCGGGCAATGTTCCTGCAAATGGAGTTTCAAAGAGTTTTCCAGCTTCTTCGCGCGTTAACACTTCAATCAAATCCGCTTCACTTTTGCGCAAAGAAATATGATAACCCATTAGTTCATACTCCACAGGATCCTTTAAGGGCGCATATTTTATTACAGAAATCTCCCGTCCTTTCACAAAGCCCATTTCAGTGATGCGCTTGCGAAAAGCACCCTGACCTTTCACACCCGTGATTATCCCTATATCCGCAAAAAAGGGATTATATTCGCGGTATGTGGTTACACGCTCCAAATATTTCGGCAACACATGGTTTTTCAACACGCAGTGGTGGTGTGTCGCCAGCTCCTTTTGATTCAATGAATTTAGCTGGCCACGATGACGATCCGAACAACATTGAAAAAAACAGAGCGCTTGCTTTAGCAGCAATAAATATAAATCCATCACAGATCGCCAACCTAAAACAAATTCATGGTTGTGATGTAGTGAAAGCTAAGCCCGGTACTTTTTCGGGTGATGCATTGGTAAGCAACGAAAAAGGAATTGCATTGGCTGTGGCCGCTGCCGATTGTTATCCACTACTGTTTCATGATGAAAAAAATCATGTAATTGGCGCTGCACATGCCGGATGGCGAGGAACACTGGCTCGCATTGCCGAAAAAACCATTTTGCAAATGGTCGCTCTAGGCGCCGAAGCAAAATACATTCACATGGCCATCGGACCCGGCATTAGTCAACAAAATTTTGAAGTTGGCGAAGAAGTCATTCAACTTTTCCGCGATGCAAAATTCCCTGAAAAATGTTTTGACGGCCGACACTTAGATTTAATACAAGTGAATAAAACAGTGGCTATCCAAAGCCACCTCCTCCCCCAAAATATCTGGACCATGAATCGTTGTACCTATGAAAAAGATTTTTTTTCTTACCGCAGAGACAATGGAAAAACGGGGAGAATGTGGGGGGTGATCTCCTTGTAAAAACAAGAAGAGCTTCCATAATTTCTCTGAAAGCCCTTCTTATTGTGCTACCGTTAGGACACTTTTAAATTCTAATTACCGCAAAGTCTCTTTCAGTAATAGCAACACACTTAGAACGTCCTTGCGAAAATTTTGTACTCAAAATTGAAGCAATCTCTTTTTTTCGTTTTTATTTTGCAGCAACTAACTAAATTAATATTATGGAAAAAGGTGGCTGGGTGTATATCCTGTCGGATCAATACAATAATGTCTTGTACACTGGTGTTAGGGCAAATTTAAAAAGTAGAATCTACGAGCATAAAACTAAACAGCATCCGACGACCTTCATATCAACATACAATGTGAATAAACTAGTTTATTTTGAGTTTTTCAGCACTATTATTGAAGCTATTGAAATGGAGAAAAAAATTAAAGGAGGTTCTTGAGCAAAGAAAATTTTACGAATCGAGAAAATGAATAGTCGCTGGTTAGATCTGTATACAGTAGATATGGAGGGATGATGAGATTGCTTTAATTTTGAGTACAAAATTATCAAAACTGGAATCCCGCTTAGGGGAGTGGGAAGTGTGTGGGTTTTAAGATTTATAGGGTAACAAATGGGTAACATTTATACCCAAAAACCAATATAATAAGACCTAAAGGAAACATGGTACCGAATTTCTGCCATGCTATGGTTACTTGGTAACATTTCAAAGAATACACCCCAAGTATAATAAAAATAATGACCTTTTTCAAGTATTTTAGGGAATACATGTCTAAAGAAGATAATTCACTTTGCTCCTTTATCTTTGTCGCCCAATACGTCTGCCCCATAGCCGTTTTTACCCTTTACAACGATGTCATCAAATTCCCATAAACTGAATTTCACCGCCCCGTAGTAGTTAATATTAGTGTAGGCAACTCGATAAACGAGCGAAAAAACGATAATAGTAATTTCTCTAAATTTTAAATCTCAGGATGAAGAAATACCATGTTTAGGGTATTTCCTGTTTCTTCTTCAGTTTATAGCTTTGGCTTCTTATTTTTTAAATCACCACACTATGAAAAAGTTTTTAATTTTCTCCTTGTTCATGCTGACTATTATTACCGGATTTGATTCTTGTAAAAAAGAACCAAAAAAAGAGGACGATGTGGTAACTGATCCTAACGCAGCTCTTAAAAAAAGTATTATTGAGAACTACGCCGACATAGCTTATTATACTTATCTCGACAGCTATAATAAAGCTGTTGATTTAAAAACTGCCATTGATGCTTTTACAAGCGATCCTACTAATACAACAAAGTTTGCCGGTGCGAAAGCTGCATGGCTTATTTCTCGCGAATCATACGGACAAACAGAAGCTTTTCGATTTGCTAACGGACCAATTGATGACGCTAACGGACCGGAAGGATTATTAAATTCATGGCCTTTGGATGAAGCATATATTGATTATGTCAGTGGTGACGCAAATGCAGGAATTATTAATAACAATGTTTTGTATCCAACAATTAGCGAAAATATGTTGGACTCTTTAAATACAGTAGGTGGTGAAACAAACATTAGTGTGGGATATCACGCAATAGAATTTTTATTGTGGGGACAAGATTTAACTGCTCCATCCGCTAAAATTCCCGGTCAACGTCCGAACACAGATTTTGTAGACGGAGGAACTGCATCTAATCAATCACGAAGAAGACAATATCTTTCTATTTGCGCTGACCTTTTGGTAGATCATCTTGAATATGTTAAAAACGCTTGGGATCCGGCTGTATCAAATAATTACAGAACAACATTTTTAGCTTTAAGTGCAAACGATGCTATTAAAAATATGATGACTGGCATTGGGGCTCTGAGTAAATCGGAACTTGCAGGACAACGTATTTTCACTGCTTATGACAACCAAGATCAAGAAGACGAACATTCTTGTTTTAGCGATAATACACATCGTGATATTCGCTTAAATGCAGAAGGCATTAGAAATATATACACAGGGAATTACACGCGTGCTGATGGAATTAGTGTTGTTAGCGGAGAATCGCTGCATGACCTTTTGAAAGTTATTAATCC
>JAPLEZ010000057.1 GCA_026390935.1 Bacteroidota bacterium
ATTATTCGTCCCAAACTGTCTTTTTTTATTCTTTTTTGAATATTTCTTGAAAAAAATACGCTGTCGAACGAGCAATTGAATTTCAAAGTGTCAAGCCATTTTTTATCATCACTACTTCCAAAACTCACGCTGTAAACGTCTTTTACTTTTTTAGAATCGTCATAATTAAAATTGTACATTGTGATTACGGTGTCATTCCTATATGTTGTCCCTCGGTATTCAAAGCCTGGAGCATAGATATACTTATTGCAAACGGTCTCGCTTATTAAGCAATTCTTTTTATCATAAGAGAAGTAAACATCATTCTCGCTATGAGTTTTAGATGAAGCACTGCTGATTTCGTATTCTTGAACATGGCTTAGATTGTTTAAAGAATCGTATTCAAAAATATAATCATAAGTCGTACTTATCTTTTGTCTTGATTTGTATGTGGGTGAATAAGATTTATTATGGAGAATGGTTGGATTCCCTGACCTATTAAACTCAATGAAGGAAAAATCGGTCTTTGATTTTCCTTTTTTAGTTCCGTCCTTTTTTATTGTATAAACCTTTGATGTAATTTTTTTTATTTTGTTTTCTAGTGCTTCCTGATGAGTGCATTCAATGTTGATATTGGAAAATCCTGCATGAAATGGGTCAGGATTAAAGATCTGACCGAATGAAGAATTACAAGTAGTCAAGAGATAAAATAAAGTTGTAAGTATATTGGTGTATTGTCTTGTCATTTTTAATTGTTTAGCATTATACTGTCTAATTTATTCATTTCTGCGGTATTTAAAGCCGTTCCCGTGTAATTACTTAGGTGTCAATTATGTTAGAAAATTGAATTGCTATTAAAGAATGATTATGGGGAGGTTTGGATTGCGAAGAGAGGAAATTAGTGTTCTTCTTACTTTTTCTTTGATGAAAAAGTAACAAAAAATCAAGAGCCAAGATATGCTTCCACCGCACGTCAAAAAATCCCTACGGCCTTTCGGCCGATGATTTTTCTCCCGCCACCGCCGGCCCGCATCTTGGCTCGGGCCCTCACACGAAGTTAGTGACCATGACTGGTACTTACATTATCCTTTTTAGTTATGTTTGATAGGTAGTGCGTAGCGGTGGCCCGAGCCAAGATGCGGGCCAGCGTTGGAGGTGAGGCAAAAAGCGCGGCCGCAGGCAACGCGTTTTTGCCGAGGCGGGTGGAAGCATATCTTGGCTCTAGAATTTTTTGGATACTTTTTGTTTCATGACAAAAAGTATCGATTTGCTTCTTTTAAAAGAAGATGAAATTACTTTAAAATGGAATAATTATGCTCCTTCAACTTAATCATTATCTCTCTGCAAATCCACGCGTCGGTAGCAGCATAAAGCATTTGCGGTTGAGTAAGTGGATCGTTTTCCCAGTTGGAAGTTTGTTGTGATTTGCTGATGCGGTGACCTAAAAATATAGCCGATAAATTTTTAGCACCAATGTTTTCAAAGCCCAGCTTGGTGCAAATATTATTCAAATCAAACATCGACTGTTCTTTGAAGGGCTTGAATTTGCGCATGTCGGTAAGGTCTTGTCCGATCGCGATACCAACCTTCATGATGTCTTTGTTTTCAAGCAAGTGCACCAGTTGCTCGGGGAAACCAGTTTTTTGAGGTTTTACTAAATACACGCAATCGCTGGTGGCCAGCTGAATTAGTGCGGTATGGTGATATTGTCCTTTTTTAAAAGTAGGCTTCGTTTCGCTATCAATGCCAATGATACTTTCTTTGTTCATTCTGCTGAAAGCGGCCTCAAACTGCTCTTTGCTGTCAATCACTTCAATTACTCCGCTGAAGCTGAATAAAGGAAGATTTTGAATTTCTTCTTTGGTGATTTTTTTAGCAAAGCTCAATTTAGTTGTCTTTTCGGGTTCTTTTATTCAAATGATATTTGTTGTTCATCATGCGGCGCAATGCCTCAATATCAAAATAGTAACAAGCACCGGCCGTGAGCCATAAATTACTGTTGCTGCTGGTTACTTTAGCAATGGCGAACATTGATAAACGATCTTTTCTGTATTGCATTCCAAAGCCAAGGTTAATGCCTTGGAAATTGGTGGAGTAGGGACTGATGTTGGTTAATTTAGCCTGTTGATAAGTGATTCCGGTTAAGCCGAAAAAAGAGACTTTGCCTAGTTCAACCAGGCTTCCGCTCAAGTTTAATTCATAAAAATAATCGGGAGATGTACTTTTTGTATTGCCAAAATAATAAGTGAATTCGGGTCCGAAAGATATTTTTCGAGAAAGATTTACATTGAACTTTGTGTTGATTCCGTACTTGTTGATCATCGCATTGTATGATCCGCCGCCACCAACTTGGAACGTGTGATAGGGTGCTTCGTAATCTTCGTCGTCAATATTATTAGTGGTGTTTTGACTCCAGAGGGATTGAAAAGTAAGCAGAGAAAAGAGGAACAAAAGGGTTTTCATGCGTTTTTCTTTTTAAGGTACATGTTTGGCCATCAATCTATTGCAGATATTGCTGAGGCCATGTCATGTTCGTTTTTAAAATTAATACTTCGTGTAGACGAATCCCTTTATATAAGAAAAATAGGGTAAGCTACTTGCATCGCACCGCTCAACCACCTACCCTTGCTTCCTTCCAGACCTGGGGGAGTTCAGCAGGAGCTGGTCGTACAAGACTTACCCCGCGCAAATGTATAAAAATTTAGGAAATTGACAAGATTAATTGTTCGGCTTAAAGAAAGAAAAAACTATATTTGAAAACAATAAATCTTAAGATTGCCGATTATACCATACAATGAAAGACATTTCTGTCATAATACCACTTTTCAACGAAGATGAATCTTTAAAAGAGCTACACGCCTGGATTGTTAAGGTGATGCTAGCCAATAACTATTCTTATGAAGTGTTGTTTGTGGACGATGGAAGTAAGGATAAATCATGGCAGGTCATTGAGGAATTGCAAGCTTCGGATAGTAATGTGCGAGGAATTAAATTCCGAAGGAATTACGGTAAGTCGGCTGCTTTGCAAACTGGTTTTCAGGCTGCCAATGGCAAAGTGGTAGTAACTATGGATGCTGATTTACAAGACAGTCCGGAAGAAATTCCCGAAATGCGCAAAATGATCATGGAAGACGGCTTCGATTTAGTTTCGGGCTGGAAGAAAAAAAGATACGATCCAATCACCAAAACATTACCTACAAAACTTTTCAACTGGGCCACACGCAAGATGAGCGGTATTTATTTGCACGATTTCAATTGTGGATTAAAGGCTTATAAAATAGAAGTGGTAAAAAGTATTGAAGTGTATGGAGAAATGCACCGTTATATCCCCGTAATCGCCAAATGGAGCGGATTCAATAAAATTGGCGAAAAGGAAGTTAATCATCGTGCAAGAAAATACGGCTACACAAAATTCGGAGGCATTGAACGCTTTATCTATGGTTTCCTAGATTTATTGTCGATTATGTTTGTTTCCAAATTTGGCAAAAAACCTTTGCACTTGTTTGGCACTTTGGGCTTCATTATGTTTTTGTTAGGTTTTGGTATTGCCATCTCCTTATTATATGAAAAACTATTCGTGGCGGGATACTATCCAATGACCGACAGACCCCGATTTTATTATGGTTTGCTCACCATGACCATTGGAACAATGTTCTTCTTGACAGGCTTCCTAGCCGAGCTGGTAGCGCGCAACTCTGCGAGTCGCAATTCTTATTTAATTGAAAAAGAATTGTAACTATTCTACATTGCAGCGTTAATAAAATTCGAGAAAGGTACTTATAGGGTGGCTTGAAAATTGTCTACCTTCCATCAAAATTTAATGTAATGAAGAGAATACTCTTGTTGTCGGCTATTTTACTGAATGTTGCGCTGTTCGCTCAAACCAATCAACCCGATGAAAACGGGAAAAAGAATGGCAAGTGGGCAGAGAAACACAAAAATGGGAAAAAGAAATATACCGGACAGTTTGATCACGGTGTTCCCGTGGGTGAATTTAAATATTACAGCGCCGAAAATGGCAAGTTGACTTCTCAACTCAATTATTTCATTGATGGTAAATCGGCAGCCGCTTACCTATATTATCCAACAGGAAAAGTAATGGCTTCGGGGAAATATTTTGAGCAGAAAAAAGATAGTCTGTGGATATATTACACTATTGATGGTGCTTTATTGGCACAAGAAAATTATCAGCGTGGTGCTAAAAATGGTGAGTGGAAATATTATTTCGATAATGGTAAATTATCATCCACAGAAACCTGGAAAAATGACGTGAAGGAAGGTCCTATCGCTGAATATTATGAAGATGGGAAAGTAAAAAAAGAAGGGCATTTTGTAAATAATTTACCCGACGGACTTCTTAAAACATCATTTCCTAATACCATGACAAGTTCTATCGGTCGCTATAAAGCAGGGATAAAAGATGGAGAATGGTTGTATAGAAACGACAAAGGAGAAGTGGAAAACAAAGAGATTTATGAAGCAGGACAAATAGTATATACCACTCAGGAACGAGTGTCATATTGGGATACTTCTAATACGGTGTTGAGAAGTAAAGAATCGTACAATTTGGATTATACCACCAACTACGCAAATTATTATCCTTCAGGCGCCAAACAACGTGAAGGCCATTTTTTAAGAAATGCAAAACACGGTGAATGGAAATACTTCAACGAAAATGGCGCTGTAGATTCAATAATTGTTTATGTGCAAGGCAACCGAGAAGGAATTTCACAGACTTACTCTGAAGGGAAACTATTCAAAAAAATGGAATATCTTCACGATGTGTTAAACGGACTGTACGAAGAGTACTATGCCGATGGCACAAAAAAGACAGTAGGCACATACAGTAAAGGAAAAAAACAAGGAACATGGAAATATTTCAATCAGCAGGGAGCAGTTCTCAAAGAGGAAAAGTTTTAAGTCTCCTCGCGGTAGTTTTATTTTTTGGCGCCGCTTGTAAAAAAGGGACTAACATAGAAGTTGAAAGCGGAGCTGATTATATCCCAGTGAAAAGCGGTCAATACGTTATATATGAAATTGACTCTATTCATTTCGACGATTTCACCAAAAAATCTGATACTTTTCATTTTCAATTGAAAGAAGAAATTGGAGAATCCTTTGTGGATCTGTCGGGAAATACTTCTTACCGTTTGAATCGTTACACTCGTATTGACACTGGAAATGTAGATGCCTTGCCTTGGAAATTGAAAAACGTATGGTATGTTTCAAAGTTGAATGAACGCTACGAAAGAGTGGAAGAAAGCTTCAGATATACTAGACTTAAGTTCCCAGTAATTGAAGGTTCTTCATGGAACGGAAATGGATTCAATAGCAATGAAGAATGGACTTATACTTATAAAGATGTAGATGTGCCTGCCACTTTAAAAACACATCATTGGGATTCAACCATTACTGTTATTCAAATTGACGACGAATTGCTGATTTCAAAAAAATATTACCAAGAAGTTTACGCTAAACACATCGGATTGGTTTACAAAAAGGTGATTGATGTAGCTTCTCAAGACATTGGTTCGGGAAAACCTATTTTGGACCGAATTGAAAAAGGGGTGATTTATGAGCTGCGTTATGTGTCGCATGGAAGCAAGTAAATATTTCATTTGCTTTTTCCTTTCATTATTGCTTTTTCAAAAAAGCTATTCTCAAAATGAATTTTATTTTGAAGTGACCTTTAAAGACAAAGGTTCTGCTTTTTCAGTTTCCAATCCATCTGCGTTTCTAAGCGAAAGTTCTATTCAAAAGAAGATCAAAAGAAACGTTCCTGTAGATTTTTTGGATCTTCCTGTAGATGTTCAGAATATCCAAGCTTTAGGTGCTATTGCCGATTCCATAACGCATCTTTCTAAATGGAGAAACTCAGTACTTATTAAACTACTTGATACTTCTTCGATCACTCAAATTCGATTGATACCTGAGGTGCAATCTGTGCAATATTTAACTGCGAAGCAAGCAACATCAGGTAAAAAAGAACAGGGCGCAAATAAGTTTTCAGCCGAAATTAATCTACCGCTGTACACTTATGGAGATGCTTATCATCAGCTGGAAATGATAGGCGGGCATTTTTTGCATGAGCGCGGATATAGAGGAGATAGCATGAATATCGCCATTTTTGATGCAGGATTCAATCCGCATTTTGGTGATGCTCACTATGCGGTGATGGATCAGTTGGAGGCTAGCGGACAAATAAAATACAAATGGGATTTTTTGGATCATGATAATTTTGTGTTCGAGAAAAATCGCCATGGTTCCATGGTATTGTCGGTGATGGCCAACAATACAAGCAAAATTATTGGTAGTGCGCCGAAAGCAAATTATTATTTGTTCATCACCGAAGATGATAATTCGGAAACCTTGCTGGAAGAATACAACTGGCTGATGGCAGCGGAAAGAGCTGACAGTATTGGTGTTGATGTGATCAATTCTTCATTGGGTTATTACACTTTTGATGATACTACAACCAGTCATACTTATAAAGACATGGATGGTAAAACCACCTTGGTATCTAAAGCGGCAAATATTGCGGCACGTAAAGGAATATTTGTGGTGGTTAGCGCAGGCAATGAAGGACAAACCAGTTGGCATTATATTCTTTCTCCAGCCGATGCTGATAGCGTGTTGGCTGTTGGGGCTGTTGATCCCAATAAGAAACATGCGGTATTTAGTTCTTACGGACCAGCATCCGACGGCGATATCAAACCGAATGTTGCTGCTCAGGGACAAGGAACGGTCATCACTTACGATCAAAATTATTACAATACGGCCAATGGCACTTCTTTTTCCGGACCATTACTGGCGGGTGCCATAGCGTGTTTGTGGCAGGCTTTTCCACAGTTGAGTAATTTGGAATTGAAAAAAGAAATTGAAAAAAGTGGTAGTCAGTATTCCGCACCTGATTCCATATTGGGATACGGAATTCCAAGTCTGATGAAGATATACATGAATTTAGACAGCACCGATCACTTTGACTTTCAAAACACCTTTTTGGTGTCGCTGCGCAGCAATCCGTTTACAGATAGAATTGGCATTGAGCTGTATTCAACCGTGCAACAAAAATTGAATTTCAAGTTGCTAGATGTTTCAGGACGACTGATTCGCGAGGAAAATCAAACAATACAACAAAACCAATATTTGATTTTTGGCTTGGGAGATTTGAGTGTGCTTTCTTCTGGAGTTTACTTTTTTACCGCTGTTGACGAAAGCGGATTTAGTAAGGTGTATAAGGTAATTAAGGAGTGAAGTTAACACGCGCGCTCCGTGAAGTTTAGCGAAGCGTAACTTCGCGGAATTTTTTCTTGAAGCTTTCAGCTTCTTTGATTCAACAAGATAAAATCTTGAAGAAAAGATTCCGCTAAGTTGAAAACTTAGCGGAGCGTATGGGAGGTGGTTAATAGAAAGAAAAACAATTGAATTTATTTCAAATAACCACCTCGCCTTTCAGGCACTCCTCCTTGAAAAGGAGGAGGGTTAGTTAGCTGGCATTGTGTGGAAAGCTTCATTATTCCATCCAAACAGTGACTTCTCCTGGTTTTAAAACCTTTTCTCCCAAAACAATTTTACTTCCTTCAGGAATTTTTAATTCAAATTCTTCGGAGGAATAATTCACTGTAATGGTAAGATTTCCTCTTTTTTCTTGGTAGATATATTTGGGTAATTCAGTGATTTCTAATTTCGAATGTAGGAACGCTTCTTTTAAAATTTCTTTTTCGAAATCTCCAGTTGTACTTGATATTCCTATGTAAAACACTTTCCCTTTTCCAATAGAATTTGAAACGCAAGCAGCTTTTCCTTGATAAAATTGATCGCTGTATGTAGCCATAATTTTAACAGAAGCACTGTCGTTTTGCAAATTCACAATTTCGCCCCAGCTGTTCCATTCGTAGGTTTTGTTGTTCATGGTTACTTGCGCTTTTTTAGAAGCGGGTAGATGATCATTGAATAAAATTGAAGCGCCAACCAGCTCTTTTATTTTTTCCTGATTTTTCATTTTCCATAGATGTCCGTCACGGTTTTTTTGTCCGGAGCGTGGAGTGATGATCAACGTGCCACCTGCCTCAACATATTTTTTCCATTGTGCAATCATGGCGTCGTCAACAAGTTGAATAGAAGGAATCAACAGCACAGGATAGTGTTTCGGATCGGGCGCAGCGTTGATAAATTCAACCGGCAAGGCAAAAGATTTTATGCTTTCGTAGTAGCGATATAACTCGGAAACAGCCGACCAGTTTCTATTGTGTGGAAAATTGTACATATCGAGCATACTTCGCTGATCCCACCAAATGGCTACTTTTTGTTGCGGAGAAGAATCGGCTTTAAATACTTTTTTTATGTCGTTCATTTCTTTGATCGCTTGAGCATATTCAGATCCACCGCGTGAAAGCGTAACGCCATCGGTTTGCATAATTCCTTGATGGTACTGTTCATTTCCACTTAATGGCTGGCGATAGCGATAGGTACAAATGAATTTTGCGCCCAAAGCAAAAGTATGCCAGGCCCACATGCGCACTGCGCCAGGCTGCGGTTGTGCATTGTAATGTCCCCAATTCACTTGTCCGGGCTGCAGTTCCATAATTCCTGTAACACCATTAACCGATTGGTGGAAATCGTGAGTAAGCGCCAAATCCCGACCGCTACCCAATCGGAAACCTAAGTCGCCATTGTCCACTTCCGAATAAGAATTCACAGGATAATTGGTGTAAGAAGCAAAATCCAAATCGTTTTTATTTACCCATGGATCGCTATGTGGCATTTGCATCATGTAATTGCTGGTGATGAATTGTTGCGATGAAATTATTTGTCGCAAAGCACTAGCCTGTTCTCTTAAAAAAACACCGCGTTGCTGATTGGTGAATTCTTGGAAATCAAGCAAAGCATGTGGGTTTGCAGGTTGAACGAGTTCTTTGGCATTAGGAATTCTGATTTCGGGAAAATCACTGTAGCGCTGACTCCAGAAATTATTTCCCCAACGAAGGTTTAGACTGTCGATGTTTTGGTATTTGTTCATCAGCCATTGCACGAAGGCATCTTGTGATGCAGCGTTGTAATCATAAGGAAAGCCGTAATGCGATGGCTCATTATCGAGTTGCCATCCCCAAACGCGTTGATCGTTGCCGTATCTTTTGGCGAGTTCAGTGACAATTTTTTGAATGTATTTTCTGTAAATTTTACTCGACCATGATCCTTGTTGTCGCGAGCCATGTTGCATTGTTTTGCCATCGTCATTTTGCATTAATATTTCAGGATATTTTTGCACCAACCACACCGGTGGCGCAGCAGAAGGGGTGCATAATATAACTTTCAATTTGTTTTTTGCTGCAAGATCAATGGCTTTGTCGAGCCATTCAAAATTGAATTTCCCTTCTTCGGGTTCTAATAAAGCCCAGGCAAATTCTCCAAAATGAGTGAATTCAAAACCCATTGATGAAAGATTTTTTAAATCTCTGTTCCATTCTTCTTCGGGCCATTGTTCGGGATAATAGTAGCAACCGAGCGTGATGGGGTTGGCTTCATTAAAAAAACTGGTACTTAATTTTTTCTGCAAGAGAGGACTTTCTGTTGAACAGGAAAAAATAGAAAGAAGAAGTAAGGTCAATAATTTTTTCATAAGTACAATTATTTAAACAGTAGATCCTGAAACAAGTTCAGGATGACAAATCTAGCACGTTGTGTTATGATGAATATGGTTTACTAATGTCATCCTGAACTTGTTTCAGGATCTGATAAGAATGAAGTTCATGCACCCCTGCGCCAATTGAACTTTCATAAAAAGCAGGCAAAATATTTGTCTTGGCGTAATAAGTTGCCGATACTTTTTCTTTGAAAATATCAACTACATCGGTGGCCACTAAAGCAATTGCGCATCCACCAAAACCAGCGCCAGTCATACGGGCGCCAATACATCCATTAATTTTCAAGGATTCTTCTACAATGGTATCCAACTCAAATCCACTTACTTCATAATCGTTTTTTAAGGAAAGATGAGAGGCCGTTAATAGTTCTCCGAATTGCTTGATGTCGTTGTTTTGCAAAGCGTCAATGGCGCTATTTACGCGATTGTTCTCGCTAATTACGTGTCGTGCTCTTCGTTTTAGCGTTTCATCAATGATGTGGAAATCCAATTGGTACAACTGTGCTTCACATAAGTTGGCGATGGAATAGTGGTTTTGTAAGTCATTTAAAACAGTATCGCATTCAAGTTTTCTCTCGTTGTATTTTGAAGATGCGAGTTCTCGCTTTTTGTTGCTGTTCATGATCACCAGACTGTATTCGTTGAGCTGCAGAGGGACGTATTCATATTTTAAAGATTGGCAGTTAAGAAGAATTGCGCAATCTTTTTTCCCCATTGCAACAGAAAACTGATCCATGATGCCACAGCTGACACCTATATATTCATTTTCAACTTTTTGACAAAGCAGTGCAATTTCAATCGGATTTATTTTTTGATTGTTGATTTTCAATAAGCTATAAGCGGTAAGCACTTCCAACGAAGCAGAGGAGGAGAGGCCTGATCCGGCGGGGAGAGTGCTGTAAAATAAAATGGAGCATCCCGACAATTCAATACCGTTTTGAAGCAAGAAGGCAATCACGCCTTTTGGATAATTTCCCCAATCGCCGTTGATGGGATTTATTTCTTCATTTAAATCTACTTTCACCATTCCTTTGGTATACAGGGATTTCATGAGAATGGTGGATGAATCGTTTTTTCTAATCACAGCTGTGATGCCCAATTTTATTGCGCAAGGCAAAACATTACCTCCATTGTAATCAATGTGTTCGCCAATAAGATTGACTCTTCCGGGCGCGAAAAACAATTGAGGTTCGCTGCCAGTTCCAAAATAGGATTCAAATTTCTCGATAAGGTTTTGTGTCGTCATTTTGCTAAAAATTTATGGATGGCTATTCGTAATTCTTCTGCGGTGTCTTCTACTTCCCTGGTGTTGGTGGCGGCCCATGCGCCCATTTCCGAGCTGGCGTAAAACTTAATGGTGTTTTCGTTGCGCAGGGGTGGATAAAATTCAATGTGGAAATTGAAATATTTCTCGCTGTTGTTGTATTCTTCGCTATTGAATGGCGTTTGATGCACGCACATCATGTAAGGAAATGATTTATTGAATAGATTGTCGAGTCCGCCGGTGCAAACTTTTAGGATAGATGCCAAATCCTTTTTTTCATCTTCACCGAAATCCAGAAACGATCCTCTTTTATTTTTTGCCGAAATGAACAAACCATAGGGATAGTCGGTAAAATAAGGAAGATAGCTGATGAAGTTTTTGTTTTCATACAGCACTCTTTTCCCAAAAGATTGCTCTTCCTTATTCATATCCAACATTAGGTTTGAGTTGTTATTGTTGAAGTATTCTTTACAGGCATTTAATTCTGTTTGCAATTTTAGCGGCACAAAAGGGTAGCCATAAATTTGACCATGAGGGTGGGCCATGGTGCAACCCACTTCTTCACCACGATTTTCAAAAACAAAAACGTATTTTATTTTGGGGTCTTTTGAAATCTCTTTTGTGCGAGCAGTCCAAAGCTGAATGAGCTTATATATGTGCTCTTCGCTGAGTTCTGGCAGTGTTTTAGTGTGTTCGGGAGAATATAAAATCACTTCGCATACGCCATAATTTTCGCGGGAGCGGTAAAGAGCGGTATGATTTTCATGACTCAATGCAGAAGTAGATAAAGCTGGGAAATCATTGGGGTACAAATGAACATCGTAATGATCGGGGACTTTGCCTGAGCCAGGACAAAACGGACAAATACTTTTATCCAAATTCGGTCGAGCTTGTCGGTTTGCAGCTACAATGGTGTAGGTTTTTAAAAGGGGATTCCATCTTAATTCAGCCGTACAAAAGTTTTAGTTGTGTCATAATGACGCAACTAAAGTAGGGAAATATTTATGGTTTGTCAAGGAGTAAGTAATGCCAGCTAACTAACTCTCCTCCTTTTCAAGGAGGAGTCCCCGCAGGGGCAGGACTGATTCATTCCAAAAATTTATATTTTTGAAAAAATCAAAAATATGAACCTAATAGAACTATTTCAAGAAGTAGAAGA
>JAPLEZ010000088.1 GCA_026390935.1 Bacteroidota bacterium
GACGTTGGATGGATATATAAAAATGAGTGGATGGAATATTTAGTGGATGTTCAAAAAACAGGAGCATATCAAGTGGATTTGCGCACTGCTACTTTAGAGAATGCATCCAGTGCTGATTTATATATAGACAATGTCAATCTCTTTGCATCAAACACTCCTCTTATCCCCTTTACTGGAGCTTTTCAAACATACACCAACACGAGCGCTGTTGTTCAGCTTAACGCTGGCAAACACATATTGAAAGTAAAAGCAAATAGCAGCGGTTTCAATTTAAACAAAATAACATTTAGTGAAAGTTTAACCACCAATGTTGCCAACATATTTTCTTCTTATGAAATACAAACCTATCCTAATCCAGCAAAAAATGAATTGAATATTAAAATCAATCCATCGTTAATTTCTTCCAACGTTTCAATAAAAAACAACTTAGGACAAGAGCTGTATTCAACATCTATAAATACAGAATCAATGTCAATTGATGTTTCAAATTTTGGGGATGGAATATATTTTATTCAAGTTGAAAACAGTGTACAAAAAATAATGATAGTAAGGTAAAATTCAATAACCTAAAATAAAATGAAGTATGAAATCCCCATGCACCACGGCGCACAAAATGTGATGAAGATAACATGGGGATACTATATGACCATTAAAAAAATAAATTATGTACATATGAAAATTAACCTCGCCGTTCTATTGATTCTTCTGACTTTTATTAAACTAATATCTCAGAAAAACTCTTATGAATATTAAAATAAAAACCGCCGCTATTTTTTTGGTAAGTATTTGTAGCGGATTCCACTTATTAGGGCAAGTGGATACTTTTCAATATTTCATTCCACATTATTCCACCTCTACTGAACTGATGGAGAGCACTGCCAATCCTCCACATTCGATCCCATTTATTGCCAACGAAATTTCACCGTGGCAAAAACAAAATTTAAATCCCAATCAAATACGAAACATCAATATCATTTTAATTTTTGATCAGTGGACTTACAATGAAGTAACCAAACAATCGGTTCCTCCTGCATTTGTTTTTCCAACTTACAATAACCTACAATTATTAGCGAACTATTTGCACGCTATCAATTCTGCTGTTAGCAATCAAATTCCTTCCACGCCAAGTTTAAGTGAATTAACTAGTTATTGTGTTGCGCAATATACTGCCAATCAAAACGGAAAATCATTTACCAAAAAAACCGACTATGAAGCTTTAAAAAAAATAATTTACTCCATTCAAAAAGAATATGTGAAAGAAATTAAAAAATCGGCGTGCATGAATGCAGCTCAAAGAAATATTCCGCCAGAGCTCATCATTGCAATGATAGAAAATGAAACGGCATATTATCCAAATTACCTCACCGAACCAGGACCTAGCGCTTGTGTTGGACTCGGACAAATACGAATGGGCGATAACAAAAATGTTGCTGTACCTGGAGTGATTGGAAATTTGGAGCGATTTAAATATTTGGCCGATGATGTGATCAGTGATTCACTGTTGATCGATCCTTTTGTAAATATCGGTTTGATTTGTCAGAAGTTGGTGTACGATTATTTAGGTACTGATCCATCTAAAGCAAAACCAAATCATTGGAGCACTGCTTTGCTGAATTACAGTCCGGTTGGAGGATATGTTGATCGAACTAAAAAACTCCTTGATATAGTTATCTCTCGTCCTTACTTAATGACTGATGCCACTATTTATTTTAAAGACTTCTCTGTTTTGACCACTAATACTGAAGAATTGCAAGCCAGTGGATGGACACTTTTCCCAAACCCTGTGAACGACCAACTCAACATAAAATCAGCACAAAAAAACACTTCTGAAGTACGATTGATCATTTATGATCAAAACGGCAAAATGATTTTCAGCAACGCAAGCCAGTCGACACAAAATCCTGTTGATCTCCCTCCCCTACAAAGTGGCATTTACTACATCCAACTGAACCAAACAATGCACAAAATATTTGTAAAATAAGTTGCAAACAGTCTGCGAAGTCAGTGAAATAAAGTGAACACAGTACACTTTTCAAAAAACACAAGAGAATGATTTTTCCAATGAATTGAACGAAAACTTATACAGTAAAAATATTTTAACATATAAATTGCATAGCGAACAATAAACCATGATCTAGAATTCATGAAGCCATAAAAGTTAAGCAGGGAACTTAACTAATATATAATTGCATTGAATAAGGGGAAGTGCCAATCAGCATTGCTTGTAAAAAAGCATATTGGAATGTTATGTGATTTTTTTTAGAGGTAATTAATATACAATAAGGTTTATGAGATCAATTAAAACGCTAGTAATTTTAATTTTCGTGTCATTTACAGCAGCAGCACAAACCGACAATGAATTTTGGTTTGTTGCACCGGAGGTTACCAATACACATACAGATAAACCAATTTTTCTACGTCTCTCTGCAGAAAATGTTGCAGCAACTGTTACAATTTCTCAGCCAGCAACAAACATTGGGTTTTGGGGACAGCCAACCATTGTTAAACAGATACCAGCAAACACCAGTGTTTCCGTGGATTTAACCAATTGGTTGTGGCAAATTGAAAGTGGCGAACCTGCTGCCAACGTGATTGAAAATAAAGGCTTACTCATTCAATCAACAGCAAATATTACTGCCTATTATGAAGTATTAGGAACAACAAACGGAGTGGTGAAAAATTCCGATATTTTTGTATTAAAAGGAAGAAATGCTTTAGGGAAAAAATTTTATACGCCGTTTCAAAACTTATCTGAAAATGCCGATAACATTTCTTGGGCAGCAGGCATTGTAGGAAACTCTTCATTTGACATTGTAGCAACAGAAGACGGAACAACAGTAACCATCAATCCAACAAAAGATATTGTTGGTCATACAGCAGGAATTCCATTTACCATCACATTGAACAAAGGTCAAACTTACTCGGGAAGAGCCACAGGAAGAACTGGTCCCGACCACTTGAGCGGCACTGTGATAAGCTCCAACAAACCCATCGCAGTAACCATTAAAGACGACTCAGTAAAACAAAACTGGGCACTTGATTTAATTGGCGATCAGTTGGTCCCCGTAAATATTGTAGGAACCGATTACATTGCATTGAAAGGATCATTAATTAATACACATGATTTTTCTTTGTACGGTGATTCATTGTATCAAGCAGATTTTGGCGATAGAATTATTGTTACTGCTACGGAAGATTTAACTGACGTTACAATTAACGGTGTGCTGATCACAACACTGAGCGAAGGACAAACCTATAATTATCAGTTAAACACTCCTGCCGAATATATACAAACATCCAAACCAGCATACGTATTTCACGTTTCAGGATTTGGCAATGAAAAAGGTGGCGCATTGCTTCCTCCTATTGTTTGCACAGGTTCAAATCAGGTTAGTTTTTTTAGAGACACGGAAGAACATTTCTTTTTAAACATTTTGGTAAAAAGTGGCAACGAAGGAAATTTCTCTCTGAAAAATAGTACCACTGGCGTTACTACAAACATTGCATCAAATTTATTTTCCTACGTACCCAACACCCCTGTTGCAAATTCATGGATGCAAGCACGCATTGAATACAATACCGCAACTATTCCATCGGGCAGCACCAATTTAATTAGCAATAGCACTTCAAATTTTCATCTTGGAATTATCAATGGAGAAGCAGTAAATGCCGGAGCACGTTATGGATATTTTTCGGCTTATGCACGTGCACAGGGAGGAACAGTCCCTTCTACACAAATATGCACCAACAACTCTGTTATATTAAATGCTTCAGGAACCATTGGCGCAATTGAATGGCAGGAATCTGTAGATGGCACTAACAATTGGACCACAGTGACCGGTGGTCAAAATGCAAACACACCATCATATACCACAGAAGTACTAACACAAAGCAAATATTTCAGAACAAAAGCCGTAGATGGAACTTGCGCATCTGATGTTTCTACGGCCGCACTAGTAACTGTTTTTCCTACCACTGTTGCAGGTACTTTGTTGGGTGACACTACTATTTGTACAGGAATCAATTCGGGTACTTTAACTCTTTCAGGAAATGTTGGTTCTGTCGTTCGCTGGGAAAGTTCAACCAATAATTTTGCTACAACAACTACCATCAATAACATCACCAGTACTTTAAACTATACAAACTTAAATACTACTACAAAGTATAGAGTTGTTGTACAATCAGGAGTTTGTGCTGCCGCAACCTCTGCAGTAGCTACAGTTACAGTAAGCCCTGTCACTGTTGGAGGAACAGTTGGAGGAAGTGCAACCGTTTGCTCAGGCAGCAATGCTGGGAATTTAACTATTGCTGGAAAAACCGGTAATATCATTAAGTGGCAAAGTTCAACTGATAATTTTGCAACCGTTACAGACATCAATAGCACCTTATCCACCATCCCCTATTCCAACATTAGCGTTGCAACAAAATATCGCGCTGTAGTTCAATCAGGAGCTTGTGCTGTAGCAAACTCTGCTTTTGCCTTGATAAGTATTGATGCTCCAACAGTTGGCGGAACCGTTAATGGCAGTGCTGTCGTTTGTTCTGGTGCAAACTCTGGAACTTTAACCCTCGCAGGCAATACCGGAACTATCTTAAACTGGGAAAGTTCAATTGATGATTTTGCTACAGTAATTACTATTTCAAACACTAGCTCTTCACTTAACTACACAAATGTTTCCAAAGACACCAAGTACAGGGCTATTGTAAAATCAGGACAATGCGGTTCAGCTCCATCAGCCTCCGCATTGCTCACTATCAACACTCCATCTGCGGGAGGAAGTACTGCTGGGGCTACAACGGTTTGTGCTACTTCAAATTCGGGAACAATTACTTTAAGCGGTGAAACAGGAAATGTTATTAGATGGGAAAAATCAACTAATAATTTTACTACATCAACCACTATTGCAAACACAAGTAATACTTTAAATTTTAGCAATATATCAGTTACTACAAGTTATCGCGCTGTGGTGCAATCGGGAGTGTGTGCATCAGCCAATTCACTTCCTACTATTATCACTGTAAATCCAACAAGTATTGGCGGAACAATTAATGGAAGCAAAACTGTTTGCTCCAGCGGAAATTCAGGAACGCTTACGCTCGTTGGAAAAACCGGAACAGTTGACCATTGGGAAAGCTCTACCGATAATTTCGCAACCTTCACTATAATTGCAAACACAACCACTACACTATCGTTCACTAATCTTTTAACAAACACAAAATATCGTGCTGTTGTTAAATCGGGACTTTGTCAAAGTGCAAATTCAGCAGAAGCCACCATCACCGTTGACAACATCACTGATGCTGGATCAGCTATCACCGATACAAGTGTTTGTATCAGCGGAAATTCGGGAACGATTCAATTAGTGAATCAAACAGGAACAGTCCTTAAATGGGAAAGTTCAACCAATAATTTTGTTGGTGTAACAACAATTGCAAACACAACTACAAGCATTAATTTTTCCAATTTAACTGTCACCACAAAATATCGTGCAACAGTTCAATCGGGAACATGTGCTTCTTCAACTTCGGTTCCGGTGACAATCAGTGTAGACCCTCTTTCAGTTGGAGGTACCGCAACAGGAGCAACAACAGTTTGTCCGGGAATAAATTCAGGAACAGTGAGCCTTGCAGGTGCGCTGGGAATTATTGATCATTGGGAAAGTTCAATTTCCAATTTCGTAAATGCACAAGATATTACTACACATGCAAATACAAACGACAGCATTTCATATTTAAACTTAGCCAACACAACCTATTATAGAGCCGTAGTAAAATCAGGCTCCTGCGCTACTGCAAATTCAGCAAGTGTGAAAATAACAATGGATGTGGTACCTGTTGGTGGAACAGCATCAGGCACAGCACAAGTTTGTAGCGGAACAAATACGGGAACAATCACATTAAGTGGTTCAACAGGAACAATTGTTAACTGGGAATCGTCGGAGGATAATTTTAATACTGTAACAACAATTGCCAATACCACAACAACATTATCATTTTTGAACTTAACTAAAAACACTAAATACAGAGCGGTTGTAAAATCATCAACTTGTTCTGCACTAAATTCAGTTGAAGCTTTTGTGTTGGTAGATTCATTGTCTAACGGCGGTACTTTGCTCAAAGATACCGCCGTTTGTTTTGGAACAAATACAGGTACTCTTTCGCTCACCAACAAAACTGGATCGATATTGAATTGGGAAAGTTCGGAAGATAATTTTGTTACCAAACAAACCATCGCTTCAACCGATGCTCAAATAGTTTTCAGCAATTTGCAAAAAACCACTGCATATAGAGCCATTGTAAAATCGGGCACTTGTGCTTCTGCAAATTCAAATTTAGTAACAGTGCAAGTTGACCCACTATCAGATGGAGGATCATTCCTTAAAGACCGAACAGTGTGCTCTGGAATCAATCAAGGCTCCTTCACATTGCAAGGAAAAATAGGAACAATTGTGAATTGGGAAAGTTCAACTGACGGCTTTGCAACCAGCACACCAATTGCAAGCACCAGCAAAATTGTTTCTTATAAAAATCTCACCAAAACAACACAATACCGAGCAAATGTTAAATCGGGAACATGTGCAATGGCGCAATCGAAATTAGCAACAGTGACTGTTGATTCAATTTCAAAATCAGGATTCATTAGTGCTGATATGCATGTTTGCTCAGGAAATAATGTTGGCACTTTGGAACTTAAAAATTATGTTGGCAACAATATTAAATGGGAAAGTTCAACGAATAATTTTGCAACTGTAATTGCCAATAGTTCCGACACTTTACCAAACTATACTTTCACCAATCTTTCCGCAACTACACAATACCGAGTGATTGTTAAATCGGGAGTTTGCGGCGCAGATACCAACGCTGTAGTTACTGTGACTGCTGATAGTGTTAGTGCAGGAGGAAAAGTAAATGGATCAACAAATGTTTGCGAAAGTGCAAACTCTGGAGAAGTAAAATTGACGGGAAATATCGGAAATGTAATTTACTGGGAAAGCTCAACAAATAATTTCAACAACATTACATCATTAATCAGCAACGGCACTGTTTTACCGTATAGCAACTTAACAAAAACAACAAAATTTAGAGCTGTGGTAAAATCAGGAACATGCGCTAGCGATAAATCAGCTGCGGCTGAAATTGTTGTTGATCCAATTTCTGTTGGTGGACAAACTCTTGGCGCTAAAGCGGTTTGTGCATTGAGTAACAGCGGAATTTTAAACCTTAGTGGAACAACTGGCGCAGTTGACCATTGGGAAAGTTCCAACGACGGCTTCGCAACACTAACAATTATCAGCGACACCTCCTCTACTTTACAATTCACTAATCTATTAATAAACACTTCTTATAGAGCGGTGATAAAATCGGGAGCTTGTGCATCTGCAAATGCTAGCAGTGCAGAAATTTTAGTAGACCCAGTTTCAGCAGGAGGAGTTTTTGATCAACAAAAAGCACAGTGCTATGGAAAAAACCAATTGGTTATAAATCTTAAATCATCGGTAGGACAAGTCATCAAATGGGAAAGTTCAACTGATAATTTTAAAACTATTGACATCCCAGAAGCACATGGAAAAGTAATCACCTTCCAAGACATCACTAAAAACACACGATTCAGAGCAATTACTAAATCGGGAGTTTGTCCGGCCGACACATCCGATACTGGAATTATTCCAGTTTTCGCACCCTATAATTTCAGTCTGGGTGCCGATACTACATTGTGTTTTGATGGCAACAAACATTGGAAATACACTCTTGCCGACACCTTTGCAAGTGTATTATGGTCGAATGGTACTACTTCTAGTTCAGTAGAATACGCAATGCCTGGAGAGGTTACTGTAACAGTAACAAATAAAAATTTGTGTGAGGCCGAAGCAAAAATTCAACTTACAAACTATTGCAAGCCAAGCGACATTTGCTTTCCAGATGTTATCACACCAAACAACGACGGCATCAACGATAATTTTGAACCGTGCATAGATGATCTTCCTAATAACGACAGCACCCTCAACGAAATAAAAAACAATATCAAATTTTTAAATTTTGAAGTTTACAACAGATGGGGAATGCTATTGTTCTCATCAGAAAAAAATGAATTACCGAAATGGGATGGAATGTTCAATGGGAATAAAGTTCCCGATGGCACTTACTATTACACTGTGAAATATCGTGACACTGCAAAGGTCATATACAGTCAGGGCGGATACATGACTGTTATTGGAAATGGAAGTGATTGATGTAAAAAAAATGCTATATTAATAATCTCTGCTTTGGACCATAAAAAACTTTTCTATGCGAACTCAGATTATATGTCATTTATTTTTTGCTCTAATATTTTTCGGCACAACTCAAGGGCAAACTCCCGTTGGGAATTTTGGGAAATTAAAATTGGTTGGTCTGCAATTAAGTTCTGAATGTGGCGACCCAGTTCAATTGCGCGGAATTAGCACTCATGGCCCTCAATGGTTTGAAAACTGCTATAGTAGTTCCTCCGTTGAGGCCATAGCAAACAATTGGAATGCCGATGTTTTCCGTTTGGCATTGTACGTTGAAGAAGATGGTTATGTACTTAATCCTGCCAAATGGAAACTGTGGGTTGATAAAATGGTTGAAACAGCAGAAAAGTTAGGAATATATTGCCTCATCGATTGGCACGTACTGGCCGATGGTGATCCGATGAAAAACATAGAAGCCGCAAAAGATTTTTGGGATTACGTTTCAAAAAAACATGGAGGAAAAAAAAATGTGCTCTACGAAATTTGCAATGAGCCCAACGAACGCTATAAATATTATGGTGCCGCCAATGAAAAATTTGTGAATTGGGCACGAATAAAACAATATGCAGAAATTATTATTCCAATCATTCGTAAAAATGATCCCGAAACCATCATCATTGTTGGAACACCTTTTTGGAGCAATCGTCCGTGGAAAGCCGCCGCTGATCCACTAACTGGAGCCAACGCATACAACACTATGTATACGTATCACTACTATGCTTCCACTCCGCAACACAATAAAAATTTAGATACTGTAAAAACAATTTTAAATAAAATTCCAATTTTTGCTAGTGAATGGGGATTGAGTGAGGAGAGTGGCGACGGTAATGTTGATTTGGCATCGGCGCAAAATTTCGCTGATGTTTTAGGAGGAAAAAATGATGCACAAATAAAAGTGAGCTGGTGCACATGGAGCTTTGCTGATAAAGATGAATCCTCTGCCCTGCTTAAACCTTTTAGTTGTGCCAATGCCACATGGAATAACCGAACTACTGCCGGCAACAAAACCTACGCCCTAATAAATATTCCCGCTAAAAATGCAAGCACTTGCTTTCCTGAACCGGTAATTGTTCAACATCCGCAAAATGTAGTAAATGCACTGGGAGACAGCACTGCCTTAACTGTGCAGGTTTCAGGAGATCAGTTGCAATACCTCTGGCAAAAAAGTATTAATGGTAATGATTGGATGGATTTACCAAATTCAAATTCAAAAAAATATGCTATTGCTTCCATCAGCAATTCTGACTTTGCTTTTTACCGCGTAATGGTGAGTAATTATATAGGAATTTTATATAGTCAGAAAGCTTCCATAATAAAAAAGACTGACGGAGCATATTTTGGAACGCCTACCAATATCCCTGGAAAAATTGAAGCTGAAAACTATGATACCGGTGGTCAAAATAAATCGTATTTCGACAATTCATCAGGAAACACAGGCGGTAAATACCGCAATGATGATGTTGATATTTCTTCTACTTCCGATAGCCTTGGTGGTTTTTCAATTGGATACTGGGGGAAAGATGAATGGCTTGATTTTACGATTGATGTTTTATCAACTGCATCTTATGATTTTTACTTTCGTGTAGGATCAGCAATTGATAACACCAAATTTAAAATTCAAATTGACGGCACTACCATTATCCCAACTGTTGCAATACCAAATTTAAACAGCTGGAGTGCTTATTCCACAGTGAGTGTTAAAGGAATAAATTTATCGAAGGGAATAAAAAAACTTCGTGTTTATGCACTCTCCGATGGATTTAATTTAAACTACATTGAAATTAACGGACCTAACATTGATTGCAACTTAGATTTAAATGGCACTGCGAGCATTGATAAATGCGGAATTTGTTCGGGAGGAAATACAGGTATTGTTGCAAAAACACTTTCCGACAAATGCTATGAAGTAGTTACTCAAATTGAAAAAATACAAGCGCAAGCCGTTTTGATTTACCCAAATCCATTTCAAAATCACTTTTTTGTTTCTACTGAATCTCCGGCTGCAATTGAACTGTTGGATGTAAACAGTAGAGTCATCATGGAAAACAAATTGCTTTCTTCTGCGGATGTTTTTTTGCCCGACGCTCTGCCTTCAGGAATTTATCACCTCAGGGTGATAACCAAGGATGGAGTATCTATTCATAAAGTAGTAAAAAACTAATTTTATTTAACGAAAAAACAGTCGAAATTGATAGCCGTCACTAGCAATAATAACGCAAGCAAAAATCCTAATTAAATTTGTAACTTTTCCCCGTCTTAATTGTTTTACCCCAACAAGATCAATTAAAGGTAATTTGATTGACTGTTCTAAGGAGGGGAACTAGCTTTATAAATTTATTATTTATAATTGCGTTATAACTTGTAACACCTTTCTTCATGCGTTTTTTTCAACTTAAAATATTTCTTTTTCTTTTTTCATTTAGCACCTATAATGCGCTTTGTCAAATTTGTCCGCCAACCATTTCTCCCAACCTGGTTGTAAATCCTAGTTTTGAATTGGGAACTTGTGGTTCATCGGGATTCACCAGTGATTATTTAAAAAGTCCCACCTGTGATGGAAGCATAAGTGAAGGTGGATGGGGCATTGTAACCAATGCCAATAAAGCCAACCCTACCTACATGACTAAAACGCTTCCACATACTGGAGGCAATTTAATGGTTGTTGATGTGGGTAATTCGGTAAATTCCACTTTGTGGGAACAAACAATACCTGCTGGAGGGTTCGTACCCAACACCACCTATTTTTTTTCGGTTTGGTTGGCAAACATTTCCAATCAGGTACCTGCATTTAACAATCCGCCAGTGGTTCAATTCAGAATAAATGGAGTTGCTGTGGGCGCAAATATTAAGTTACCAAATAACACAACAGGCGCCTGGATTCCTTATTACGTTACTTGGAAATCGCCAGCAGGTGTGCAAGCCGACGTTGCCGTTAGTTTGGAAAACATGAATAAAACCGGTGGAGGAAATGACTTAGCCATTGATGATTTATCATTCAGCAGTAGTTGTGCAAACGTTCCAAACATCAACGACATTCAACCTAAGAGCAAACTCAGCAGTCAGATCTCCTTATGTTCCAATGGTGGATCTGCCTTGCTGGATACAAAACTCAGCGCTACCAATAAAAGTTTTATTTGGAAAAACTCCACTCCTACTGTCATTGGAGGAAACACTTCTTCCACTTCTGTTGTAGCTCCAGGAACCTACTATGTATGCATTGATTCAGCCGGTTTAGGTTGTCCAATTACAGATACGGTAACTGTAATTGCTAATATGGCGGTGGATCTTCCCGACCAAACTTTATGTAATCCATTGTCTACCACTTTAAACACCGATATAGTAAACACATCCTATTTTAATTCTATTAAATGGTTCAAAAACAATATTGAACTCACCGGTGAAAGCGGAAAAGCGGCAATTACTATTAATGAAACCGGAACTTACAAAGTGGTCATTGACGGACCAAGTACCTGTGATGCCACCGACCAAGCGGTTATAGCAACATTGGCTGCAAGCACACCAATCAACGGAACTTTTTGTGCTACAGGTAGCGGAAAAGCAACCTTGGGAGTCAATGGCGTTGGTCCCTTCAACTGGTTCAAAGATATCACCGGCGGAACCTCTCTTGGAACAGGTAAAACTTTTGTGACGCCTGTACTTACAGCACCTGGCCCACACACTTTTTATGCTGAGGACCAATCCATCATTACTACTTCTGCCGGACCAAATACTGCACCTTGCGCTGGAACCACTGAAGGCGTTGAAAGATCGGCAGTAAAATTTGTTGCTTACGAAGATTACACTTTAGCGGATCTTAAAGTGATGCACGACAATTATGGCGGAACAGGAACCGATGATTTTATTGTTTATTTAAGTAATGATGTTGCTGGAAAACCCGGACCAGCTATACAAACCAGCGCAACATTTTCAACCGATAAGCCTGCCACTCCAACAGCAATTACTATCCCTACCAACTTTAAAATAACAGGTTCACCTGCGGGAACAACGTATTGGATTACTATGAAAACCGGACCTGCTATTCGCTCTATGAATTGTGCGGGAACATTTCCATACAAGGATGCAGCAGGAGGATCGGTTACAGCAATTACTGGAACTTACCACGATGGCAACGCTGCTACCACTGCTCCGGCGTTCTTCGGATTTAGTGTGAAAAAAGGCACGAGCTGCGGACGAATTCCTGTGATCGCAACTGAAGATTGTCCAACCTGTCTTCAACCTACTTCTGCCTCCATCACTTCATCAGTAGCGGCAGTGAGTAAAATTGTTACTATTTGTCCCAACACTGCTGTCACTCTTACAGGTGCATTTGTTGCGGGAGTGGGCACGCCTACCAATGGAATGCAATATGTGTGGTACAAAAGCGGCACTCCTGTCGGAGCATATACTGCAACCCCTTTAGCTACAAAAGCACTTACTGGCGCTGCTTCCGATGCTGGTTGGTGGATTCTTCGTGTTGAAGACGGAAGCGCTGGAACCAGCACTTGCTACAAAGAAGATTCTGTAAAAATTGTATTCAGTCCGGTACCTGCCGTAACTGCAATGACCGCAAAAATATGCAGCGGTGCTGCCTTCACTGTAACTCCGGTGGATGTTACCAATGGCGTAGTTCCTGCTGGAACAACCTATACTTGGAGCGCTCCAACTGGAA
>JAPLEZ010000017.1 GCA_026390935.1 Bacteroidota bacterium
CAAAGCGTTAACAGTTAAGTTCGTTGCCGCAGATGAATCCACACAGCCATTCAATGTTGCGATTACTTTATATTTATGAGTACCTACAGTGGTTAATCCGTTGGTAGTACTTGCTGTTCCGGTGCCATCGTATTTCCATTGGAAGGTTGCACCTGTTGTTGCAGTAGCAGTCAATACATGCGCCACTCCTTTACAAAATGTAGTTTGATTAGGCGCTACACTAATGGCTATACCCGTTGGCAAAGGCTTTATGTTCACGACTGCTGCAGGAGAATTTTTCACACAACTTTTACCTATGTTTCCAGCGGTGGCCACTACCAAACGATAGGAACCTGTGCTAGCAACATTCGCTAAAGTTACCTTTCCACCCGCTACTGTTCCAGTAGCTAAAGTGTCTTTCCAGGTAGTACCATTGTCGTGACTCACCTGCCATTTATAATCCAAGCCGTTCGTTAATCCCGATTTAGAAACAATTGTCGCTTTGCTCGGTGCGCACACACTCAAAACACTCGTTACTAAATCAATGTCGGGACTATCGGTTGGCGGCGTGCAGCAAGATTTTGCTTTCACAGTAACAGGAATTGGATCACAGGCATCGGAATTACTGAAGGTTAAATTCCCCATCGTATATAATCCATCTGAAGGCGCATTAATGATGGTCACTTTCCCAGCTCCTGCAGTTGTTGGTCCGCCGGAACCCGTAAGTAAATCAGTAGAAGTAGTACTTAAGGTATAAGTACCAGCAGCTAAAGTCCAATTGGGTGTAATTGTAGTATTGCTACCGCAATTTACATTTTGCGTGTAAGCCGCTTGTCCGGTAACACCAAAAGTAACGGGCATAGAAGTAGTTCCCCATGCGCAAGCATAGCCTGGAACATTCACAATAAAGGAAGATAAAACAGTAGAACCTGTTGTGGTAAACTCCACTGGTCTGACAGCTGCATATCCTGCAATTGCAGTAGGACCCACAGTTCCCAAAGGAGTTGTGCCAGCACTTTGCATCCACAGAGTTTGATCACCAGTAGTTCCGCCAGCAGGAGTCCATGTTACCGAATTTCCACTACCAATCAAAGGACTCATGGTTTGAGAAGTCGACCAACGGTAAGGTTTTCCGTCCCCCATCGTTAAAGTGGTAGAAGAACCACCACCATCACAATAATCCAGATTGGTTGGTGCAACAGGTAAATTAGAAGTAACAGTAAATGTTTTTGTTAATGCGCAACCAGCATGACCACCGGCAGGCGAAATGGTAACGGTGTGTGATCCTGCTTTAGTGGCAATATAAGTCTGGCCACTTCCAGCGCCCGATGGTCCCGACCAAGCGATGGTCATGGCACCATTCGGAAAAGTATATCCTGCATCATAAGTATATTGAGCAGGAGAGCAAAGCGTAACATTTGGAGGAGTGTACGAAACACTTTCATAGGCAATGATAGTAGCACTCACGTCGCAGCCATTAGGCACGTCATGCACACAAGCTCGGTATTCACCTGTAGCAGTAATAGAAGGATTCACTTGGTTGGCCCAAGCTGTAATTTCAGTTTGAGGGGAAGTGGAGCCTTTATACCAGGTAATAGTTTTTCCAGAAGCGCTTAACGATGTTCCATTATTCTTTAATATTTGCGCCAAATAAGATCCTCCTTCACTGCATAGATTCACAGAATCTTTGGCAAATTTCACAGTGTAAGAACTGATAGAAGAAATGTCCTGACAAGAATTGATGAACGAGATATCATCAACAAAAAAGTCGTCGGAACTAGCTTGTCCTGTAGGATCACATTCAATATAGATATTTGCTTTCACCGCATTTATAGGAGAAGTAAAAGAAGTTTTCATTTGTTGGAAAGTCCAAGCTGTAGTTGGCGAAACTGTACCTCCTGGATTATTACTTATTATGGCATTTCCAGCATCTAAAAATTCAACTCTGAAACGCATAGTTGGCGGGGCTTCTTGCGTATACAAAGCAAACCAGGCCGAAAACCAGTAGTTCTGACTAGGATAAACAGGAACTGTTTGCGCCCAAACTTTTCGGTACAATCCAACTGGAGCATCAGCACCCCCATTATCAAAGTCACAAATTAAAGAAAAGCCTTGATCGGTGCCTGTGGTATGATCCACATAGTTTAATCCTCCTCCAGCATACTGACCGTAAACCACTTGTTTATTTCCATTTAAACATGCAGGATTTTCAACCCTGCCAACGCCATATTGATTAGCCAAACTGTATTTACAACCGCCAGTTGGCGACCACATTCCACCATATTTCATATCACTTGTAAAATCCATCGCTCCACCTGAACCCGCCGCAGGGTGAGCCGCTGAGGGAGATGCGTTCCCTGAAAAAATAGTTCCTCCTAAATACCCAGCTTCAAAATCGCCATTGCGAACGGCTTGTTTAACGGGAACTGTAGAACATTGAGAATAAGCAGAAGAATAACAAGAGAATAACAGGGCACACGCCCATAAGAATTTACCTTTCATAGCAGTAATAGTAGTAGTAATTAGCCTTTGTAAAACAATTGAAATCAGCAATTGTTACACTTTGCTAAAGTAATTATCGAAAGAAGATAAATCAAGGAAATTATTTGTTTTTGTACTCCTGATATAATTTACGAATGATACCATCACCCATTCCGGTTTTTGGCACATTGATTACTTCAGCATCCGACCAGCGCATAACATTCAGAAAAATTTCGGCAGCAGGCACAATCACATCCGCTCGGTCGGGTTTCATACCCATTTCGCTGATGCGCTCCTCGTAGGTTAGTTTTTTAATGTCTTGATATAAATCTTTCATCACCTCAAACGTAAGTTCCGCTTTTTTGCGAGAACCAGCCATTTTACTCAACTGATTGATATTTCCGCCGGAACCAATGATTTCCAGTTTCTTTTTGTCTTTGCACTTTTCCTTCACCCACTTTTTCATGTGGTCCCAGGTTTCTTCCGACACTTTATCCTGCAACAAACGAATTGTTCCAATTTTAAAGGAAGCAGACGCTTCAGGAATATTGCGATGGTACAAAGTTAACTCCGTGCTTCCGCCACCAACATCCATATATAAGAATGGTCGCTCATACAGCAGCGATTGAAAAAGATGTGTTTCATAAATATAATCCGCTTCCTCTTGTCCGCTGATGACATCAATTTTAACTCCCGATTTTTCATTTACTTCCTTAACTATTTCATAATTATTTTTAGCGTCGCGCATGGCCGATGTAGCGCACGCACGATAAGAAATCACTTCATGAACTTTCATCAACTTTTCAAATGCAATCATTGCATCCACTAATTTCAAAATAGTAGCATGAGAAATGTGCTGATGATCAAAGGATTCATTCCCGAGTCGGATAGGCACTCTATACGCCTCATTCTTATTGAAAACCACACCCTTCGAATCTTCCAGCACATGATAAACAATCAAACGAATGGCGTTTGATCCGATATCAATGGCAGCAAATTTAAGAATGTTCATCTCGGATTACTTTTGTTTCCGAAGATAATTGTAATAATCTATATGTGCCTCAATTTTTTTGCTTTTTCCATCCACAAAGTAAGTGTTGCTCAATTTATGATCGAGCACACGCATTTTTACATTGTCGGTCCACTGCATTTCAACGAACTCGCGAATTTCATTTTTTATTTTGGTATCAAGAATCGGACAAGTTACCTCTACCCTATTATCGAGATTACGGGTTAGAAAATCGGCAGAGGAGATGAAATATTTAGGATGGCCTGCATTGTGAAAAATAAAAATTCGAGAATGTTCCAGGTAGCGTCCAATCAAACTGCGCACTTCAAGATTTTCATTTAATTCCGGCAAACCTTGCGCCACACTGCAAATACCACGCACCAACAAACGCACTTTCACACCGGCACCAGCAGCGGCATAAATTTTCTTCACCATTCCTTCATCATTCAAACTGTTCATCTTTAAAAAAATCTCAGCACGTTTTCCCAACTTGGCATTTCGGATTTCGTGATTGATCATGCTATTGATTTTCTTTCTGGTATTGAAAGGAGAAAGAACGATGTTTTTGTATTTATATGGTTTATATACATCTTCAAAAAACTTGAAAAGATTTTGAATATCCACTGTAATCCGCTTATCCACTGTAAACAGAGCAACATCGGAAAATACTTTTGCAGTATCCTTATTAAAATTACCAGTGCCAACACAAGCATAGCGCACCGTACGATTGCGTTCTCTGCGGGAAATTAATATCAGTTTGCTGTGTACTTTTAAATTTTTGAGTCCGAAAACCACATTTACCCCTGCCTCCTGCAAAGTTTTTGCATATTGAATATTGGCCGCTTCATCAAAACGCGCCTGAATCTCCATGAGGACAGTCACTTTTTTTCCGTTGTGTGCCGCATTCACCAAGGCGTTGATCACCGCTGATTCTTTGGCCAAACGGTAAATGGTCATGCGAATCGTGCGCACTTTTGGATCAATCGCTGCATCTCGTAAAAAATCCAAAACATGCGTAAAAGAATGATATGGATATTGCAGTAAAACATCATTTTGTTTGAGCACATTGAACATGCTCAGACCCGATTTTAGATCAGGATGTTCCAGCGGTTTTTGCGAGGGATATTCATGCGCTGGAATTCCAAAAGAAGGAAACTTCATGAAATCGCGAGCATTGTGGTATTTGCCACCAGGAATCAAAATTTCGGTTTCTGTAATCTTTGATTTTTTTAGAATGTAATTAAGGAAATGATCCGGAATTTTTAAATCGTAAACAAAGCGCACCGGCGCCCCTTTTGCTCTCTGTTTGATACTTATGGAAAGCAATTCCGACAAGCTTTTAGAAACATCGGCAGCGATGTCCAACTCAGCATCTCGCGTCACTTTAATAGAGAAGGCTTTAAAAGTATCATACTCTTCAAACAAGGTAAAAATATCTTTCAAATTATAACGAATCACGTCATCGATGAACATCACAAATTTCTTTCCTTTTCTTTCGGGAAGTACAACAAAGCGCGGCAAAGTCTCGGGGATTTCCATTATGGCGTATTCATCCTCTTCCTTATTTTTTGAATCTTTTAAAAGTACCGCCAAATAAAGAGTATCGTCGTGCAAATCAGGAAACTTAGGAGCCGATTTCACCATAATTGGAAAAAGTAATGGTCGGACTTTCTGCGTGAAATAGTCTTTTACAAACTCACCGTGTTCCTTGCTCAGTTTGTGATCATCGATTAAAAAAACATTGTTCTTCTCCAATTCCTTTTTTAAATCGCTCATGGTTTTTTCAGCAGAGTGCTGCAAACGAACCACAGTTTTGTGGATTTGCACCAACAACAACTTGTCTTTTTTATCATGATTAACATTGATTTTCCTGAAAAGGGAACCTACCCTCACTCGGAAAAACTCATCCATATTATTGGAAAAAATCCCCAAAAAACGCAAGCGTTCAATGACCGGATTTTTAATGTCCACTGCTTCCTGTAACACTCTTTCATTGAATGACAGCCAGCTTACTTCTCTATTGATAACAGGTATTTTAGCCATAATTTATTAGAGCACTAAGCTAAGTGCTATTATACTAGGAACGAAGAATTTCATATTAAGTTTATGTAAACTACGAAATTAATTTACATTCAATTTTTGTAGCTTAGTTGTTTAAAAATAAACTTTTTGCATTGAAAAAGCTACTCCCACTTCTTTTGTGTCTCTCCTTAGGTTCTTCCTCTTTTTCACAAAACCTCGATATTGATTTACTAAGAGCGATCAATGTCACCAGAAACAAAAATTTGGATGGCACTTTTTTATTCATCACCAACTCGGTGACTCCGGTTACCGTGAGCGCACCGCTAATCGTCACCGGAATCGGACTTCTGAAAAAAGATTCTTTGCTTACCCGAAAAGGACTGTACCTTTGCTCAGCCTTTCTAGTTGCCGGAGGAATTACAACAATACTAAAACAAAGCATCAACAGAGAACGACCGTTTTATACCTATCCCGACATTCAAAAAGTGGCAGGAGGCGGCAGTCCGTCTTTTCCTTCTGGACATACCAGTGCAGCATTCGCTACAGCAACTTCATTATCGCTCGCTTTTCCAAAGTGGTACGTTATCGCTCCATCGTTTGCGTATGCCGGAGCGATGGGATATTCACGAATGCACTTGGGAGTTCATTACCCTACTGATGTGCTGGCCGGATGGATGGCCGGTTGCAGCGGCTTGGGACCAGACAAAGACTACCGACGGGCCTAAACGC
>JAPLEZ010000015.1 GCA_026390935.1 Bacteroidota bacterium
ACAACCTGTACGCCATGTAAATTGGCCATTTCAGGGAAAATAAGATGAAGCATTCCGGTATCAAAAAGCAATGTGAATCCTACAGAAGGTAAAGGTGATAAAATGATTTTATTCAATTCATCGGCAATTCTTTCTTTGGAAACTATTTTGATGCGTTCTTTGTTTTTTACAATGGCAGCAAGCGCTTCGTCGGTAATTTTGAAATTGAGTTGTGAGGCAAAACGAATGGCGCGCATCATGCGCAAAGGATCATCACTAAAAGTAATTTCGGGATCGAGTGGAGTGCGTAAAATTCCTTTTTTCAAATCTTGTACACCTTGAAAGGGATCAATCAGTTCTCCGAAATTACTATCGTTTAAACTTAGCGCCAAGGCATTGATGGTGAAATCCCTGCGGTCCTGATCTTCTTTTATAGTGCCGTCTTCCACAATAGGTTTGCGGGAATCCGAGCGATAGCTTTCTTTTCGTGCGCCAACAAATTCCACTTCAATGTCTTTGTATTTAAACATTGCGGTCCCAAAAGCTTTAAAAACGCTAACGGTTTTTACACCTAAAATTTGTGCGGTTTTTTGAGCCAGTTCTATTCCGCTGCCTTCCACAACTATGTCGATGTCCTTAGAGGAACGCTCCAATAATAAGTCGCGAACAAATCCTCCAATCACAAACGCATTTACTTTTAATTCAGCGGAAGCAGACCGTACAGCGGCAAAAATTTTATGGTCTAAATGCTTTTTCAATCTCTAATTGTTTCGAAAGTTCCGTCCGCCATTATTTTAATTAATCGCGAAGGTTGAGCAACTCTATCCTGCGCAGCGGGCAAATTTACTACATAATCAACCCCGTTCAAAATAGTAGCCTTTATATCTGTAAAAGTAGCGGGAGAAGGTTCTCCGCTAATGTTGGCAGATGTGGAAAGTATTGGTCCGTTTAATCTTTTAATGAGTCCGGTACAAAAGGGATGGCTCACAATCCGTATGGCAATGGATCCATCTTCGGCTATCACTGATTTTGGAAGATTTTTCGCATTGGGATAAATAATTGTAGTGGGACGGTCGCTTGGAATTTGTTTGAGCCAGTTTTTATCGAAGTTACTAACGAGTGGTTTTATTTCTTCTGCTGAACTTACCAGAATAATGTAGCTTTTATGAATAGGTCTTTTTTTTAAGCCGGCAATTCTTTCAACAGCTTTTTCGTTCCGTGGATCGCAGCCAATACCATAAACAGTGTCGGTGGGATACAGTATGATTCCTCCCGATTGAATGATTTCAAATGATTTTGGAATTTCTTTGAGCATTGTAATTTCACATGGGTTTGGGTGACTAAAATAGGGGAATTTTCCCACAGATTTCACAGATTTTCACGGATCTTTCTGTGCAGATCTGTGAAATCTGTGGGAAAATTACAAATGTAGTTTCCGTAATACCTGATCAAGATCAATATTTTTTCCACATTTGAAATGCCCTTTCGGACAAGCACTTTTGCCATGTAATCCACAAGGACGGCAATCCAGAGGCTCCTCAATTTCAGCAATGAAGGATTTGTCGGAAAGCGGATAAAATCCAAATTCTTTCACCGTAGAGCAAAAGAAAGCACATACCGGCGCATTTACTGAAGAGGCCAAATGCAAAGGAGCAGAGTCGTTAACGAAGTTCATTTCGGCTTTGGCCATCAGAGCGGTAGATTCCAATAAATTTAATTCGCCGCACAGCATTTTCACATTTTTGTTTTTCGTTGCTCCTGAAATTCTCGCACATAGATCTTTATCTGAAGGCGCACCCAACAAGTAAATTTGATGGTGGGTGAGTTTATTGATTAATTCCTCCCATTTTTCTTCGGGCAATTGCTTGGTGAACCACACCGAAGCAGGAGCAATACATATATAAGGTAATGATTGTAGGTTTTCTACGTTTTCTTTATCTCGGCGTGAAGGGTACAATGCTGGTTGTCGCTTTGGCTCAATTACCCAGTGTTTGATGAGTTCCAGGTTACGATCTACTTCATGAATGCCTTCTTTTAAAAGGTGCGTCACTTTTCTGGTGAAGAAAAAACTAAAGGGATTTTTATCGAAACCGATTTTTTCTTTAGCGCCAGAAAAAGCTGTGAGGAAACCCGCGTTAAAAAAGCGTTGCACGCAAATTACAGTGTCGTACTTGGTTTTTCTGATTTCTGCAAGGATTTGAAAAAGATGGGCGTATTTACTTTTTGATTTGTCCCAAATGAGCACTTGATTTAATTTGGGATGAGCGTTTAGCAAACTTTCATTTCCTTTTCGTACCAGCACATCCACGGCGCAATCTGGAAATTTCTCCTTTATGTTTTCAATGAGCGGTGTTGCTAAAATAACATCTCCGATAAAGGCAGTTTGTATGATAAGAATCCTTTTCACTTTGCTAAAGATAAGCCTTTCAGAAATAATTCAATACTGCAATACTTCATTATATTTACACCATGGCAAGAGTATTAGCAATTGATTATGGTACAAAAAGAGTAGGGATAGCGGTGACAGATCCTGATCAGATTATTGCGTCCGGACTAACCACAGTGCACTCTACAGAGTTGATTGATTTTCTGCAAAAGTATTGCGCAAAGGAAAAAGTGGAAACTTTTGTAGTGGGAGATCCAAGAAAATTAAACAACGAAGCAACCAATCTTACAAAGATCGTCAATGAGTTTGTGGTGAGTTTAGCCAGAAAGTTTCCAGATAAAAAAATTGTGCGAATGGATGAACGCTTCACTTCCAAAATGGCAATGCAGTCTTTGGTGATGGGCGGAGTAAAGAAGAAAGACCGAATGAGAAAAGAGCTTTTGGATGAGGTGAGTGCCACCATTATTTTGCAATCGTATTTACAGTCGGTTCAACGATGATTTTTTCCGATTTGCAAAAAATGCTTTTGTAAAATATTCGATTGGTGATAATTAATAATTATGATCTGAAAGGTTGGTATAGTTTTGGCCTACAAAATAAAACAACAAAAATTATGTTAATGCACTTGAACTTTAAAAACCAAAAAATGAAATCTACAGTATTTTCTTTGATTACTATTTTAATGATGAGCACTTCAGCGTTTGCTCAAAAAAAGGAAGCTGCAAAAAGCAATCTTACTCACTCCTTCGGTTTTAATGCCGGAACAACAACAGGGATAGGGCTATCCTATCAAATGTATCACAAAAACAAAATTGGATTTCAGGTGACGGCTTCACCTTTTGTTTATTCGGTCGACGATCAGAAATTAAATTTTGCAGCAACTGGTTTATATAAGATGCGTGATAAAGAATATGTTGACTTCGTATCTTACTTAAGTTTGAATTACATATACAGTCGAAATCCATCTTATGAATTTGTTCCATATAATGTGAATGATCCTTACGGTGGAGGTTATTATTCCACCATTATCAATACTAATCAAGTGAATATTGGAACGGGCTTTGGTTTTGAATTTGACACAAAGCGAGACTTTAAATTTAGCATTATGGGAGGTTTTGCAGGCTACTCAACTAATAACATTTGGAGAGTTTTACCTTGTATTGAAAGCTCTTTGTTTTATACTCTTTAATTTCATTCTGACCATTAAAAATTTAAATATCTAAACATGAAAATTCTCGTTTTTTCTTTGTGCTTTCTTCTATTCACAAATGTTGCTTTTGCAGGTTCCGATTCAATCCCTCAAAAACCGTCCAAACACCAACTAGGCTTGAATGTTGGTTCGGCAACTGGTTTAGGTTTGTCATACCGATACACGCCAGTAGCGTCAAAGTTAATGCATCAGGTTACCTTTTTACCTGTGTTTGTTGATGATATGAGCTTTGTTGATTTGTCGTATTCTTTATTTTACCGTTTAAGAGAAAGAAAGTATGCCGACTTTAATTTGTATTGTGGAACTCATGGAATATTAGTTGCGGACAATACGCATTTAGAGGTGAATAATATAACAGGAGGTGGTTTTGGATTCAACTTCAAGTTGAGCTCGTACTTTACTTGTAACTTGAATGGCGGCTTTGCTTTGTATTCAATTGCAAATGGCAGCATACGAACCAACTCTCTTTTGCCAGCTGGCGAACTAGGCTTGTTTTACAAGTTGTAAACGTGCTTTTAATAAGTGTAAACCTCCGAAGTCATTCGGAGGTTTTTTTTTGTTCTTCCCTGTCTGCAAGTCTTTTCGTATTAGTGGAAAAACTTTAGCCCCCGAGTCTTGATCTTTGAACACTTATTGTTATTTTCGCAGCATGATATTACCTATCGTAGCATATGGAGATCCTGTTTTGAGGAAAGAAGCAGAAGAGATAAACCGCAATTATGAGGGTTTGTCGGATTTTATTCAAAACATGTGGGAAACAATGGACAATGCCGAAGGTGTTGGTTTAGCAGCACCTCAGGTGGGACGAGCCATTCGTTTGTTTGTTGTGGATGCTGGCGCTTTTGCCGATGAGGATCCAAAATTGGCCGATTTTAAAAAGGTATTTATCAATCCTGAAATTACTGAAGAATATGATGAGGAGTGGTTATTCAACGAAGGTTGCTTAAGCATTCCTGGTGTTAGAGAAGATGTTAAAAGACACGCCAAACTTAAAATCACCTACTTCGACGAGCACTTTAAAAAGCATGAAAACGTGGAGTATGATGGCATGGCGGCTCGAATTATCCAACATGAATATGATCACATTGAAGGCATACTTTTTACCGACAGGATCAGTGCTTTGAGAAAACGAATGGTGAAGAAAAAAATGGAGGATATTTCAAAAGGTGAGGTGAAAGTTGGTTACAAAATGAAATTTCCGTTACTTAGAAGAATCAAATAATTATATACATGAAGCATTTATTTTCACTTTTTGTTATCGTTCTCCTTGCTGCATGCGGCGGATCAAAGAAATCAGAAGCCGATTTAGTAAGCGATTTTAACTCTCGTTTGGAGGAGTTTGACCGTGATTGGAACTCAGGTAAGCTAGAAAGTTTGAAAGGTCAGAGCGATACTTTGCTGCAATTGGCAGAAGAAGTTATGAAAGAATATCCACAATCTAAAGATTTGCCTTTAATCCTCTTTAAATCAGGAGAAACGGCTTCTAAAATGAAAGAAGGAGAAAAAGCAATTGAATACTTTGCGAAATTGGTAGAGCTGTTCCCAACCAACGAAGATGCTGCTTACGCAATGTATCTCATTGGATTACAATACGAAAATGTTTTGGGCAATGCCGACAAAGCCGTTGAAGCTTACAGAAAGGTGCGTAAAAATTATCCGCAAAGCGTTTGGGCTTCTAATGCCAAGTCATCAATTATGTTTTTAATGGATAAAGAGAAGTTCTTCAACGACATTGAAGCCGACTTGAAGAAAACAGAAGATTCATTGAAGTCTGCGATGAAATAGCAAAAAATATACATGGGAAATCCTGTTCGAAAATCGGACAGGATTTTTTGTTTAAAGTCACTACATTTGAAGGAATAATACAATGAATATGAAATCCCCATGCTCCTCGGCTCACAAAAAGCGATGAAGATAACAGGGGGATACCATATGACCATTGAAAGACAAATTATTTACATATGAAATCCCTATGCACCTAGGCGTACAAAATGTGATGAAGATAGCATAGGGATACTATATGACCATTGAAAGACAAATTATTTACATATGAAATTACAACAAGTACTATTTGGAAGTGTTTTAACATTAAGCTTCGCAGCATGTGGTGGAGGTTCAACTGAGGTCGCAAAAGATAAAGGGAAAAATGAAGTGGTGATGCATCAGCTTGGTGATCCCGAAACGCTAAATCCTCTTTTGTATAAAACCATAGAGGCTTCATACGTGATGGGACAGTTGTTTGAAAGTCTGCTTACCTATGATCCTAAAACCTACGCGGAAAAACCTTATTTGGCTAAAGCGTTGCCCGAAGTAAAAGTGAATGCTGACTCTTCCATGGATTTTGTTTTTGAAATCAGAAACGAAGCAACCTGGACCGACGGTTCTCCGATAACTGCTAATGATGCATTGTTCTCCCTAAAACTTATAAAAAATCCATTTGTTGATTGTGCTGGTCATCGTGCCGCTTATGAGTTATTTGATGACATAATTGTTGACCCAAGCAACAATCGTAAATTTACTTTGCACTGTACGCAAGTGTATCATATTGCTGAGCTTACAGCTGGCGGATTGACTTTTTACAATTCTAAAGTGTTTGATCCTAAAGGCATTTTAGCTTCTTATTCTTTGAAGGAATTGTCGCAGCACCCCGAAAAATTTGATAAAGACGCAAAGTTGAAAGAACAAGGCGATTTTATTAATACTTCATTTACCACTTCCTTGCCTGCAGATGCTGGAAGTAGCGCTTATTCATTTGAAAAATTTGTGCCTACGCAACGTGTGGTTTTAAAAAGAAATGCCAATTGGTGGGGTTACAAAATTAAAGGTGAAGAAGATGTTTTTTATGCCTATCCTGACAAGCTCATTTTTGAAACAAACACTAATGTGGATGGTGCAATTGTGGCTTTAAAAGGAGGTGAGTTGGATGCAATGGAAAGAATTCCTAATCGCTCCTTTGTTCAGGATATGTTGAACAATCCTGAATTGCAGCAAAAGCTCTACATGTTCACTCCCGTTGAATATGGCTACGAATACATATGCATCAATACCAAAAATGCGAAGTTGCAAGACGTGAAAGTGAGAAGGGCTTTGTCGCATTTAATTGACATCGACAAAATTATTGATGCTACCTCCTACGGACTCGCTGAAAAGGCCACTAGTTTTGTTCCTAAAGACTTAAAGGAGTTTTACAATTCATCACTCAAATATCCCGAATACAACATTGAAACCGCGAAAGCACTTTTGTTAGAAGCAGGATGGAAAGATTCCAACGGTGATGGAGTGGTGGATAAAATCATCAACGGAGAAAAAGTGGAGCTTACTTTAAATATTGGTAACAGAGAAGGACGAGAGTGGAGAGGTAAAGTGGCCTTGTACTTTCAAGCGGCTGCAAAAAAAGCGGGAATCGCCATCAACATTCAAACTAAGGAATGGGGCAAGCTCATTGAGGAAATGTACAAACATGAATTTGAACTGTTGATTATTGGCGTGAGTGGCGCTCCTTTTGAGCACGATTATAAAGATCAATGGCATACTTCGGCCTACAATTCAAATGGCGGAGGAAATGTGAGCGGTTTCGGTAACGCAAAATCCGATGCGCTGATTGATCAGTTGCGTGTAACCATGGATAAAAAACAACGAGCTGTTTACTACATGGAATTGCAAAAAATGGTAAGTGAAGAACTTCCTGTTCTTTTTCTAATAAATGAAAAAGCGCGCATTGCTGTCAACAAAAGATGGAACAACGTTTATCCAACAGGTTTGAAACCTGGTTTTATGATTGCTGGATTTAAATTGAATTAGTTAACACGATGTTGAAATACATTTTAAAACGGATTCTTTTTTTCATTCCAACATTGCTTGTTGTTTCTTTATTGACTTTTGCTTTGGGCGTTAATTCTCCCGGTGATCCTGTGGAGGTGCTGATGGACAATTCGGAAAGCGCCAAGTTTGCCGATCAAACTTCTCGTCGCGCCGACTACATGAAGATGCGCAAAAAATTAAATCTTGATTTGCCGGTTTTTTATTTTGGAGTTTCTTCTATTGCCGAGCCTGACACCCTTTATAAAATTCCTGAGAAATTGCACCGCGAAAATTTGGAGCGCTTCATCAGTATGTACGGCAACTGGCCACAAGTGTCATTGTACTACACTCAAGTGAAAGCACTGGAGTCGGCGGTTTCCGGAATGGTAGTAACCGACTCTCTAAAAGATCAGTTGATTAAAGTCCGATTGTTGATTTCAGAGCTGTACTACAAATACGATCCGTCGGTAGTAAAATCAAAGCATGAACAACTAAGTGATTGTTTTCATGTTTTGCATCCCGAGCACAATTACATGAAAGAGCTAACAACAAGTTACGCTGCAATGGTGGATGGCGCTACTGTTTGGAAAAACTATTTTCCGTCTTTTCATTGGTATGGATTTAACAACCAATACCATATATGGATAGTGAATTTATTCAAAGGAGACTTTGGAATATCCTACTACAAAAAACAACCGGTGATTGACATGATCTCTGGCCGAATGCTGCCTACCTTGCTGTTTAGCGTTTTGTCGGTGCTCATTGCCTTTTTGGTAAGTATCCCTTTAGGCGTGCATTCGGCGGTGAACAAAGGAACTGCAAAAGATAAGTTTTACACCATTGCTCTTTTTGTGTTTTATTCACTGCCATCGTTTTGGGTGGCAACTCTATTAATTAATTATTTAACCAATGCCGAATATCTCGATTGGTTTCCTGTAAAAGGATTAGAGGATGCGGCCGACGATGCCTCTTTTGGAGACCGCATGCTAAATTATTTGCATCACATGATTCTTCCTTTGTTTTGCTACACCTATGCTTCCTTTGCCTTCATATCTCGCCAAATGCGCGGCAGCATGTTGCAAACCTTGGGACAAGATTATATTCGCACTGCCTGGGCAAAAGGCTTAGCACCTAAACAAGTGTATTGGAAACATGCAGTGCGCAATTCCTTATTGCCTATTATTACTTTGGTTGCCTCCATCTTTCCGTCTTTAATTGCAGGCTCTGTCGTGATTGAATATTTATTTACGCTACCGGGAATGGGCCGATTGGCGTATGAAGCAGAGGTGTCGAAAGATTATCCGGTGATTTACATCATTATGCTTTTTTCAGCAGTGTTGACGTTGGTGGGATATCTGGTTGCTGATATTTTATATGCGGTGGTTGATCCGCGAATTTCCTATAACAAGAAATAAAATGGTTTTTGTAAAGATCAAAAAATAACTATATTTGATCTTTGTAAAGATCATTTATGGAAAACCTATTTGAAAAGTCATTCCGGAAAGTTGATGGAATTAAATACTCCTATCAGCGTGATTTTATTAATAAATTAAATCAAAAAGATCGTTTAATAGGACTCAAAGGAGCACGTGGTGTTGGCAAAACAACATTGCTGTTACAATACATGAAGCACTATTTGCCTGGTGGTAAAAAAACAATTTATGTTTCTTTAGATGATTTGTATTTTGCTGCTAACTCTTTGGTGGAATTTGCCGACTCTTTTGTGAAACAAGGCGGGGAGTATTTAATTTTAGATGAAGTACATCGGTATAAAAACTGGTCGCAGGAAATTAAAAACATTTACGATGATCATGCTGATCTTAAAATAATCTATACAGGATCTTCCATCCTTCATCTGCATAAGGCAAAAGGCGATTTGAGTAGAAGGGCTGTTATGTATGAGCTTCCTGGACTATCATTTCGTGAGTACTTGGAATTAAGAAATGGTGAAAAGTATAAGGTTTTAACTTTGAATGAGATAATTAACAGTCATACTGAAATCGCTAGGGGAATATTAAAGAAAATTCGCCCATTGGCGGAATTCAATGATTATATATCTCATGGTTATTATCCATACTTTTTAGAAAGTATAGATACGTATCATATGAAGTTATCGGAAACTATCAATTTGATTCTTGAAATGGACTTGCCTTATTTTCAGGAATTAAGTTATTCAACCGTAGATAAATTAAGGCAATTGTTGGCAATTATTGCAGCTTCTGTTCCGTTTAAACCTAATGTTGCCAAGCTTTCTGAAAAAATAGGCTCCACAAGAAATTCTCTAAAAGACAATATCAATTATTTGGACGACGCAAGAATCATCAATACCCTTTATTCATCAAATAAGGGAATTAGTGCATTGCAAAAGCCTGATAAAATTTATTTGCATAATACCAATCTCTCCTTCGCTTTAAAATCAACTGAGCCTGATCGCGGGAATTTAAGAGAAACATTTTTCATGAATCAACTGGCATTTCAAAATGATGTTACTTATCCTGCTAGCGGCGACTTTATGGTAAATGAAAAATATGTTTTTGAAGTGGGAGGTAAAAATAAAAGCAAAGAGCAAATTAAAGAGGTAAAGAATTCTTTTTTAGCGTTAGATGATATTGAGATAGGAGTGGGAGATAAAATACCTTTATGGTTGTTTGGATTTCTTTATTAAAATGGCATATTTACAAAAATAATGAGCAACGATAAATTCTCATACCGCAAACACGTTTGGCAACAATTCAAAAAGAATCGTCCGGCTCTTTTTGCGTTTCGTTTCATCATGGTAATGTTGGCGGTGGCTTTGTTTGCCAACATCATCGCTAACGACAAACCATTGTATTGCAAATACAAAGGCAGTACCTATTTCCCGGCTTTCAGGGAATATGCTGTTGATTTAGGCATTGTTCAATGGCCACAAGATCTCCTCAATTTAAGCTGGAAGATGGAAGAGTATGATGGGGTGGTTTGGGCTCCTGTTCCTTACGGTGCATCAGAGTTTGATTTCATGAATGATAAATACCGCAGTCCTTTTGATGAGCAGGATATTCAAAGTACACGCTGGCACCATTGGTTGGGTACAGATGAGCAGGGAAGAGATGTATTGTCGGGAGTGATTCACGGAACACAAACTGCATTTATGGTGGGTTTTGTGTCGGTAGCGATAACTCTGCTGATAGGTGTTTTTTTAGGCGCGGTTGCTGGTTATTATGGAGATCACGATTTAAAAATTTCACGAGTTCGTTTTTGGCTGAATTTTATTTTTCTGCCCATTGCCTTCTTTTACGGATTTCAATTGCGATCGTACATCATTTCTGATGCCTTTGCTGAATCGGCTTACTTTGGTTTCGGACAAATATTTTTCAGTTTTTTCTTGTTCTTGGTGGTGCTCTTTGTGCTTAATGTGCTGCTCTGGCCTTTAAAGAAAATCCCGTTTTTAGGAACAAAGGTTTCTTTGCCAGTTGATTTGCTAATCAACAGGGTGATTGAAGTAGTGGTGAGTGTGCCAGGATTGATTTTAATTATGGCCGTAGTGGCTGTGATTGCGAAGCCTTCCATTTTTGTGGTGATGATTTTGATTGGATTAATGGGGTGGACGGGCATTGCGCGTTTCGTTCGCGCTGAGATGCTGCGTGTGAAAAAAATGGAATTCATGGAAGCAGCTAAAGCTTTTGCTTATTCCGATTTCCGAAGCATCGTGAAACACGCCTTGCCCAATTGCATGACTCCAGTTTTTATTGCCGCCGCTTTTGGTATTGCAGGTGCTATATTAACCGAATCTACTTTGTCTTTTCTTGGTATTGGCGTTGCTCCCGAAGATGTTACCTGGGGTTCCTTACTCAATGCTGGTCGCAGCAATCAACATGCGCATTGGCTGATTTTAACTCCCGGCATTGCCATTTTCATCGTAGTTACTTTCTTTAATTTAATTGGAGAAGGATTGACGGATGCTTTGGATCCTAGACAGAAGAAATAATTTTGAAGAAATATTGTATCTTATATTTTGATGGATAAAAAAATATTCCCGTGGAGAAATTTAAAATAATAGGAGTGGCATTTTGCTTGATGATTGTTGCCTGCAAAGCTCAAAACGAGTTGCCTTATTCTTTTAAAGGGACAACAAGGGATTTCGCGAAGAGAATGGGATTGGCGAGTGATAGCATCCTTAAAACAGATACTTTGTTTAATTATGACGCTAATGGAGATTTTACTGTTAATGCAGGATTTATCCTTCCGGATCATCGGACAGCTTTTTACTATCAATCGGGCAATTTATTTATGAAATACAATTATCATGATGTGTATCATTACAATGATTTATATGAAGAGTATTATGACGAATTAAAGAAATTGAAAGAGATCGGTTGGTATGAGAAAGGCCAGAAAGTTGGAGTTTGTAAGTATTATTCAGCGTCGGGAGATTTAGTAGCAACAAAATCATGGGAGAAAGGAAAACTGATTAAAACGGAATGAGTTTATGGAATTGATTTTTGAAAGAAAGAGAGGCTGGGATTGGAAACGTGCGCTTAATATTTTGTGGGTAGGTTTTCTTGTGATGAGGTTCTATGACGATCCTCTGTCTATGACGATTATTTTGACTCTTGTTTTGCTGATGATACTTTGGGATGCATTCAGAAAAAAGAAACCTCCACTGAAAATTACGGAAGAAGAAGTGGTTTCAGAGGCTTTTGATAACTTTCCTGTAAAGGTCATAAAAGATGTGCGGATCAAGTATGGAACGTTCAATGTTTATATTCTTTTTTTAGTGGAGGAGGAGCATTTGAAAAACCTGTCTTTATGGACTAAAATTACTGAATGGTGGATCTTATGGCGCTTTAATACTCCTTACGTTTTAAATGCTGAAGGTTTTGATGGAGAAGGAAAAGAGGTTTTGGAAAAAATCCGACTGCATTTGAATTTGGAAACACACAATAAAATCAGTTCATAATTGTCATTAATCCCGATGGTGATTTTTTTTCCCCTATGCTTATCTTTATAGCATGAGCACAAAGTAGTTGTTATTGGAGCATCAACCTATTCTGATCGCTATTCAAGTAAATCAAAATGAAAATTATTGAATTCGATCGTTCTTAATACTCCCGGCATTGCCATTTTCATCGTAGTTACTTTCTTTAATTTAATTGGAGAAGGATTGACGGATGCTTTGGATCCTAGACAGAAGAAATAATTTATTTATTTTCTTTTCCACCCAACCGTTCAAAAATACCTGGCGTACCCATAATATAAACCCAAAGTTGTTTGTATTATGAAGAAATCTTTAAAAAAAATCAGTTCTGTAGCAATTCTATTGCTCGTCGGTTTTTACTCCTGTGAAACCGATCAACCAAAGCCAGTTGTAGATCCTGTGGTGGATGAATGCCACGACAAATCTTTAATTAGTGAAAGTCCCTATAAAGGCGCTTGGATGTATAATGATCCTGTTTGCGGGTGTGATGGACAAACCTACATTAATAAAGATGTTGCGGTGTTTCAGCATGGCGTGATAAAATATACCAAAGGACCTTGTGCTAAAAAGCATCATCATTGTGACGAGCAATGTGATCATGAAAGTAACGATGAGTGTCATGATGTAGATTTGATTGGAAGTGTGCAGTTTTTTTGCAAGCCCTATCCTAATCCAGTTTGCGGATGTGATAACGTGACTTATGATAGTCCTGAAGAAGCGATGTATACCTACGGTGTTAAAAGCTATACTCCGGGAGCATGTAAAATAAAAGATGAGCCATGCCTTGCTGTTTACGAACCTGTTTGTGGAAATGATGGTATTACTTATTCTAATTATTGTGAAGCTATAAAAGCTGGGGCAACAGTTTATTCTAAAGGAGCCTGTAAAATAATTGAGCCTCCTGTAATAAACGAATGTCATGGCACTCCATGGCCTGATAATACGAGCTGTATAGCTCTTTACGAACCTGTTTGCGGTTGTGATGGCCGTTCGTATTCAAATTCATGCGAGGCTGCAAGAGCTGGAATTTTACATTACACCGATGGAAAGTGTGGAGGAATCATTGATCCTACTGCAGATTGTATAGATCAGTCAAAGATTAATTTGGATGCAATATGCCCTGCCTACGAAGCACCGGTTTGCGGTTGTAATTTTGTTACCTATGGAAATTCGTGCGAGGCTGAAGCAGCTGGAGTTAAGTTCTATAGTCCAGGTCCTTGTTTACTTAAGCCGACAGGTGGTAATATACTCTTATTCGAAGGTAAATAGAATTGTGTATTAATGGTCTAGTTTTTAACTTAACATAAAAGAGGGACTTTGTTCCCTCTTTTATAAAACCAATTGATGGAGTTTGTTTCAAAGGAAATAATTGCAAAATGTATTGCGCGCGACAGAAGAGCGCAGGCGGAGCTGCATGAGCACTGCTTTCATTTGATTATGCCTTTGTGTTACAAATATGTTCGTCAGAAAGAATTAGCCAGGGAGTTGTTTAATCAGTCTTTTGTGAAAATAATTTTCAGCTTAGACAAATACGACGACGAAAAATGTTTTAAAAAATGGTCGCAAAGTATCGCTATCAACACTTTAATTGATGAGTACCGCAAAAAGGAGCGATTGCGAAAAGTAATAGATTCGTCGATAGAACTGGAAAGCAGAGAGTACCAGCATAGCACTTACTCAGAGAATAGTGGATTACGTCAATTGGAAAATGAGCAAGTAGAAAAAATATTACAAAAAGTTCCTCCGGTGTCGAGAAAAGTTTTCAGTTTGTTTGCCTTGGAAGGCTTTTCGCATCAGGAGATTAGTGAGTTGTTAAAAATGTCAACAGGTACTTCTAAATGGCACGTTTCAAATGCCCGAGAAATACTTAAAAAATATGTAGCAGGATTATTTACCATTTTATTGTTTTTAAAATGAAGAAGGAAGAAGAAAATATTTCGGGTTTTGAATACAAACCTGAATATTGGCAAGAAGCGGAAGCGCTTATTGTAGAGGAGGAAAAGCGCAGAAGAGCTTTGTGGTGGTACTCGCTTGTTGGTGTAGCAGCTACTGTGGTATTGGTGGGTAGCTTGTTTTTTACATTTAGTGAAAATGAGGTGCAAGTTGATAATAAATCACTTGCAAAGGGCACTCATAATTTGAATTCAACGGAAGTGAAAAATAATTTTACTGAGGATCAAAAGCAAAAGCAAGTTCATTCACCAAAGGAGAATGTGCAAGCTAATAAGCCTGTGAATGTTTCAGTACGCGCTCATGAGGAAAAAACAGTAAAGAAAGAGATTGAAAATAGTGCAAGCGCTGTTATTCTTGTGGAAGAAAATCGCAGCATTGAAATGTCTTTGGTAGAGAATTCTGTTGGAGTGGAAGCAAGTGTTTTGACTGATACCTCAATGCTTACAGCACCTATTGTTGCAACAGGTAAGGAAATTGACAAATCAATTGTGGTAGAGGATATGCAATTGGCATCGACTCCCTTAAAGTTAAAAGGCAATTTTTTATCCAATGTTGAAATTTATACTTCGGTGATGGCAACACCTTCGTATTCTCTGCAGGCGCTCGGAGGTGGAGGGCACAATACGATATCTGCTTCAGCTAATGTAGGAGCAATGGTGGCGAAAGATTTAAATGCAGGATGGTCACTTGCTGCTGGCTTGCAATACAATGCATACACATCGTTGTGTCGTTCAGAAAGAATAAAAGCTTACGCTACCAGCAATGTGGATACTGTGGTTCAGTACAACACAGTGGCTAATAATCAAAAGTGGGTGCCATTAGTTATTTCTGGCAACACTTCAACCTTTTTAGTGTCAACTTCAACAGTAGCAGCGGCAGATACGGTGAATTTTGATGTAGTGAGCGCAAAAAACACAGTCACAGGCTCTCGTTCCTTAAGCACAAAAGATATCATTACAGGAAGTATTGTTGTGCCTATTGAGCTGAGATACCGATACAAGAGACTTCGTGTGGCTGCTGGTATGAGCTTGGAATATATATTTCATAACGTGGTTAAATCTGAAAACACTATTGAGTTTAATGGGTATTTGTCTTCTAAGCAAAGCGAATCCAAATTCAATGATTTTTACAATTACAATAGGTTGTGGTGCAATGCTACTTTTGGGCTAGACTATCTAATCAACTCCTCGTTTTCGGTTGGAATTCGTGGCGCCTATGGTTTAAGTGATGTGATTAACTACCATTCCCCTGTATCTACTGCAGGTGATCCTTATATAGCAACAACAACCAGTTATGGCGTCTCTGCTTATAACATGGCGCTAACACTGCGTTACCAATTGCCTTTATTGCGAAAAATAGGCGGTTGAAAAAAACTTTCCGATTTAAGTCGCCAGCACGTAGCCTATTTGCTATCTTTAAGGCATGGGTAAAAAAACGGTGATCATAGGCGCATCAACTAATACTGAGCGCTATTCTTATAAAGCGACAGAAAAGTTGAAATCCTACGGCCACGAAGTGGTTCCCGTGGGAATTAAAGCGGGTGAAATCAATGGATCAGTCATACTTACTGGAATGCCTGAGGTAGCGGGTGTTGATACTGTGACGATGTACGTTGGTCCGCAAAATCAGTCTTCCTATTATCAGTACATAGTAGGATTACATCCCAAGAGAGTGATTTTTAATCCGGGAACCGAAAATCCTGAGTTTGAAATGATTTTAGCCAAGGCTGGAGTAGAAACTCTGGAGGCTTGTACTTTAGTGATGTTGAGTGTAGGAGAATATTAATTTTGAATTATGAATGTTGGAGGATGAATATTTAACATTCATAATTCAACATTCAACATTAATAAGATGTTTTTAAAAAGTTTATCCCTTGTAAATTTTAAAAATTATCGCGAAGCTGAATTTGAGTTTCACGATAAGGTAAATTGCTTTGTGGGCAACAATGGCGAAGGGAAAACCAATATCCTGGATGCCATTTATTATCTCTCGTTTTGCAAAAGTTTTTTCAATCCATCTGATAGTCAGAATGTGTTGCACGATGAATCGTTTTTTCTTGTCCAAGGTGAATTTGAAAAGCAAGGCGAGGTAGATAAAATTTATTGTGGTGTAAAGAAAGGTCAGCAAAAAGTATTTAAAAAAAATAAGGCCGAGTATGAGCGTTTGGCCGATCATATTGGCGGATATCCTTTGGTGATGATTTCCCCTTCCGACAGTATACTGATTTACGAAGGAAGTGAGGAGAGAAGAAAATTTATTGATGGCATTATTTCACAATACGATAAGGAGTATTTGGATCATTTAATTCAATACAACAAGGCTTTGGCGCAGCGCAATGCTTTGCTGAAATTGTTTTTTAAAGAACGTCGCTATGATGAAGAATCACTGTCTATATGGAACGAACAGTTGGCCATTCACGGTAAATATATTTTTGAGAAAAGAGCTGCCTTTATTGAGCGTTTTGAACCAATTTTTCAGGAATATTTTCAAATTATATCTGGTAAAAAAGAAGCGGTTGAGTTGGTGTATCAATCGCAACTGGAAGGAAATGATTTTATTCAGTTACTGCAAAATTCGGCCGACGATGATTTGCGCAAACAGTTCAGTACAGTTGGTGTTCATAAGGATGAACTGCAGTTCAATATAGGTGGACATCCGCTCAAGAAATTTGGGTCGCAAGGTCAGCAAAAATCCTATCTCATTGCTTTAAAAGTAGCGCAGATGGAGTTTTTGAAACAGATAAAAAAAGTGAATCCAATTTTATTACTCGACGATATTTTTGATAAGTTGGATGAAAATCGTGTGATGCATTTGCTGGATTTGGTGAACTCTCGCAAGTTCGGACAAATATTCATTACCGATACACATCCCGAAAGAATTGAGCAATTGCTCAAAACAGTGCGTGGTGAACACAAAATGTTTGAGATTGAAAAAGGCAGTGTAAAAAGAGTGTGGCATGAGGAAAAAAAATGAATCAACTATAAAGGAGGCGATTCAGGAATTACTGGATGCATACCGTTTGCGCGCTGGATTGAACCAGGTGGAAATTAAAAAAATCTGGGAAGACATGATGGGGCCTTATGTCGCCAAAGAAACCGACAAGTTGAAATTGGAAAAAGGCGTGTTGCACATCAAAGTGAAGTCGGCGCCGCTCAAGCATGAGCTGATGATGATGAAATCAAAAATTATTGAAAAAATTAATGCTGAATTAAAGCAAAATTTGATTCAGGAAATTCAGGTTTGGTAAATGGCATCCAACAAACATGCACTGCTCCGCTACCGCATCATCGATAAGCGTTTAAGGAATAAATACAAGCCTTATCCCACCATTGATGATTTGATGGCGGCCTGCGAAGAGGCGCTGTACGGCTCGGATATGGGGGACGCTATTTCAAAATCCACCATTGAAAAAGATTTGCGCGCCATGCGTGAAGACGATGAGTTGGGCTATCACGCACCCATCAAATTTAGTAAAAAGGAGAAGGGGTATTTTTATGAAGATGCGTCTTATTCCATTGATGATATTCCGTTAAACGACGATGATTTATCTGCCATTCAATTTGCTGCCCGAACGCTTTATCAATTTAGGGACAACGATATGTTTAAGCAGTTTCGCTTTGCCATCGATAAAATTTTTAACCGCTTGAATATTTCTTCGGAAGTGAAGGACGAAGCCATTGTTCAGTTCGTTCAGTTTGATCAAATGGAAGCACCGTCGGGAGGGGAATATTTGCCAACCATTCTTTCAGCAATTAAAGAAAAATTGAAGTTGAATTTGCAATACAAAAGCTTTGGAAAAGCATTGCCATCGCAAAACATTGTGCATCCCTACTTGCTCAAAGAATACAAGCATCGCTGGTATCTTATCTGCTTTCACGAAGACAAGAAAAAGGTGATTACTTACGGACTGGATAGAGTAGTGAAGCTGGAAGCATCAAAGGAAACTTATGTTGCTCCTAAGGAATTTGATGCCGCTTCGTTTTTCAAATATTCTTTTGGCATCACACAAATTGATGAAGCGCCGGTAGAGGTAGTTCTTGAGTTTAAAGCCTTGCAGGGCGAATACATTAAAACGCAGCCTTTGCATGCTAGTCAGCAAATTGTGAAAGAAAGTAAAGAGACCATTACGGTAAAATTAAAAATCACCATAACGCATGAGTTGGTGGAGCAAATACTGAGTTATGGCGCTAATGTGAAAGTGATACAGCCTGATAAGTTAAAAGGACTTATTATTGAAAAGCACAGTGGTGCTTTATCTCAATATCAATAATTATCGCGTGAGCACGATATAATCTTTTATCAAAGTATTTAAAAAGCCTACTTTGTCTTTGGGTTTAGTGACATCCAGTTGAATGACAATTTTATCAACTATATCGTTCAAGGCTTTCTGGTGAGCTGGGTTGGGGTGTTTTTTTACTCTTTCTAAAATTGTTTTTACCAAAATCATTTCCTGTTCTTTAAACAGTTTTACTTGCGGATATTGCGGTTTGTAGCTCTCGGTTGTTTTTATGGCAAGGATGGTCTTTAATTTAAAGTTGAGTTTTGAGCGCGATTTAATTACTGTTGTGTTGGCAAGCAAATCTCCCAAACGTTGACCCTTATTGGTGGAATTCATGGTGACGGCCGCAATGGCTCCGCAGGAGAGGAATACGTCTATGAGTCGGAAACACCATCTAATGACACAATCGGTAATGTTTAATTTACTTCCATTTAGCTTCACAACGCGTATTCCCAAAGCGAGTTTGCCCAGTGTTTGTCCGTTAAAAAAGATTTCGCAGGTTAAAGCGTGAAAATAAAGTACGATGGCAATGATTACATTTCTTACAATTTCCACAGCACCACCTTGGTCGAAAAACAAAAGGAATAAATTGAAAAGCCCCAGAAACACTGCTAGCATGGTTAAATCGATAGCCAAAGCCAGAAATCTTTCCCAAAAAGTAGCCAACTGGTAATTGACGGTTACTTTTTGTGTGGTTTGTATATCGATGGTTCTCAAGGAAATATTATTTTTACTACTTCATGCGTGAAACAAAATTCATAGAGCAAAATAAAGAAAAATGGTCGAAGTTCGAAAAGGTTCTCGAAAGCAATAAGCATGATCCCGAGGAATTGAGCGAATTGTTTATTGAGGTGACCGATGATTTGTCGTATGCCCGCACTTTTTATCCCAACCGATCGGTGACCGTTTTTTTGAATGGCTTGGCGCAAAAAATATTTCAAAAGCTCAATGGAGTAAAGTACGTCAAGAAAAATCGCTTCGTGCAGTTTTGGCTAGAAGAGCTACCGCACTCCATTTTTATGGCGAGAAAAGACCTATTGATTTCAATGGTGATTTTTTTACTGGCAGTTTTAATTGGGGTTGTTTCTACCGCTTATGATTCCCATTTCCCTGCACAAATTTTGGGTGAGGAATATGTCCATGAAACTTTGAACAACATAGAGAAAGGTGATCCTATGGCGATTTACAAATCGCGTGGTGAAGTGGATATGTTTTTGGGAATTACCATTAACAATGTTCGTGTAGCATTTCTCACTTTTATTTTAGGTGTTTTCTTTTCGGCCGGATCGGTTGTTTTCATGATAATTAACGGAGTGATGCTCGGCACTTTTCAGTATTTCTTTTATCAGCACAATCTTTTGGGCACTTCCGCATTAACCATTTGGCAGCATGGCACGCTTGAAATTGCATCAATTGTAATTGCTGGTGGAGCGGGAATTACCTTGGGGAAGGGATTGGTTTTTCCATCGACTTATTCTCGCGGACAGTCGTTTTTTTTGGCAGCCCAAAGTGGTGTGCGGGTGCTTTTAGGTGTGGTGCCTGTTTTGGTGATTGCCGCTATCATTGAAAGTTTTTATACCCGTTTTACTGATGCTCCTTTTTGGATAAGATTGATGGTGATCATTCTTTCTTTGCTATTTCTGATTTGGTATTTTATCTGGTATCCTTACCATAAATCGAAACAGGGTTTTGATAAATCCTTTGAGGCCGAGCAGGTGTTTTCTTGGCCAAAACAAAGCATTGACTTCAGCGAGTTGAAATCGTCGGCGCAAATTGTGGCCGATACTTTCACCCTGTATTCTCGCCATTTCAAAAAGATATTTCGCTTTTCATTTTTCCTGGCCTTACTGTCGGTACTGCTGATTTATTTTTTCGGAGGGAATTATTTTCTTGAAGAATCAAAGCATGTTGATGGAGCCTTCGATTTGTTTTTTGGCTTTGTTTATTTTTTCGATTTCTATTCCTATCCAATTTTATTTGTCATCAATGTACTTGCCTTTTCCCTCAGTATTTTCGTGGCATTTTATTTAATTCAAAGTGAAGAAGCGCAAATCAATCCCAAACCTTTTTGGAGATTTTTATTGTCGTTGGAGCTTTTTAAAAAATCATTTTTTCTGATTTTGATGTTCCAGGCGCTACTGAGTTTGTTGCTGTTTTATAATGGATTTTCTGTTTTTTTATTCTTTTGTTTTTGGCCTTTGATTACACTGCTTCAGTTTCTGTTTTACAAAATGGGAGTGCTTGGCATTGGTAAATTCTTTTTCTTTTTTAAGCAGTCGGTGGGTAAAATGTTGTGGGTGTATTTGTGCATCGGCGTGCTCAGTTTCATCTTGCACCTGTTGGCGCATTCTCCGCTGATGGGCTTGTACATAACTTTTTTTAAAATGAACTTTAACTTGGATGCAGCGCTTTTAACATTGATCGTAAATGGGATTTGGCTGCTCATCGGTTTTCTTTTCATTTATTTGATAGCGTCATTGTTTGCCTTTAGCTCAAGCATACTGTTTTATACTTTGCAGGAAATTGGAGAAGCCAACGACTTAAACAGTAAAATTCAAAATTTCGGACAGAAATAATTATGAAAGTGCTGTGCAAACATATTTCTTTCATTGTTCTGTTGCTTCTGGCTGCGCCTGCTTTTGCGCAAAGTGATTCGCTGGTGTATACAGAAAGCTACACTCCTGCAAGCGCATATGAAGAAGAAAATGTTAAGCAGCACGAGTTTGATGAAGCGAAATGGAAAAAGTTAACAAAGGAGTTGGATTATAGTATTGAAGAGGAAAAGAACAATAATGTCAATAAGAAGCCAGATTCTTTAAAGGATCCCAATTGGAATATCAATCCGGCAGTAGTGAAAATAATTTTTTGGGTATTTATCGGAGCTGTTGCAGTTTTTCTGCTAATCCTTTTTATTCGTCATCGATACAGCTCACCAAAAAATTATAAAATTAAAAGTGACAAAAGTGTAGTGTCTGATTTTATTCCAGAAAATATCGCCGAGCTGAATTTGGAAGCAATGCTACTCGACTTGTCAAAAGCGTCTTCCTACCGCGAAGCAATTAGAATTTATTATCTCATCGTGCTTCGCGATTTGCACACCAAAAATTTAATTGTGCTGAAAAAAAATAGCATCAGCAGAGAGTTTTTACAAGCCTTGCACGGACATTCGCTTTACCGTCGATTTTTTGAAGTCAACCGTTTGTTTGAAAAAGTATGGTATGGTGATATAGCTGTTGATGCATCCAACTATTCTGCCGCCTCTGCACTATTTGAAGATTTTATTAAAGCTATAAATTCCGTTAAGAAATGAATAAGGGAAGAGTAATAGCGATCTTCGTTTCAATAGCATTGGCGCTAGTGGTGTTGGCCTTTGTTTTCTGGCCAAGTACTAGCGATGAAAAGGAAATTCAATGGACGGAGTATTACCACATGGATTATAAAGAACCATACGGTACCTATGCAATTTCAAAGTTGTTAGATAATTATTTTCCAAAGCAAAATTTTACCGTTTTAAAGGAGCCCGTTCATAAGGCTTTACCTTCTGGTGCGGAAGAGAAGCTAGGTAATTACGTGTGCGTATCGGATTATATATATTGGTCGCCCGAGGACGAAGATTCTTTGCTGGCTTTTGTTGCGAAAGGAAACAATGCTTTTATTTCTGCCAAAGAATTACCGACTTCTTTCTTAAATAAGTTGAGTAGTGGATCTTTTTTAAATGCGAGGGCATGCAATCATTTTTACAGTAAATCTGATTTGCGACTTAAAATTTCTGATGGTAGCGACAGTTCCTACAATTGCGCGATGTATCGATATGGTAAAAAAGATACGTCGTATTTATGGAGTGGAATTTCGGTGAGCTTAGATAGCGTGATTTACAGCAAAACTTTGGGCACTTATGAAAAAGTGGAAGCGGATACCACTTATGTAAATTTTGTAAAGATGCAGTTTGGCGAAGGAACCATTTGTTTTCACACTGTTCCATTGGCATTAACCAATTATTTTGTGATTACGCCTTCGGGGCGCGAATACGCCGAAAAGGTTTTTTCTTTTTTACCTGAAGGTGATATTTATTGGGACGATTACAGTCAAATCAACGCCGATCCAGAAAGCGAAGAAGAAGACAAAAAGTCTCCATTGTCGTTTATTCTATCTCAAAAAAGTTTGCGCTGGGCCTATTACATTTGCCTGTTAGCCGTGGTGCTTTACATTGTTTTTCGAGCCAAACGAAAACAAAGAATTATTCCGGTGATTGAGCCCAATACCAATACATCTATCATGTTTATTGAAACCATTGGTAAGTTGTATTACATGCAAAACAATCATCGTAAAGTGGCTCAGTTGAAGATGAAGCACTTTATTCATTTCATTCGTACCAAGTACAAAGTGAATTTGCAAAAAGATATGGAGCAGAAGGTTGATCAGCTGGCCTTCACTTCTGGAGTGGATAAAGAAATTATCTCATCTCTATTTACAAAATACAATCGCATTCATCTCATGGAAAACATAACAGCTCATGAGCTTTTGGAATTTAATAGCATCATTCAAAATTTTTATAAAAACTGTAAATAATTATGGAAGCAACAACGGAAATGAACGAGGGAACTGAAAATATTGTGAAGGACAACCGACTGGAAACGGAGATCGCTGAGCTTCATGAAGCGACCATTCTCATTAAAAAAGAAATTGGAAAGGTCATCGTTGGTCAGGATAAAATGGTGGATCTGATGTTGATCGGATTGCTTACAGGCGGTCACGTTTTGCTGGAGGGCGTTCCCGGAATTGCCAAAACTTTGTCGGCAAAAATGCTGGCTAAAACCTTATCTGTTGGCTTTTCAAGAATTCAGTTTACACCCGATTTAATGCCATCCGACGTGATTGGTACGTCGGTGTTCAACATGAAGACTTCGGAATTTTCATTTAAGCAGGGACCAATTTTTTCTAACGTTATTTTGATCGACGAGATCAATCGTTCTCCCGCCAAAACTCAGGCTGCCTTGTTTGAGGCAATGGAAGAAAAACAAGTGAGTGTGGATGGAACAACCTATCCGCTGGCCTTTCCGTTTTTCATCATAGCTACCCAAAATCCGGTGGAACAGGAGGGAACATATAAATTGCCCGAAGCGCAGTTGGATCGCTTTCTGTTTAAAATAAAATTGCAGTATCCTACTTTGGTGGAGGAACAACAAATTCTGCGAAGATTCAAAGAAGATTTTGAATCGCGTTTGAGCGCCGAAGTGAAGCCTGTGCTCACTGCCGCTAAAATAAAAACGTGCAAAGAAATAGTAGAGAAAGTACACATCAAAGACGACTTGATTGATTACATCGCTAAGTTGGTTTGTCAAACCAGAGACAATGGCGATATATTTTTAGGTGCGTCAACACGTGCGTCACTGGCAATTTTAAAAGCGTCGAAAGCTTTGGCTGCCTTGAGCGGAAGAAGTTTTGTTACGCCTGATGATATTCGTTTTGTAGCCGGACCGGTACTGAACCACCGCATAGTTTTGTCTTCCGACAGAGAGCTAGAAGGCATTCAGGAAGAAGATGTGATCAATGCTTTGATTCAAAAAATTGAAGTGCCAAGATGAGGATAATCAAAGGTCTATATTTATCCAATCGCTTCTTTTGGGGTTGCGCGCTGATTGTCATTCTTTTTTGCGCTAGCTTCCTATTGCCTTCGTTGTTCGTGGTTTCGCAAGTGCTTTTAATAGCATTGGTAATTGTAACGGTGATTGATGTTTTCTTTTCATTTAGTGCGAGCGCAAAGGTGGAATGCGAAAGAATTTTACCTGAGTATTTTTCGTTGGCTGATGAAAACGCTGTGACTTTAGTAGTTCACAATCGCTTTTCGTTTGCTTTGCGCATGGAAGTGTACGATGAAATTCCTGAACAATTTCAGGAAAGAAATTTTAAAACAGCACTTAAAGTCTCTAGCGGAAAATCAAAGGAAATCGCTTATAAACTCCGACCGGTATTGCGTGGTGCTTACCACTTTGGAAAAGTGAATGTGTTTGTGAGCTCTGGTATAGGTTTGTTGCAATACCGCCTTCAGCGTGCCAATGAGGTGACAGTGAAAGTATATCCATCTATTTTGCAGATGAGAAAATACGAGCTGATGCTGTCTAATAAAACTGCAACGGCATATGGTGTTCGTAAACTTCGTCGGTTGGGCCATAGCTACGAATTTGAGAAAATTAAAAATTACGTCGACGGTGATGATATTCGCAGCATCAACTGGAAGGCCACTTGTAGGAAGGATAATTTGATGGTGAATCAATACGAAGATGAAAAATCGCAAAGTGTTTATTGTGTGATTGATAAAAGTCGCTCCATGATGCTTCCTTTCGATGGCTTGAGTTTACTGGATTATTCCATCAATACTTCTTTGGCTTTGTCGAATATGGTATTGAAGAAAGACGACAGAATGGGCTTGATCACATTTTCAAATAAAACCGAAACCGTTTTAAAAGCCGATAGCAAAACAAAACAACTCGGATTGATTTTGGAAAACTTGTACAAGGAGAAAGAAAATCATTTGGAAGCGAACTATGAACATTTGTTTTTAACGCTGAACAATGTGGTGAAAAATAGGAGTCTGATTTTTTTGTTCGCCAATTTCGAAAGTTTACATGCCATCAAAAGAGTGCTGGGTTTATTGCGAAAAATCAATCAGCGTCATCTATTGGTGCTTATGATTTTTGAAAACACAGAGATTGAATCATACAGCAAGCAGCCGGCCGAATCCATGGAAGATATTTATCTCACTACCATCGCCGAAAAATTCATTCACGATAAATACAGGATTTTGCAGGAGCTTAAAAATTACGGAATTCAAGTGGTGGTGAACAAGCCAAACGATTTGTCGGTGAATGCAATTAATAAGTACATGCAATTGAAATCGAGGGGATTGATTTAAAGTTTTGGTTTTTTATGTGAATCATTATTTGTAAAACACATAGGTGCTAGCCATTTTGTCGTGCAGACTTTGTTTCTTTTTGTCCCACAGAACCATCAGGTATCCAATACCTATAATGATTGCCGATATGAAAGTGGCAAAGTATCTTCCAACAGCATTAATGAAAGTGAGTTTGTCACCATTCTCTTTTCCCACACGAATACCAACTGCCATTTTACCAAGAGTAGCTTGTTTTACGGAAGCAATCATCAGTGTTGTATATAGGAATCCGATACCAATTGCGACAATGTTGTACAAAATATACATTCCTAATGACTCTCGCTGCGCTTCCATCGCTGCTTTCGGATCAAAGCTAATGACCTTTCCGAAAAATACCAGTTGCATAATTATCTGTAGAATGAACAGGAGAATTGCGTCGATGATTACAGCTAAGAATCTGATGCCGAATCCAGCAAAACGATGTGTTGCGACTTCTTGCGTTTCAAATTCATGGGCATCTAAAGCTTGTTCCATATTATTAAAGATTAAAATTGATTATCTGGAAAGATAGTCTGGAAATTTGAATTAATTAATAGAAGAGCCCTACTTTTTCACAAAAACATAAGTTCCCGCAATTTTATCGTGCAAGGCTTGTTTGCGTGGATCCCACACTGCTAGCATGCAGCCTGCGATAAATAAAAAGTTGAACATCAGATCTAGTGATTGAAGAGCTGGTATCATCAACAACAGAAGAAAAAAGTTTTTTGCGAGATATCTTTTGAAGGCATCAACCACAGAAATTCTTTCTCCTGATTCATTGCCTACATAAATTCCTAGAGCCATTTTTCCAATAGTACCCTGTTTTGATGAAGACTCCATGATAATTTCGTACAGAGCGCTGCAAGCGTTGGTGATGTAGCCGAATACAATAAAATCTTCACTCAAAAAGATGGCTTCAATTGCTTTTAAGTCGGCAACAATTTTGTTTGCAAAAAAGCAAACAAATAGCACAGCAATAAAAAGCGATACAATTATGACATCGAGAAAAGAAGCTGCAAACCTTATCCAAAAGTTTGGATGATCTAAAATCTCTTGTTCTGATTCAGGGTGGTCAATTGCGTCGTAATCCATGATTGTTTATTAAATGTGCAAACCGCACTCGCTTTTGTTTTTATTGATCCATCTTCCTTCGCGACCTTTACCTTTTACGGTACAGTGGGTACAGCCAATTGAGCTGTAACCTTGATCTTCCAATGGGTGCTTAGGTAAAGCGTTTTTTTCAAAGTATGCAGTAGCGTCTTCTGGCTTGAAATCGATGATAGGATAAAACTTTATGATATCGTCTTTTTTCTCAAATACATTCAGGGTTTTGCGGTGCGTATTTTGTCCGCCCATCAATCCCGAAATCCAGATATCGTAATTTGGTTTGATCACATCCAAAGGTTCAACTTTGTTGATTGAACAACACAAATCAGGATCTTTTTTCCAGGTTTCGTCGGTTTTGGTGAACTCGTTTTTCCATGCTTCTGGCAATACGTCCTGAACGATTAAATTCAGTTGATCTTTTAAAAGACTTTTGTATTCCTGAGTTTCTGGAAAATGGTAGGTGGTATCTAGAAAGTGAATGACTTGTTTAGGATTCACTTTAGTAATCATGTGCAATAAAATAGCCGCAGTGGTACCGAAGGAGCTGGTGAACAAAACTTTTTCTGGTGCAAAATCTTTGTATAATTCAGCAACTCTTTCTTCGGGAGTAAGTTTTGCGTATTTGATATTGAGTTCGTCTATATTCATTGTAGGTACTAATATAATTGATTTTACTCGTAATTGTTTAGACCACCCTTTAAACTTAGTATATGTTCAAAGCCATTTTTCAGCATTATTTCTGAGGCTCTTTTGCTCTTGTTTCCTGAGCTGCAGTATAAAACATACGACTTATTTTTATCTAAATCTTTTAACTTTTTTTCTAATTCATCAATGGGAATATGTAGTCCGCCAATGTTTTTGTTTTTGTGTTTTTCTTCCGTGCGCACATCAATCAATTGATATTTTTCAGGATTTTGTTGAAGAACTGACGCTTCAATTTCTTCAATGTTTTCAGGGTTTCCACAGAAAAGTTCGTAATTGATCAGTTCGTTAATAGGAGTCTGCGTTGGGTCAATACTTAATTCAATGATGTTGCTGATGTTGTTCAGGGTGTCGTAAATCCAGAGTTTGTCGATCAATGGAGTGCCAATTCCTGTAATGAGTTTGATGGTTTCCATCGCTTGCGTTGTTCCTGCAATGCCAGGAAGTGCACCAATTACACCAGCTTCAGCGCAGGAAGGAACTTCACCTGCTGCAGGTGGAGTGGGATAGAGGTCTCGGTAATTTACGCCTCTTTGCGCCTGAGTTGAATAATTGAAAATACTTATTTGCGCACTGAATTCGCTGATGGAGGCGAAAACGTTGGGTTTTCCGAGGATGACACAAGCATCGTTAATTAAATAACGCGTTGGGAAATTATCAGTTCCGTCTAAAATAATATCGTAGCCACTGATGATTTCAAGGGCGTTGTCGGTAGTGAGATGCTCGCTGTAAATATCTGTTTTTACAAAAGGATTTAAGGCATTGATTTTTTCTGCGGCTTTAACGGCTTTGTTGGCGCCGATGTCGGAGCTGTTGTATAAAATCTGACGATGTAAATTGGATGCTTCAATTATATCTCCATCCACAATTCCAATTCTACCAACACCAGCTGCAGTCAAATATTGTAAAGCCGGACAGCCCAAACCTCCCGCACCAATTACCAGAACAGATGCAGCTTTTAATTTCTCCTGCTTTTCTTTTCCGAAAGAAGGTAGAATCATTTGTCTGTCGTAGCGTTGTATTTCTTTATCGCTGAGCATTTTGAGTTTGTTTATTTTAGATCCTGAAACAAGTTCAGGATGACATTAGCGGGCATTACTTAAAAGTATGGTTCACATTTGTCATCCTGAACTTGTTTCAGGATCTAAGTTTATTCTTTTTTTTTTGCTAAATTTTTAGTGATTTCATTCAGTTGCTCCACCTTACTTTTAAAATCCCCGGTTAATTTACTTCTTATTTCGCCTAAGTTATCAATTACTTGTTGAGTTGAATCGGGAATAGCTTCTTCCAAATATTCGCGGATTCTTTTTGACAGTGTTGGTGATTTTCCATTGGTAGAAATACCAATTTTTAAATCGCCTTTGGTTACCACCGACCCCAAATAGAAGTCACATAAATCTGGAGTGTCGGCTACGTTGACCAATATGTTTTTTTTCTTCGCTTCGTTGCGGATATTTTTACTTTCTTCTTTGCTGTCGATGGCGACAAACATTATGTTCACATCTTCTAAATCTTCTTTTGAAAAGGCCTTTACCGTTGTAGTAATATTAAATTCTTTCGCCAGCTCAATAGTTTCAGGAAGAAAATAAGTAGCCACCATTTTTATTTGAGCTTTCGGACTACTTTTCAAAAGAGAAGTCAGTTTTTCCAATCCAACATTTCCACCGCCAACAATGAGGACGTTGAGTCTTTCTGGGAGAAGAAAGATGGGGTAGAGGGGGTTTTGTGTTGAATTATCGCTCATAAAAAATGTTTGTATATCTTCCAGTATGGTTTTCAGGGTGTGGGCTTCCCTCTCGGAGGAGAGGGGCGAGCAGGCCTTTTTGCGGGAAGGAGGGAGATGGAATAAAAGAATAATTAATCCATCTCCCTGCCT
>JAPLEZ010000075.1 GCA_026390935.1 Bacteroidota bacterium
AAGGAATTTCATGGTTATTGCAAGAGGAAGCGCATTTGAATGCGTTGCGATTTTAGAATATCTGACTGAAACAGATTTTATTACGAAAGAATGTTTTCAGCTTCATTACAATCAACTGGAAGAACTTTCTAAAATGTTATTCGCGTTAATTAGGAGACTGGAAGAAGTGCAGGTTAAATAATGGCAAGGGAAAACTCATCTCAATTGAAAATCACTAATAAAAACATTTCAGATTACGCTGCGCTCACTAGCTACCGAAATAAACAAAATAATTTTCTCTAAAGCACTTGTTAAATATAGCTTTCATTGCATTTTAATTTTCAAACGATTTCAAATCGTTTTCCTTTTTTGTAGTTGAAAATCATTGCCATTCTCTTTTGTATGTTAAGGACGATAGATCCTTCCTTCGTCAGGAGGACAGCCAGAGTGTAAGGAAAAGTATAATTTAAGAGTGGTTGTCCTCCTGACGAAGGAAGGATCTATCGTCCTGATTAGATTAACTATGTATTTATTTCGGACGCTAGTGCGCTGCGCTAAAACCTGAAAGACATATCCGAAAGCACTAGTAACGATGCAACCAAGTATGGTTATCGGCAAGGTAAGGATCCATTATTATCAAGGTAAAACTTATCAATGATACCATAACCTTTGATTTCAAATTCCCCAAACCCATCTATAACACTTACGCTTCGAAGGCAACCTAATTCATATTTTGTATTTGGCAATTTTTCATATTCAAACAAAGTATCGCCATGTATCACTTTAATAAAGTATTTGTAATATTTCTCTTGCGTAACTCCAAGTGCATCATATTGAAAGCTTCCTTTTTGATTTATAACATCTTTTAATTTAAGAAAAGAATTTAGACTTTCTCCAAGCGAATCAGTTAGATAGAATAAATGCTCATCTCTTTTTGTAATAAACGAAAGGTAAAATGACTCTCTATGATTTTCATGAATATTATATTCTAATTTCATAATTGTGTCGTTATAAATGTATTTCTCGAATGAAAACTTAAATGTAGTATCTACCCCACTATCCTCAGAAAAATTATCAAAATTTTCATGAAATTCATTATACCAAAACATACCTTTATTCACATATACAACATCATATATATTTTTATCATCATAAATAGTAACGATTAAGGAATCATTTTTAGTCTGAGTTGAAAGAACTCTATTCCCATAACTTTCTACATCACTAATTTTATTTAAAGGAACCAAAGAATATTCATCAAAGGAGGAGTAAAAATCATTTTCATTATTTTTTATCTTATGAGTAAAACAAGACAATTGAATTGTCACTAAAAACACAATTAAATATTTCATAGGCATTATTTTAAAACTTTCCAGATATATGTCCCGCCGCTCAAATCTAACCCAACGGATTCTGCGAAACTAAATGTTTACTTACAAGTTTTCAACTTCCTTATTCTGCAAAAAAAAAAACACTTTCATTAAATAGAAAAGTCCGAAGCTGCGCTTGTGCTCTTAATCTCAAAGCTTATCGAAAAAAGACGCTAAAAACCTCTGTATTCCTTGAAAAACCACCAAGTTCGCCGCGCTAAACTTGATGTGACGAGGTTATTAGAAATGTAATTGAACAAAATCCTACAGTATTTGGACAATTTTTCGAACTCAATTTTTGAGTTCAGGCCATACCTTTCACCTGGGAAATGACATTATATTTTTTACAAGGGATGATTTAAAATTTTATTTCAAATTTTTAGCGGGATGAAACATAAAACAAAAACTCTGTTCTTCTTAGTACTTCTTTTACTTTTTTCTACCAATCAGTTAAAAAGTCAATGTAAGGCAATGCCTCCTAAACCAGTGTGCACAGGTACACTATTAGCTAGCGGCACCACAGTACTTCCATCAACTGTTTATTATTTCAACGGTGGTGATCTCAACACTGTAAACGTGAACGGTGGTACCATCATTATTTGCTCGGGTATCACCAATTTTTCGGGAAATTTTAACACTGGTTGCATCTACATAAAGAAAGGCGCAGTATTCAACACCAATATTAATGTGATTGGAACAGGTTGCTCCATTTACAATTATGGTCGCGCAAATTTCAATAGCGGTTTATTCATCAATAGCGCCAATGATGTGATGAATGCAGTGGGTGGCGTCATTTCTATTAATGGAAATATTGGCGGCAACAGCTGTAGTTTAACTAATTATGGTACCGTAACTGCCACCGGCCAATTGGGCGACTGGCAAAACAGCGGTGGTGTTTGTCAGGGCAACGGCGCTTCATTCACAGTTAAAGATGTGCTGTGGCACTCCTTAGACAACTGGATTCAAACTCCTGTAGGTATTTCCTGCTTGAGCTATTCGGGCACTGCGTCTTCCAACAACAATCACACGGTGAGTGCGAATGCGGGCACAAATATTTGTCAGAAAGCAAGTGCCAGCAACGAACAAGGGAATGGAACTTGGGGAAATGCCACCCTCAATCAAAACTGCCTGGCCTGTGCACCAGCGCCATGCGATCCCGACGACACCACATTGGCCGCAAATCTCCCGAACTTTTGCACAGGAAATTCAACTTTGAATTTAAGTAATTTTGATTCCTTGTCCTTGCCAGGCACGTGGTCATTGGAAAGTACTCCAGCTCCCAGCAGCACAGCAAAAATTGAAGGCGATGGCTTTACTTTTTCGTGCAACAACACTGTTGGAGGGATTTACAAAGTAAAGCGTACCTTAAGTTTTCCAGCACCTGGTTGTCCTGCAAGTTCAAGCAGAACTTTTGAAATATATGCTTTACCAGAGTTGTCTTTCAATTTAAGCGATTCGTTGTTGTGTATCCAAGAGGCGGCAATTAATTTAAATCCCGTAACACCTGCAGGTGGAATATTAAGCGGTGCTGGCTTGGTGGCTGGCAATAAATTTTCGCCTTCCGCGGCTGGCGCTGGTGTTCATGCAATTACTTATACTTACACCGACGCCAATAAATGCAGCAACAAGTTAGTGAAAAACATTTCTGTTGCTAGTCCATCATCGGTAGCAGTAAATTTATCAAATACGTCAATGTGTATTGACGCATCCTCTGTGCAATTAAAAGGAGGTAGTCCTTTGTTAGGAACATATAGTGGCGCAGGGGTAAATATGGGGATTTTTTCGCCAAGTGCTGCAGGAGCCGGATCGCATGTCATCTCATACTCCTACAATTTTTCTGGCGCTTGCACCATCACCGCTTTCGATACCATTACTGTTTTTGCCTTACCAAAAGTTAGTTTGAACCTTAGTAAAAACTCGTTATGTGTGAACGAGCCATCATGGAAAGTATCTTCATTTACTCCGCACGGAGGTGAATTGGTTGGCGCCGGGATCAGCGGCATGAATTTTTATCCGAGCTTGGCGGCCATCGGTAGCAACACTATTAAATACCAATTTACCGACTCGCGAGGCTGCACAAACAGCTCAAGCGCTATGCTAACAGTGAGCGAACTTCCTGTTGTTTCATTCACATTAACAAACAATACAATGTGCCGCAATGACAGTCCGATGAATATTGTAGTAGCAACTCCTGCCGGCGGACAGTTCACTGGATCAGGTGTTGTAGGCAATCAATTCAATCCGTCGCTGGCCGCAATAGGAAAAAATTCAATTACCTATACATACACCAATCCATACGGATGTGCAAGCAGCGCTACAAGCGATATGACAGTGAATCCTTCACCAAAAGCATTGATCAGCGACACCACCATTTGTGAATACACCAATGTTATATTTGATGCCGGAGCAGGATTTAACAGCTATTTATGGAGTGATGCTGCAAGTGGTAATCAGCAAAAAGTTACCAGCACCGTGGCCGGAAAATACACTGTTACTGTGAGCAATCAATACAATTGTTTAGCAACTACCTCAGCCGTGCTTACCATCAATAATTTGCCAAAACCCGATTTAGGAAATGACCTTGAAATTTGCGACGGTGAAATCGCCACTTTAAATCCGCAAACCAATACATCGTTATTTTATGAATGGACCCCCTCTTCTACTGCATCAACTTACAAGGCGACTAAAACAGGAAAATACATTGTAAAAGTGGCCGATAATATTGGCTGTTTCGGAATGGACAGCATACAAGTACTTGTTCACGACTTGCCTTTTGCCATAGCAAGTAATGATACGATGATGTGCGACAATGACTTTGATAAATTAACACTAGGCGTTAAATACAACGGCACTAAAAGCATTGAATGGAGCGACAATACCACAAATGCCGATTCAATTGTGATTCATCACACTGGAAATTACTGGGTGAAAGTTATCGACTCCAATTTATGCGCCACTAAAAAATTCATTCAAGTAAGCGAGCATTGCAAGGATGTAACCATTGATTGGCCGAATGTATTTACACCTAATAACGATGGATTGAACGATTATTTTTATCCTAAAAATGTGAACGACGACAATCTGCTTGAAATGCTAGCCAATATTGATTTTTATAAATTTGAAGTCTACGACAGATGGGGAACCCTGCTCTATCAAACCCCTGACTCAATGCCTGTTTGGGATGGGACTTTTAACGGACAAACCGTTTCGCCGGGTACCTATTATTGGACTGTTACCTACCAAAACAAAGCAAAAAAATCATATCAAATGGCCAGTTACATGACAGTGATATATTAGTAGGATAAAAATTGAAAAATCGTCCTGAACAAAAGATTAAATAATTTGAACAAAATCTTTATTGCTGTTCAGCGATGGGCATGTATCTTTCCAAAATAAATAGAAATAAATTTAAAGAAATGAAATACAGAAGATTTGGACGAAGCAACTGGCAAATAAGCGAAGTTGGTTATGGTATGTGGGGTTTAGGCGGATGGACTGGCTCTCAGGAATCCGATTACAATGCTGCCTTAGATTTATCGGTGGAAATGGGCTGCAACTTTTTTGATTCGGCTTGGGGCTATGGAGAAGGTTTAAGTGATGAAGTTTTTGGGAAACTGAAAAAACGCCATCCCAACACCAAAATTTATGGAGCCACTAAAATTCCACCTAAAAATTTTAAATGGCCATCCAAACCACAATACACCTTGGAGGAGTGCTTCCCTTACGATCACATTATTGAGTACACCGAAAAAAGCTTAAAAAAAATGCAAGTGGATTGCATTGATTTGCAACAATTCCATGTGTGGGAAGACAGCTGGGCCAATAAAGACGAATGGAAAAAAGCCATTGAAAAATTAGTGAAAGACGGAAAAGTGCAACGCTTTGGAATTAGCGTGAACCGATGGGAACCCAACAATTGCTTAAAAACTTTAGAAAGCGGATTGATAGATGCAGTGCAAGTAATTTACAACATCTTTGATCAAGCTCCAGAGGACAAATTATTTCCACTGTGCGAAAAATTAGACATTGCTGTTATTGCTCGTGTACCCTTTGATGAAGGAACACTCACTGGTACTTTAACTAAGGACACCGTGTTTCCGGCCGATGATTGGAGAAGTACTTATTTTGTTCCCGAAAATTTAATTTCAAGTGTGGAACGCGCCGATAAATTGAAGCCCTTGCTACCTTTAAACATGAGCTTACCTGAAATGGCTTTGCGCTTCATCATGGAAAATCCAAATGTAAGCACCATGATTCCAGGAATGAGATCAATGAAAAATGTAAGAAGCAATATGCTGTCGAGTGATGGCGTGAAGTTGGAGAAAAAACTTGCCAACGTGCTTAAATATCATCGTTGGGATCGTCAACCTACCTCTTGGTCTCAATAAAAAAAAGGTCACCAAAAAAAAGTAGTTGCAACATTAATCAATAATAAAATGAAGAAAAAAATATTAATAATATGTGCCAGCGTTTTCGGACTTGGATTGTCGGCGCAAACCACCAACGAAGCTACAATTGATAAAATTATAGCTGGAATGAGCATTGAAGAAAAAGCCGGACAAATGACCAACATGACTTTGTCTACCATCGCCTATGAAAAAGATGGAAGTGTTTTTATTGATATGGCAAAGCTCAAAGAATCGGTGCAAACTTACCATGTTGGTTCTTATCAAAATGTATTGAACCACGCCTACTCCATTGATGAGTGGCATCGTTTGTTGGATACTATTCAAAGCGTAACCTTGCGTTTAGAAAAACACAAAGTCCCTTCATTATATTGTATTGACGCCGTTCACGGAACCAACTACACAAAAGGATCAACTTTATTTCCGCACAACTTAGCCATGGCCGCAACCCGTAATCCATTGCTCGCAACGCTTGGCGGAAGAGTAACTGCTGCTGAAACCAGAGCAACCGGAATTCGCTACAATTTTTCTCCTGTATTGGATGCAGGCCGTCAACCACTGTGGCCACGTTTTGCCGAAACTTTTGGTGAAGATGTTTACTTGGTTAAAACGATGGGCTTGGCTACCATCAAGGGCTACCAAGGCACCGACTTAAAATCAACTGCATCAGTAGCAGCTTGTATGAAACACTTTTTAGGTTATTCAGTGCCGGCATCGGGAAGAGACAGAGCACCTGCTTATATCAGCGACATACAATTGCGCGAATATTTTTTACCTCCATTTAAAGAAGCAGTTTTGGCTGGAACAAAAACTGTAATGGTAAACTCGGCTGAAGTAAATGGTATTCCGGTTCACTCCAACCACTATTTATTGACTGATGTTTTAAGAACTGAATTAGGATTTAAAGGCGTGGTGATCACCGATTGGGAAGATGTAAAAAAATTGGTAGAGCGTCACCGAACAGCTGAAAATTACAAAGAAGCAGTATACCAATCGGTAACAGCTGGAATTGATTTGTGCATTGTGCCAATGGATTACGACTTCACTAAAAACTTAATCGCCTTGGTGAAAGAAGGTCGAATTTCCGAAGACAGACTCAACCTATCTGTAAAAAGAATCTTGATGATGAAAATGGAATTGGGCTTATTTGACAATCCTTATGTAGAGCAATCGGCAAAATCACAATTGGCAAAACCAGAGTACAGAGAAAACACTTTGGAAGCAGCAAGAGAAGCGATTACTTTATTGAAAAACGAAAAAAACATTTTGCCTTTAGCTAAAAACAAAAAGGTATTGGTGCTCGGACCAACTTCAAATTCAAAAACAAGTTTGAATGGTTGCTGGTCGTATACTTGGCAAGGACAAGACGCTAGTTATTTTGACGCAAAAGATTTAACGTTATTGGATGCCATTAAAGGAAAAGTAAGTGGTGAAGTAAAATACCTAACTGTTAAAGAGTACGAAGCAAATCCAACTATTGCTGGTCAATACGACTATATCATTGCTGCTATTGGTGAAGATGCTTATGCCGAAACTCCCGGTAACATTAAGGATTTGGAATTACCAACTGATCAAAAAGAATTGGTTAAATCATTGGCTAAGTCCGGAAAACCTGTAATCATGGTATTGCTAGAAGGTCGTCCACGTATTGTTCGCGACATTGAAACATTGTGTCCTGGAATCATCATGGGCTACTGGCCTGGTCCGCAAGGTGGAATTGCCATTGCCGATGTTTTATTTGGCGATGTAAATCCGAGTGGAAAATTACCTTTCACTTACCCAAGATATTCTGGTGATATTTTAACTTACGATCATAAATTATTGGATGAAGCGGTAGAAGTACAAAGTCCGTATTCTTATGGATATGAATTCAACCCGCAATGGCAATTCGGACACGGATTGAGCTACACCACTTTTGTGTACGAAAACTTAAAATTCAGTACCGATACCTTGAAAGGAAATGCTGTACTGAAAGTTTCCTTAACCGTTAAAAACACTGGCACCCGAGCAGGAAAAGAAGCAGTTGAATTGTACACTTCTGATTTGGTTGCATCCATCACTCCATGCGTTAAGCGTTTGAGAAAATTCACTAAAATCAATTTAGAAGCTGGAGCATCTAAAGAGGTGGTATTTGAATTAAGTGCTGCTGATTTGGCCTTTGTAAATAAAGATTTAAAATGGGTTACTGAATCGGGCGAATTTCAAGTGATGGTTGGTGCGCTAAAAAAAAGTTTTTTTTACAAGTAGAAAATAAATCTATGACAAAGCAAGAAACACAAGTGTTCGTCGATAAAATGTTCGATGCCATTGAAAAACTAATCCCTGTTTACATGCAGGATCCTATTGATAATTCAATTTCCAACGGCAATGTGGCGGTGGTCATCATTGACGAAAGCGGAATAGTTTACGGAAGAATGTACGGATCAAACAAACCACGCATGCGCCAATCCTACAAAGTAGCATGGACCAAGGCGAGTCAGGTTTGGCTTACAGGAGTTAAAACCGGAGAGTACGAAAAAATGGTTTTCACCGGTGTTGTTGATGAAAATGCCAATGGAATTGACGCTCCAGATTTGATCGGATGGGCAGGCGGTCAGCCAATGACCACTAAATCCGGTGTAAAGTTTTCGGTTGGATTTAGTGGATTCCGCGGATTTCACGACAATGAAATAATGGTGAAGGCACTGGCTGAAGTAGATAAGTAAAAAAAAAAATCGCGTTTTATTCGGTAAAAGCATATATTTAAAATTATAAGCTTTACCGAGTACATGAATGCAAGCAAGTTAGCATCCTTTATATTTTTTATCGTAGGATTAATAACCTATGTGTCTGCCCCTGCAAGCGATTTTATAAATGGGGATGTGCACTCGGTAAATGATGGTGTTGCCGACAATTACATACAATGCTTGCTGGAAGACGACAAAGGATTTTTGTGGGTGGGCACCTGGAGTGGATTGAACAGGTACGATGGCGCTGACTATAAATCGTATTTTAAATCCACCAACAATAAAAATTCACTTCCAGGGAATTGGATTTACTGTTTACTTCAAAATAAAAACAAAACCATTTGGGTGGGCACCGATGAAGGAATTGCTTACTACAATAGTGAACAAGATATTTTTCAAACCGTACCTGGTATACCCAGCACCTCTTTTGTTTCTATTTGCGACGACAGTCAGGGCAATCTCTTCGCCGTTGCAGGAAATACTTTGTACAAAATTGATGGCAAATCCAAGCAAGTCGCATACGCAAAAAAAATCGGGGTTGATGCCAATAAAAAAGCTTACGAATTAAGCGTTGTAGAATGTGACGCCCACGGAAATATTTGGCTAGGAATTGCCTCTTACGGTTTAGCGAAATTTAATGCAGAATCCAATCAACTCAAATTCATTGAAAATAAAATTACAACTGATGGCCTCATCAAAGACCATATCCATTGTGTAGAAATTGATGTTGATGGCACGCTATGGTTGGGAACATACAATGACGGATTATATCATTACGACATTAAAAACGAAACGCTGACCGAGCGTTTTGTATTTAATCCCAATGAACCAAAAAGTATTGCCAACAACAGAGTTGAATCTTTTTTCATTGATAAATCCAGCAATTTATGGGTGGTTACAGCCAACGCCAGCATCAACAAATTCAATAGAAAAGAAAAACAATTTGATCGTCGCAGCATAAAAAAAGAAGATGATGTTTCGCATGAAATAATATCGAGTACTTGTTTTTTAATTGATCGTTTTGAAAACACATGGATTGGTACGCATGGAAATGGATTGTTGAGCTATAATAAGCAAAAAGAAAATTTTAAAAACACCGCCATTTCTACTCATATTTCAAATGGAAATAAAATCTCTTCTCTTTTGCCTTTAAACAATGGAACTGTGTTGGTTGGGACTGATGGCGCTGGTTTATCCTTATACAACTGCATCACCCACTCCTACTCGCCTATTGATTTAGGAAGCTCGTTCAACAACGCGAAAATATTGAGCATCAAACAAGGTGCAGGCAATGAAATTTGGATGGCTTTTTGGAACAGTGGCGTAGCTTGTATTGATGCCACCACTTATAAAATCACAAAACATTTTCCTGGAAACGACACTAACGGATTAAGCAATCCCGACATTAAAGGCCTTTGGATAAGTGATTCCCTCCTGTGGATTGCATCCAATGGCGGAGGTGTTTTCCTGTACAATACCAAAACAAAAAAGTGGATCAACACAAATTCATTGAACGTTCCTTTCGATTTATCGAATCCAAAATGGTGCAATAGCATATACGTAGATTCAAAAAAACGAGTGTGGATTTCTACTTCAAAGGGACTTTTTTTAAATCAAGGAAAAACTTTGATGCACTTTGAAAACAAAAACAACGATGCAAAATCTTTAATATCTAAGCAAGTAAGCTGTGTTTATGAAGACAAAAAAAACAGAATTTGGGTGATTACCAATGGCGGTCTGGATTTGTACAACGAAAGCGATAAATCATTTATTCATTATAGCGAATTGTATCATTTACCAAAATTACTAAAAGGCATCGCCGAAGATAAAAAAGGAAAAATATGGATTTCTTCCAACGAAGGAATTACGTCATTTGATGTGGAAAAAAAACAAGCCAATCAATTTACCATGGCCGATGGATTGCCAAGCAACTCCTTCTACCAAAATACCGCTGCAAGTACCATTGATGGATCATTGTTATTTGGAAGCTTAAACGGATTTACTTTCTTTCACCCCGACAGTATTCATTTATTAAAAAACATTCCTGATGTAGTACTCACCGATTTTCAATTGAACTACATTTCACAAACTGCCAACGACAGCAAGGCTTTTCACAAACACATACAATCGCTGGACTCCATTACCCTGCCATACTCCAACAACGTTCTTACGTTTAAATTTATCGCTGTTGATTTATGCAACTCTAAAAATCTCAGATATTCCTACTACTTGCAAAACTACAACAACGACTGGGTGGATCTCGGAAAACAAAACACCATCAGCTTCACCAACCTTTCCCCTGGTTCGTACGAACTAAAAATAAGAGCACAAAATTTAAACGGAAGCATTTCAAAAAACAGCACCACTTTGCACATCATTATTTTACCGCCTTGGTACAAAACAACATGGGCATATATCATCTACACTATACTATCAACCGCTTTACTTTATTTCATCTATTATTTCCTAACATTAACCATTCGCAGTCGCAATAAACTGGCGCTGCAACGACTTCAGCATCAAAAGAAATTAGAAATTTACAATGCGAAAATTGAGTTTTTCACCTCCATTTCTCATGATATCCGCACACCGCTCACTTTAATACTTTCGCCTCTGGATTTAATTCGCGACAAAATACAAAACAACGAAGAGGCCCTGGAAATGCTCGACACCGTTGATAAAAACGCCCACAATCTATTGGACCTTACCAATGAATTGTTGGAATTTAAAAATTTAGAATCTGGAGAAAGAACCGTTAAATTGAGCAACACCGACGCTCAACAATTGGTTGAAAATGTAGTAGCAAGATTTAAAAACGAAGCCATTTTGAAAAAGATAAAACTGAGCACTTCGCTATGTGCATGTTCTGCTACTCTCGATCCTCACTTAATTGATAAAGCGCTCAACAATTTACTTATCAATGCCTTTAAATTCACCAACAATAGCGGCTCTATTTCCATTTCGATGACGCTCCAAAATAACAATATTATTTTTACGGTTTTCAATAGCGGATCATTTATTTCCGACAGTTTGAAAAACAAAATTTTCGATCCATTTTACAGTTCAAAAAATGATAAGGGCTTCGGACTCGGATTGGCAATTGTTAAAGAAATCACCCTACTTCACAAAGGAAAAATTGAAGTAAACAACAACACCGATGGCGTTGAATTTTCAATGATCATCCCTAAAAACTAAGTTATGAATTCAACAGAACAAAAAGAATTTTCCATTTTAATTATCGAGGACAACGCTGATTTACGCAATCACATCAACTCATTTTTAAAATCCATTTACACTACCTTTTTGGCGGAAAACGGAAAAGAGGGTTTAGAGATTGCCAAAGCTGAAATTCCCGATTTGATACTCACCGACGTGTCCATGCCTGAGGTGGATGGTATTGAATTTTGCACCAAGTTAAAGGCAATGCCGGAAACCTCGCACATTCCTGTGGTGATGATTACTGCCAGAGCGCTGGAAAAAGATCAACTCAAAGGATATGAAAGCGGCGCTGCCGATTATATTATCAAGCCTTTTGTGGCGTCAATCCTGCAATTAAAAATTCGCAACATTCTTGACTCGGTAAAAAAATTGCGCGCCAAGTTCTCCATTGAAAAAAATAATTTTGAAGAATACACCTCTAATGATCAGGATGCTGAACTGATGAAAAAAGTGATGGGTTTTATTTCTACCCATTACCAAAAAAGCGAACTCACTATTGACTCCCTGACCACTGAATTAGGAATGAGTCGATCATCACTTTACAGAAAATTAAATGCCATTACCGGTAAATCACATTTGGATTTGTTGCAGATGTACCGATTGCAAAAAGCACATGAGCTTCTACTCCACTCCAATTTAAATATTTCTGAAATTGCTTATACGGTAGGCTATACCGATCCGGGTTATTTTAGTACACGCTTTAAAGAATTTTATAACGTAGCACCGTCGGCAATAGTGAAAGGTCAGAGTTAAATAAAAAAAAAGCCGTTCACCCCAATGAACGGATTTAAACCAAAACAACTGAAAAAAACTATTAGAATTCTTTTACTATTTTCAAGGTTTTAACAACACCATCGTTGTTAATTAATTGAACGTGGTACAATCCTGTTGCATAATCACTACCAAAATTGTAGGATCCGTTCATGTTAAACTCATTCACCAATCTTCCAACGTTATCAAACACTTTCACTGTAACCGCTTCCATCGTTGTGATGTTAAAAAAACCATTGGATGGATTTGGATACACTTGAATTTTACTCATTTCATTGATGTGTTGCGCACTAGTTGACAAAATGATGTCGCCCAATTTTGCAGTTCCAAACATTGCAGGGTTTTGCCAAGCATCATCCGTTGCAGCAGCCCAGCTCAATTTACCATCTCTACCAGTACCATTATCGTCATCATTTACATGAAAATCGAAACCAACCAATTGACTAACTACAGGAGTTACTTGCAATGTTGCCCATGGAATTCTTGCTTCAAAAACATATCCATTTGGTTTATCTACAACTGCATATGTAATGCCTGTCGTTGATCGGCCGGTTGCAGGTGTTGTTCCTACAATCACGCCATTGTTCCAACCAAAATTATAAGCAACATCGTTGGCAGCATAAGTTGCAGCTTTATCATTGTTGATGTCGATATACAATTCAATGCCATCGTCAAAATACGATTCCGGACTGTCGTTAAATTTTGAATCATCGTTCACATCACCTAAAACATACAAATAAGTATTGTCCCAATATGCTTTGAAGGTACCAGATAAATCGGCAGCGTTGGTGATAGCTGGTTGAATTTCTTTCGTAAAGCTTTGTGAGTATGTATTGTCGTCCCATAAAGCTTCAATAGTTCCGTCAATTACCGGAGCAACTGTTGTACGCGGAATCATAAAAATATTAAGCACATTTACCACGATACTTGCTTTACAACCTTCTACACCATTCACAGTTTGAGACACGTAGTAAGTTGTAGCTCCAGCCACACTGGTTGAAGGTGTTGGCGCTACCGCACTTCCAACTCCTTGTTGTGAAGTATACCAAAGTAAATTTGTCCCTGTTGCGGTTAACTTAGATGCAACATCGCCCAAAGCATAAGAAATGCTGCTTTGACCAGCAGTTAAACTTGGAGCAGCAACGTCACAAGCCGGACCACTTCCGTCCAAATCATGTGTTAAAGTTTCATGAAAAATATTCCAGTCAGAATCAGATGCAATTCTTACTCTTGTCGTAAGCAATGACCAAGTATTCGGCAAATCCAATTTCATTCTGTTGTGGTAGTGATTGAACCCTACTTCAAAGGTGTTAAACAAATCTTTTGTAGTAATATTATCAGCGCAGGTATTTTGCATGGTACCTGTTGTCAATTGTTTCGACAAAAGTTCTAAAGCCGCAATATACCTGTCCTGATTTTCGCCATAAACATCCACCCCTTGATTCCAAGCAATTTCAGCGGCATGCAAAGCAGCGCACAAGGCATATTGAGCATGATGTCCATTGTCATTGCCGTTGCCATTGTAGTTTCCTCCTGTACGACATGTTTCCTGAGTTAACCCGTTTACAAAATTGGCAGCATTCCAGCTTTGCGTGGTAATGGTTGCATAGTTTCTGGAATTTGCAGGATCTGTACTCATGTAGAAATAGGCAGGATTTCGCAATTTCAATCGCTGAATGCCTAAATTAAATTCCACTTGATCTTCGCAAAAAACAGCAATACTCAACATAGCTTCAATTTGCGTTAAATCAACATTTCCATTCCATGTACTCATGGTATTTAATACTGGATAAAATGCTCTTTTGAACATCGCGATAACATCGGCACGATCATTTGCGGCCCAGCCAGAATAACCTCTCATCAATTCTGCTGCTGGTCCCAAAAGAGAACCTATCCAACCTCCTACAAGTAGATTTTGTCCGCTCACAGGATTGTATCCATTAAATGTTTTCCATTTATTTAGTATGCCAATGGCTTTAGTGGCAAATTGTACTTCTCCGGTGTAATGCCAAACTAATGCACAGGCGTAAGCAATTTGACCGTCGGCTTTTTCACTTCCATCGCCATTCCATGTCGCTATTCCTCGTACCGTATTGTACTTGCCTAACCATGGTTGTTCCTTAGCTGCGATTTTCGCTTTCACAAAGTCGAGATCTTTTTGATTGTTCATTGCGCCTGGATGCACAAAAGTTTGCGCCGATAACACTGCGATATCGAAACAAACAAAAAGCATGATCAGCAGTGCGATCACCTTTGTTTGAATTGTAATTTTATTTTTCATAATCAGATTGGGTTTTGATTTATTGAAAGATAGAACCTCTATGCAAAATTGTATTTGGGATTTTGTTCAATTCATATAGGAAATTGTTCAGGGCCCTTAATAGCCAACATTGATAATAAAGAACGGCTATCGCATTCCTGCGATAGCCGCTACTTTTTGTTAATTAAAATTATTCTTTAACTACTTTTTGCACTGCTCTGCCATCTGCATTTGCAACAATCACTAAATACATTCCTGAATCAACAGAAGAAATGTCTACTTGCTGTTTGTTTACGATTGTACCTTCCAACACTAATTTTCCTTGTATGTTGTATATTTCATACTTCGAAATACCTTCGTATTCCAGTACCAATTGATTTTGTGCCGGATTAGGGTAAACCTTCAATCCTGCATCACCAGCAATTTCAGATGATGAACTGATTTCAGTTTTAAATGTACCAGTCGGAGGACAGTATTTTAAATTTTTGATATTGAAGGTAGCCACCACTGGAGGCTGTGCACTAAGATTTATTTTTATTGCAATACAATAAGATCCACTAGCTGTTGGTGTAAGCACGATTGATTTACTGCCATAAGTATTTAAAGCATAACCAGCAGGTGCCACAACACTTGCCTGAGCAAGAGCAGGATCGTTATTGGGAATTGCAGTAGTAATTCCCACCTCAGTACTTGCAATACTTTGCGATCCCATCACATCGTATGATATTGTATATTTTGTACCAGCAGTTAATGCGTATTTAGCACTGCTAACCAACCAAAAATAATTTTGACCCCATTGACGATGAGCAATTTTCAATGCTCCCGTTTCATTGCTCAACAAAGATCCATTTCCTTGATCACTCCAGCTATTACGCAATACCCAGGCTGTGGAAGTTAAATCCAAACTGGTGCATGCACCAGCCACAACATTGCCTACAGAAAGATTCACCGCCGCAGAAATTGTTGAAGCATTTAAATTATCATAGGCTTTTGCTGTAATCGTATATGTACCAGCAGCTACTGCAGTCCAATTAAAATTGTAAGGCGACGCAAGAGATGTTCCTAACAAAGTTGCGCCATTGTAAAATTCAACTTTTGAAATTGTTCCATCTGCATCACTTGCATTGGCTGCAATTACCATATTAGCCGGCGCTGTGAAAGAAGCATTGTTTATTGGAGAAGTCAAACTCACTTGAGGAGCTTGATTTACCGCTACCGTGCCGCCGCAATATTTAAAGTTGTTCACCCAAAATGAAGCATTGGCAGCAGGTTGAGCTACTAAATTAATCTTTAAAGCAATTTGGTATAATCCACTTGCAGCAGCCACTACTGAAACTGTTTTAGTGCTGTTAACATTAACAGTGTATCCGGCTGGTGCAACAGTTGAAAGTTGCGCTAACTGCGGAGCAACATTGTCGTATGTAGTGGCAAGACCAATTTCAGTACTTGCTATAGCCATTGATCCCATTACATCGTAAGAAATTGTATAGCTTGTACCAGCAGTGAAAGAATATTTAGCGCTGCTAATCAACCAGAAAAAATTTTGACCCCACTGACGATGTGAAACTTTTAATGCAGCTACGTCATTGCTCAACACTGATCCATTTCCCTGATCGCTCCAAGCGTTTCGAAACACCCATCCTGCAGCATTTAAATCAAATGAATTGCAAGCTCCACCAATAACAGGATTAGCCACAACTACACTAATTACAGCAGATGAAGTTGTTGCATTTAAATTATCAAAAGCTTTAGCTGTTAACGAATAGGTACCAGCTGCTACACCTGTAAAACTAAAAGTATAAGGTGCTGTTAAATCAGTTCCCAACAAAGTAGCACCGTTGTAAAATTCAACTTTTGAAATAGTTCCATCAGCATCACTTGCATTGGCAGAAATTGCAATACTAGTCGGCGCTGTAAAAGAAGCATTATTGATTGGCGAAGAAATATTCACTTGAGGCGCTTGATTTGCTACTACTCCAGTTACAGTTACATTTATTGCAGTTGAGTTCGCAACAGCATTTGAATTATCAAAAGCTTTAGCAGATATAGAGTAAGATCCAGCAGCTACACCGGTCCATAGGTAAGAATAAGGAGCACTTAAATCGGTACCCAACAGAGTAGTTCCATTGTAAAACTCAACTTTTGAAATTGTACCATCAGCGTCACTTGCGTTAGCAGCTATGGTGATGCTGGCCGGTGAAGCGAAAGAGGCGCCTCCTGCAGGTGAAGTAATATTTACTTGAGGAGTTTGATTAACTGGAGTAGTTGTAGCTCCTGAGTTGTGCGTTAATGTTTCGTAAAAAATATTCCAGTCGGAAGCACCATTAGCTCTCACCCTTGTTGTTAACAACTGCAACGTGTTCGGCAAATTAATTCCCTTGCGATTGTGGTAATGATTATAACCTACTTCCCAGGTAGCATACAAATCGGCTGTGGTTGTGTTATTAGCACATGTTCCCATTTGTCCGCTAAGCATTTGTTTGGCCATCAATTCCAATGTAGCAACATATCGTGCGGTATTCTCCGCGTACACATCAACACCTTGGTTCCAGGCAACTTCGGCAGCATGTAAAGCAGATGCCATTGCATATTGAGCATGGTGATTATTATCTCTACACGTTTCTTGAGTTAAACCGTTCACCCATTGAGTTGGCGCAAACCATTCACCGCTATTGGCTGGCATTCCTTCCGACGACAAATAGAAATAACGAGGATTTCTAGACTTCAAACGCTGAATTCCCAAATTAAATTCAGCTTCATCTTCACAAAAAACAGCGATGCTCATCATTGCATCTATTTGAGTTAAATCTACGTTGCCATTCCAGGTACTCATTTTATTTAAAACTGGATAAAACCTTGTTTTAAACATATTTTGCACCTTGGTTCTATCGGCCAATGCCCAGCCAGCATAGCCTCTCATAATTTCAGCGGCAGGGCCGAGCAAGGCTCCTATCCACCCACCTTGCAATAAATTTTGACCATCTGCTGAAGCATATCCATTAAAAGTATTTCCCCAAGCATTTAAAATTCCTATTGCTTTGTTTGCGTATTGAACTTCGCCTGAATAGTACCAAACCAAGGCCGCAGCATAGGCCGTTCGCCCGTCGGATTTTTGACCGCCTTCACTTGTAGGGGCAGGTGAAGTTATTCCACCTGAATTGGCAATGGCTCTTACTTCATTGTATTTCCCCAACCAGGGTTGTTCACCGGCAGCAATTTTTGCTTTAACATAATCGAGATCGGCTTTACTATTTACAGCACCTGGATGCGTAAATGTCATTTGCGCATTCATGCGCATGAAACTCATGCATCCAAAAAGGAGGACGAGCCAGTGGAAATTGTTTTTCATATAATTGGGTTTTAGGTTAACAAATGAATTGTACCTCACCCTCACCAATCGATCTATGATTCTAAACACTCAAAAGCGTGCGCTTTGATTTCCTTTTCCGATAAATCTATTTTGAATTGTCCTTCACTGCCGTTTGGATAGGGATACTCCTTCCATTCCAGTTTTCCACTTCCGTCTAACCACAATATCGCATGTGTTAGAATTGTTTTTTTGTACAGGTTAATTTTGAATTGAGCCTCCTCTTCAAGCAAAGGATAAGAATAAGTTTCCCACCTTGTTTTCTTTTCCTTTTTAAATAAATGCTGAAAAGAAAATACTTCAAAAAAATGTTTGCTCTTTTTTTTGAAATCAAGTGGAAAAGCAAATATTGAATTCTTCATAGGATAGGTATATATATTCACAACTTTAAGTTACCCTTATCACATAAAAAACCACTTGATATTTTGTTCAAATAGTTTAGAATTTTGACCCGAAAAAACCCAACAAATTTGTTGGGTTTATTTTAAAACAATGAAGGATTAAATTTCTGAAGTAAAAAAAGCTCATTCCCCAGGGGAGATGGGTATCGAAGGGTAAATGCAGGATGAGGAATGAGCGATTTTTCTTTACAGGCTAGATGTTACTTTTCAAAATTTTTATGCCACTATTCAATGATCAATTTTTGAGTTTGGTCTCCTACTCCAACAAAATATAATCCGGCTGGAAGATGACTCAAATCAAGAGACAAATCATTGCTTGTTCCGCTGTGGTAATTAGAATAAACTGTTTGACCAAATGTATTTGTTACTGTGATCAATGTTTTGGTGTTTTCTTGAACTGGAGCGTGAACTACTTGTCCTTGGCTCGCCGGATTAGGATATAAATTGATTACTTTGTTTCCATCTACAAATTCATCCACACCAAGCTTAGATGTTGTAGCGCCTACTCGGAAATTTGAAATTGTAAACTTTCCGTTTAACAATGCTACATTATGTGCATCAACGTCGTTTTTTTCTGAATTCAACACCGTAATATTTATTCCTTTAATGTGCGTAAGGTCGCAATCGTGACGTATACGGTGAGGGGTAACTCCATAATCTCCCCAGAATCCATTCGTGAAATCACAATTATTTATTTCTCCTGCGCCGGCTCCATTTGGTGTACCCACTTTCATGGTCACGGTTTCTCCAGCAGGCACAATAAATTGAATTTGATATTTCCATACACCATCGTCCCAAGTAGTCGCTCCCGGACTGCAATCTACCATTCTATTTAAGGTGTCCTGACAAGCTACTCTAACAGATAATCCTTCAGTCCCCGTGTTTTTAACATCGAAGGAAAAAGTACCATTTTTACTAATATCAATGGTGAAAGGAGAGCCACCCGGAAGAGCGCCATTTGAATCACCAAAACCAACTCCAAAAGGTTTATATTGATATGCTCCCTGTGACATCACGACGTCCATTCCCTTAATTTCAGAATTTCGGGTTAATGTTTGTCCAGGAGATGCCCACCAGTAAATTCCTCTTCCTGTTAAAGCGTTTTCTGTGTACTCCGTTTTAGTTGAAAAATCATCAAACACGGCAACAGTTGACAATTCAGGTTGTGCCTGTGCTGCAATTGCGCCTAAAACTAAAGTTGCTCCGAGTAAAAATTTCTTATTCATAATATTTATTTTTAATGAAACCAAGGTAGTGCGACTTTCAAAGAATGTACTTGGGATTTTGTTCAAATAGTTTAGGATTTTGATCGAGAAAAAATAAATAAACAATCTACCTCAACAAGGTTACAGTTCCATTCATGGAGCCAGCCCTGCTTCCTGATATTGTTGCATACCTATAATTGATCAACCACACATAAACTTCTTCTTGTGCTTGCTGTCCACTTTTTAATTGTCCGTTCCAACCGTCGTAAATGCTATTTGTTTTATATATCACTTCTCCCCATCTATTAAAAATTCGCAGTTCATAGTCTTGAACCTCTTCAGTACTCTCCACATAAAAAACATCATTCTTAGTATCGTTGTTAGGTGTAAATGCATTGGGAACAAAGAAAGATGGTGCGCAAAGTTCTTTTACATAAATTGAATCAATACTCACACATCCTTTATCGGAAATTAAACCTACAACATACAATCCTTCTTGATTCACATAATTTGTGGCGTTGCTTGAACTGTCATTCCAAAAATAATTCACGGCATTGGTAGTTGCATTTAATTCCAGAGAAGAGTTTTTAGCAAAACAATTTATTACGGTATCCTCAAGCACAGGTATTGGAGATTTTTCAGAACGAACAGTTACTTTTTCATGAATTACGCACGCTAAACCATTTGATAAAGTGACCTCATAATCTCCTGCAACGTCAATATTAATTTCAGCAGTGCTGTCACCCGTCGACCATAATATTTTCGATGCATCTGTTTTAGCGTACACAACAATTGGCGCGCCATCGCAGATAGAGCGTTTTTTATCCAAACTCAATACAGGCATTTGTTCTACAAATACTTTTACGGACGATTTTTTCACACAACCTTTTTTACTCACCTCTACAGTATACACTCCTGAAGTATCTATCGCCTTCATTTGCGTGCTATCTCCACTACCCCATTTGTACTTGTCCATTCCTGCTCCGGCATTTAAATTCATTGGCAAAGAAGTTTCACACAACACCATATCGGGTCCTAAATCCACCGATGGCAAAGATTTCACTTGCAACCACAATGAATCGGTTTTACTGCATCCATTTTTATTGCTCACTGTTACGATGTACAATCCCGACTTATCCAATGCAATACTTGGAGTTGTATTTCCATTGTTCCACAACACCGAAGTTCCATCTTCTACTACAATTGAAAATTGCATAGGAAGTACATTTTCACACACTGATAAATCGGGACCAATATTAATGGTTGGCGCCGCATTCAATGTTAAATTCACGCTATCACTGGCCGAACATCCAAAGGCATCTGTTGCGGTAACCTTATGTTTTCCTGCTACAGAAGTAATTAGCGTTTTTGTTTTTTCTCCCGAATCCCAAAGGTATTTTGTAAACACTGCGCCAACATCAAAAGTAGCTTTGCTGCCATTGGCGCAAATGGATTGATCAACTCCTAAATCAAAAACAGGTAAAGGATTTACAATTAAATTTATACTGTCGGAAGCTGAACAAGTATTTGCATCGGTTACAGTTACTTTGTGTTTTCCGGCAATTGAAGTGCTGATTGCTTTTGTGTTTTCTCCGGAGTCCCATAAGTAAGAGGCAAACAAAGCACCCACATCAAATGTGGCTGAACTGCCATCATCACAAATATTTTTATCCAAACCCAAATCAAAAACAGGTAAAGGATTTACAATTAAATTTATACTGTCGGAAGCTGAACAGCCAAAAGCATCGGTAGCGGTAACCTTATGTTTTCCTGCAAGAGAAGTAGAAATAGTTTTTGTGTTTTCTCCCGAATCCCAAAGGTATTTTGTAAAAACTGCACCAACATCAAAAGTAGCTTTAGTGCCATTGGCGCAAATAGATTGATCAATTCCCAAATCAAAAACAGGCAAAGCGCCAACAATCAAATTCACACTATCAGCACTTGAACAGCCGTTGACATCAGTAACGGTTAATTTGTGTTTTCCAAAAACTATAGTGTTTATAGATGCTGTATTTTCTCCGCTATCCCAGCTATAAGCACTAAACACTGCTCCTGCCGAAAAAGTCACAGGTGTTGCTCCAGCACAATAAGTTTTATCAGCACCCAAATCAAAAACAGGTAAAGGGTTTACAATTACATTTATGCTATCCGACGAAGGACAACCAAAAGCTGTTGCAACAGTGAGTTTATGTTTGCCTGCTGTATTGGTGGTGATGGAAGAAGTGCTTTCGCCACTGTCCCACAAGTACGAAGAAAATGTACCATTGGCCGCAATTGTTACTGGCGCATCATTAACACAAATAGTTTGATCGGGACCTAAATCCAACACTCCCGGACCAGGAACAAAAATAGTTTTCTCGCGCACACATACTCCGCCAATGCGCATGGACACCTTGTAATTTCCTGCGTTGAGATTTGTAAAGAAGGAATTATTTTGAAATGCACCACCACTTAAACTGTACTCCAAAGATATTCCAGGTGGCGCCACCGAAACAACATCAATTCTGTTACAAGATGTTTGCGTGTTTAATTCCATAGTCACATTCACACCTTGAATATTGATGTCATCCAATAAATTTCCCATGCCATTGCTTCCCGATGAACTGGACACCGATGTAAAATAAAATCGAGTGCTGGTTTGTCCGGCTGGAACCAAGTACGTTCCTGTGTAGTACACCCACGCCGAATTGTCGGTGCTGTAATTTCCTATTGTAGTGTAAGGCCCTCCGGGCGGACCAACTTCTAACTTCATCACATCAATTCCATCTCTACCTCGGTGTGCAAATCCGAAATTCAAAGTAGTACCAGGAACAGTAACAGCATCCTGATACAAAGCCGCAACTTCATTGGCATTGAGTTCCACCCACTGATTGCCCGAATAAGCATTCATGCTGTACATGCCATTGTTCCAAATTTCAATTTGATGATCGGTGGCTGTAGTCAACCAACCAGTCACGGTAGTATCATATACAGTGATCCAACCCGAACTAACTCCATATATCGAATCAATTTTAGGCTCTTCAAAGTTCGAATTAAGTAAAGAAAAAGAGCAAGTGCTTTGTGAAAACACTTTTGCGAAAACACAAAAAGTGATTATAAAAAATAAAACGATTTTCTTTCCAAGTAAATTCATTTCTTCCCGATGGTTTAATAATCTGGAAGTTATGATTGTTTGCTCCAAATGAACCCTAAGATTTTGTCCAGAGACTTTAGAATTTTGTTCAGGAAAAATTCAAAGCGGGAAGATTTATTGCAAATGGAGTCGGGTCGTAGAGAAATGCTTTCGTCTTTAAAAAGAAAAACATTCCGATAAAAAAGAAAAGGAATTCATCTTTTTAAAGACACAATCATGTGTCTCTACCACCACCTAAAAAAACTTCTTTAGTAATCTTCGGACTCACAATTCTTACAAAGTAAGTTCCGTTGCTGTAGTTTTGAGTAGGCAATTGAATGAGATTATTTCTCCATGAAGATTTACGAATTCAAAATATTCCTTTTTGCATTATACATCATCAAGTATCCCTTTTTACTAGCGTCATTCAAAAAAGAGTGTTTAATAAGAGTTTCAATTAAAGGTTGTGATGTTAAAAAGGGTTGAAGAAGTTTTTCCACCCGATTTTCACTGATACCGATGCGCTTACCAAACTCCGTAAAATCTCTTTTATTAGGTTGTCCGGTTTTTTTGTGCCCTGCACTTTTATAAGTATCGGCAAACAATCCTTTTTTCAATGCAAAGTTAGTATCACTGACGTGTAAGCGAGAATTTACTAAATCATAGGCCGGACTTAAAATATGATCGCCAGCTGAAGTTTCAATTACAGAAAAGTTTTTAAGATGAGCATCTCCATTGCTGATGATGTAATTGAAAACAACCAAAGAAAAATATTTTTCTACCTCAATTCGCCATGCAGGAATGTACTTTTGAATCAACATACCTAATTCTTCGTAGCTGTATTCGTATTTGAAATCGGCCCCAGCAGTATCTTTGGTTTTTCCTGCAAGCGTTGCAAAATCCTCAATACCCCATTTGGTGTTGTTTGCCTTTACATCAAACCTTTTGGTGATGTACGCCGGAGAACCATCTTTAAAAAAGATCACTCCATTTTCCGCAGTTTGGATGCCATATACCTGCTTTGCTATTTGCATAGTAAGATGTTCGTTGGCCGGAACCTGATCTACTTTTTTTAAATCTCTTGGAATAGGTTTTAAAATATAAGTTCCCTGCTCTTTCTCTTGGGTTAAGCGCAACACATTTTTTTCAAGCACCATACTTAATTTTTCCTGCACTCCCGAAATAGAAAGCCTTTTGCGGTTTTCAATAAATTGTTCTGCCACCTTTTCATTTTTCTGAGGTGTCTGATAAGCCAAGATGTGACTAACAGATTTACCATTAAATAAGTTTTTAAGGCAAACCGGACTGTAACTTAAAAATCCTTCTGCTAAAGTTCCGGGGCAGTATTTTATTTTAGGCAAACTCATTCGTTGACTGGTTTTATTGTGATTGCACCAATGGTATCATACTGCGCTGTTGCCATCAGTAATCCGAAACTATCCTCTTCATCAATTTTTAACTGGGTGCTTTGTAGTTTTCTGTTTACTCCTTCGCTCAGCATGTTGTAAAAAAAAGGAAATAGGTTTTGATTTCTATATTCCTTCTGAGTTTTCGGTAAGGATAAACTAATAGCCGCTTTGGCGGAATCTTTATAGTATAGATCGTTGTAGCGGAACACATAACTGTTTCTTTTCTCTTCTGTGAGAATACCTGCCAGCTCGCCGTTTCTATGTATTTCTACCTGTCTCATCTTTTGTCAGCGATCATTTTTTAATTGTTAATTGGATTTCCATTCCCAGCACATCAGTAATTTTTTGCAGCACAAGTAACGACGGATTGGTTTGGCCACGCTCTATTTTGTACAGCGTATTAGGACTGATCTCCGCTATCTCTGCCAAATGAGGCTGAGTTATTCCTAATTCCTTTCTTCTCTTTCTTATGATTTCACCGATTTCAGAAACTAACATTATAATGTGGTTTTAAGGTAAAAATAGAGTTTTTCGGCATCATTCACAATACAAATCACATTGTAATGTGGTATTAATTCATTTTTATGATCAAAAAGGTGGGGGGAATCCTAAATCACACCAAAGTGTTATAACTAATGCTGCACTATTTACTCCCATTGAATCACACACTCCCGTAGAGACAGATGATTGTGTCTTTAAAATGAAAATTTTCCGATAAAAAGGAAAAGGAATTCAACTTTTTAAAGACACAATCATGTGTCTCTACCTCAACCTAAAAACATTATTGAAAATTAATGCTGCACTACAACCTAACTGGAAAATCAATGCTTTACCATTTTAAACAGGGACAGCAACTGCAGCCTTCAACTTAAGCTGCATTTCATAATGTTCACAAGGGTTTATCGATTTATTTTAAAACCCGCAAACATATTTTTTTGTCAATTTGTCGCGACGACGTCCAGGCAATTTGGGTACCATAATTCGCTAGTTTATTATGTAAAACGGATACGGCAGATACATATCTAATTACTTTCCCTTATGTTTTAACTCAGCTTCTATCAGCGCCCGGTCTCTGTTTAATTCGGCTTTTAATTCCTTTTCACTAGGCAGGTATAATTTATAACGTGAAGAAAAGAGTTGCTTGTTTTCTTTCAATACAGAATATTTTATGACAGATTCATTTTGTTCCGAACACAATATCAATCCAATGGTTGGATTATCCCCTTCCTGTTTATACTTTTCTTCATACATCCTCACATACATATCCATTTGTCCAACATCCTGATGAGTAAGTTTACCTACCTTAAGATCAATTAGCACAAAACATTTCAGTATGTAGTTGTAAAAAACCAAGTCGATATAATAATGTTCTGTATCTGCATCAATATGTTGTTGGCGGCTCACGAAGGCAAATCCTTTACCCAGCTCCAGTAAAAAATGTTGTATGTTATCAAGTAAAGCTTGCTCTAGCTCGCTTTCATATAAATGTTCATTCGGTTTTATTTGCAGAAACTCCAGTACATAAGGGTCTTTGATAAAATCAGTTATGTGTGGTGTCAATGCTTTTGTTTTTTGTGCCGCTTCTTTTTCAACCGCTTTTTTGTTCTTCTTTAATGTAATAAGTCCGAGCATGAACATTTTTTATACGCATCAGCAATTTATATTGAGACCACGACAATTCTTTCCATACCACAGAGAGAATTTTAGCTTCGGAAGATTCGCTCCACGGTGTAGAGCGAATTAAAGATTTTTTATTTTGAATGGATTTTGCATTTACAGATTCGCTCCACAGTGTAGAGCAAATTTCAGGAAATGTTAAATAAAACTGTCGGAAACTCCTTAAATTTTGAACACTATAACCACTTTTGAATTCTTTATTCAATTTATCCGACAAATCTTGCAACACCGCTTTTCCGTATTCTGCTTTCTGTTTCCCCTGCTGTTCATCTTGTACAATGAGTCTGCCCACATGCCAATGAGCTACAACCATAATGCTGTTCACAGTTCTATAGGCCGTACCTTTTGCTTCTTGCAAAATGTTTTTTACCGATGTAAAAAGAAGAGATTTTACTTTGCGTTGGTCAATATTCTTTTTAGAAACTGTTTTACTGGAAATTATTTTCTTTTTATTTGCTGCCATTTTACACCATTCAAAAATTCACGAAATGCTTCTATTTAAAACATCTAAAACAAGTTGTTTCAGATTTTATTAATAATCATCAAGCACCAAAATAAATTAATTTTTGATACTATTAAAGTAGATGAAAAAAAGGGAATTCGAATTCAGCCAAATTATAGGGATGTGATACAGCTTTTACTTATTGATTATATTCCTGTATCTCTTTCCGAAAAGCATTTACATTCGTTAACAGAGTGCTCTACCTCAACCAAAAAAAACTTTTTAGTAATCAATACTGCAATTGCAAATGAATCATGGTTGCGAGTGGTAGAGCCGCAATGCTTGCGGTTGTTGCATGGGTAGGTTTTTTAAAACCACACTACATCCGCAATCATGTGGCTCTACCACAACCTAAAAAAAAAAACAT
>JAPLEZ010000061.1 GCA_026390935.1 Bacteroidota bacterium
TCAAATCTCCCTCTCGCTACTTAAAAGAGGCCCTAAGTGTGAAGACTAGGGGCTTTTTTTTTTTGCTGTCTTAATAGTGAGCTGATGATATTCAATTCGTTTGCCTTTTTTTTATTCTTGTCTGTAGTATTTGTGCTTTACTGGTTTATAGTTAATAAAAAACTAGGCTGGCAAAATACTCTGATTCTTGTTGCTAGTTATTTTTTTTATGGCTGGTGGAGCTGGATGTTCATGGGCTTACTTTTACTGAGCACCCTAATGGATTATGCATACGGCTTTTTAGTAGCATCGCCCCATCGTAAAAAAGCGAAACTTTTTCTTTGGTTAAGTATAAGCTGTAATCTAGGTATTTTAGGCGTATTTAAATATTATAATTTTTTTGCTTCACAGTTAAAGGATGGCTTTGATTTGCTTGGTTGGCATACAAATCCGGTATTGCTAAATTTTGCATTACCAATAGGAATTTCATTTTATACCTTTCATGGGATGTCCTACCTTTTTGATGTGTATTATGGAAAGCAAAAACCGGTAACCAACTTTATAGACTACGCTGTTTTTGTAAGCTTTTTTCCTTTGCTTGTGGCCGGTCCGATTGAGCGTGCGGGTCATTTGCTGCCGCAGGTTCAAAAGAGAAGAGTTTTCAATTATGAGCAAGCTGTATCAGGTTGCCGCTTGATATTGTGGGGCTTAGTTAAAAAAATTATTATTGCTGATAGTCTTGCTATATATGCCGACTCAATTTTCATGAGCTTTCAGGGAGAGAATGCATTCACCTTAATCATTGGTGCTGTAGTATTTAGTTTTCAGATTTATGCTGATTTTAGTGGGTACTCAGATATTGCTCTGGGAACAGCCAGACTTCTGGGGTTTGAGTTATTGAGTAATTTCAGGTTTCCTTATTTTTCCAGGGATATTGCCGAATTTTGGCGCAGATGGCACATTTCTCTTTCTTCTTGGTTTAGAGATTATCTGTATATTCCTTTTGGCGGTTCACAGCAAGGTAAGGCCAAAGCAGTACGAAATATTTTTGTTATTTTTCTGGTGAGCGGTTTCTGGCATGGTTCAAGCTGGAATTTCATAGTCTGGGGTTTAATTCATGCCTGCGGATTTTTGCCGCTTGTAGTCCTCAGTAGAAATCGTAAACATGTAAATGATGTTGTAGCGCAAGACAGGATGATTCCTAATTTAAAAGAGCTTTGGCAAATGCTGAGTACATTTGCTTTTGTGACATTTGCATGGATATTTTTCAGAGCACCAGGATTGAGTGTAGCTTTTCATTACATTCAGAAAATCGCTATAAGCGCTATTACCGAACCGATGCAATTTCTTTCATTGCCAGTTTATGGTAAAGAAGCATTTATTTATATTGTCTTTCTAGTTTTAGCAGATTGGTGGTTGAGAAGAAATGAAAGGGAATTAAGAACTTTTAGAAACAATAAGCTTCGAATGGTCACCTATTTTGTTTTAGGGCTACTTTGTTTTCTTTTCATGGAGCAAAAAACATCATTTATTTATTTTCAGTTTTAATGCGTAGGTTCCTCTATAAAATATCGCAGTTGGTAATTCTGGTTTTGCTTGCAGGATATCTGATCATTTGGATTTGCATTAAAATGTACCCAAACAGATTTTTGGGAAACCAAATTGAGTATATCATTTGGCAGGTTAAGAAAAATAAGATGGATGCTTCAAGCGAAAAAAAGATGAATGTAATCTTGGGCGACAGCAGAGCTCTAATGGGTATAAATCCAATGGGGATATCAAATAGTTATTACAATTTGGCGCTTGGTGGCGGTACTTTCTTGGAAGGTTATTACTCTTTAAAAAGAACATTAAAGAAGAATAAAATTGATACAGTAATATTGTGCTATGGAATTTATCATTACGAATCTGATCATTTCTTTATGCAAAGCACTGTTTCGTTTAATTTTATTGAGTCTTCAGAATTAAATGAGGTTATTAATCTGGAAAGAAAATTAAATGCTTCTGTTGAATCTAAAGTATCAGGCAAAGCAGGTTATATGAGGTCAATAGAACGGTTTTTGTCGTATCAGCATTTTTCTTTTACTTATCAAAGTACATTTATTGACAATTTATTAAATAATTCTTTGCCGCCGAGTAAGCTAAAAATAGGCGAGCAGCTGTCAAAGAAAAAAGGATTTTATTTATGTGAAAATAATGAATTGGTAATAAAAAAAGCCCATGAATTCTATGAAGAGCATTTTGTTTTTAATCCTGTATTAGAAGCGTATCTTGATTCTTTAAATCAACTTATAACAAAAAACAACATTACTTGTTATCTTCTAGTGCCACCAACGAGTAGGTTGACTTATGGTAAAGATGAAAGTATATATTTTACGGAATTCAGAAATGCATTAACAAATGTTCAAAAAAAATATAAGTCTTTTCATGTTGTGCAATCCTTGCCCGTTTATGAGAATGAAATGTTTGGAGATGACAGTCACCTGAATGAAAAAGGATCAAAATACTATACCAGTGAGGTGAAAAAAATATTACTTCCTTCTGCAGGTCAAAATATCACTCGCGATTAAAGTGATTTCTTTTTATTGGTTTTCGATTATAGTAAATTGCAGCAATGACTAGAAAAAAAATAATCATTTTCTTATTGGCTATTCTGGCGCTGATTATTTTTTATCCTTCTTCAAACGAAGACGATCCTCGCTACCAACCTTTATATTATTGCGATAAAGAATATAGGGACAGCTCTGTTAGCTTGTCGGAACAACTGGAACCTGTTAAAGATTTAATGACGCAAAAAACAGGGGTTTATGTTTTAGAAGAAGGTGATGCGGCGATGATAAGCAGAGCTTGGTTATCGGAGTATGCTGAAAAAACCATTGATGTGCAGTATTTTATTTTTTCGGCCGATAATGTCGGATTGATTGCCGCCGATTTTTTGTTGCGTGCTGCGGATCGCGGAGTGAAAGTGAGAATATTGGTAGATGATATCATGGTAGAAGCGGAGTCGGATGAGTTGTTGGCTTTGGATGCGCATCCCAACTTGTCCATTAAAATATACAACCCTGTCGCCAACATTGGAAAAAATATTGTGAGCAAATTGTATGCGATAGCTACCGATTTCAAAGGTTTCAATCAGCGCATGCACAACAAAACTTTTATTGTCGACGAAAAAATTGTGATCACCGGCGGACGAAACATTGCCGATGAATATTTTGATTACGATCACGAATACAATTTCAGGGACAGAGATGTTTTGCTGTTGGGTAAAATCACCAAGCAGGTAGAAAATTCTTTTGAGTTGTTTTGGAACAGTCCGCTTAGCGTACCGATAGATAAAATAGTAGAAGTCGATAAAAATGAAATCAATGCCGAAGCAAAATATGCCTATTTGCATCAATATGCTTGTAATCCGCAAAATTTCTGGCCACAGGTAAGGGAAAGAGTGCGTGAAATTCCGCAAGCATTTAAAAAGATTCAGGAATCGGGAGAGTTGCTTTGGCTGGATGAGGTTTATTTCGTGTCGGATTTTCCTGGGAAAAACAATAAGGAAGGCGAGCTTTCCGGTGGTGGAAGAAGCAGTGATTATTTGGCAGAATTGATACAGCGCGCCAAAAAATCAATTTACATTGAGTCACCTTATCTCATCACTACAGATGAAACGCGAGCACTTTTTTCAGCGGCAGTGAAAAGAGGAGTTCAAATAAAAATATTAACGAATAGTTTGGCTTCTACAGATAATATTGAAGCATTCAGTGGATATCAGCGCGACCGTGAGGAATTGCTGGCAACAGGAGTGAGGATATATGAGTTCAAACCCGATGCGGCGGTACGCAAAAAGGTAATGACAGGTTCTTTGTATCGCGATAGCATTCAGTATCCTATTTTTGGCTTGCATGCCAAAACAATGCTGATCGACGATAGTATTTCGGTTATTGGTACTTTTAATTTTGATCCGCGCAGCGTCAATTTAAATACAGAATGCGTTACCGTGATTGGTTCAAGGATTGTTGCAGCGCGATTGAAAGAAAATTTGTTGGAAGATTTTAAAGCTGAAAATTCCTGGGAAACTACACAGCAAATGAATCCTGATTCTGTTTCGGATTTATTTAAAAGAATAAAATTGAAAACGAGAAGGGTAGTGCCGAAGAGTATTTTGTGAAAGATTTTTGTGGTGTGGTTCGCTAACTAACTCTCCTCCTTTTTTAAGGAGGAGTCCCCGCAGGGGCAGGACTGATTCATTCCAAAAATTTATATTTTTGAAAAAATCAAAAATATGAACCTAATAGAACTATTTCAAGAAGTAGAAGACCCACGGATATCGAGTGGTCGTAGGCACTCGATAGAACTTGTGTTAACCTTAGGA
>JAPLEZ010000132.1 GCA_026390935.1 Bacteroidota bacterium
CCGTTCGATTTACCTAGAATGCTATTTTCATAATTCGTCAGCTTACGAGATTCAAGGTAGAAAAACATCTTTTTTGACCAACTCTTCTCAGCTTTATACAAGTGGTAATAATAATCACTTTCTATGTTATGCATTCGTATGAAGCGCTTTCTGCCAGCTAAAGACGGATGATTGATGAAATAAGTGGTGTGTAATCCTTCAAACAAAATAGGAGCATCATCTTTCAAAAGATTGGCCAATAGATTTTGATCATTCCTGGATTTAACAATGAAGGGCAGCGACGAAAGCTGATCCGAAAACTTTCGACTGCGCGGATAATAAATCACCTTTTCACAGTACTTATTGAGCTCCTCTGATTGTCGACCATCATACTGAAACACATGCAAAACAATTGAAACCCCCAGCTCGTGTAAATTCTTTATTTTATAAAACACATCTATTATTCCTCCATAATCCGGAGGATAAGGAACTGCAAAGGAAACAACATGTAACTTATGATTTAACGACATTGGTGATGACATGCACAAACTTTATTTTTTCTTTTTCCCAGCATAATTCTTCAGCTGCTTTCAAAGCATTTGCTTTGTATTCGGCTAATTTACGCTCATTATTCAAAAAACTGGAAATTGTTTTAGAAAGATATGAAGGTTCAGTATTTGAAACAACCTCGCCTACTTTATATTCCTCAACAATATTTCTGATCTCCACCAAATTGCTAGCCAAAACCGGCACTCCACATTGGATATAATCAAAAAGTTTGTTTGGCAAACTAAATCGATAATTCACATTGGTATCTTTGTCCATAGTAACTCCCACGTCCGCAAGCACCGTATAACGCACCAATTGCTCCATTGGAACTTTCCCTGTAAAAATCACCTTGTCCTCCATTTTGTAGCGCTTCACCATTTCCTTAAGCGCAGGAATAACATCTCCACTACCAACTACTAAAAAAACATATTGATCGGAATTCAAAACTCTTAAGGCTTCTACAATTTCTTCTGCACCACGATCAACATTAATTCCAGCACCTTGCATTAAAATAATTTTTTTTCCTTCAGGCAATCCCATCTCTTTTTTTGTGACCAAAGACAGTACTTTTTTGAATGGGACATTTCTCACAACATGGATTGCATTTCCATATAAATCTTTATACAAATTAGCTATCGACTGATTAACCGTAATAACGTGCTTCAATTTTGGGAAGATGAATTTTTCTATGCGCGTCCAAATCCTTTGCACAGCAGGTCGGCTTTGCAGCTCGGGTACTCCAGTATAAAATTCATGTGAATCGTAAACCAAAGCTTTAAATTTCAATCGCGAAACCAGAAAATTAGGCAACAAAGTATCTAAATCATTGCTCAGCAAAAAATCAAACCTACGAAAAAGCAAAAAGAGAAAGAGTCGAAAATTATACTCCATGTAAAAGAAAGGTCCTTTACTAAAAAGGAGATTCATTCTTACACATTGATATCTTCTGTCATTCAAAGGCAGACTTGTTTTGAGTCTTCTTCCTACCAACAGCACATCAAAGCCCATGTCAACGAGCGCTTCACAATGCCTGTTTACTCTTTGATCGGTGGACAAATCATTGGTGACGGATACGATTACCTTTTTCAAATACAGAATGTTTATACAAACCTAATTTTTTCACCCCTGATTTACAACACGATCATTACCTTTAGCTAACAATTGCATTTCCTATGATTATTGAAAAAAATATTTCCCTTCTTCCCTACAACACCTTTCACATCAATGCTTCGGCCAGCTTGTTTGCCAACATCAACAACTTGGAAGATGCGCAGGAAATAGTACAGCAAAAATTACCCGAAAAATACGCTACACTATTGCTGGGTGGAGGAAGCAATGTTTTACTTACTAAAAACTTTGACGGACTGGTACTGAAAAACAATTTGCTGGGAAAAGAAATTGTAAAAGAAACCGACGAGCATGTTTTCGTTAAAGCACGATCGGGAGAAGTTTGGCATGAATTCGTATTGTTTTGCATCGCAAAAAACTATGGCGGACTGGAGAACCTATCTCTCATTCCAGGCAGTGTAGGCGCTAGTCCCATTCAAAACATTGGTGCCTACGGCGCCGAAATAAAAGACACTTTTTATGAGCTCGAAGCATTGCATTTGCATGAAGGTTATACCAAAACATTTTCACTTACTGAATGTAATTTCGGCTACAGAGAAAGTGTATTCAAACATGATTTGAAAGGGCAATATCTCATCACTTCGGTAACTTTTAAGCTCAGTAAAAATCCGAAATTCAGAACTGATTACGGACAAATACAAACTGAACTAGAAAAAATGAAGGTGACGGAATTATCCGTAAAAGCTATCAGTGATGCGGTATGCAGCATTCGAAGATCAAAATTACCTGATCCCGCTCAAATAGGAAATGCAGGAAGTTTCTTCAAAAATCCAGTGATTTCCAATGAGCAATACAACGAATTGAAAGTTCAATTCCCCGATATAAGTGCCTACCCTGCAGAAAAAAACACCAAAATTGCGGCTGGCTGGCTCATTGAAAAGGCAGGCTGGAAGGGAAAAACCTTCGAGAACTATGGGGTACATAAAAATCAGGCTTTGGTTTTGGTGAACTATGGGGGCGCAACGGGAGAGCAGATTTACAACTTATCGTCTGAGATCATTTCCTCCATTCAAAAAATGTTTGGAATTACGCTGGAAAGGGAAGTGAATATGATATAATTTTTTCTGTACCAATCTGTGGAATCTATGGGAGATTGCACTTGGTTTCCAACAGATTCCACAGATCGGCACAGAAAAAAAGAGCTTATTTTACAACAAGCTCTTTTCCAATAAAAATATCGACTTATTACTCTGCTTTCTTCTTAGCTGTTTTAGCAGGAGCTTTTTTCTTTTTCGGTTCAGCAACTTCTTCTTCCTTCTCTTCTTTGGCAGCTTTAGCCTTTGCAGGAGCTTTGGCTTTAGGCGCAGCTTTTTCCTTTACCGGGGCCGCTTCTGCTTCTTTATTTTCCTTAGCAGGTTTTGCTTTACTTTCTGCCTTTTCCTCAACAGCTTTAACAATTCTGTTGTTCAAGTGCAGTAAGTTGTACCATTTCAAAATTTTCTTGATATCGGAATCATATACTCTCTCTGCATCGTAGTTAGTAATAACAGAAGCAAAATATTTTCTTAATTCTTCAGCAGAAGACTTATCGAGAAAATCAAGAACTTTAAAATCTTCCTTTTCTGCAATTTTAGTAAGCACTGAAGAAAGAGTAATATCCTCATCCACAGAAAATACTGTAATATCTTCTAACGCGCTTACTTTGTAGCTTGTATAAGCGTTGAATCGTTTTTTATCGATCAATGATTCAACAATAACTCCATGTTTGCTTTGTGCAATGCTTTTAAACAATCCTGGTTTTCCACTAATTGCAAAAATTCCTGTAATATCCATATCAGCTTTAAATTTTGCGGAAAGTTAAAAAAATAAATTTAGTTCTGGGACTAAATCTATTGACAGAAAAGCAGATTACTTCAACACATTGACTTTTCCTGCTGCGGAAGCATCGGAAGTCTTGAGTTTATAAAAGTAATAACCAGCACTCAAATCATCACTGTACACCAAGGTTTTATAGGATCCTTTGGCGTAGATCCCGTTCAACACCTGCTTCGCTTTTTTGCCTGTTTCATCATAAAGGGCCAACTCAATGATTCCGGATTCTTCCAATTCAAACTCAATAAAAAAGTAAGAAGTGGCAGGATTTGGGAAAACACTCATTTTATAGCGGGTTGGATCATTTTCTTCAATGGCATTTTTATGAGTATCGGTTACCCCAGTAATCACTACCTCCTGTGAAGCAGAACAATTATGACTATCTGTGATGATCGCATTGTAAGTCTTCGCACTTAAATTATTAACAGAGGCAGTGTGCTGTGTCAAGGCATCGTCCCAAACATAGGTAAATGGAGCTGTGCCACCAGTAACTGCGATAGTGGCAGCTCCCAATCCAGCACCTGTGGTGTCGTTGACAATTTCCGCTACACTTGACAAAAGTCTAGCTGCAGGCTGCTTAATCACAATTGTATCCGTTAAAGCGCATGCTCTGGAATCGGAAATGGTTAAAATATGAGTGCCTGCTGTAAGATTTGGTGCTGCAATACTTGGAATAGAAGAATTATGCCAGTTGTAATAGTAATTAGGCGTTCCACCCGACACGGAAAGAGCAACGCTACCTGTATTTTCGCCATAGCACTTAACATCTGTAACAGCACCCTTGGTCAATTGCAGTTTAGTTGGTTCGCTAATCGTAAAGGTTTGGGTAAGCTCAAATTTCATTTTATCCTTCACTTTAAACACATAAGTTCCGCCGGCTAATTTTGTGGCAGCAGATGAATTTATCCCATTGGTATTGGACCATGAAAAAGTGTAAGGTTTAACACCATGAAATGCATCCATTGAAATTTTTCCATCCGCGGCACCATAACATGAAACGTCGGAAAACTCCAACAATGCAGTTTGAACGCTTCTTAATTCTTTGTACTTACTACTAGCATTGTTGGCCGAAGAAATGAGATCATTTAAATTATCTCCACCCATAATAGCAAATGCCACCCATTCCGAATCGCCTTTTGCTATATTAAACGGACCAGCACTAATCAGCCCTGCAACATCGCCCTCTTGAGCCGAGGAACGAACGGTTCCAGATGAAAGTGCTTGAAATTGTTCTTTAGAAGAAAATCCATCAAGCACATTGATACTTCCATCTGCGCCATTTGTATTAAAGGCATAATAGTTTGCTTTTTCATTGGTGAGTAACTGCACTCCTGCGTATACACCACCTTCTTTATAACCGTAGGCAAGCTTTTTTCCCGGCACATAAGCAGCTTTATTTTTCTTGCCGTCTATAATATCAAAGTCGCTGTACAATCCAACATATGCATTTTTTATAGCGTCAGCACCTTGATTCTTGATGCAGTATTCTATAATTACATATTTGCTATGCCCAGGAGCATTCCAGGCCATTGTTTTTTGAGTCACTCCTATTTTCAAACTACTTAATCCGGCGGATTGATCATTGAAAGTGCCCACCACATCAAAATCCGATTCACCGGGAGAAGCAATGGTCATCAATGGATCTGTGTAAAATTCAAAATCGCGGGCAGAAGTTACATGAGCAGAATCCACACCAATCATAAGTCCCATTTCGTACATCAATGAAGTTGCGTTTTTATATTTTACTCCCTGACCAAAAAGTCCGAAATCATAACCAACACTTCCATAATTAGTCACTGATGTATATAAATCATTAACGCTCACATCCACATAGTCGCGGTTCACCCGAATGGAGACATTATCTTTCCAGGTTTTAACACCATTGGTGACACTAACCTCAAAAACCACCAATTCATTCACAGAAGACCATTTCCAACCAAAATTTTAAAAGGAGTTGCACCCGATTTCTTTTCCAAATTCCCCATAGTTCCATAGGACGAACTATTGGCAACAATGCTAACATTAGGATTTGTAGTTGAAATACTAGCAGTAACGCCTGTAGTTGCTGCCAGATAATTAATTAGGTCAATGGACAATTCTATGGTTTCCCCACTAGCTAGTCGGCCATATGATGCCCGAACGTCAACCGGCTGCACATAGGCAACACCTTGATCAATCAATGCCTTCCCTACATTTAAACGTCCAGTTCCCAATTTACCAATATACGGAGCATTAAACGGAATTTGATAGATATCATCTGTTGTAGACTTAATTTGCGCAACGACTTGTTTGTTGGAATAGTTCGGGAATTTTGCCATCACTAGCGCTACAGTAGCAGCAACCTGTGGGGCAGAAAACGACGTCCCACCTCCAATGTTTATGAAGCCACCACCTTGATAAGTAGTATAAATGGCCTTTGCAGGAGCACAAACATCTACATAGCCATTGTAATTCGATCCATTGGGAGTATTGTATATCCATTTTTGATTTTGCTGATCTGTTCCAGCAACACTTACCACATTTTCATAAGAAGCTGGATAAAATAAACCTTCGTTGTTACTATTACCTGCAGCGGCAACAACCACGCAACCCTTATTCACAGCGTAATTGATGATTTCCTGACAATATTGTGAATAAGCACCTTCTGTTCCCCAAGAAGTATTAATCACTTTACAACCGTGCTCAGCAGCATAGACAACACCATCATATGCAGAAGTAAGGTATCCGTTAGCATTCGTGATTTTAATCGGCATTATTTTTACGTTAAAACCTACTCCAGTTCCACCAATATTATTATCAGGTACCGCAGCAGCGCAGCCAGAAACCCAGGTACCATGATGGCCTCCGGCTGTGGGTGCAGGATCATTATCATTTTCACCTAAATCCCATCCTGAAAAATTATCAATAAATCCATCACCATCATTATCTAATCCGTCAATAGGATCATTATAGTTGCGCTTAATATTTTGGATTAAATCCGGATGAGTAATTTCAACACCTGTGTCAACAATACCAACAACTATATTTGTATCCCCTTTTTCTAAATCCCAAGCAGCATACGCATTGATGTTATTCAAATTATACTGATTGCTAGCTTGCGGATCATTAGGTAAATGGAGTAACTTTGGAATATATAAAGGCTCTGCATATTCAACCATATTAAACGAATACAACTGATTGATGACTTGTTCCACAGTGTAGGCATCCTGATATTCCAATTCGAAAATCATTGTTAACGAACTGCTTTCTGTAGATTTAAATCCATGAATACTTTGAAAAGATTTTGGATGCTTTCTTTTAACCTTACCGCTGATAGCGATAATCAATGCTTGAAAATCGTTGTGATTGATACTTCCGTTATAGATAAAAGAAGCGTATTCCTTCTTTAATTTAAAAACCACTTTTTTTGTCTGATAGTCTTCTTCTTTCACATTTCCAGGCATTTTAAAATAACCCGAACGACCCTTCAAACCTGGTATTTGAGAATACGACGTTGCAACAAAAACTCCAATAAAAACTAATAAAAGTAAAAGTTTACGCATGCAATTTGCTTAAATACATACGTCATTCTACGGACCAAAAAAGATAAGGTTATAAAAAGCTTATCTAGTCACACTCAATTTAATTTCCTGCTTGATTCCGTTATTGTTCATTTGCAGCAAATAAAGTCCTGAATCGAGGTGACTAACATCCAAGAGTATTGAAGCGGAACCATTGACTGCAGTTACATTTCTGTTGTTTTGCACCATCTTTCCTGTGATGTCATACAATACAAAAGAAACGGTTCCTTTAAGATCTCCTTTAAAAGAGATGGTTGTTTGACTGGAAGCTGGGTTTGGAAACACGTTCATTTCTAATCCCGACAACTCAGAAATCGAAGTCACATTATCAATAGTCACACTCACAGTATCTTTACAGCCATAAGCATCTGTCACTATTGCCTTGTAAGATCCCTGACACAAATTAACTGCTTTTGTAGAAGTTTGATTTCCGCCATCATCCCAAAGGAAGGTGAAAGGTTTTTTTCCGCCAAGCGCTGATACAGTTGCATCGCCATTGCAGGCTCCTCCATTCATTGCTGTAGTATCCACCGTACTCAATTGAAGCAAAGAATCAGCCTCCACAACACTAACATTAAATTGCGCAGTATTACTAACAGCATCTTTAACTGTACAGATATAATTTCCAGCACACAATCCAGCAGCCGAGGCAGTAGTTTGATTCCCTAAATCGTTCCATTGATAAGTAAATGGAGGAACACCGTAAATTGTAGCTACAGCTGCAGTTCCATCACAAGCCCCTTTACATTTCACAGTCGCAACTGTTTTGTTGGCTGTTATGCTTCTAATGGTAGTATAGATGGAGTCGGCTTTGCTACCGCTTTGGATCAATGAATTATAATCACTACCAGAAACTAATGCAAAAGCAACAACCACAGAATCTCCAGCGGCTATAGTAAAAGGACCTTGACTTACCAAAATAGCAATATCACCAATTCCAGCGATAGTTCTAGAAGTGTTGAATGAAAATTTCTTTTCTGCATCAGAAAACCCATCATCGGAGCGCACACTGCCGTTAGCGCCATTGCAATCCAAAGTGTATGCATTTACATTGTATTTGTGCGTTAATGCTTTGGTGCCAGCGAAACTACCCGTGGAATTGTATTCATAAGCAAAGCCCATCTTGTTTGCGGTGTCATATAAAGCAACGTCTGTAGTATAATTCACAATATCCCAATCAACATATTGCCCCACTCGTACATTGTTCAAAGTCGCTCCGCTTGTGTTAATAATTTTATATTCTTCAATTACAAAGTCACTTAAGCCAGGATCATTCCATCCTAAAGTTTTGTGCTGCACCTGAATGCCGATTTTATTAATGCCAGCAGAATTATCATTAAATAATCCATTTATATCTTTTTTTGATTCTAAGCCCGGTTGTTTTACGTCTAATGCCTTTAAAGCTGTAAAGTCACCTTCCGCCACGTACATAACATTTGCAGAGGCATCCGAAACCATTAAGCCCATTTCCCAAATGTAATTGGAACTTCCTTTTATTATAAAACCATTTCCTACAGTCTGACCTGGCGACATAAAACCTAAGCGACCATCAGCGCCAACTGTCATCGTAATTTTATTAACATCCATATTATAATAATTCGGATTTAAAAACACCCTGAACGCCTGTGTTTCTTTGTATGCACCATCTGTAAAAGTAATAACCACATTCGCATAGGTATTGTTTGGAGTGCCTGGTGCCACTTTAAAGGTAAAAGGTGTTGAAGTGAAATCTTTAGTTGCTAAACTTGCAACGGCACCTAAATTCAATGAATTATTTATAAAAGTAAGATAAGGTGAATATGAAGTTACAGTAGCAGTTGCTGAAGAACTTGCTGCTAAAAAGTTTGTGATGACTCCTTTTAGTCTAATAGTATCACCGACATGATAAATATTGTCAGCATTGTCTGTGATCGTGTAATTAGTAACCATAAAACCTGGAACACCAGTAAAAGTAACAGCACTCAAAACATTCAGTCTCCCTGAGCCAAGTTTTCCGGCATAAGTCATATTAAATGGAATGGTGTCAATACGATCAGTTGAATTTTTCAAAACCTCACCAATTTGCAAAGCAGTATACTCAGGATGAACTTTTTTCACCAAGGCTCCCGCTGCGGCAACCAAAGGAGCAGCAAAAGATGTAGCACCTCCAAGGGGATAAAAATGATTGCTAACATCAACACCATAAATTTTCATACTTGGAGCTAATAAATCAACAAACTCATTGTAATTACTACCTTTACCATTAATAGGAGCAACCCATTTTTTGTCAAGAGTATCAGATCCCCCAACACTGATCACGTAGTCATAAGAGGCGGGATACCATATAGCTTCTGCATCATCATTGGCAGCGGCTGAAGTAACCAGCGCATTTTTATTAATAGTTGCATATGTGATCACATCCTGCCCATATTGAGTCCAAGAATTCGGAGCACCCCATGAAGCATTAATTATTGCGCAGCCATGATCAGCAGCATAAACGATACCTTCATAACCAGCAACTATAGATCCGTTTACATCTCCAACCTTTACAGGAAGAATCTTTGTGTTGTAGCCAACTCCCGCACCATAAACATTATTATCTACCACCTCTGCAACTGAGCTACTCACCCAAGTTCCATGTTGAATGTTTAAATTTGGAAGAATCGCTTCATGCGACACGTCATTATCATTGCCGTACAAATCCCAACCTCTGATATTGTCTACATAACCATCGCCATCATTATCATTTCCATCCACAGGATCAGCATAATTCACTTTAATATTAGCGGCTAAATCAGAGTGATCGAGTTCAATTCCAGTGTCCACAATACCAACAACTATACTAGTATCTCCCTTCGTAACATCCCATGCCTCAAATGCCTTTATTCTGCTCAAATGCCATTGATTCCCCACCAATGGATCATTAGGAACACCAAGCGTTGTAAAAACATAACTTGGTTCAACATATTCAAAAATACCCATAGCTAGTAAACCTGCAATCACTTTATCCATCGACAAATTTTCATTGTATTTCAATTTATAAATGAGAGATAAATCAACGAAGGGAATGCCGTTTCTTGAATACGACTTCGCCATTTGCACGTGATGCGGGTATATTTTTGAGAAAGATTGCGATTTAATTTTATCCAAAAACTGTGAAAGTCCGGGATACTCCACTCCACTTTCCGAACAATAGGAACGAAAATTCTGTTTCACCTTCAAGATTAATGTGCGATCCAGATATTGTTGATTTTGGGCAAACACCGCTATTGAAGCGATTAAGAGGCAAAGAGTAAGTATTTTTCGCATAGAATACATTTGTGTAATAGTAAACGATTACGGTTTTTATTTTTCTAGGTTACCTTTATTTTTCGTGCCGAGGAAATTCTTTCAAAAAGGAAAAGGATTTTTTCTCATGATCAATAAAACTATAAAAATGCTCCAATCCATTGGTAACAATAAGATAGGGAACAGAAATCACCATATTGTAGCGAGCCGCCTGATCAAAAGTCTTCTGTGAAATTTTAATATTGGGCGCCTTGCATTCCACCAAAATATTTGGCTTGCCATGCTGATCGTACACCAAAATATCAATTCTCTTTTTCTGATCGTTTAAAATCACTTCCTTCTCTAAAACCATTAACGACAAAGGGACTTTGTGTTCTTGATTCATATGGCGAATGAAATTTTGCCTCACCCACTCCTCAGGAGTCAGCAATATATTTTTCTTCCGGATCTCATCGAAAATGAACAATTTTCCGCTTTCGGCACGTTGTATCTTAAATTGATATTCGGGAAGATTTAACCTTATCACTAACTTTACGTATTGGTTCGATAAAAATACAACAGAAGAATATGGATACAAAAAAAGATATTGTAGAAAACTGGTTGCCACGCTACACAGGAACTCCCCTTGAAGACTTTGGAAAACACATCCTACTCACCAATTTTGGTGGTTACTTGAAAGCCTTTGCACAAATGACCGGCGCCGAAATAAAAGGTGCCGACAAGGCAATGCCCAACGCTACGTACGATGGAATCACTATGATCAACTTCGGTATAGGAAGTGCCAATGCTGCACTGATCATGGATTTGCTCACAGCAATACATCCTAAAGCATGTTTGTTTTTAGGAAAATGTGGCGGACTCAAAAAGAAAAACAATTTAGGTGATTTGATCTTACCTATCGCAGCGATTCGTGGCGAAGGAACATCCGATGATTATATTCCAAAAGAAGTACCTGCTCTTCCAGCTTTTAGTTTGCAACGAGCGGTTTCTTCAGTAATTCGTTCGGCAGGAAAAGATTATTGGACTGGTACCGTTTACACCACCAACCGCAGAGTTTGGGAACACGATGAAGCATTTAAAGAAAGACTACGTGTGATGCGTTGCATGGCCATTGATATGGAAACTGCCACCATTTTTACTGTTGGTTTCGCCAACAAAATCCCGTCGGGAGCTTTATTGTTAGTTTCTGATCAGCCAATGATTTCCGAAGGAATCAAAACTGCAAAAAGCGACCAGAAAGTAACAGAAAATTATGTGGAAGACCATATTAAAATTGGCATTGACGCTGTAAAAGAAATCATGAATTACGGATTAAGCGTGAAGCATCTTCGCTTTTAGCAATAGAAATGTCCGGAATAAGATTGCATAGTTTGGATTATTTGCGTGGCCTTTGTGCCTTCGGAATCATGCTATATCACTTCTTACCCGGATCTCTTGAACAGTACGGATCCGATAATTCCATTGCACGCTTAGGCGTCTTCGGCGTTTCAATTTTCTACATTTTAAGCGGAATTACACTACATCATGTTTATTCCAATCAGCTGAATTTTTCAAAAAAATCTGTTGTCGAATATTTCACAAAAAGAATTTTCAGAATCTTCCCCCTCTTGTGGACGGTCACTCTGCTCTTCCTTTTTTTAGGTTCACGATCTTTTGAGAAGGATGTGATTTTTTTAAATTTCACAGGACTATTTTCTATTTATAAATGGGATGCGGCCATCGCCACCGGAGCTTGGTCAATAGGCAACGAATTGTTTTTCTATTCGCTATTCCCCGTCTTGCTTTGGACTTTAACGAAGAGCAAGCCACTCTTTTTTTCCCTATTATCGTTATCATTTCTATTGTGTATCTACTATTCATTTTTTGTCATGAATGAGCAAAGCACATTGTGGACCCAGTGGCGTTCGTATACCAATCCCTTAAATCAAGTTTTCCTTTTTGTTGGGGGCATTTATTTGGGGCATCTTCTGCAAAACAAAATACAAAAATCAAATTGGATACTTTACGCATTGCTTTTTAGCATCACTGCTTTTTTTATTTATCCGGTAAGTGGCGACCTCATTCACCTCGTCACCGGAACTAATCGTTTGGTGTTTTACTTTTTATGTTTTGCCATTTGCTTTTGCTTTTACAAACTACCGGTACAAGTGCCCAATTTTTTGCATCAACCATTGGGGAAATTGGGTGAAATGAGCTACTCCGTTTATTTATTGCACCCGATTGTTTACGCAGCACTCAGTCACTTTTACAAGGAAGAGAGCAACAGCTTTCTCTTTATTTTCGGCGCTGTAGTAAGCACCTTATCATTAAGCTACTTGGTGTACTATTTTTTTGAAAAGAAATTTATTGCATTGGGAAAGTCCTTTTCCTAAAACAAAAATTACTTCTCTCACTTTGTTGAAATCTCGTAACATCTAATTATTCAAAAGATTTACTTCTGTAAATATCTTTATTGCGCCTAACAAACAAAAAGTCAGCTTTTCTATGAACAAATTTTTATGGAGCATTTTTGCTCTGTTGCCTGCATTGCATTGTTGCGGGCAAGATGCCGCATTCATTTCACACTCTGCAGCAATCTGCAACTACAGTTTAAACTCCAATGATGTTTGGAGCTCCACTTGCAATCCCGCAGGCTTGAGTGAAGTCAAAAAATTTTCATGCGGATTGTTTTACTACAATCAATTTTTAATGAAGGAGGTTTCCTCACAATACCTCGCGTGCGCTTTTCCTTTCAACAAAAATATTTCGGGAGGAATCACCTTGTTCCGCTTTGGAAATAATGATTTTTCTAAAAATAAAATCAGTGTTGGTGCCGGACTTCGACTAACTAACCACTTGCAATTGGGCGCACAATTGCATTATGAATATGTGCACCAATCCGAACAAAATTCACTTCACTACGCTTGTCCTGAATTGGGAATGACTTACAGAATTAGCAATAAACTATCTATTGCATCAAGTATTTTCAACTTCACTTCTAATCTTTACAACAATCATAAGCTCGAGGAAAATCAGTTACTCCGTATAGGTCTCTCCTACTATTTCGATGACAAAGTAAAAGTACATGCACAAGTAATTTTTGAAAATAAAAACTATCCTTTTGTTGCAGTGGGCATCGATTACCTTCCCAAAGAAAAAATTTATGTTGGAATTAATATTTCCAGCACAAATCAGCCTTTCAACATCGGAGTTGGCTACAAATTAAAACCCCTCGAAATAAAAATTGCATTCGCTTACCATCAATTGCTAGGAGTTTCGCCGGCTAGCGCTATCATGTTATGATATGAAAATCCATCTACTTCTGTTTTTCTTAAGTCTGCACCAATTTTCATTTTCACAAAATGACATCATTCAAGAAAGCATTGATTACCTACTAAGCGGCAATCAGGACGAAATGGTGAATACAGAAGAAATCATCGAACAACTCAGAGTGTTCCTCAACAAACCTGTCAACATAAATATTGCCGATGCGGATTCGCTTTCACAACTTCCATTAATTACTTCGGAGCAAGCAAAAAAAATTATTGAATACCGAGAGCAAAACGGAAATTTCTCAAGCATTTACGAACTAAAACATTTACAATTCAACCAGGAATTAATAAAACTCTTGTCGCATTTTTTTAAAGTTGATACTCCTCCAATTCCCAAAGCCGACATGATTTTTTTGATCCGCACTCAACTGATTTTGGAAAATCAAAAAGGATATGACGAATCAAGCAGCAACCATTACACAGGAAACTCCAGTAAAATTTATTCGCGCTTCAGATACAACAGCGGCCACATTAATTTTGGTTTCACCACAGAGAAAGATCCAGGAGAATCATTTTACGACCAATACCAACCTTATGCATTTGATTTTTACAGTGGCTTTGCTCAGTACAAACAAAAAAAATCACAATTAATTGTTGGAGACTTCACGGTAAACACCGGACAAGGACTCGCGATCAGCAATGGATATCGCAATAGTTTCACTACATCACCCCTGTACGCCAACCTATTTCAAAATCAAAGTCGACCATACACCTCATCCGACGAAAATTCATTTTTTAGAGGTCTCTGTTTTAGAAAACAACTTGGGAAATTTACTGCACAAACCTTTCTCTCCTACAAAAAAAATGATGCATCATTAAACAATGGCAACATCGCCACTTTATTGAATACAGGTTATCACAGAACGCTCACCGAGTTAAATAAAAAAGACAACATCACTGAAATTTCATTTGGAAATTCACTGCTATATCAAGGAAAAAACAAAAGCATTTCTTTCAATAATTTATTTTACAAATACAGTTTACCATATATTCCCGACAGCACCTATTACAAAGCAAACTTCTCTCAAATTGGTTGGCAATATGTTAACAGCATTGATTATTCCATCGACTTTAAAAACATAAACCTCTTTGGTGAAATTGCTTTGTCCAAACAATTAAAAGCAGCCACCATTCATGGAATCACCATTAGTTTAAATGAGCAATTATCAGCATCGCTACGATTTAGATATTACGATCCCAACTTTACTAATCCTTACGCAGCAAGCTATTCGCAAAGTTCAGGGATTAGAAATGAAACAGGCACCGATATTAATGTACTGTGGAATGTCAATTCCAACCAGCAATTAAATTTATCCTTTGATGTTTTTTCGCATCCATGGTTGCGCTACGGAATCGCACATCCCACGCAAGGAAAAGAATTCTCACTTCTATACCAAAACACTTTCAGCGATCAAATGAATTTCTATTTCCGCTACCAGTTCAAAGAAAGCGATCAAAAATATCAGCAATTGCGCGCGCACTTAAATTGGAATTATGCCTTCCAGTCGATACTGAGTCTCAGAAATGAAATTCATTTTGTGAACGGAAAATATTCATGGCTCACTTATGTAAGCATTGCGCACCAGCCGAAAAATCTTCCTTTCAAAATTCATTTGCGTTACAGCTTATTCAATGTTGCTGATTACGATTCCAGAATTTACACTTATGAAAATGATTTGTTATACAGTTCGTCACTCCCATTTTTTGATGGCGGTGGAAATAGAATTTACAGCATGATTAATTATCCAATAAATAAAAACATGAGCTTGTGCTTGCGTGCATCTATGTCGCTTTACGACAATAAGAACAGTATTGGATCCGACAAAGATTTAATTTCTGGCAATCACAAAAGTGAAGTGAAAATACAATTGTTGTGGAGAAACTAATACACCAAAAATTTCCCTGCCTGATTATTTATTTTGTACAAATAAATTCCCGCAGGCAAATCTTCCTTGTTGATTTGAAGCGAATTTCCAATCACAGAAATGTGCGTATTCACAAGAGATCCTGCTATATCATAAATTAAAAGATTGTTGGAATTGATATCGTGAAATAAAATTCTGTTCGAGAAATCCTCCACTTTAATCATCGGATATACATCAGCAATTCCGTTGGATGATTCCTTCCAGTTCATATAATTGGCATTCACATTGGCACCACCAAAAACCCAGCGCACCACATGCGCTCCGGCAGTTAAGGGAATATTTTTTACTGTGTAATTTTTCCAGGTTTGCCATCCTCCAGTATTGCTCACAGCAACGTTGCCTGTTACATTTGTACCATCAACATTTAAAGAAACACTAGAGCTGCTGTTGCCGCCTGATGCCAATCGCAAATCCACATCGTAATTTGCTGCTTTCGCAATACTAACGGTATACTCCATCCATTCATTTACATCAGAATATCCAACATTATATCCACCGCCAGCATCCGTACAATTTTCAATGTCTACGCCGTCAGTTCTATACTGTCCGCCATTGTTACTTCCATCCACATCGTAATAGGCACCACCACATTTGATGTCGTAATTTTCACATTCTATTTTTCCGGGGATAGGATAAGAAGTGCCGTTGTATGCCACTTGCGCGATGGATGAATTATCCAAATCATACACACGCACATAATCAATTTCAAAATTAGCTTTGGTCAAAACCACATTATTAGCATCGGTAACACCAGTAAACCAACCACCCACAGCCAAATTTAAAAGAATGTAAAAATTATTGTTCCATGGCCACACAGTGCTGCTGTTTGAAGCCGGATTTAAGGAGTTAGGACTTTTAGTTTCGGTTTTAAAAAGCACACCATCGAAATACCATTTGATATCATCAGCCGTCCACTCTACCGCATAAATATGAAAATCCTGATCCAAGCCCTTTGAATAATTATAGCTACCTCCATCGTGCTGATTGTTGGGATACTTTGAACCGTAATGTAAAGTTCCTTGCGTAATGTTGGTTTGATCACCACGATATTCCATGATATCAATTTCACCAGAAGTGGGCCAGTTACTCGTGTTGTTTAACATCCAGAAGGCAGGCCACAATCCAGCACCAGCTGGCATGCGCATACGCGCTTCAAACCTACCGTACATGCGACTGTACAAGCCCTTGGTAATTAATTTTGCAGAACTAAAAGAAGAAGAACCTATAGTTTGTTTGATTGCTTTTATATTCAAAACACCGTTTACGATGTAGGTGTTATTGCTGCTATTGGTGTAGCTTTCCATTTCACTATTTCCCCATCCACAAAGGCTAGGACAACCATCTCCGGTTTGATAAGCCCATTTACTTAAATTTAAAGCAGTGCTGTCAAATTCATCCGACCAAACCAAATTTCCATTACAAGATTGGGAATAAGAAATAGCGGGAATAAACGAGGCCAATAGAAATAGAATTCTCTTCATAATAATCGTGAATAACAGTTTACGCCCCTAAGTGTATTTCAATATAGGGCATTTTATTGAGCAATAAAAATTTAAAAACATGGGCAGGTCAAAAATGCTTTAGCTTTTCACACAACTTTTCATTTGGAACCAAGCCTTGCTCATCTTTGGAATATTCGGGATGGAGTCGCTCCACAAAATACATGACCATCTCTCTGATGTCGAAAGTGTAAAACTTCCCATTTTCATTGTAAGAAGCACCGCCATTGGCCGTACCTTACCAGATGCGCCCCTTGCTATCCTCCAACATCTCATAAACAGAGGCTTGCGAGAGGCCCTCCTCCACCGAAATACGCTCAAAATAGCATTGTTGGGCAAGGGTCGCCCTGCAAAGCAGCAACAAGAAAAACAAGTATTTAATTTTTTTATTCATTCCCGATCAGGGCATGCTGCTGGCGGTCGAAAGAGGCTCTGTCTCTCTTCGGAGAAAGTTCTTTAAATAACGCGAAAGTAGCTCAGTTGGTAGAGCACGACCTTGCCAAGGTCGGGGTCGCGGGTTCGAGTCCCGTCTTTCGCTCCACAAGAGAAAACCCTGTTAGCAGGGTTTTTTCTTTTAGTTTGCCTTGGTGGTGGAATGGTAGACACGCAGGACTTAAAATCCTGTAGTAGCAATACTGTGCGGGTTCAAGTCCCGCCCGAGGTACTAAAACAGAAAAGAGTGTGAGAGCGAGAGCGACCACACTCTTTTTTGTTTTCTCAAAACCCACTCTCACACTCACTCTTCCAAAAAAATATAATCTTCTGACAATCCTCTAGTAGAAAGTCCGATAATTCACTTCGTTCGTTTGCAAAAAAAAAAAGCCAGAGGCTTATATAAAACAGAAAAGAGTGTGAGAGCGAGAGCGATCACACTCTTTTTTGTTTTCTCAAAACCCACTCTCACACTCACTCTTCCTAAAAAAAAAATAATCTTCTGACAATCCTCTAGAAAGTCCGATAATTCACTTCGTTCGTTTACAAAAAAAAAAGCCAGAGGCTTATATAAAACAGAAAAGAGTGTGAGAGCGAGAGCGATCACACTCTTTTTTGTTTTCTCAAAACCCACTCTCACACTCACTCTTCCTAAAAAATATAATCTTCTGACAATCCTCTAGAAAGTCCGATAATTCACTTCGTTCGTTTACAAAAAAAAGCCAGAGTCTTATGGAGTAGTAAAATCGCTTAGGCAAAAGAAGCCTAAGCGCATCGAGGGAAAAAGGGAAACTGATCAGTCAAACTAAAGCGGACTACATTGAAATTTTACGAAAACGATTTTGTAGTTCTCTCATCCGTTCTATCATTTCCTCGAAATTCAAGGAATCACCATATATCATGATTTTAACCATTGATTTGTAATCTGATTTCCACAGATGCAATATGTCGGAATTAGGAATAAAATCAAGAGTTTGAGGATGATGTTTCTTGTAGTCGATACCCTTTATCGGAGTGAATTTTTTCCGATGTACAATAATTGAATTGTATAATTCAGTGTCATTTACAGCGTCTTTTCCATAATCTGTATCCATTAGCTTTTCCAAGTCATATAAATGCCGGGACATTCTGGAATGCCTGATCTTTTCACTTGGTTTTTGAAATTCTTCATGTAACAGAAAGGCTTTCTCAATAAAGGTACGTTTGGGATGTACGGTTAGAACTTTGAAGGTTAAATTAATCCCTAAAGCCGGAATTGCTTCAGAAATTAAAGATGTTATTGAACGTGTCTCTGATGGTTCTAATTCTGATCTTGCTCCGATTTCTATGACTATTTTGTCCTTTAAATAACCTGACTGGCTAACCAGACTTTTATAAAACACATTAAGTTGTTGAGGATCACGGTCAGTTTCATTGTCTTTTAATTCTTTTGCTTCTATCTTGAATTGATCAGCAGGAATCCCCATTTTCAACATTTGCGCTTTTAAATCAGCAGACATGCTTACGGAAACATATTGACAGGATGCTTTTTTGAGTGCTTTTACTTTTTCATTGGAAAGTGTTCCTGAAAATCCTAAAAAACTTCTGCTAATAGCAAGATCAATATCTTCAGAGAATCTTTGAATAACTCCCCATGCTTTACTTAGTGATGTACCTCCTTTGAATACCATGTGTTCTGAAGCAGGAAGTTGAAATACGGCTTTTAACGCAATTGTTACCCACCAATCTTTTTCAATAGATTCTACCGGAACACCTTTTATACTTGATGCTGTTTCAAAAATCTCTATTCGCCTGGCTTCAGGTAATTCAAACCACTCATTCATTTTCTTGCAAATAATCAGTTAATATTTTTGCCATCCATGCGGGAACCAACTTAGCATCTTCTTTAATAATTGCAGAAGATTCTTCTTTTAATGCTTTGAAAATAAGTTCTTTTATTTCATTAGTGACATTGCCTTGGCCGATTTCTTTTAATGCCTGAACTACTAATTTTACAATATCACCTTTCAGTTTTAATTGTTTAGGTGTAGTACTCTTAAAAGTAATTACCCGTGAACCTACTTTGATTTCTCTCAGACTTCCATCCGTTAAGTAAACAACGCGCATTGGAACTTGAGTGGATAAACCTAATTTGTTCATTGCATAAGCACCGGAGGGTATAATTTGAACCTGATCGCGTTTTGCAATAGCTTCAGCTATCTTTTCCATAGATGGGTAAAGGACACCTAATTTTGGATCTCTTTTTGGATAAAGGTAAACTCCTTGCCCAAGTCTTATGATTAGTCCTTCCTTCGTTAATCGCGAAAGAGTTTGATTAATGGCATCAACACTTCCCAGGCCATAAAAGTCAGCAGGAAATAAAATAGTGCCTTTTCTAAAAGACTTTATTTTGTATTGTATTGTATGGTGTACCGACTCCTTCATCGAAGTAATTATGTCATAAATTTATCATAAATTCCTGACAAAATTCAACCTAAAAGAGTTTTTTATTTATTTAGCTGGCGAGCGGGGAGTTTTATAAATGACCTGTTTGAACAATAATAATCCCTTCATTTTGAAAAACCATATAAGAGACACTTTTGTCCTTATTAAAATAAACCTCAAATGGCGAACTTACTTTCCATCCTTCTTTATTTAACAATGTTTTAATCCACCCTTCTTGATTCATTTCAACATCTCGAACGCTAAAACCCATCAACCATTTTTGCATATCTTCCACCTTAATTTTTACAGCATACTCATAGTGCCAAGAAGAAGCACCGGGAATAGACCTGCTATTAATAAATCCATTTACATTAAATAAATTAAACTCTACATCCTCCACGGGGGATGGAAATTTAATATACTTACTTAATTCTTCAATACGCTCAGACGATGAATTAAAATCTGTACTTATCACGTATTGGTCATCCTTAATGTTGCTTGAACATGAAACCGTAAAAATTACAACGACGGCTAGCATAATTAATAACACTTTTTCCATTATATTTCTTTATCAGTTAATATGGTGAGAAAATATCATTGTAAGCACCCCTTACAATGGTGATGTCCCAGCATTTGGCAAAATGACGCATAGGGCGATAGATCCTTCCTTCGTCAGGAGGACAAATGTGAACCGCATTCATCAGGAAATGCCCACTAATGTCCTCCTGACGAAGGAAGGATCTATCGCCACTACAATTGTTTTACTCTTTATTATTGCCGATTTGCCAAATGCTGGGTCATCACCCTTACAATCACCCCACCTTAAATTGAAAAACCTCCATCACTTCGCCTTCCCCAACGTCTTCCTCTCCAAAATTTCCCCCTGATCATCATACTTAGTCCAGCGTCCAACTTTTTGATCATTGTCATACTCACCTTCGGTTTCCAGCTTTCCGTTCCAGTGCCAGGTGTTCCAGGGACCTGTTTTCATGTTGTTGACATAGGCACCTTCCTGCTTGATTTGTCCGGTATTGTACCACGATTTCCATGATCCAATTTTTACTCCGTCGGCATAGTACTCCTCTTTGTACATAGTTCCGGTATCGTACCAACCCATTAATTTCCCATCAATTTTTCCGTTTTTAAAAGTAAGCTCGTAGCGCTTTTTACCATTGGGAAAGTACATTACCCATGCTCCATTTTTTACTCCGTTAACCAAAGTACCCGTGGTCATTTTTAAACCATCAATGTCGTAGCTGGTCCAAACGCCATCTTTTTTATTATTGACGTAACTCCCTTCCATTTGCAGGTTTCCGTTGGGATGATAAAATTTCCACTCGCCAAATCGCGCGAATTTTCCTTCGGCCATCTTTGCTCCATCATCGTAATAATTGACTTGCAATTCAAATTCACTATCCATGATTTCAATCAATGAATCGGTCACCTCGTCGATGGTTTCCTTCACCGTTGGTTTAGGCACTTCTTTTTTCTTTTGAGCAAAAGAAAATGAAAGCAAAAACATAAACATTAAAGTAAGCACTTGAATTTTCATATGTGTATTATTCTTTTGGAGCTTCAGGTTCTGCAGGCTTTGGCGGAAGAGTTTCTTCGGGCTTAGCGGCCGCTTTAACTTCTACTTTAGCAGCAGGTGCTGGAGCTGGTGTAGCGTCGGCAGGTTTAGCTGTAGCATCTTTCACTTCGGCCTCCACTGCCACCTTTACTTTTTTCTTGAATTTAAGTTTTTTGAATAGCCACAAAATTCCTTTCCAAATGGTAGGAACCACAGGGATTTTAACTTTAGGCAATTTCACTTTCGACATCCTTTCGATAAATCGCAGCAACCAATCGTTGTATAAGGCGAAAAACGCAAAGATGCTCATCACCCAAATCACTACAATGTTGAACCAAAAAGTTGGAACGTAAATTCCAAAAACCGGTTTTATGTGGGCGTAGAAATGAGCCCTGAAACCAAATTTATTTGGATAAGGAGTACGATAAATTGGATCGATCATTTGCTCCAAGCGGCCATTGATAATTTTTATTTTTTTACTTGCCGTGATATTTTTCACCAAATTCTCCAGACTCTCATTCGTGTAATGCTCCTTTTTGTAAGCGTAATTTTGATCGCCTTTGAGTGTAGACAAAGTATCAATCTTCTTTTCAATGAAGGCAGAAACCTGGGTAAAATATCCTGAGTAAAATTCATTTAAAGTATCCATGTAGGCCTTTAGCTTGCCAGCTGCTACATCATCATAATTTTTAGGAGAGATCAAGCTGGTTTCCAAAAACTGCTTGTCTTTGGGCAACTTTCTATTTTCTCTTTCAATAGAGTGACGGATGGCCGCCAAATTTTCATCGAAAATTTCGGTGGCAGAATCCGATTTGTTTTCACGCAAATTGCTGCACTGATTCAAACGCGATTTTATTTCGGGAATGTAGTAGGCCAATCGATAGTTCAAATCGCTTTCCAGTTTGTGCCAAATGAACATATCCTTTTCAAACTCGTTGTTTTTAAACTGCTCCACCGCTAAGGCTTCAAAGGCCCAGCGCGACACCATTACTTCGGCCACGTAAGGAACTTTACCTTCACCACCCAAAATTTTATTGATTTTATCGAAGCTGAACATCGCTCCCGACAAGATCATTTGCGGAATTAAAATGAGCGGAATTAAAATGTAAATGGTCACCGCCGAATTGAAACTTGCCGAAATATTTAACCCTAAAATATTGGCGAAGCACGATACCGAAAACATCACAATCCAATACTCCCACCACATTCCTTCTATGTCTAAAATGTAATTTCCCAACAACACAAACAGCAAAGTTTGCACTGCAGAAATGGTAAATAAAATGGCCACTTTGGATGACAAGTATGAAATCTTACTGAGGTTCAAAAACTTCTCTCTTTTTAAAATCCTTCTGTCTTTGATGATTTCCTCAGCACTAATGGTTAATCCCATGAACATCGCCACCACAATACTCATAAAGATGTAGGCAGGGACGTTGTCGTTTTTAAAGAAATTATATTCAGTGGAGTCGGTAGCATTTTTAACAATCATTGCCAACACCAAAGCCAAAGCCGGAGCTTCCAAACTGTTGATGAGCATGTACTGATTGTTTTTCAACTTAGATAAAACATCACGCGTCACAAAGATCCACCACTGTTTTATTCGCTTTGGAATGAACAAGGAATTTGGCGGTTGATCTTTGGCATCCTCCACAATTTCCACCCGCATTTCATCTTCGTAATATTGATTCCACTGCTTGGCCGACACTTTCCTTTTGTCGAGATGGCGACCATAATCGTCCACCAATTTTGCACCAATGATATTGAAAATCAACTCGGGATTAACGTTACCACAACTCACACATTCGCCGGAAGCCTGATCCACCTGATTGGATTTCTTTTTGAAATACAACAGGGCCTCCACCGGATTTCCGTAATACACAGTATATCCACCGGTATCGAGGATAAACATTTTGTCGAACATTTTATAGATGTCGGAAGAAGGCTGA
>JAPLEZ010000137.1 GCA_026390935.1 Bacteroidota bacterium
GAATCTTTTCTTGAAGCTTTCAGCTTCATTCAAAAAACTGCAATTGAATTAGAAGAAGCTGAAAGCTTCAAGAAAAGATTCCGTCAAGTTACGCTTCGCTAAACTTAACGGAGCGCACTCATTCATTCTCGTAAAAAACTAGCGAATTTCAGCGCCCAGCTTCTCCTTATACCCGTTAATCAACTTCTCCATCACCTTATCAATTTGCTGATCCACCAAGGTTTTTTCAGCATCTTGTAGGATGAAAGAAAGCGCGTAGGACTTCTTCCCTTCAGCTAAGTTTTTCCCTTCGTACACGTCAAACAAATTCACTTCTTTGAGGAGTTGTTTTTCGAGATCAAAAGCTAAAGTTTCTAGTTCGGAGAATTTGGTTTCTTTATTGAGTAACAAAGATAAATCGCGGCGAACCTCAGGAAATTTAGGCAATTCAGAATATTGTATTTTATTGTTTTGCGCCAGTTCGCAGAAATTTTCCCACAAAATATTAGCAACGAAAACATCGTCTTTAGCATCAAATTTTTTGGCGAGCTTTTTATTTAAAATTCCAATTTCACCCAATGCTTTTTTACCAGCGCGGATTTCAAAAACTTCGGAATACAAAGAGTTTTCAGATGCTTTAAATTTCAAATTTTTCACTCCAGTGCGTTCTGTAATTTGCGCTAAATATCCCTTCAAAGAAAAGAAATTTACCTTGTCTTTAACGCTGTTCCAGCTTTCTGCTTCTTTATTTCCAGTAAGTAATAAAGTCAAATTGTATTGTTCTAAATATCCTGTTTCGGTTTTGCGGTAAGTTTTTCCAAACTCGTAAAATTTCAAGTCGGACCGTTGTCGACTTTGATTGCGCTGCAAAGCTTCCAATGCACCGAAGATCATGGAGCGGCGCATAACCATTAACTCCTTGCTTAAAGGATTCAACAACTCAACAAATCCAGCTTCATCGAATTCGGGATAACCTTGATAATATTCTTTGTTCGTTAATGAATTGCACAATATTTCATTGAAGCCCAAAGCACTTAATTCCTGTGAAATGGAAGAACGAATCTTTTCGACAGGAACACCAACTGTAAATTCCATTGCCGCAGAAATTTTGCGTGGAATCGCAATCGTATTGTATCCGTAAATTCTTAAAACATCTTCAATCACATCCACTTCTCTTTGAACATCCACGCGGTAAGCAGGAACGTTCAATTTTAATGTTGTAGCGTCTTCTGAAGCGATTTCAATTTCCAAAGCAGATAAAATCTCCTTGATTTTTTCTTTCGGAATTTCTTCGCCCAGCAATTCAGTACAACGCTGATAGCGGAAATCAACGGAGAAAGGCGCAATCGCTTTTGGATAAACATCCACCACTTCCGAATCCACTTTTCCACCAGCTACTTCTTGAATCAACAACGCAGCTCTTTTCAAAGCAATCAAAACCATTTCCGGATTTGTTCCTCTTTCAAAACGGTAAGAAGAATCGCTTTTAGTAGAAATTCGTTTGGATGTTTTTCTCACAGAAACAGGATTGAAATAAGCAGCTTCGAGGAAAATGTTTTTTGTTGCACTTGTTGTTCCCGATGCTAAACCGCCCATTACTCCTGCTACACACATCGGTTCAGTGGCATTACAAATCATTAAATCATCGTTAGACAATTCATGTTCTGCTTTATCGAGAGTGACGAATTTTAGTCCGCCACAATTTTTCTTCACCACTACTTTTCCTTTCACTACATCGTAATCAAACGCGTGCAAAGGCTGTCCCAATTCATGCAAAACAAAATTGGTCACATCAACTACGTTATTGATTGGCTTTAAACCAATGAGCAACAATTGGTTTTTCAACCAATCGGGAGATTCTTTTACTTCAACGCCGCTAATACAAACACCGGCATATCTGGCGCAAGCCGCATCTTCAACAGAAATAGAAATTGGCAATGCACTTCCTTCTACTTTGAATTTATCGATAGCAGGTAATTTCAATTCCACCGCCTGGCCGCGTGTTTTAAGGTAAGCATACAAATCGCGGGCAATACCATAATGCGATAAAGCATCGGCACGATTTGGTGTAGCATCTACTTCCAATACTGTATCACTACTTACTTTAAAATGATCTTTCGCCAAAGTTCCAGCAGGAACTGAAGCATCTAAAACCATTATACCCTCACTTTTTCCCAAACCTACCTCATCAGCCCCACACAACATTCCTTCGGAAAGAGCACCACGTATTTTTGATTTTTTGATGGTGAAAGATTCATCACCATTGTATAAAACTGTACCGATGGTAGCAACGACTACTTTTTGTCCGGCAGCAACGTTTGGTGCACCACAAACAATACTGAGCAATTCACCGCTTCCAATGTCAACTTTCGTTAAGCTTAATTTATCTGCATCCGGATGTTTTTCCTTTTCTTTTACTTCGCCAATCACCAAACCTTCCAATCCGCCTTTTACCGATTGAATGGTTTCAAATCCGCCTACCTCCAAGCCAATATCAGTTAATATTTGCGCCACTTCCTCTACCGGAAGATTGATGTTGAGGTATTGTTTTAGCCAATTGTACGAAATGTTCATTGTAAAAGGATTTGCGGCAAAAATACAATCTTAAATTAATAGAAAGATATTTTTTTCAATCTTTGCAAACAATTACTCAATTGATCCGCTATGCAAAAAGCCCTCTTACCATTCATGCTTATTGTCTCTTTATTTTCACATGCTATTGGAAATGACTCCATCCCAAATCAGTTTTTACCCGACGGACTGCTTTTTAAACCAGTTTTTTTAGATCCCAACCAAGCCAATATTTCTGGCTCTATTAATGGATATTGGAAAGATAAACAACCCATTAACGGACAATATGCTACTTATGCCCTTGGCGCAAGCAAATCATTGATCAGATGGGTAGGGAAAGAAAATCGCAGATATGAATGGGGAATGGATTTGGGTGCTACCGGCCAGTTTGAGTGGAAAACAGTGGATACCGTTTTACAATTAAACTTTATAAATGTTGATTTTAAAGTCTCTTCTTTTTTAAATATCAAATGGAATGAAAAACACAGCATGCGCATTCGTATGTATCATACGTCATCACATACGGGCGATGATTACATGATCAGGAACGGAATACGCAGTTTCATTCCCAACTATGTAAATTATGAGCAGTTGGATATTTTACATTCTGTAAACTACAAATACTTTCGTTTTTATTATGGTTTAGGTGCCAATGTGCGGGGCATTACCATTAGAAAAAGAGCATTTATGGAATTGGGTTTTGAAACACATATACCTATGACAAAAAGATTAGACTTTTTTGTTGGCAGCAATTGTAAAATATGGGAGCAAAATTCATTTGTCCCAGGAATTAACAGCGCTATGGGAATTGCCTTCAAAGGAGAACACGACAGGAGATTGTATATGGTGATTCATTACTATCAGGGAAAAAGCCCTTTCAGTCAGTATCAGTTTACCGACCTCCGCTGGCTCGGGGTAGCCGCGTATTTCAGTCCGTACTAAAAAAAAGCCCTGCTCACATTTTGCGGCAGGGCTCTATATTATTGTGTCTATTTTACAATAGGTAATCGGTTGAGAAGAATTTTGATTTTCTCTGATCCAGCATTTCAGAAGCGATTTTCTTGTTCACTTCATTGTCTTTCAATGCCACCATGGTACGGATGGAGAATACACGCAAAGCAGCAGTAACACTTAATGTTCCTTCGGCAGAGTCCTTACGGCCATTGAATGGGAAAGCATCCGGTCCGCGCTGACACTGACAGTTAACGTTTACACGACAAACCTGGTTTACCAATGGATCCACAAGGTCGGCAATTTCATCAGAATCCGTTCCAAAAATACTTACCTGCTGTCCGAAATTAGAATCCACCATATATTGAATAGGCTCAGAAATATTGCGGAAAGAGCGGATAGGCACAACTGGTCCGAACTGTTCTTCATGGTACAAACGCATGGTAGAGTTTACCGGATAAATTACTGCCGGATACATGAAAGAAGCATTGATAGTTCCTCCGTTTTTATTGATCACTTTGGCACCTTTTTCCACTGCATCGTCAATCAAAGCCTTCATTTGTTCTGGCTTGTCTTTCTCAGGAAGTGGCGTAATCATTACTCCTTTTTCCCAAGGCATACCCATCTTCAACGATTCGAGCTTGGCAACAAATTTTTTATTGAATTCCTCAACAATAGACTCATGAACAAAAAGTACCTTCAAAGCTGTACAACGTTGTCCGTTAAACGATAAGCTTCCAGAAATACACTCATTTACAGCCAGTTCAATATCAGCATCAGCTAAAACGATGGCCGGATTTTTCGCTTCCAATCCGAGGATAGAACGCAAACGGTTTGGTTTAGGGTGCGATTTTTTAATAACGTTTGCACTTTCACTATTACCGATAAAAGCGAAAACATCAATTTTTCCGGTTTTCATTAAAGCACCAATTGTTGCTCTTCCTGATCCGTAAATCACGTTGATTACCCCTTTAGGAAAGCTGTCTTTGAAGGCCTTCAATAAAGGATGCATTAATAACACACCATGACGGGCAGGTTTAAAAATTACCACATTACCCATTATTAAAGCAGGAATCAACAAAGCGAAAGTTTCATTCAAAGGATAGTTGTATGGTCCCATACAAGCCACGATACCGAACGGTCCGCGACGAATTTGCGCATAGATATCACCTTTCTTTTCAATACGAGATGAATTTCTATCCAAGTTTTTTAAAGCTTCAGTAGTATCAATGATATATTCAACGGTACGATCAAATTCTTTTTCAGAATCAGGATAGTTTTTACCAATTTCCCACATCAGGTAATTCACCACTTCCTGTTTTTGCTCCTTCATTAGTTTCACGAAGTTGAGCATGTGCTGGATACGTTTTTTAACGGGCATTGTTGGCCATTCACCTCTGCCTAAGTCATAGGCATCTTGTGCGGCTTGCAATGCTTCAAAAGATTCTTTTTCGGTCAATACAGGAAAAGAACCCAATCTTTTTCTTACATATTCATTGCCTTCTTTAACACATACAGGAGAATAAACATCTTGCACTGGTCCATGCCACTTTTTCAATTCTCCACCAACCAAATAAACCTTTTGTTCCAACTCGTGTTTGATATTCATGTTATCGGGTGCCGGAGCAGCCGATTCAAATACATTCTTAATTTCTGATTCTTGCATATAAGGGTTTTTATAATAGGAGGGCCAAATGTAAGTTTTTTAATTTCTAAAGTTTTGAATTATCCCTTCAAATTTGCTCTTTTTTATAACAACAAAGTTGGATAAAAGATATTCCTAAAAAGCTTGCATTATAAATAGCATGAGCACAACGAACTAAAAATCAATTACTTAAAATAAACGGGAGTGTTTTGTCCATTAACGAATCTAGTTTTTGTCGAGTGGCAAAACAGGGCTTCCCCTTACCCTCTCATATACCTTTGACTTAAACTATTAAACTAAATCAATTGCATATGAAGAGAATTTCTACCCTACTACTTTTAGTAACCAGCGCTTCCTTAGTGAGTGCGCAAACACCAGGATACAAAGCAACATCGATGTACGACGATTTTGGAAAATCATCGCCATACGCTGACCCAAATCCAGTTGATCCAAATTATCCCGACGGAATTTACTGGTGGGGTAAAGACCAAACAGGTTCAAATCCTGACGCTAACAATACCGACGCTTGTTACATGGCCAATAAATATGCATTAACACGCACTGGAAACCACAAGTTAGATGTAGTGGTGAGTCAAGGCAATAATTGCTGGCAGCCAATGGGTATTTCTACAAAATTAGATTTGTCGGGAAATGCCAAATTTGAAGTTTCAATCACGAACACTTCCGCGTATCCAATTTATTTCGATATCGCGCTGGTTGATGTAAACAAAAAAGTAATCAACTGTGACGGAGACGGCAACAACTATAATCTTCTAAGCATTGCTGCTGGAGAAACCAAATTACTTAAAGGCGACTTTAAAGGCGGTCAGCATAAAGTGTGGCCAGGACCATCTTTTACAACAGGTTTAGATTTGAGTAAAGTAATTGAAATTGACTTCACCATTGTAAATGCCGATCAACCCGAAAGCAACGAGTGGGGACCACTTCCAATTACTGCTGCAACAGCAACCATCAATTATGTGAAAATAGGAGCGGTTGGCGGAGTAGACATCAATGATGTATCAGGACGAAACTTGGTTTCCGTTTACCCTAATCCTGCGAACGCTGATGTGGTTAATTTTTCTCAGCAACTGACGAATGTTAACTTATACAACACTGTTGGTCAATTAGTATTGACCAACAACGCAACATCAAAACTCGACATCAGCACACTTTCGTCTGGAATCTACCTACTTACTTCAAACGAAGGAGTGAACAAGCTGATTGTTGAATAATTTTTTAGTTCAATTCGTAGTTTAGTGTAGTGTCGCAAAAAAACCTCCGCATCCCCCGCGGAGGTTTTTTCTTTTAAATCACCTACTTTTTTTGCTTTCTGTTTGAATTCAATTTATCTTGTAGTATTAATTAAAACCATTATAACATGAAACATTCACGTATAATGGGGATTACAACTTCTTTCTTATTTTTCTTTTCAATTGCAGTAAAAGCCGAGTTCAAGGTGGTGGGATACCTTTACAACTGGGGAAATTTTGTTTCAAATGCAAATAGTGTTGATTACGCCAAAGTAACACATATCAATATTGCATTTCTCAATCCAGACAACAGTGGAAATATTGGCGACACCGCTAACTTAAGAACGGTGATCAATATTATACACAATCACAACGTAAAAGCCTTGGTATCATTTGGAGGCGAAGGCTCTCCAGATAGTTGGGCTACAGTAATGGCCGCCGATCAACGACCTAATTTTATTCCTAAAATTATTTCATTGATCAATAAATTTAATCTCGACGGAGTTGATATCGATTTGGAAGGATCGGCCGTTGATGGAAATTACAATGATTTTATTGTCGACTTAAAAGCACAAATGCCGCAGGGCAAACTGCTCACCGCCGCCATAGCATCATACAACTATGATATATACGACGCCACCCTATCGAAATTTGATTTTGTTAACGTGATGTCCTACGATTATTGCGGCACATGGAGCGAGCCTTGCCAACACTCCTCTATTGAAAGCGCAAAAAGCGACATTTATCATTGGCACAACGAAAGAAAATTGCCTTTAGAAAAAGTTATCCTTGGTTTACCAAGTTACGGCTACAGCTGGGAAGCTGGCAAGATCAACAAGCAATTTACCTACAAAACTATTGTTAATGCTTACCCCAGAGCCAGTACACAAGATTCTATTCATACCAACAGTGGCGGAATAATATACCACAATAGCATTCCAACTATCAAACAAAAAACCGCTTATGCCATGTTGAATGCGGGAGGAATAATGTGGTGGGCATTGCCTTACGACTACCCCACTAGCGACAGTCGTTCATTGCTGCGCGCCATGGGAGAAATCACCAACTCAGTGAATGAGGCGGAGAGTGTTCACAATGTAGAATTTTATCCAAATCCAGTTTCATCCGCTTTCACATTGAATTTCTCAAATAGTAGAAGCGGAAAAACCAGTATCAATTTGTATGATCTCACAGGAAAAAATGTGGGTCAATTGTACAACAACAATATTGCCGCAGGAAATTTTTCAGAAAACTTCAATCTTGATTTCCTTCCGGCGGGCATGTACACGTGCATGATCATCAGCAATGAATCAGCACAGGTCATCAAATTAATAAAGGAATAAATCTTCAACATAAACAAATCACGGCAACGGGAATCTTCCTGTTGCCTTTTTTAATTGTTGATGCTAAGAATATTTCCGTCGTAAGAAGTTTGGTACTGCTGCAACGAACGTGTAGCAGGTGACTTCAAAACCGAACCATCAAAAAGCTGAAATTTTGAACTGCAGCAGGTATCTAGCGCAGTTAATGTTCCATTATCCACATCCACTTTAGAACAGGATTCTTCAGGCTTATACGTACAATGCCTATCGTAGGCATTGAAATTATCCACATCGGCACGGTAAACAATAATTCCCTTTGAACCACCAGTAATATACACCCAACCACCCACAGTTTTCAGAGGGAAATAATCGGGGTTTTGTAAATTTATCTGAATATTTACCGGTACATAAGGAATGTATGAATTATCTTTATTGCACGATAAAGTAAGTAACAACACCAAAAAGGCACCTGAAAATATTTTATACACTGCTTTCATTATTGAATATGAAGTAAAAATAAAAAGATCTGCCCGATACAACTCACTTTATTTCGATTTATTATAATAGACGGAGGATTTACCAGATAGTTGTGAGCAATTAAAAAAAACAAAAATGATTTTCAAATCTTATAAAAAATTAATCACCATACTGTCATTGGTGTTTTTCATTTCAATTTCCACATCTGTGCATGCCCAATCTTCCAGTGAAAAAAAGCAAGAAGAGAGAAAGAAAAAAAGGAAGTCGAGTGCTGAAGACGCGGAAAAGGAAATCAAAGAAAGGCATCTTAAAATGCAAGACAAAGAAGTGCAAAAAAGAATGAAAAGATCTTTGAAAGAAGCAGAACGCCGCAAAAAAAATAAAAAACCACCTTTTTGGGAAGACTGGGGTAAACACAAAAGAAAAAAAGGAAGAGGCGGGAAATCTAAAGGAGGAGCGAAGTAATCTGAACCTTGATTGACTTGATGGAAGGATTAAAGGATGTACAATCAAGATAATCTTTTAATCAAGTGAATCATGGTTCAGACAGGCTCCACCACTTTCATTTCTTTTCCACCTACCATGTGCTTTGGAACTGATTTTTTGATGGCATCCGCAATTTTTTCAATGATATGAATTTTCAATTGCGCCCTTCTGTAAATGATACTAATTTCTCTTGACGGTTGTGGTTTTTCAAAAGGTCGAATGTATTTTTTGTCGTCGGTTTCTTTTAAATCCAACGACAGCAAATAAGGTATTAAAGTCATGCCAAAACCTTGCTTGGCTAGCTTAATCAATGTTTCAAAGTTTCCACTCTCCAAATGAATACTTGCCGACTTATCGTTTTTCTTAAAAGCGTTATTACACAAATTAATCACGCTGTTTCTGAAACAATGTCCTTCCTTAAGCAACAAAAGATCATTGATATCGAGTTCCTTCGTGGTTAAAAATTTCTCTTTGTACAAACGATGACTTTCGGGAACAAAACCCATAAAAGGCTCAATGTACAATGGCTTCTCAATAACACCTTCAGCTCCCAAAGGCGTTGCTACCACTGCAGCATCAATCAATCCTTTTTTCAATTGATCTAAAATAATTTCGGTTTGCAATTCGGTAATGTGTAATTCCAAATTGGGATAGAGTTCTGTAAAATCCTTTAAAAATCGAGGAATGATGGATGGAGCAATAGTGGGAATAAATGCCAAGCGAAACTGGCCTTTTACCTCACCTTTATTCAACTGAATAATTTCGTTAATGCGCCCAGCTTCATTAAGCAACACTTTTGCCTGATCCACAATTTGCCGACCGATATCTGTAGTAGCCACCGGCTTTTTGCTGCGATCAAATAAAGTAACGCCCAACTCTTCCTCCAGCTTTTGAATTTGCATACTTAACGTAGGCTGCGTTACAAAACAATGATCGGCAGCCTTTGCGAATGATTTGTAAATATCCACCGCAACTATGTATTGATATTGAGTTAAGGTCATATAGTTATAATTGATTGAAAATTAAATTTAATAAATATAATTGATACTTGTTCCTTTGGGTTTATCATTATATTCGAAATAACAAAGAAGACATTTGTGTGAAAGGCCTATCGTTTTATATTTTTTTGATACTGCTCTGCAGCTCTGCTGTGGCTCAATATCAAGCGAAAACAATGAAAATAATTGTGCAGCTGCATACTGGAATTTCTCCTCGCACAGTGCAGGAAAAATTTAACAAAAACCATCCATCCTGCCCCATCTCACTTTGCGAAAATTTATCCGATGCCATGAACATCTGGTCGTATTTTGTGTTAAGTAATGATTCTTCTGTCAGCAATGAATTATACAAAATACCCGAAGTATTGGCCACACAGTACATCTATCCCATCACGTACAGAAATACTATTCCAAACGATCCTAATTTTTCTTTGCAATGGAACTTGGTCAACAACGGTAAAACGGGAGGCAATGCCGACGCAGATATTGACGCCGACTTGGCCTGGAAATACGGCATTGGCGATAGCACCAAAAATGGAGATACCATCGTGATTGCCATCATAGATGGTGGTTTCGATTTGCAACATGAAGACCTACTCTTTTGGAAAAATAAAAATGAAATTCCCAATGACCTTGTAGACAACGACAACAACGGATACGTTGATGATTACGATGGATGGAACATTGAATTCAACAGCGGCAATCCGCACACCCCCACCCTCAACAGCGGACACGCCACTGCGGCTTGTGGTGCAGCGGCAGCCATTGGAAACAACAATAAAGGAATTGCAGGTGTAGCTTATGGCGGAAAAATTCTGCCCGTGCATTTAGGCGTAGTCAACAGTGATTCGGTTATAAAAGCATACAACTACGTGATTAATATGCGACAATTGTACAATTCATCAAAAGGAGATTCGGGTGCATTTATAGTGGTGGTGAATTCTTCTTTCGGACTCAATAACGGCATTCCGGCCAATAATGCAGTGTGGTGCAATATGTATGATTTTATGGGGAACATCGGAATTGTAAGTACGGTTGCTGCACCCAATAAAACTGCCGATTATGATGTAAGCAATGATGTACCGGGAAACTGCGCAAGTGCATTTATAATCAACACCACCAATTCCACCAACAAAGATGAACTGGCGATACCTGCCGGATACGGCAAAATAAACGTGGACATTGCAGCACCAGCTTCGGGGGTTTTTATTACGAAAGTCGACAATGCCTACTCATCGTGGTCGGGCACTTCATTTGCTGCTCCTCAAGTAGCGGGTGCCATTGCCGTACTTTATTCAGCTGCCTGCGATTCGATATTAAAATTGTGTCAATCCAATCCCGATCAAGGCGCCTTACTTATTCGAGATTTTATTTTGAAAAACGCTGAAACGAAAACTACATTTCAAAACAAATTATCGTCTAATGGTCGACTCAACCTATTCAATGCTGTGGTTGCTGCAAAAAATTACTGTGGGGAAAGTACACCAAATCCTTCCTTAGGAAACAACTTAAAATTGTACTGGGTTTCGTACAACAACGATTCAAAAGAACTGTTAGTGAATTACGATTTTCCCGAAATCGCAAAAGCTACTTTTTGCGTGTATGATATTAGTGGAAAGAAAATTGAAGAATTTGTTGCTGAAAAGTTAGATGACGGAAATTACCTTGCAACATTTGCTACTGAAATCTTGAGCACCGGATTATATTTTATTACGCTTTATGCAGAAAACCAACCAAGCAACACAATAAAATTTATAGTGAAATAGCTCTTTAAGCAACTCGGATTTCAGGATTAATAGTCTTCTGACTTTTAGCCTCTAATTCCTTCCTCATTTTCTGATTGGCTTTAATCATTTTAAAAACTTTGTAGAGCAATAAAAATCCGAAAATTCCAAAAAAGCAATTAATGATTATCCATATCATAGGAATTTCACGAACCCAACCTGCAACCAAAACAGTAGGCACTAACAGCAAGCAAACAATTAAGCCAAAACGCACTACGTATTCATTTTTATCGGGATCCAAAATAGGACCTACAAACAAGAGCGCAAACATTAAATGAGCGAAGCCCAATAAATCAGTGCTATAACCCATAAAAGGATAATGAGAACTGTTATAAGTCGCTGCCTGCGACAACTTACTTGCGAAAGAATAAAACTCACCTCTTACACCTATTGAATTACTCAGACCTAGAATTTTTTTACTTAAAAATGGAAGTGAAAAGTAACACAACCCACTGATAACGAGCACTGCAATAAACACCCTTAAAAAGAGAACGATGTTATTATCATTCTTACTGATAAGTGGTTGCATTTGATAACGTTCCATTGCCATATGTTCAAATTTACAATTATCTTCTAACTAATGTCAATTATTTTACTTTTCAAATTTCTATGTGCTATGGCACAAGACTTTACATAATATCCAAATAGAAATGGAGGAACAAATAAATGCAAAGTCACAAAAGCATTTCCAAAAAAACCATATAATCGATCAGGAGAATCCAATGTGATAGCAATTGCTAAAGCAGAAAAACTCAGAGTCACAAAAGAAAACAATAACGACATCACCATTCCTATCACAATTAAAGTTTGCAGTACTATTCTAAAAAAATTCGATGCCTGATAACCAACTCCATCAACCACTATAGGCACAAGCACCAAAAACAAACCGATTTTTAACGGTACTTCATATTTCAAATCATGTAAATGCAACTGATCTATCATTGCTTCAGTGGTATATGTTTCAATGCATAGTAGAGTAATGAAAAGTGCAACATTTTTTCTACTGAAATCATAAAAAAGGAAAGGAGAAAAAAGCAAAAGTGGTATCGCAAATAATGGCACTTCGAACCGCCGATGCCATGCGGGAAAATGCAAAACATCCGTATCTACGCCAATGTTCATTCCTATAGCAATCAGTATAAGAATTACTCCGATAAGTGAAACTTGCTGCTGAGTCACTGATTTCATTTCTTTAGTTTTTAGGTTTATGCATAAACTCTCTGTTTTTTAAAAGAATTCTCTTTTCTTCGTCAGCAGATAAAAAGCCTTTAGCGCGCAAATATTTTTCCAAAGAATCATCGGCGGCAGTCCACGATAAAAAAGAGACTTGATCTTGCATATTGACATAACGTCGGATTCTTTTTGAAAAAGGAGTATTTCCATTTGCCGGATCGGCAAGCGAATTATCATGCTCCATAAGGACAGGTATAACTTTGTCTGATAAAGAATATAAATATGTATAATCAGTATTTTTTCGGCCAGCCGATAAATTATACTTTGCAATCGCCACATCCCAGTTGATCAAAGTCATGGCCATAAAAAAGAAATAAATAAACCAGGTATTGTTACGCAACAAAAAGAACACACTTTTTCTTTTTTCAATTTTTAAAAACATCATGATCAATCCAAAAACAGTCAGACACAAAAACATCAACACTCCAATTCTTTTGTAAGTAAGGTCATAATAATTGATATAATACAAACATTTTAAAAAAGCAGTCAAAGCAAGAACAATATTTTGAGCCATCCATGAAAAGGCCAAATACTTAAGGAACCGATTGTCTTTCATAAAATTGATATTACCTCTGAAAAAATAAATCAAAAGAGCTATCGACAAAACAATGGACAAAATCAGCAGATAAATCCCTTTATGTAGCTCTGCCGACAAACTTGAACCGGCAGCATAATCAAAGGAAATCCATACTTTCCATACATCTACAACATTCACCATCAGCAAAATAAAATTGAGAGAGATCAAAGTAAGGAAAGCGATTTTGTACTCGATTTTTAAGGCGTTCAAAGTAAAATTAAACGATGATCTTCTTCTAGTTCTTTCAATTGCATTCGACTGTTGAATTTCTAATTTGGAAAACACATTTGCTTTTTTGTGAAACACAAAATAGCAAGCCAATGTGGCGCCAAAAAAAATGAAAAGGAAACGGTGAAAAGGATAGTATTTAAAAAAATTACTAAAGTACTCCCATAAAATATCGAGTGCTCTCACCGTGAATTTCTCAACATAAATATTAGAGCCAAAATACAAGAAGAAAAAAACCAATGTTATTATTACAGGAACCATCGCTAGTTTCAGCATGCGATTTATTTTTTTTCCAGAAGTTGTTTTTTGGGACGCTTTACCTGCTTTTTCAAAAAATTTCACAAGAGAATAAAAAAAACTAAAAACCGATTCCGGTATAATATAATAGAGCGAATATAATTCCTCAGTGTAAAAAAAAGAGGTAAAGACAATCACTGATGCAAAATACATAATGATACTTAACAGACTACCTATCCATACTAATGAAAACAAAGAAACTGCAATACATAAAACAGAAAGCAAAACCCTTCTTTGCTTCCACTTATCTTTATGCAGAAAAAGCATTAAGCCAACAAAAAGCAAGCTATACAGCACATAGTTAACCCCAGGATTTTCCATCCAGAAAAGAAAATTAAAAGCAATTGTAAGCACTGCCAATGCAGCAAACTGAATTCTACTTTGTACAAACTCCATAATTGTGGCTTTAAAAATGTATTTTATTATTTTGAGCAATATTAGCTTTAAACCTAAATTCTCCTTTCACGCCATGATGATCCGATGTACTCGATTCCAACTGAGAAAAAGAAGTGCAGGTTATGTCATCCGAGTGAAAAATATAATCAATAGGAATTCCAAATCTCCCCAACCACGAAGGATAGGTAGCAACATAAGAATGCCTGCTATCGGCGAGTTTGGTATCATTTTTAAATTGATCCAGATAAACATCCCAGGGTACTGAATTAAAATCACCCAAAACAATTTTCGGACTTTTTACAACAGATAAATACTGCGCCAATTCTTTCAAATGCTGATTTCTAAGCGCAAAGTTTTGCTTAAAGATTGGAGAATTTGTGTGCACCGAAACAACATGAATCATGCGCCCTTTTACATTCACATCGGCAACAATATTAGGTAAGCCACCTAAAAATTCAACATGTTCATTTTTCAAAGGCAATTTGCTGAACAATGCAATACCAAAACAACAAGACTCTTTTGGAAAAGAAATTACGTAAGGATATTTTTCTTTTAATTTTTTACGCAGATTGTTGTCCCAACCTTTATCCACTTCCTGAAAAGAAAGGATATCGACATTACTCTGCAAAGCCTTAAGAATTGTGCTATCATAAGAAATGTTGAATTTTAAAACGTTGAACTGCGCAAAGGAAATATTTGCCGGAGAAGTATTCTCTTGTGAAATTTTATCAGGCAATAAGGGCCCCAAAAACAAAGGAAGCAAAACCAATAATCCTCCATAAGAAGAAAGAAACGCTGCGGTTTTATTTTTAAATAAAAAATAAACCACTACTAGTAAAGTCGCCAATGCAATTTGTGGTGACACAGAGCGCACTACAACGAAAAAATAAGTGCGAGGCAGCAGCCATGTTCCAATCGCCAACAGCGGAATACACCAGGCATACACCGTGAATATTGAGTGGATTAAGGATTGAATTTTTTTTAAGATCTTTTTCATTGTATATATTTTAATAAAGTACTTTGCATTTCAAAGTGAACGGATAAAAAAAATATTTATTTCTTCTTCAGCAAATTTTCAAGAGCGGTTAAATGATCAGCAAAAGCCTTCTTCCCCAATTTTGTGACCTTATAAGTAGTGTTTGGTTTTTTACCTACAAATTGTTTCTTCACCAACACATATTCTTCTTTCTCTAAGGCTGAAATATGACTCGCCAAATTACCATCAGATACGTCAAGCAACTCCTTCATTCTATTGAACTCCACTTCATCATTCACTAATAGCACCGACATGATTCCTAGACGAATCCTGTTTTCAAAAGCCTTATTTAAATGTGCTATAATTCCTTTCATGACACTCCAATCAAATTATCTATTCCATCTCCAAATTAACTCTTTCTCTCATATTTTAAGTACATAACAGTACCATAAATGATATGAAAAACACCAAATCCGATACCCCAATAAAAAAGGCCATAACCTATTGACGCTGCATTCATCAATCCCAAAACTAATTGGGCTATCCCAAGATAGCGAATGTCGTGCAAGGTATATTTACTTGCATTGATCAAGGCCAATCCGTAAAAAATTAAAGTAACGGGAGCTACCAAACCAAACAAATCCTGCTTAATCAATATCAAAGCAAACACACCACCAGAAACCAAAGGAATCATCATATTGATAAGCAACATTTGCGACGACTTATCCCAAATACTTTGTCCGTTTTTCTTTGCTTGTTTCACCGTTAAATAAACACTCACCCCAACAGAAATAGCCAACACGCCACAAGCTATCAAAACTAATTCGAACACCAAATTGGACCACCCCATGCGCTCAGGTATGGCAGTGTGAATAAAAGAAGAGTACTCATTAAAACGTCCACTGTCGCTTCGCATCCAATAAGCCTGTAAACGCGAGTAGGCTAACACCGCACCAGCCAACGCAACTACCCCTGTGATTATTCCACTTAACCCACTTAAAGAGATAAATTTTGAAGATTTCTCCATCAAAGATCTGATCTCTTTTAAATCCTGTAAATGCTTTTCTTGTTCTGTCATTTTAAAGTACTTTGAATTACAAAGTTAAAATGATTTTTGGAATGTGCAAGGGAAAAGAAAAAATATTTTTTTGCGATTTTAAACTTAGACTAGAAATCGGTTTCAGGGATTAGGTCAGTGACTTCGTGTGCAGTCCCGAGGCAAGAGGCCATACGCATCAACTTAATGCGTGCTTTCGCATAAAGTTGATGAGTATGGAGCTACGAGGCGAGCCGGCGCTGGCGAGAGAAAAATCGTAGGCCGAAAGGCCGCAGGGATTTGTCACCGTGCGGTGGAAGCGTCTCTTAGCACTTGAATTTTTTGGATACTTTTTGTTTCAAGACAAAAAGTATCAAAGAAGAACACTATTTTAGCTCCATGAAGTCCACCCAAATAGATTGGCTCAACATCGGATTAATGCTTTTATCCTTAATCCTAGCATTAAAAATCCCTTTCGAGCTCTTTCTCTTTTCATACGCTGTACTCGGCCCTCTTCACTATTTAACAGAAATCAACTGGCTAAAAGAGAAAAACTATTTTTCAAAGAGCAACAAAGTTTTTTGGGTGATGCTTACGCTGGCCATTTTGGAGGCGGCAAATCCTGTAATCAATGCATTAGCAGAATGGTCGCTAACTGCGCCCTATTTAACAAGCTGGCCAAATTCCACAGTTAATTTATTGCTGTACGAATGGTCACCCAATTTTATATTCATTGGTTTGTTTGCCGGAATCAGCTTCGCAGTTTTCAAAAAAAACTGGATTTCTTATGTTGTAATAGTTGTGGTTACTGTGCTGGGCTACTTCATCATGAAACAAGATTTATTTAAAGTATGGATGGGTGCCTTTTTACCAACACTTATACATGTTTATATTTTTACCGGACTCTTTATGCTTTATGGCGCATTAAAAACCAAAAGTACACCAGGCATCATCAGTGTTGTGGCTTTGATTGCATGTGCTTTTTTAATTGCCAATTACAACTTTACCAAGCTACCTGAAGTTTCCAAAGAGACATTTATGATTTGGGACAAAAGTACCTTTCAGGGCCTTACTGATGCTTTTACTGAGTTCTTCCATATTGAAAAAGAAAGAACTCTGGAAAGCACCCGAACAATTTTGCGCATACAAGCTTTTATTGCCTTCGCATACACCTACCATTATTTGAACTGGTTTTCAAAAACCTCCATCATCAAATGGCACCAAGTGAGCAAAAAAGAATTAGCACTGATCGGCGGTTTTTGGGCTTTTTCAGTAGGCTTGTACTACTATGATTATCATGTAGGATTAACCGTATTGTTTCTTTTGAGTTTCTTCCACGTGTTTTTGGAATTCCCTTTAAATGTTCAAAGCATTAAAGGAATTGTACAAAGCATTTCTATTAAGGGTAAAAGTTAAAAGTAAAAAGCCAAAAGGGAAGACACCTTTTGGCTTTTTACTTTTAACTTTTAACTTCTTCTTTATCTACATCGCCTCCGAAACCACTTCCTGAACTTCAGGAACCAATTTCTTCAACAAGCCTTCAATCCCTTGCTTTAATGTAACTGTAGAAGAGGGACAACCACTGCATGCGCCACGAAGCACTACATTCACCTTGCCATCCACAAAAGATCTGAAATCAATTGATCCACCATCAGATTCTACAGCCGGGCGAATATATTCGTTGAGCGCATCGATAATTTTTTGATCTATTTCGGTAGTAGCAACATTCAAAGGTTCGCTGATCGCAGCTGGTTTTTCAGTAGTTTCCTTTACTGTTACTTCCGTTAAAACTGCTCCTCCATCATTAATAAAATCACGGATGAATTCACGTAACTCCGTCATCACCATGTCCCACTCTATTTGATGATTTTTAGTCACCGACACATAGTTGTTGGCAATAAACACAGCTTCAACAAAAGGAAAATTCAACAATTTAGCAGCAATTGGAGAAGTAGAAACATCACTTGAAGTGGTAAAATCTACAGGACTTCCTGCGTTCAAAACTTTATTGGCTACAAATTTCATTACTCCCGGATTGGGCGTCATTTCAGCATATATGGTTACTGGTACAGTTGTCATAATTGAAAAAATTTAATAATTGGTTATCGGCCTCAAACCAAAGTTAAGGCATTATTAATATATAAGGCATTAAAATTTGTATTTTCGCTCGATAAAGCAAAAATGAAGTACAATAGCGACTTTCTGATATTGGGTTCGGGCATAGCAGGTTTAACCTATGCCTTAAAGGTTGCGCCTTATGGGAAGGTGGTGGTGGTGACGAAAGAGAGTCCGGAAGAATCAAGCACAAAATACGCTCAAGGCGGTATTGCAGCGGTGTGGAATGAAGGTGACAATTTTGAAAAACACATCAAAGACACTTTAGAATGCGGCGGCGGATTGTGTGATGAAAAAGTAGTGGAAATGGTGGTTCGCGAATCCACAGAAAGGATTAAAGAGCTGATTGAATGGGGAACCAAATTTGACAAAAACGAAGAAGGAGAATACGATTTAGCGAAGGAAGGCGGACATTCGGAACACCGCGTTTTACATCATAAAGACATCACTGGCTGGGAAATAGAAAGAACACTTTTGAAAAAAGTGCATAAGCATCCAAACATTACTGTTCTCGATCATCACTGTGCTCTTGAAGTAATTACACAACATCACATGGGCCGCGAAATAACTCGCAAAACCACCGATATTGAATGTTACGGAGCCTATGTTCTGAACACAAAAACAGGAAAGATAGACACCTATCTTTCTAAAACCACTTTGATGGCTACAGGCGGCGCAGGCCATGCTTATGCCACAACCACCAATCCATTGATTGCTACAGGCGATGGAATTGCAATGGCTTATCGCGCTAAGATTACCGTTCACGACATGGAGTTCATCCAGTTTCATCCAACGTCATTATACAATCCGGGGGAATATCCATCCTTTTTAATTACCGAAGCCATACGCGGATTTGGTGCCAAGCTCCGCAATAAAAAAGGAAAATATTTCATGAAGAAATATGATAGTCGGGAAGATCTTGCTCCTCGCGATATCGTCGCCCGATCCATTGATAATGAATTAAAAATTCATGGTGACGATTATGTTTATTTGGATTGCACGCATTTAGACATGCCCAAGTTCATTGAGCATTTCCCAAATATCCATTCCAAATGTTTATCGCTGGGAATTGATCCTGCAAAGGATTTTATTCCTGTTGTTCCTGCAGCACATTACCTCTGCGGTGGAATTTTAGTAGATGAATTCGGACGAACATCAGCAAAAAATTTATACGCCATTGGAGAATGCTCATGCACAGGCTTGCACGGCGCAAACCGCTTAGCGTCTAACTCTTTGTTGGAAGCTGTAGTTTTTGCGCACAGGGCAGCATTGCACTCCGCAGAAGAAATAAAAAACACCACGCTGCAAAACAACATTCCGGAATGGAACGACGAAGGAACGGAAGCTCCGGAAGAAATGATTTTGATCACACAAAGTTTGAAAGAAGTTAAAATGATCATGAGTAGTTACGTTGGCATTGTTCGTTCAAACATTCGTTTAAACAGAGCTTTGGAACGCCTTGAGATTATTTATCAGGAAACAGAAGCCTTGTATAAAAAAACTACTGCATCAAAAGAATTGTGTGAAATGAGAAACCTCATCAACGTTGCCTATCTCATCATAAAATTCGCATCACTTCGACATGAAAATGTGGGACTACATTATAGTCTCGACTACATCAAAGAAACAAAGCGTAAATGAGTTCAGAAGGGGACATCAAAAAAATATTCAATTACAAAAAATTATTGATTCCGGTTATCATTGGTTTGCTTGCGTCTGTGGCCCTAATCATATATCAAATCAATAAAACCACCTTTGTTGAAGTTGCTCCCGGAAAAGGACAATACGTTTGGGAAGACAAAAACAACGACCAAATAAAACAAACAGAAGAATATGTTCCCAGCACCTCCACCGCAGCAAATTTCAATACCGAAACGTTCACCGAAAGCATAGCTGCCATTGAATGGTCTTCGCACTCGGCCATGTGGCTTGGTATTGCTCTATTAGCAGTAGTTATAAGAGATTTTGGTTACATATGGCGACTAAGAATTTTATCAGAAAAAAAAATCTCTTGGAGAGCAAGCTTCGATGTGATTATGATTTGGGAATTGGCGTCGTGTGTTGCGCCATCAGCCGCCGGCGGTTCAAAAGTAGCGATGTTTATCATCAATCGTGAAGGAATAAATCTTGGGAAAAGCACAGCACTTGTAATGGTAACAGCTTTTTTAGATGAGCTCTTTTACATTTTGATTGTACCTATTATGTTTATCATTTTAGGCACCACACAAATACTTCCTGCAAGTTTTAATGACATATTAAAAACCAATCAATTCATCATTTTTCTAATTGCTTATATAGGATTGGTAATATTAACGATTGTACTTTTTTTCGGGATTTTCAAAAAACCACATTTACTGAAAAAAGGCTTGAGCAAAATTGTATTTCAATTCAAGTTCCTGAAACGCTTCCGCAGAGCGGCCATTCGCACAGGTAACGAAATGGTAATTGCTTCTCAAGAATTAAAAGAACAACCTTTCAGCTACTATTTCAAGGCTTTTGGAGCTTCCACCCTGTCTTGGACCGCTCGATTTATGGTGGTGAATTTTATTATGATGGCATTTTTACCCAACATTGATAATGTGTTGATTTTTTGCAGACAACTCATTCTTTGGGTGTTAATGCTCATTCCTGTAACACCCGGCGCAAGTGGAATTTCCGAATTTTTATTTACTGGAATCATGGGTGACATCACCCATTCGGGCGGATTAATTTTAGTGATCACACTATTATGGCGATTTTTAAGTTATTATCCATATCTATTTGTAGGATTGTTGGTTCTCCCTGGATGGATCAAAAGGACTTCAAAAAATTAATTCCAATATGGATAATAAAGATAATTTCTCCCAACAGGCGGAGCTGTATGCCAAATATCGGCCGCAATATCCTGATGAATTGTATGAATTCATTTTTTCAAAAGTCAAGCACTTTGATTCTGCATGGGATTGCGCTACAGGTAACGGACAAGTAGCAAAAGTTTTATCGAATCATTTCACATTGGTGGAAGCCACCGACATCAGCGCCAAACAAATTGAGAATGCCTTTTTAGAAGGCAATATTCACTATGCTGTTCAAATTGCAGAGAAAACATTTTTTAAAAATCAATCCTTCGATTTAATTACCGTTGGCCAAGCCTTGCACTGGTTTAACTTTGATGAGTTTTTCAACGAAGTAAAAAGAATTCTTAAAGCAGAAGGAGTTTTTGCGGCATGGTGCTACGGACTCAATACAGTGCATCCTGAAATTGATGCAATCACTCAGCATTTTTACCAAGAAATAGTAGGTCCTTTTTGGGATAAGGAAAGAACACACATTGAAAAAAAATACGAAAGCATTACTTTTCCCTTTCAAGAAATTACCAGCAAAGATTTCAATTATAAAGTTGAATGGACAGCTGACGAATATCTTGGATACCTCAGCACCTGGTCAAGTGTTCAGCATTTCATCAAAATAAAAAACAGCAATCCAATTGAACTTATTTCACAAGAACTTATTGATAAGTGGGGAATGAATAAACGCACCGTCACCTTTCCAATCCATTTGAAATTAGTATGTTTGTAATGAGTCAATTACTAAAACCTTTTTTACAGTGAAACAAGCAATATTTGTCATACTCTCCGTGTTCGCTATAGGCTGTAACTCCGATGGCGATAAAACAAAAGAAAGCAGCGAAAATCCTGTTGAACAAAAAACTGATGTACAATTCTCTAAGCAACAGGTTAAAGATTTTAAATCTGCAGCAAAGGTTTTTAATGCTTTACCAACTCCAATTGAGATGGCAGAAATCATCAAAAAAAGCGCTGTTATTTACGATCCTGAATTACTGAACGACGATAAAAAAACTTCCGACTACGTAACCACTGTAGAAAGAGCTTTGAACCTTGGCGTATACTTTGCCGACTTAAGCTTTACCAGTGTTTTTGATCATCCGCAAGAATCTGTGAACTACCTGAAAGCTGCACAAAAAATGGCTACAGAGTTGAATATTTTAAACGTGTTCAATGAAAACATTACTTCCCGCATGGAAAGCAATATGAACAACAAAGATTCACTATTGACCATCATCAGCGAAGCCTATTTATCTACAGATAATTTCCTTTATGAAAATCAAATGCATTCAGTTTCGGCGGCCGTGTTGGCAGGATCATGGATTGAAGGACTATCCATCGCAACTCGTTTGCGTTCATCTACTGGAGACACTAAATTGATTAAAGACAAAGTGAGCGAGCAGCAAGCCTCTTTGAAAAATTTAATGGGCTTATTGAAAGATTGCAAAGAAGCTGAACTGGCGCAAATCAAAGTCAAATTGGTTAAAATGGAAGAATTGTACACTGAAATTAAAATAAGTACCGCAGCGGATTCAACAAAAACCTATGAGATGTCGGATGAAACGTACAAGAAAATTTCGGCAACTATTAGCAATATCCGAACTTCAATTGTTGAGTAATTGACAAAGAACCCACCCCTAACGCCTCCAAGGGGTGATGACCCAGCATTTGGCAAAACCAAGAATTTCTAGCTCCGCGCTCACGGCTTCGCCGGCGCGGAATTTACTTGTCTAGAGGCTTCGCCTCGTATTTATTGACGAAGCAGAGCTTGTATGAAAAAAGATTCCGCGCCGGCGAAGCCGTGAGCGCGGAGCATTCTCAATAACAAAGCCGATTTGCCAAATGCTGGGACATCACCCACCAAGGAGGGGAATTAATTAGCTGGCATTCTTGAAAATCTACGTATTCCCCTCCTTGGAGGGCTCAGGAGTGGGTTCTTTAATTACAATTACAACTCACATCCATCAACACTTTTGTATTGGGTAGCAATTTCATGATTTGAAATTGTTGATCCTCATTCATTGAAACCGAGCGCAAATCCAACACTTTTAAAGACTGAAGATTACTAATTTCTTCAGGAAACTCGGCAACGTTATTGTCCCAAAGGTCAAGAATGGACAAATTAGTTAATTGTCCGATTTTAGCCGACATGTAAAAGATGTTGTTTTTCCCCAGTCGCAATACTTGTAAATTCTTTAGTTGATACAATTCCTCTGGCAAGGCTTCCAATTTATTTCCATCAAGAATCAACACTTTCAAATTTTTCAATTGTCCGATTTCCTTCGGAATACTATCAAGCTTATTACCAGAAAGATCTAAGTATTCCAACGCGGTAAGTTTAAATATCTCTATGGGAACCTTGGACAACTTCTTTCCTTTCAACACCAGTTTTATTACGTTGGCAGAATCTTCAGGGCTAATTTTATAGCTACTATAAGTACTCACCCTTTTATATGAATTGGAAAGGGAATCCTCTTGCGAATAGGCAAAGTGCGTAAGCACAAGAAAAAGGATGATTATGTAATTTTTTACTTTCATTTTAGGATCTCCATACTTCTTACTCTGTCCTGTTGCAATTGTTCCTTTAACTTATCTAAACTTGCAAATTTCTGCTCGTCGCGTATTTTTTGCAGAGGTAAGATAACAATCTCCCTGCCATATATATCGCCACTAAAATCAAAAACGTTCACTTCTATGTTTATATTTTCTTCTTCCTTAATTGTTGGTCGAAATCCAATATTCATCATCCCTCCCCACTCTTTTCCTTCCATCAACACTTTCACAACATATACTCCAACGCCGGGAATCATCTTATGCTGATCGTCGATATGAATATTTGCAGTGGGAAAACCAATTGTTCGTCCCTTTTGATTGCCTTCCACAACTTTTCCTCGCAAGGAAAAAGAATGTCCGAGATAATTATTGGCCAATACAATATTGCCAACTTCTAAGGCTTCACGAATTTTTGTAGAACTAATGTCCACATTGTTAATTTCCTGCGCTGGAATTTCTTCAACATCAAAGCCGTAAACCGGACCGTATTCTTTCAAATGCTCAAAGGAACCCTCCCTGTTGCGTCCAAAAAGATGATTGTAGCCAATCACTAATTTAGAAGTGCCAATAATGCCAACCAGTATATTCCTGATGAAATCAATAGATGATATTCGGGAAAACTCTTTAGTGAACGGAATTACTATTAAATGGTCAATTCCTTGCTTTTCAAGCCACTCAATTTTTTCGGGCAGCGTAGTTATTAAGCGGATATTGGTATCGTTATAAATGACAATTCGGGGATGTGGATCAAAGGTAAGCACCACTGTTTCCGCCCCTTCTCTGAGGGCTATTTCCTTGAGTCGATTTAAAATAGTTTGATGCCCTAAATGAACCCCATCAAAGGTTCCAGTGGTTACCACTGCCTTATCCAACTTTTTAAAATCTTGCAATCGATAATAAACTTTCACCCTCTTTTACTTTTAAAATTCAAACTTCTCAAACCTACACGATTCTTTTATCAACGCCAAAAAAAGAGAAAAGCTTTTACTGTGAATAACCAGTGAAAAAAATGTATTTTAAATTGTTTGGTTTTAGTAAAAAGCCTTAGCTTTGCACTCGAAAACAAAAATTATTAACTAATCGATATATAATGTCAAATCAAGTAGGTAAAATCGTTCAAATCATCGGACCGGTAATCGACGTAAGCTTTGATTTAGAAGGAGCTTCATTGCCAAACATCTATGATGCTCTTGAAATCACAGGACCAAACGGTCAAACAATCATTTTAGAATGTCAACAGCACGTAGGTGAAGACACCGTGAGAGCCCTAGCAATGGACTCAACGGATGGATTACAACGTGGTACTGAAGTTCGTCAAACAGGTGCTGCTATTACAATGCCGGTTGGTGAGCAAATCAAAGGACGTTTATTTAACGTTGTTGGTGAAGCTATCGACGGTATTGGCAATTTAAGCAATGCTGGTGGATATGGAATTCACAGAATGCCTCCTAAATTTGAAGAATTATCTACTTCAACTGAAGTATTGTATACAGGTATTAAAGTTATCGACTTAATTGAACCTTACCCAAAAGGTGGTAAAATTGGTTTGTTCGGTGGTGCTGGTGTGGGTAAAACTGTATTGATCATGGAATTGATCAACAACATCGCTAAAGGACACTCTGGTTTATCAGTATTTGCTGGTGTAGGTGAGAGAACTCGTGAAGGAAATGACCTTTTGAGAGAGATGATTGAATCAGGCGTTATCAAATATGGCGAAGCTTTCAAACACTCTATGGAAGAAGGTGGATGGGATTTATCTAAAGTGGATAAAAAAGAATTGGCTCAATCGCAAGCTACATTGGTGTTCGGACAAATGAATGAGCCACCTGGAGCTCGTGCTCGTGTTGCTCTTTCTGGATTGACATTGGCGGAATATTTCCGTGATGGCGACAAAGACGGACAAGGACGTGACGTGTTATTCTTCATCGACAATATCTTCCGATTTACGCAAGCTGGTTCTGAGGTATCTGCGTTGTTAGGCCGTATGCCTTCAGCGGTAGGTTACCAACCAACACTTGCCACTGAAATGGGTATGATGCAAGAGCGTATTAAAAAAACAAAAAGAGGATCTATCACGTCTGTACAAGCGGTTTACGTTCCTGCGGATGACTTGACTGACCCTGCTCCGGCAACAACTTTTGCCCACTTAGATGCTACTACAGTATTGAGTCGTAAAATTGCTGAGTTAGGTATTTATCCTGCAGTGTATCCTTTGGATTCAACTTCAAGAATCCTTTCTCCTTCCATTTTAGGTGAAGCTCACTACGGTTGTGCTCAAAGAGTAAAAGAAATCTTACAACGTTATAAAGAATTACAAGATATCATCGCCATTTTAGGTATGGATGAATTATCAGAAGAAGATAAATTGGTTGTTTCTCGCGCAAGAAGAGTTCAAAGATTCTTGTCTCAACCTTTCTTCGTAGCTGAACAATTCACCGGTTTAAAAGGTGTATTGGTAAGCATTGAAGATACTATCAAAGGATTTAACATGATTTTGGATGGTGCTGTGGATGAGTATCCAGAAGCAGCTTTCAACTTGGTAGGTACTATCGAAGATGCAGTTGCAAAAGGTCAAAAAATGATGGGTTCATCTAAATAATACAAAGAAAAATGCATTTAGATATATTAACTCCCGACGAAAAATTGTACGATGGCGCAGCTGATTCAGTCACTGTTCCAGGTAGCGATGGCGTCATGCAAATTTTAAATAACCACGCAGCTTTAATTTCTAGCCTTGCAAAAGGTGATGTTAAAGTACTAACACCCGAAGGAGAGAAAATCTTCAAAATTGCAGGTGGTGTTGTGGAAGTGGTAAACAACAAAGTGATTGTTTTAGCTGAATAAAACGCACACAATAATGGAAACCCCACAATGAAAGTTGTGGGGTTTTTTGTTTTTATATGGGGAAAGTATGGATACAGCTTATTTATATTTTTAGCTTTGCTACATTAATTAAACAAAAGTTGAAAAACGTAATACTACTATTTATACTCCTATTCAGCTTTCCAGCACTTGCGCAGGTGAGCGGACTCGATACCAATCTTCGAGTTGCAGGATATAAAGTTTACGACGATGCCATTCAGGGAGATTTCATTAAAGTAGACAGCTTGGTTCTTTTAACGCCTAAAAGCGCAATGAAAAATTCCGATGCGCTACTCAAATATTTCAACAAATTTTGCGTGAACGACTATGAACGAGTTCGCGCGTTTTATACTTTCATTGGTGAATTTATCACTTATGATTACGCCAAATTCAAAGACAGAAAAAACATCAAACGACAACTTTCTGCAAAGGAATTGTTGAGCTCAAAACTTGGTGTGTGTGGTGATGTAGCGATACTTTTTCGCGACTTGTGCCGAAAATCCGATATACCATGTGTTTTTGTGATTGGCTACACTAAACAACCTTTTAAATTCTGGACCCCTAAAAGAAAAGATGTGGATCATGCCTGGAACTCTGTTCGCATTGATACTACCTGGTACCTTGTAGATGCCACCTGGGGCATGAAATTGAACACCAATAAAAAATATTGCGCTGAAAAAGTAAACTATCTATTTTTTCTGGCCCACCCTATCGTGTTTATTCAAAATCACCTGCCCGCCGATCCTGCATTTCAATTGCTGGAAAATCCAATTTCATGGAAGTATTTTAAGTGGCATGGGTGGGTAAATGAAAAACAAAGAGCCTATAAGTACGACTATGCTTTTACACGAATTTTAAATAGCAGAGATTCTCTTAATGAGGATCAATCTATTTTACTCAGCGCTATTTCCGCTTACGAATTCAATCCCAAAAACAAATACATCATTGGCGCCATTATGTTCTGGCATGCCGAAGAATTGCTCGACGAAAAAAAACAAGGCAAAAGAAAATTCAATTTAGCCGAATACAAACACGCCAGAAGTGTTTACGAAGAAGCACAGCGACAATTTGAGCTTGTTAATACAGGAAAAGGGAAAGGTGCCAAAAGGTACATTCAAAAGAAAATTGATGAGTTGGATAAAAAAATCATTCAGTTGCAAAAAAAGCAAATGAAAGAAGCTGCAAAAAAGAAAACTCTCTGAAAATTTACTCCTCTGTTGTTTCGGCAAACAACTTCAAATGATTAGCAAATCAATCCCCATCCAGTAAATATTTGCATTAAAATCAAGCTCTCTTAGGCGACTTATAGTTGAATTCACTTTCATGCTCAACCAAATATAAAAAAGCCCTCGCTTAAACCGGGTGCTTTATCTATTTAAATGTGTGGGCAAAACCAATTCCTAACACTTCTTTAAATTGGGTACGCGGACCGTAACTATCAAACTGTCCGCTGGAATTGGTATGCACACCTACCTTGATATCATCGTCATAAATTAAGGTAGCGGTGATGCTGGCCGAAATATATTTATTCACTTTAAAAGTGAGGATACTCTCCCAGTTCACATCTATGTTTTGCGGATTGTGTAAATAATTAGAAAAGAAATCGGCCCTGGTTTTAAAATTCACGTTTTCCATGAGATCTCTTTGAAAGGAAAACTTCACGTATGCTCCGGCCTCCGCTCTCAGCTTTTCGCCAGGATCAACTCCAAAAGATCCTTTATCCGACAAAGTCTTGTCCATCACAAAAGTAGTTTTTACGGTAATTGGCGCAATGAACAATGAATATGCTGTTCCAAATTTTTTATCAATACCAATTGCTCCAATGAGATAAGCTGGAGCCAATAAACGAGAAATAATTTCAGTGTTTCCCGCTTTGGCATAACCATCGGTAAACTGCGTTTTAAAATTGAGCAATCCGGCGTAATACCAACCCTTCCCAGCCAAACTACCAACCTTTGAATCAAAATCTAGTTTGTCATCCGTTTTTACAAATCCCACATCACCCCGAACCATGAAACCATATCCACTATTCAAATTGTTTTCCCAGGTAAAAGTTTGTTTTTTGTAAGCTAAGCGCAAACTCACCAAGCCACTTAAGGCATATGAATTACTTCCTCCTGCAGCCCAATTTACAAATGCCGATTGAGCAAAATTAACACTGGTATTTCCACTGAATTTCCAACCATCAACCGTATCCGTGTTCACTTCTTTCAACTGCTTTTCCCAATTTTCATCCAACTGTGCAGAAAGCAAAGAATAAACAAAAACAAAAAATATAGTGCAATAAGTTTTCCAGTTCATGAGAGCCAATTTTTCTTCGCCGCAAAGAAAATAAAATTTTAGATTAATCTCACATTCCAGATTTATTGCTAGCAGAAAAATAATATTTAACCCAATGTAAACTCGAACTTCTGATGCCAACCGAGTTAATTAAATTTTATAAATTTGAGCGTCGAATATTAATTCATTTAATCCTCAAAAAATGATTCGCAACAACATCCTTTCGTCGCTTCCAATACATTTAATCATTGCTGCTTTACTTTTAGTTAGCAATCCAATTATCGCTCAATGGTCGGTTGTCCCAACGCAAAATAACGCTATATCTTTGGCCAATAAAGGACAAGAATTCTCAACTGTAACAAGTGACGGAGCAGGAGGTGCAATCATTTGCTGGCGTGATTTCAGAAGTGAGACTTCTCTAGATATATACGCACAACGCATCAACTCTGCAGGTGCAAACATGTGGACCAACAATGGGATTTCCATTTGCTCTTTCCAAGGTGACCAGTATGACCCCAACATTATTAGCGATGGTGCTGGCGGAGCATTTATCGCATGGACAGATTCACGAGGAGGAAACAATCATTCGGGTTTATATGTGCAAAGAATTGATGCCGGAGGTAATCTTTTATGGACAAGTGGTGGTGTGGAAATAACTGCTGATTCAGTGGTGTCGGAAGCTCCCAAAATGGTGGCAGATGCTAATGGAGGAGTAATTATTGCTTGGGAAGATATTAGAAAACAATCGGGTGTTACTGGCGACATTTATGCGCAACGAATTAATGCCTTTGGAGTCATACAATGGGCTTCCAGAGGAGTTGCTATTTGCAGGTTAGATGGTGATCAACAAGGTCCTTCAATAGTTAGTGATAACGCTGGTGGTGCTATTATTGTGTGGGAAGATGCCCGTCAATCTTTTGATTTAAATATTTATGCGCAAAGAATTAATGCGGCAGGAGTAAGTCAATGGACCAGCAATGGAATTCCTGTTTCATCAAATGCCGATAACGACAAAGAACCTAAAGCAATAAGTGATGGCAACGGAGGTATTGTGGTTTCTTGGCTGCATAGTTCAAGTAGTTTTGTGATTGCTCAAAAACTAAATTCTAATGGAGTATTGCAATGGGACAACGCTGGAGTGAGCATCACCAACAGTTACTACAATTATAAAGTGCAAATGTGCACCGATGGTGCTGGAGGTGCCATCATTGCATGGGAATCTTTGGTGACACAAGTATCGGCACAACGTGTGACTACCAGCGGCTCGCTACATTGGGGGAATTCTGTTTTCGTGAGCGATTCACTTTTTACTCAGGAAAAACCTCAATTGATTAGCGACAATAATGGCGGAGCAATTGTTGTATGGCAAGATCAGCGCAAAGGCTTTTTCAACACTCAAATCATGGCGCAACATTTTAATGCTGTCGGCCAAAAAATGTGGGCCGTCGATGGCATTGAGGTTTCTAGCGCAACCTACGATGTAAACGACTACGATTACAAACAAGAACCGCAAATCACAAGCAATGGCAGCGGAGAAGCAATTGTAGTGTGGGGTGATTACCGCAATGAGAGCTATAAAGATGTGTATGCGCAATTGTTGGGGACCAATGGAATTTCTCCGGCGATCGTGACTTCCGTGAACGAAGTGAATGCACTTCCATTTAGTCAATTGAGCACTTATCCTAATCCTGTTAATGATCAAAGCTCTATAGAATTTGTTCTTAGCTCATCCTCACCTGTACAAATTCAAGTGTTGAATATGCTAGGCGAAACGGAAATCGTTATTCTAAACAATCATTACGAGGCCGGAAATTATAGCATTAATTGGGACGCTTCAAAACTTTCGAACGGACCATATTTATTGCAAGTAAAAAATAAGGAGACAGTGTGCACAAAACAGATTTTAGTGCAGCATTAGCAAAGTACTTTATCTATTTTAAGATTTTTAAAAAAGTTAAGTCACTTCGATATTCAGAATAACACTAATTATATTTTCGCCACCTTAACTAGCCAATTAAAAACCTTTTTGTTTTGAGCTAGTTTTGCAAATAAATTAATGACGAAAGGCGATTTATTAATCAGTTGAACAAGTTGCTTGCTCCGTTTTAATTCTGATCCAACAGCGTTGTAAACCGACTGATCATAAAGAGCCGCATATTCCAAAGAAAAATCATTGTTTTTAAAACAAAGCTCAATTTGTTTTGCCGCCAAATACCCACTGGTAAATGCCTTATCAATTCCATGTCCCATCAACGGATCAATCAACGATGCAGCATCACCACACAACAAAACTCTTTGCCCTGAAATTTTTCGTTTTTTGCTAAACATTGGCAATCCGAAACCTTTGACTTCTCCCACAATTTTTGCGTTTTTAAAACGCGAAGAGATGATTGGTTCTTCCTGAATGATTTTTAAAAACATTTCTCGTAGGTTCACCGACTTTGTTTTCTTCATTTCCATTCCAAAACCAATATTTGCTGCTCCGTCTTTAAGTGGGAAAATCCATAAGTAGCCAGGTAAATAATTTTTTAAATAATAAAATTCATTGGTTCCCTCCTGCAATCCCGAAACACCTTCAACATAGGCTCTCACAGCAGCGCATGAATTTTCATTTGTTTTATTGTCATGCTCCACATAACGTTTCACAACAGAGTTAGCGCCATCAGCACCAATCACCATTCCAACTTTACATATGCTCCCATCCGAAAATTTACACAAAACAAAATCTGAATTCATCTCCAGCTCCTTCAATCGCTTGCCTTCCAGCAAATCTGTGTTGGTTTCTTTTCGCACCAATTGCATTAAAAAATTATCGAAGTGAATGCGTTTTGAATTATAACTATACTCCTTCCAATGGATAGAAAACGACTGTCCATTTGGAACAAAAGCGCGTGAGGTTTTAACATCCTCTTTATCCGCAAAATTCCGCAATGCCACGCCCCAATTTTTATTGATCTTGTCCATGACCTTAAATGTCGGACCAGGAATAGCATCACCACAAACTTTATCTCGAGGAAAAGATTCTTTATCTACAATCGCTACTTGCAAATTGCTTTCATGCAGAGATAGCGCACAGCCGCAACCCGCAGGACCACCACCAACAATCAAAACATCATAAAACTCTTTCATCACTTTTTACTTTCCATGTTCAATTACTTATATCGTAAACCCTTTTCACAGCGCGTAGCATTTCGCTATTGCATTAAAAAGCGCTATCTGCTTATTTATCCATTCTTCAGATTCACCCAACTCATCAGCCATTACTTTGGCCACTTTAGGAGCAACCTCAATTGCCGTTTTCACATCAAGAAAAAGCAAACGTATTCTTCGTGCTAAAACATCTTCCAACTGAACAGCCATTTCTTGGCGCACACACCAAATTACTTCAGCAAAGATGTACGGATAATCTGGATGAATTTTCTCTTTCCAGCTTATATTTTCTTTAGTTAAATTTTCAATTTGTGCTGCATCTGTGCCATACACTTTTAAATGATTGCTGTACGCTGGTTCTTTTATGTAGCCATGAATTTTATGTTGCGCTGTGCTACATTTTACAACAGGTAAATTGGCTGCCCTCATCGCTAAATCCACAGTATCTTCCGCCATTTTACGATAGGTTGTCCACTTACCACCAGTGATGGTGATTAAACCACTTTCTTCTGCAAACAGTTTATGACTTCTGGAAATATCTTTGGTGTTTTTACCTTCTTTGCTTGGTTTGGCCAGTGGACGCAAACCACAAAAAACTGCCTTTATATCTTCCAACTTCGCTTGTTGGGTTGCATACTGGTTAAACGTATCTAAAATGAAATTAATTTCCGCTTCAGTGGGCTGAGGATCTAATGACTCTTTCTCTACCAGAACATCTGTAGTTCCCACCACCAATTTATCGTGCCACGGTATGGCAAACAATACTCGTCCATCACTTGTTTTAGGAATCATGAGTGCCTTAGTGGAAGGCAAAAATTTACTATCGAGAACTATATGTGCACCCTGACTCACTTGAATGCTTGAACTCCTGCCAGGTTGATCCATCTTTAAAACTTGATCAACAAAAACACCTGTGGCATTAATCACCGCCTTTGCCGACAACTCATATTCTACATCATTCAACACATCCTTCGCCACTACCCCCGTGATTTTACCAACTTTATTTTTTTTGAACGAATTCACTTTTACATAATTGAGCATCACCGCTCCATTTTCTGCGGCCGATTGCGCCAAATTGATGGCCAATCTGGCGTCATCGAATTGTCCGTCATGGTACACAACTCCCTTCACCAATTTTTCATTTTTAATTACGGGCAAAGTTTTTTCTACTTCTTCTACCGAAATCATTTCCGACTTCCCCATGCTTAAAGTTCCCGATAACCAGTCGTAGAGCTTGAGTCCAACCATATATTTCAAAGCTTCTAACCTTGAAAATGTTGGAATTACAAATGTTTGATTGTCGCATACATGTGGTGCATTTTTCAGCAATAATCCTCGTTCATGCAAAGCCTCAAATACCAATTTGATATTTCCCTGCGCCAAATACCGCACACCACCATGCACCAGCTTAGTGCTTCTGCTTGAAGTTCCTTTAGCAAAATCACTTTGTTCCAACAACAAAGTTTTATATCCTCGCAACGATGCATCAAGCGCAATACCCAGGCCAGTTGCGCCGCCGCCAATAACAATGATATCCCATTGGGTAGCATTATTTCCTATATAATTCAAACTATCGCGCCGGTTCATAATTTTCTAAATTAACTATAAATCTCTTATCCCGTACAAACAGAAAAAAAGCCGAATAAATGTTCAAATTTTTAAAGCCACCCATACAAGATATTCCGATCGCAGATGATCAGCGCGATGCAGCCTACAAAAAATACAGAATGCAAGTCTTCGCTGGTATTTTCATTGGTTATGCCGGCTACTATTTGGTGCGAAAAAACTTCACTTTAGCTATGCCCGATTTGATTGATCAAGGCTATACTAAAGCGCAACTTGGCTTTGCGCTCTCTGGTGTTTCAATTGCATACGGAATTAGCAAGCTGGTAATGGGAATGCTTTCCGATAAAAGTAATGCAAGAATATTTCTGCCACTGGGATTAATTCTTTCTGGATTGACAATGATTTTCATGGGACTCACACATTGGGCTACTTTGTCGGTTTATGCTATGTTTTTCATTTTGGCCATCAATGGCTGGTTTCAGGGAATGGGCTGGCCACCGAGCGGAAGAGTGATGGTTTACTGGTTTTCGCAAAAAGAACGGGCAAGTAAAATGTCGCTTTGGAATATCGCGCACAATGTAGGTGGTGCCTTAGCCGGAAAAGTAGCTATACTCGGAACACTCATTTTTGGCGTATGGCAAAGCAAGCTCTATTTTCCAGGATTTGTAGTAATCATCATCGCTATTATTGCATACTTTTTAATTCGTGATACACCGCAGTCATGCGGACTGCCGGATATAGAATCCTACAAAGGAGGCGAGACAAAAAACCTCAACAACCAAGAAAGCACACACAAATATTCCAGCAAAGAAATTTTTACAAAGTATATCCTTAAAAATAAAATGCTGTGGTACATCTCCTTTGTAAATGTGTTTGTTTATTTGGTTAGGAACGGCGTGGTTGATTGGGCGCCAACTTATTTAAAAGAAGCAAAAGATTATGATTTGAGCGATCAAGGATGGGCAACCTTCGCCTACGAATTTGCTGGCATACCTGGCACTTTGCTGTGTGGTTATCTCTCCGATAAATATTTTAAAGGCAATCGCTCCTTGGCTACAATAATTTACATGCTCTTGGTAACCATCGCTGTGCTGGTATATTGGCTGAATCCAAAAGGAAATTTCATGATTGATCAGATTGCATTAATTGCCATCGGATTTTTTATATATGGTCCGGTCATGTTGATTGGTGTTTTTGCACTTGATTTAGTGCCCCGTGAAGCAGCTGGAACCGCTGCTGGTTTTACTGGATTTTTTGGCTACTTGGGTGGAGCAGCCTTTGCCAATATTGGTTTTGGTTATGTAGTAGATAAATGGCAATGGGATGGCGGATTCATAGTAATCATAGCTGCATGTATTATTGCCATTTTAATTTCACTCATCACATTTAGAGATGAAAAAAAACTTGCCCGCTTATGAAACAAATACCTCTTGTTTTAATTTTTCTTTGGAGTTGTTCAAGCAACAGCTACGATGTGCATCCTCTTTCCCAATCGCAAGAACAGCTGCTAAAACAAATTCCTCAACACATTGTAATCGCTCATCGCGGAACAACTTTTTTTGCACCCGAAGAAACAGAAGCAGCAATGATTTGGGCGCGAAATGCAGGCGCTCACTATTTGGAATTTGATATTCAACGGACAAAAGATTTCTATTTGATAGCGCTTCATGACGACAACCTACAGCGCACTAGCAACGTTGAGGAAATTTTTCCGCACAAAAAAAATCTTCCTGTTTCACAATTTACTTACGCTGAATTATTGCAACTCAATTTTGGAAAATGGTTCAACGAACTTTATCCTGAACTAAAAAATGAAAATTATGAATGGCAAGATATACTTGCGCTGGAAGACATTGTACAAATTGCCGAAGGCAAATGTTTAGCAAGAGATGTAAACAAAAGAAAAATTGTGCGCTTCAATAAAAATGGGAGAATTGAAACTCTTTACAAAGTGGATTCTAGCGATCAAAAACATCGACCGGGATTGTACATTGAAACCAAAAAACCAGAACTATTTCCTGGAATTGAGAAAGATTTAAAAAATGAATTGACGCGTTTGGGATGGTTCAATCAACGCAAGAATATTGAAATATTTGATGGCAAAGTTCAAATTGCAAATTCCGCACAAAGAATAATTCTTCAAACATTTTCAAAGAAAAGTTTAACGTTGCTGCATCAAGAATTTGGCAACAATATTCCTCTTTGTTTTTTGCTTTGGCAGGGAAATGAATGCGACGATGATTTACCCGATAACCAACCAGAAACTTTTTTAAAATGGGTGAATTTCGCCATCGACAATGGCGCAACAATTATTGGTCCGAGCATCGACGGAGCACCCAACAATTACCCCAATTTGCTCACTGAGGAAAATTTAAAAATCATTGAAAAAAGCAAGTTGTATGTGCATCCCTATTCATTTGATACTAAAGAACAATTAAACAACTATTACAAATATTCACAGGGAGTATTTAGTAATAAGGCCAATGAAGCGCTGAGCTTTTGGAATTTAATTAAACAATAGTTGATAAGCACTGTTGAATTATTGCACCACCAATGACGCTGAACTATGCATTGAATTCGTATTTAACTGCACCGAATAAATTCCTTGCGATAATTTAGTTGCACTAAGAGGAATTTGATTTTGTCCAATTATCAAGCTTACATTTTCAGAAAGGACTTTTTGACCGAGCAAATCATAAATACTCATTGTGGCGACTGTATTTTCTTTCGATGATATTTGCAGAATAGAATTTTCGGAAGCTGGATTGGGATAAATGTATGATTGAGCAGCGTTAATCTCAAACACGTCTGAGGGACAATTATAATATTCACGAATTTCAATATCATCAATCATCCATCCATCTTTGTTATCAAAAATATTATCACTCTGAAACGTGAACCTAAATAAAAATTCAAAAGAAGTTTTCACTGCCAAATAACATACTGTTATAGAATCTTTTCTCCACGCCGTTTGCGATCCACTAAACCCATATGTACCATTAAAAAGAGTATCATTCTTTGCAATTGAAGGAGGAATCACAAAAAATGGATAAGATGCATTTTTTACAAAACAATAGGAAGAGCAATTAGGATCAAGGATCGGAGACCAGTTTAATCCATTATCATCAGAAATTTCAATAGACAAACCGTCCTTGCCTTTTTCCGTGTCAAACTTATGTTTAAAAAAAATCGATTCACCCGGATGCATCGCCACTGTGAATGAAGATTTAGAATTTACTGGATACGAATTTTTTGCATCAGTAACCAAAGCATATGCGGGAGAATATGCGCCTTGAAGAATTGCCTTATTTGGAACACTCTTCGCCCACAAACCACCCGCATTATAGCTAATAGTGTCAAGCCTTTCTGAATTATCAGCAACATCAAAATTAATGATCTCAGTTGTGTTTTGCGCTTGAATAGTAATAGACAATAAGCAAAAAAAAGATTGAAAAAAGAATTTAAGGTTTTTCATATTGTTTAAATTAGGTTCAACCAATATACTTAATTTACCTAATTCCTTAAAATTTACTTCGCTGCAATTCATTCAACAGATGCATTTATTTGTAACATTTTATGTTATGAATAGGATTTTATTTGTAATATGTACTTGATTCCATTTTATTTTACTTCTTCAAATGCATCCTGGATATTACTAAGCGTGCTTGATGTGACAGCTTATCGAAAGTCACAAATTTTGAAATCGGAATGTTATATTTGAGAAAAGTAAACAAAGAAATCTTACAGCGCTCGCAACTATTTTTATTGAAGAATAAACCTACAAATTAATGAAGCCATTTATTTCACGCATACGAATTTATCCTATTAAATCACTTGACCCAGTTGAACTGCAAGTGTCTGAAGTAGGACTGCATTCACTTCGTTACGACAGAGAATTTGCCATGCTCACTCAAGATGGTGAGTTTATGAATGGAAAAAAATCGGGTAGGGTAAATGAACTTAAAGCAGTGTACGATATTGCAAACTATACAGTAATTTTTTCAGATAGATTAGGTGGACCTTCTCAGTCGTTTCATCTGCTGAACGACAAATTGGAAGCTGAAAAATATTTAAGTAATTTTTTTAAAGAGCCTATTTTTTTGGTTCAAAATAAAGAAGGAAAACTAATGGACATCCCCACTGTAAGCAGTGTAACCATAGTGAGCGAAGCCTCTTTGCAATCGCTTCATAAAGAATTTCCCCATTTAACATTAGAAGATATTCGACTTCGTTTTCGAGCTACAATTGAAATTGGTGGCGTTGAACCCTATTGGGAAGAAAACTTAATTGGACTACCAGGCAACGGCGTAAAATTTACAATAGGTGAAGTTGAAATGATTGGTATAAGTCCGCGCGCACGATGCAATGTCCCACCTCGCGATCCACTCAGCGGCATACCCGACAAAACATTTGCAAAACGAATGATTTTTAGTCGCGAAAATTCTCTTCCCGCCAATAGTCCTCTTCCCGCATATGGCAGCTTGTACCATCTTACTATAAACACTTATGTTGCCGAATCACAAAGGGGTAAAACCCTCGGCGTAGGTGATGAAATAAGTATTGTGGAATCTGTGACACATGAATGCTTACAATGACTTTGCAGCGCAGGATTTTAAATGCATCCTTATCTTTTGATACAACTCATTCCCATTGACTTTTAATGGGATCAAGTACAAAACATTCCTTCCATTGTTTGACAGTCCGAATGTCATCAAGACCTTTAAACAGGGGATCAGCGACCATATTATTTTTCTAATATCAAAAACAGCGTTTTAAATAACAAATTGATAGAGGGTTTGAAAAGAAATTAGAATCTGAAATCCTTTTTTCAGGCATTTGCTTTTCGCTTGCTTACAAAATAAACAAATACACCACCTGTAACAAACATAATTAAACTGTATACCGCAGCTGGTATGGCTATAGTAGTATTATTCAACATTAAAGGACTACTCGCAATGGCAATGGCCAAAGTTCCATTTTGAATACTTGTTTCAATGCTAATGGTAATTTGTTGTGAGGTAGGCAAATTGAAAATTTTTGGCAAATAAAATCCTAAGGTCATTCCTGCAAGGTTAAGCAAAAGCGCAGCAGGACCGGCTATCATAAAGTACTCTGCAATATGGGCTCTTTCTTTTAATACCGCCACCAAAATAACCAGAACGAGAAATATAGCCGATAATATTTTTACTGGTTTTTGGGCTTTTTGTGCAAAAGTTTCCGACTTCGCCTTTACAAACATCCCCAGCACAGCCGGTACAATCATGATTACAAATATTTTTATAATCGAACCGGCCACCTGCAATTGCGCCTGTCCGGTATTGGGCATATACTGCTGAATAGCAATATTAATCATGATTGGAATCGTAAATACTTTTACTGTACTTGAAATCGCCGTGAGCGTAATACACAATGCCGTATCTCCATTTCCTAAATGGGTGAGCAAATTGGAAGTAGGTCCGCCGGGACACATGGACAATATAATTAATCCGATGGCCAGTTCCGGACTGTCTTTCAACAACAAGGCAGCAATAGAAAAACCTAAAATAGGCAAAAGCACCAGTTGCGTTAAAGATCCTATAATAATCGCTTTAGGAAACAAAACAACCCGTTTAAAGTCATTTAGCGTTAAGGTCAAGCCCAAACCAAACATGACAATAAACAATGCAAGAGGTAAGCCTACCGAAGCAAATATATTTGAATCCATAATGAGTGTTTTTTGTAATAATACAAATTTTAATCAAGTTGTATTTTTTGAATGTAATTCCTTTGTTATTCGTTGCATAAAACGAAAATGGCCAGCCCCTTCGGACAGTCTCTCTTTTCATTTACCTTCACAAAATACTAAGCCTCTTCCAACTCCACCAATCCCTCAACACCAACAGAAATAGATTTCATAGCGCCCATAGCACCTCTTAAAGTTTTACCGATCTTCTCTTTAGAATAAGAACACGAGTTTTTGGCTAAATGTGGTACAAAAATTATGGATTTAGCCAAAAACTAAAACACCCCTTTTAAATTCAAGCCTTTCCAAACTACACTTTTTCAAACAAAACATCCATCGTTAAATTATTTTGCACGTTACCCGAATAGGCATTTTCTTTTAAACCATAAGTACTCACCACACATAAAAAGAGCGTTTTTTTGGTGCGGGTTTCCTCCCTAAATGCACCTATTTTGTTGCGCAATACAGCATCGTATTTTTTATCAATCACAAAAGACTCTGCAGAAAATTTCATTTCGCATAAATTAATCACCCCGTCTTTTCTGTCAATTACAAGATCTATTTGTGCGCCATCTTCGGCTTTAACGCTTCTCCATGCCGACTCCTCTGTTCCCATGCCACTAATGCCCAAAGCTTTTTTTATTTGCTCTGCATGAAAAAGACATACTTGCTCAAACGCATAACCACTCCATGCTCTATATTTTGAACTTTCAATTGATTTAAGCCAATAATTTTTACCAAATGTCTTTTGATTCTCCAGCCATTTAATATGAAAAAGGGAAAAGAAATCAATGAGTTGATACAAACTGTTTTTAGCGATTTTACCAAATGGAGTGTACCTTCTTATAAAACCACTTTCCTCTAATTCATTCAACAAACGGGTTAAACCACCGCCATTGGCCAGCTTGCTATCTTTGCTTATTTCGTCGCGTGTGAGTCCCTTACTTTTCTTAGCCAACGCCGCTACCACTGCTTCATGGCGCTCCGCTTTGGCGAACAGCGATTTAAACAAATTATCGAATTCACCCGAAAGCAATCCGTTATTTGAAAAGCAAAGATGGTCGATATTTTGAGAAGCGCTATTGCCTTTTGTTACCGAATCCCAATAGAAAGGAATTCCGCCCAACACCATATACAACTGCAGCAATTGATAGGTATCTAAATTTATTTTTTTGCTCTGCAAAAGATCGCGGCATTCTCTTAATGAAAAAGGTTCAATGCGCATTTTTTGAGTCACCCTATTGTGCAAGCCTCCCCTATTGTTAATGAGTTTATTAATCATCCACGATGCCGCAGAACCACATACAATCAATAAAATATCCTTTCGCGCCGAAGCCCAGCTGTTCCAAAAATGTTCAAGGGCCGGAATAAAATCGGAATGAGTAGTATCGAACCAAGGAAGTTCATCAATAAAAATTACTTTTTTCTTCTGTTTAGATTTCTGAGCAATTTGTGCAATTTGTGCGAAAGCCTCCTTCCAACTCTCTGCCTTTCTAAGATGAGGCTGAGGATATTGCTCCTGTATAGCATCGTTAAAATTGACAAGTTGCTTCTTTAAACTCACTTGCGCCATTCCTGTTAAGCGAAAGGTAAATTTTTTATCGAACACATTTCTTACTAAAAAGGTTTTTCCCACCCTTCGTCGGCCGTACAGCGCAACAAACTCAGATTTTTCCGACCCCCACTTCTCTTTCAAAATGGCAATTTCTTCTTCTCTACCTACTAGCATAAACAATACTTTATCTACTAAAGATATACAAAAAACATAGATTTAGCCAAAAACAACACATTAGTTTTTGGCTAAATGTGGTATGCAAAGTATAGATTTAGCCAAAAACTAAAGAGAGTACTGTTATCAAATTGTTTCTCTAAAGGTATCAAGAGAAAATCTATGGGAGAGAAAACTTTTAAATTTTGCTATCGCTATATTTGAAAGTACGAGGCATAATTACCGTCTGTCCCATAGCCCCATCGGAGCTTTCTTCTTTCTAAAAAACGCAAACAATCTTTCAATAATGAATCCATAAAACATACAATTCAAGCCCAATCCGATAAGGAATAAAATTGCTGAATAAGAAAAAATAAACCATAACAAAGTGTGGAAGGGAAATCTTAATACATAGAAAATATTTGCAAAATAAATCCAAAATGAATCATCTCCTAAAGTTCCTTCATCTTCTGCCCATGCAGCTAAAAAACTTGGGATTAATAGAAGAGCTATCAATCCGGTGGATACAATGAAAATATTTTTATTGAAGTTTTTCACTACTTAATTAATTCACTTCTTTTTTTCAAAGTAATTCCCTGATATCCATTATGTACAGGAATCAATATGTCTTCCTCCGCAAGATTATCAAGTATCCCATACTTTACCATAAGTCTATGAGATTGTTCAAAATTCATGCAATTGTAATACAAAAGCATTAATTCGAAAGATGACATTTGCGCTTGAACAAATTGACCATATGCATGGTATTCTTTTATAATTTCAGCCTCTCGATTCCAATCATTATTCTTCTTCAACATTTCCTCTTCAGATGATTCGAGAAATTTAAGAATGTGGTAGATATGCCTAAAATAATGACCTAAAACAAAATGGTATTTATTAAAGAAAGTCTTGTATATGATTTTAGCTTTATTAAAATGATTTGATTCATTTCTATATTCCACCCATTTTGCTCGGGTGATAGAGTAATTTCTTGCTACATTACCAATCAAAGCTGCTTCGAACCTCTCATTGAATTCAGCTTCATCCAAAGGTTCATCATAAGGATCTAATTCTTCATTTGGATCGTGATAATAATAAAAAGGACTTTCAAATACCTTACAAACGGCCGATATTTCTACTGAAAAAAAATTAATCAATTGTCTTCCAATGTATCTATGCGGATTTTCTACTTTCATTGCTGTCAATTTGAATACACTAGCCTCTAATGAAGAAGTAATTTCATTTTGGTTTTTCATCAAATTGAAGAAAGTCGTCTGGAAATTCTGCTGAATAAATTCCTCTCTAGTTTCTTTGAGCTCTTTTTGTTGTAAAAAAATAGAATAAATTATCCCTGCCAAAGCCAAACCGGAGAATAACGAATTAACAAAACCAAACTTATCGCCAAATGTTCCCCTATTTGTTAGATTAGGAATATTTTCATCAATCATACACCAACTGCCATACCAAATGAGAACAACTATCACAAGGGTGATAATAAATATAATGTTGGCTTTTAATATGCTGATTCCTTTTCTTTTTAATCTTTTCACCGGTTTCATAAACTAATCTATACGTTTTCAAAAAACTGAACTGCAAAATTGCAGAAATCAATAATCACCTCTTTGTCCAAATCAAACTCTTTTCTTTTCCCTAAGTAATTCTGTGATGTTGGTGTAATTTCTTTCCCCTCCTGCAACTCCTTTACTGTAATGCACTTAATGTGCTTCTTTGAAACAAGGATTAGATATGCATTTTCGTATGGATAATTCTTTGGTAAGTTCTTAAAGCTGAACTCACCATTTGCTCTGAACTTAACTTCAACAAAATAAACCTCTTTAGTTTTTGGATTCTGCATCACAAAGTCCGGCATCCTTCTTATTTCCTGAGCTACATCTGAACGAACACCCTTCAAAAGCTCCATTATACCTGGAATCGTATTCTCCATTCCATAACGAAACACGTTATATCCAAGACTAAGGAATAGTTCCTGAATAAGTGTTTCAGCAATACGACCTTTGATCATCCCATAACGGTAATCATGCTCTTTGTCAGAAAGACCGCTTTCATCATCTTCGTATTTATCTACGTTGCTTTTACCGTTCTTATCGTAAAAGCATTTGGTACAAAGACCTTTCTCAAATTTAGTGTAGGAGCCACATTTCGTACATTCAGCCATAAAATTGTTATCTATATATTGGTACTATTCTTATTCCAGCTTGAAAATCTAACCTCGATACTTCTGTTCCATTTGCAATCTTTTCTATAACTTTTATACCTATCAATAATTCTAAATGGGTGGGAAAGGTGGTTGTAAATGGGAATCTAATCCGAAATCAAAGGATAGGGCCCTTGCCCCTCAAAAAAATCCACGCTAGTAAATTTATCAAAGTAATAGCATGTTTGTTTCTCGCAAATATCACTCCATCTAAACTTGTTCCTTTTCTTCAGTTTACGCACTTCGTAATTGATTGCTTTTGCAAGATCACTTTCAGGGAATGTGCCATTTATCTGAACATATAATAAATCGGCCGTTTTATAATCTTTATTGTTCCAAGATTCAACAAAGAATTGATGCCAAACTCTAAAATCTGAAGGGTTTTTTTTCAAATATTCAAAACAAATTGCTGTATCTACCTTTATGTAAAAAGCTACTTTTTGCCAAAAAAGTGGATCTTCTAGATATTTTTTATTTGCAGCATCAAACAAAAAAGCTGCTTTACGGTAAAAAAAAGTACTATCGTAAAGTGCCGCACCGCTCCTTTCTTTGTCAAATATCATTGCACCTGCCCATGCACTAAATAGCTCACTAATTGCAAATAATGTTTTTGCTTTATCAATGTCAGGATCATTTAGCAGTGACTTAAAATGATTTACTGCTTTCAACCCAAACTTTTTGCGATCCTTAATGGTAACATCGGAATTGAGAAACATGTCAAGATATTCTTCCCAATAAAAATAATTATTAGAATCCAAAGCAATTGCTTCACCAATATATTTCAAACACTCATTTTGTCTTTTTTCTCTTGAATTGAAATAAGTTAAAACTTCAGCCTTACCATAATGATATTTAGCATTTGTAGGTTCCACATCAACAGCTTTACTAACACATTCAAATGCTTTCACATACATACTGTCATTGAAAACACCTGTTTTTTTATCTCCCCACCTTGCTTCATTTTCTCTGTAATAATAGCTGTAGCCCATCGAATAATATGCCCCTGCATTTTTCGGATCCTTTTCTATTACTGATGAATAATACTCAATGGCCTTATCATAATTATCAAGGGTATAATAACAATAACCCAATTCTTCATCAATTCTTCCATTTTCAGAAATTTCTTTTCTCAGTTTCAGAAAAACATTAATGGCTAAATTGTAATTATTCAATTCTTTGTAACACAATCCTATATTGAACATTGCGACTTTATTTTTTATTAGCTCATAAGATCCCTTATAATATTCAATCGCCTTAATGAATTGTCCCTGCTTAAAATATACTCCTGCAATTCCAAATAAACCATAGGCTCTATTCAAGAGCAATAATTCATTATAAACCTTTATTGCTATTTCATAATCAAATCTACTTTCATAAAATTGCCCTGTTTGAATGTATGTAGCCGTACGATAGGGATTTATTTCTGTATTCATTTTATAATAATGCCATACAGAATCTGAATTTGAGCCAAGTGTTTCGATCAGTAATTTGAATTCCAATGCAGGTTTATATTTTCCATCTTTATTTAGTGCATCCCGAATATAATTTTTAGCAGAAGTAGTATCATTTTTACTATATGCATCCATCGCCATTGAATACAGAAGTTTCATTACATTATAATCTTGTTCATGCCTTGAAATAAATTTCATTGCTTTCTTTCTATATCCTTTTTTCAAAGAATTATCTTTTAACGAAAATCCATAGATGTCATACGCATTATTAAACTGATTGTACTTCTCGAATAACTCACCAACTAAGAAAATTACCTCCCCATCAAAATTTTTATTTGAAGCATTTTCATTGGAGACATTTCTCTCTGCATACCATATCCCTTCAAGGTATTTTCCTTGTTTTAAATAGCGTTGTAAGCTATCACTATGGTTTTGTCCAAATAATCCAATAGAACATAAACATGAAATAAAGAGGAAAACAGGCCAATATTTGAATTGAATAATCATAATTTAAACGAGAATAAGGGATTCCAACCCCACTAAAATAAAAAAAGCCCTCGGTTTCCCAAGGGCTCTCTTATTTATTCTAAAGGGGAAAGCCTAAGCCTCCTCCAACTCCACCACTCTCTCAACACCTACAGAGATAGATTTCATAGCACCCATCGCTCCTCTTAATGTTTTACCAATTTGTTCAATCGGATGAGATCTCAAAGCTTCGTTCACACGAACTAGTTCCAAGTTATCAACTCCATTTCCTTTTCCGGCACCGTATGTTTTACCACAGATATCCGTATCTACTTTTTTCATGAAGTCGGCTAGTAATGGCTTACAAGCATGATCAAACAAGTAGCAACCGTATTCCGCTGTATCAGAAATAACACGGTTCATTTCGTGTAATTTTTTACGTGCGATCAAGTTTGCGATCAAAGGAGTTTCGTGCAATGACTCATAGTATGCAGATTCTTGTTTGATACCCACCTCTACCATCGATTCGAAAGCCAATTCAACTCCGGCTTTCACCATCGCCACCATCACAACACCGTTGTCGTAGTATTCTTGCTCAGAAATATTTACATCGCCAGCAGGAGTTTTTTCAAAAGCAGTTTCTCCTGTAGCAGCTCTCCAAGTCAATAAGTTTTTATCGTCAGCAGCCCAGTCAGCCATCATTGTTGATGAGAAAACACCAGTGATGATGTCATCCATGTGTTTTTGGAACAATGGTCTCATGATTACTTTTAATTCTTCAGCAACTTTGAATGCTTTCAATTTAGCAGGATTGCTCAAGCGGTCCATCATGTTAGTGATACCACCTTGTTTCAAACCTTCTGTGATAGTTTCCCATCCGTATTGAATCAATTTAGAAGCATAACCTTTATCGATTCCTTTTTCTACCATTTTGTTGAAGCAAAGGATTGAACCAGTTTGCAACAATCCGCAAAGGATAGTTTGCTCACCCATCAAATCCGATTTCACCTCAGCAACGAAAGATGATTTCAAAACACCAGCTCTGTCGCCACCTGTACCAGCGCAATATGCTTTTGCGTAAGCCCAGCCTTTTCCTTCTGGATCATTTTCAGGGTGAACAGCAATTAAGGTTGGTACACCAAATCCTCTTTTGTATTCTTCACGAACTTCAGTGCCTGGAGACTTAGGAGCCACCATGATTACTGTAATGTCTTTACGGATTTGTGTTCCTTCTTCAACGATATTGAAACCGTGAGAATAAGCCAAAGCCGATCCTTTTTTCATTAATGGCATTACCGCCGCAACTACTGATGTATGTTGTTTATCAGGAGTAAGGTTGATTACCAAATCAGCAGTAGGAATCATCTCTTTGTATGTTCCAACAGGAAATTTATTGACAGCTGCATTTTTGTATGATTGACGTTGGTTAGAGATGGCATCATCACGCAAAGCGTATGAAATATCCAAACCTGAATCTCTTAAGTTCAAACCTTGGTTTAAACCTTGAGCACCGCATCCTACGATGACGATTTTTTTGCCTTTAAGCGCTTTTACACCTTCAGAAAACTCTGAATTGTCCATAAACTCACAAGTCCCTAGCTGAGCCAGTTTCTCTCTTTGCGATAAAGTGTTGTAATAATTTGCCATAATTTTTTATCAATTATAAATTGGATTGCAAAAATGCGAAGATTTGCCGAGATAAGTAAATATTATTAGGGTTTTTTATTGGATAATGTGTTTACCCACCCCTAGCCCCTCCAAGGAGAGGGGAATACGTCCATTCTTGAAAATGCTTGGTAACTAATTCCCCTCCTTGGAGGGGCTAGGGGTGGGTTTATCCCCAAAACACAAGAAAAAACACAACGGTGATATAGATCCAAAACAGTGAAAACACAATATGGACAATGATTTCAAATACTTTCCCTCGCCACAGCTCAGAAGAGTAACCCACGAACTGAATCACCATTCGGGCGCCCCAGAAAATAAAAAGTCCGAAAGCTATTTTCCTACCCAATTCAGTTTCCACCAGCTCTGTTGCTGAGGTAAGGCACAAAAGCCCCATCAGCAATACAATCAATGAAATGAAAAAGGTATGGACATACATCATCTGGCGATTGGCCGTAGACACAGCGCCAAACTCCTTTTTCCAGTTGAAATACTTTGGAAAAATACCGTGAACCAAAGCCAGCAGAACAAAAAGGCAACCAATAATCTTAAGATGCAGTTCCATATTTTTCAAGTATAAAAGTGGTGATAAAAGGTGTGATCCTAATTTCTTTGGAAATATTCAGTTCGGCATCTTTGAAATTCTTTTTCCAAGACGCTTTAGGAATGAAATGAAAAAAGCCGATGTTATATGCAAGAAAATTGGGAAGATCTCTCAAATGCTCGGTGACTAAAATTTGTCCTTGAGGAGTTAAAACGCGTCGTAATTCATTAAAAAAAACAGAACGCTCTTCATCACTCCTGATTTCATGAGCAGCGAGAGTTAAAAATATTTTATCAACGGAATGATCGGACAAGGGCAAACTAGATGTTTTTATGCTTTGAGTATTCGGAAAAGGCGGATATGCTTTTCTTGCACGTTGAATGGAAACTTCCGTATGTTTTTCAGGATCGTAAAAATCAAAAACAATTAATTCTGCAGAGGGAAATTTTTGCTTTAGTAAAACACTGGTCTCGTCGAAACCGGCATTAATATTGAGAATTTTGTTATTCTCTTCTTTCTTCAATTCATCCAACCATTTCAATTGATACAAGTTTGACACATCATACACATACCATGAAACTACCAGAGAAATTGTAATGGGCAATGTGATGAGGACACTCGAAAAATAATAATGAAAGGAAAGCTGAACCACTAAAAGCACAAAAGACAAAACATAAAAATGCCAGTTAAAGCGAATGATATTGGTGATTCCCTGAAATGGTTTTCTTAGCCCTTCCATTTTTCTTTTTTACCTTTTTTCCAATAGTATGGAATATCGTTGATGATAAATGCATTGGCCAACTTTACTTCTTTTAGATGTAAGGAATCTATAAATGAAATGCTGTAATCATTGACTTTCACTGGCTTTGGCGTCCAGTTTTCTCGAACGCCTTCAATAATTAACACTTCCTTTTTTTCAGCGTTGTAGGTGAAAGTAAAAGGCAGCGGACCAGCGAAGCGCCGTGCTTCTTTCCAATCGGCAAAAGGAGAATTTGAAGGAAGAGGAACATTTTCATTGTTTGTTTCAACCTCTATTTTAAAATTGGAAAGCGAAGATTTTATTTCTCTTTTATTATCGTGTTGCGTTTGCTGAATATCAGTGGTGGTGTAATTGTAATGCGTAAAAAAATTACCCATCATTTCCATTTTCTTTTTATCGGTTTCCGATTTAATGATATATAAACCTCTGAGTCTTTTTCCCTCGTTGGTGGTGTAACGCACAAAAATGCGATAGCCAATTAAAAAGAAATCGTTGCCCATAAATTTCGGAAAACCTTTTGGTCGCAAATCACTTGTTTGCACCATTGCCACTGCAATAAAGGCCCATTTGTCGTTAAAGATATCTAAAGTGAGACAGTCGGGAAGCAAATTTTCAAGCTCTTCTTTTGGTACCGCAAAAGTTAAAACCAGAGAGCTTTCAAAAAAAGCCTCTACAGCAAAGGGATGATCTTTTAGGAAGTTGAACATTAAGTCTGCTGATTTAATTTTTTATTCAATACAAACTCGTTATAGAAAATTACAACAATAAAAAGCAAAGCGAAAATGATGTTGGTTTTTCCCCACAACAATAAATCGGATGCGATTGCAAATTCAATAATGTTCATCGTTAAAATGATGATGATTTGTGCTGATGCATTTAAACGACTTTTGACTTTGCTTAAAATCCACACAGCCATGAGTATTTCCGAAACTCCGATAACTTTAACTAAAATCCCAGAATATTCTTCCCCTAAAATACGGGCTACAATTTCTTGGTGACGTGGTACTAGATTTAATACTTTACAGAAGAGTCCGTTGGCTATCCATACCGCAGCGATGAAATAAATTAGAATAGCATGTAGAGTTTTGTTGGTCATCATTTAAGCTTATTCCCTTGCTTTGAAACTCCTAACTTTTTAGCATTCTCTTTTGTAACAATCTTTTTTCCTGTTTTTTGTTCAATCTGCTTTCTAGCATTTCCGGCAATTGTTCCTCCTTCCTTTGCAATAACTTTACTTTCTTTAAAACCGTTTGGCTTTTTCTCTTTGGATATTTCCTTTGTAGTTGCTTCTGCAAGCATATTCAAAACCAATTCAAGATTCGACATGTGGTCTCGAAGATTCTCTTTTTTCAAATCCTTCAATTTTTTGTAGTTCTTGGTAGTTAAACCTGCCCAGGCTTTTGTGATTTCATCAGTCAAAATAGCATATTCCTGACCTTTTTTAACTCCTCTTTCTTCCCATTCATCTGTTAATTCTTTTCTAACTTCAATACTTTTAAGTCGCTGATTGACCCATTCTTTACTATAACCCTTTTTAAGATAGGTTTCCATCAAACGGTCGATGCCTATTTCAGGATCTTCGATTTCATCCATTCTTTCTCTACCTACTTTAGCCAACCACATTTTAAATGGTTCGGCTTTTGGAGAAGGCACGGATTGAATTAAGCGAAAAAGTTGTTCGGTATCGGCCACGTCAGTAAGTCTCATTTTTCCGTCCGTAGCCAGCATTTTCAAAGCGTTACAATTTGTAACGGTTTCATTCCCCTCTTCTTTCAAGCGCATTTTTAAAACTCGCCAATAAACCTGAGGATTAGGACTTTCCGTTAAAACAGCAATCACATCTACTATAGAAAAAAAATATTTTTCCTGCTCCTCATCCCAAAGAACTCTTACTTGCTTTTGATCAAATAATTTAATGGCATTCTGTTTAGTCATGGCATGGCATTTTATGAATTCAAATTTATTTGAATTCAACGAAGGTGATTGATCTACTTATCAATAAATATAAACAGATTTTGAAGCGTTAGTTCAATTACACAAAATACTGGAACAAACTAGGATCATCATTGATATCAGTATAATTGATGCCATACTGCTTCATGCGCTCCAACAAGCCCTGATAGTCTTCCTTGTTTTTCAACTCTACGCCTATCATTGCCGGACCCGATTCACGCGCGTTTTTCTTCACGTATTCAAATCGGGTGATGTCATCATTCGGACCCAAAACTTTAGAAACAAACTCTTTCAATGCTCCCGGACGTTGCGGAAAACGAATGATGAAGAAGTGTTTTAATCCTTCATAAATCAATGATCTTTCCTTGATTTCCTGCATGCGATCAATGTCGTTGTTGCTTCCGCTCACCACGCACACAATCGTTTTTCCTTTTATTTGCTCTTTGTAAAAATCTAAAGCTGCCACCGATAAAGCGCCTGCAGGTTCAACTACAATAGCTTCTTCATTGTACAAACTCAAAATTGTGCTGCACACTTTTCCTTCGGGAACCAAAACCACATCGTCAATCAAATCTTTGATGATTGAAAAAGTAATGTCTCCTACTTTTTGAACAGCAGCACCATCTACAAACTTGTCGATTTCTTTCAATTCAATGGCTTTCCCTTCTTCCAGCGCCTGTTTCAATGCAGGTGCTCCTTTGGGTTCAACGCCAATTAATTTGGTGGTCGGACTCACTTGTTTGTAGTACGAACCCAAGCCCGAAGCTAGTCCACCACCACCAACTGGAATAAATATATAATCGATGTTCTTTAATTCCTCATTTATTTCTTTGCCCACCGTACCCTGACCTTCAATGACTTTAACATCATCAAAAGGATGAATGAATTCCAAGCCCTCTTTTTTACTTACTTCCAATGCCGCTTTGTAGCTATCATCATAAGTATCACCGGTTAAAATCACTTCTACCCACTGTTTACCAAACATTTTCACCTTCTCCAGCTTTTGTTTTGGAGTAGTAGACGGCATGTAAACTTTACCATGAATACTTAGTAAATTACAGGAATAAGCAAAGCCCTGAGCGTGATTTCCAGCACTGGCACAAATAACTCCTTTGGCCAAAATTTCTTTCGACAAAGACTTGATTTTATTATAAGCACCACGAATTTTATAAGAACGAACGATTTGCAAATCTTCTCTTTTGAGATAGACTTCACAAGCGTATTTTTCCGACAAAGCGAGATTTTTTTGCAAAGGTGTATGCATTGCAACACCCACCAAATTCTCTGCGGCTTTATTTATATTTTCAACACTGATCAATGCCTCTTTTGTTTCCATTTAACTTTGAACTTTGAACATTAAACCTTCAACTTATTAGGCTTCTCCTATTTCCTGAAGGTAGTTGTGTAAACTGTACATTGGTTTTGAAACGGCAACTCTTCCAGAGCGAACGAATTCAAGTATTCCGTGAGGTTCCAAATCTTTAAACAAAGATTTAGTTTCATCTTTTCGTCCGGTTTTTTCAATCGCTATAAAATCTGCGTCAGCATATAAAATCTTGGCATTGTGTGCTTCCACTATCTCGTTCACTTTCGGACCGGGTTTCATCTTATACAATGCAATTTCACGAGCCACTACTTCATCATCCAAAAAGTACGACGCCATCAATACATCCACTAACTTTTCAATTTGCAAAGCTACATTTCTAACGGTATTTTCGGTTCCGTACACCACAATAGTGAAACGGTGAATGCCTTCTTTTTCCGATTCAGAAGTAGTTAAACTTTCTATGTTAATCTTTCTTCTTGTAAAGATTTGCGTGATCCTGTATAAGATTCCCGAATAGTTCTCTGAAAAAACAGAGATCGTATATTTTTTTATTTCTGTGCTCATAACTTTATAAAGTTGAATTTTAAATTTTGACTATTGAGTATTCAAAACTCAACATTCAAAATTCAAAATTAGTTTACGCTTCTAACTGAATTTCATGAACTGCTTTTCCTTGTGGTATCATAGGGAATACATTTCCTTCCTGCTCAACCATTACCTCTAATAAATACGGACCATTGTGGGCCAGCATTTCTTTGATAGCGCTTTCGATCTCTTCTCTCTTTTCAATTTTTTTCGCAGGAATTCCGTAGCCCTGAGAGATCATTACAAAGTTTGGATTGATCAATTCGGTTTGAGCGTATCTTCTGTCGAAGAACAGCGCCTGCCACTGACGAACCAGTCCTAAGAAATTGTTGTTCAGAATAATGATTTTAACCGCAGCATTGGTTTGGAAAATAGTTCCCAATTCCTGAATGGTCATTTGAAAACCACCGTCTCCAATAATAGCTAAAACCTCCTTGTTCGGATTGGCCATTTTCGCGCCAAAAGCTGCCGGCAAACAAAAGCCCATAGTTCCCAATCCACCTGAAGTCACGTTAGCATTGGTCGTTTCAAATTGGTAGTAACGCAAACCCATCATTTGGTGCTGACCTACGTCGGTTACCAATATTGCTTGTCCTTTAGTGATATCGCTTAATTTGCGAACAACTTCAGCCATTTTAATTTGCGGCGTAGAAGGATTCAGCTCTTCTTTTATAACTTTTTCAAACTCAATTTTATCACAAGCCTTAAACTCCTCTAACCACTCTGGATGTTTGTTTCTTTCCAATAACGGCAACAAGGCATTTAAAGCCTCCTTTGCATCGGCATGAATAGGAATATGCGCGTGAACGTTTTTACTGATTTCAGATTTATCTAATTCAATGTGGATGATCTTAGCTTGCTTCGCATAGGCGTCCAATCTTCCAGTTACACGGTCGTCAAAACGCATCCCAACGGCAATTAATACATCGCATTCGTTGGTTTTCATATTCGGACCATAATTACCATGCATACCCAGCATACCTACATACAGTTGGTGACTGCTTGGAATAGCTGATAAACCTAATAAAGTGCTGGCCGCAGGAATTCCTGCTTTTTCCATTACGCCCATCAATGCTTCTTGCGCATGCGACAACAATACTCCGTGTCCGCACAAAATAAATGGTTTTTTTGCCCCATTGATAGCTGCAGCAGCTTGTTTAACCTGCTCCATATTTAATACAGGCTTAGGCTGATAAGAACGAATATGCGTACATTTTTTATACTCAAATTCGAAAACCTCAAACAAAGCGTTTTTAGTAATATCAATCAATACCGGACCCGGTCGGCCTGAATTAGCAATATAAAATGCTTTAGCTATAGCACCTGGAATTTCAGAAGCTTTAGTCACCTGAAATGACCATTTGGTAACTGGTGCAGCGATGCCAATAATATCGGTTTCCTGAAAAGCATCGGTACCCAATAAATGTGCTCCAACCTGACCGGTAATACAAACCATAGGAGTTGAATCAATCATAGCATCAGCGATGCCAGTAATTAGGTTCGTTGCTCCTGGACCCGATGTTGCAATAGCAACTGCTGTTGTATTGGTTGTTCTTGAATACCCTTCAGCGGCATGAGTGGCACCTTGTTCGTGGCGCACCAATACGTGGTGGATCTTATCTTGATACTTATACAATTCATCATACAAAGGCATAATAGCGCCTCCGGGATAACCAAACACAATGTTGATTCCCTCTTCCAGTAACGAAAGTACTACTGCTTCCGATCCGCTAATAGTTTTGGTTTTCATCGATTTTTCAGTTTTCAGTTTTTCCTTTTCCATTGTTAATTCCATACCCCTTTAGATTAAAAAAGCCTTTCTCAAATTGAGAAAGGCTTATCTTTTAAAAATAGCGTCTTTCTCATCTCCTTTAGGAGACTACCACCACGACGCTAATAATATTTTTAGTACTTGTTTTCATTTCAGTTCACAATATTAAGAAAAGTATCCATCGCTTTCAGCAAAACAATCTTTTATTTTTTCAATTATTCCGAAACACAAAGTTGCATTTACTCTCCATTACTCAATAAAAACAATGGATTCCGAAGAAAGGCCATGTGTGATTCAAAGCGAAAAACCTCACTTTACCTTGTAATACTTCAGCGCTTCAGGCAAGTACATGGTTATTTCTTGAATTCTTTTTTCATCACTTGGATGCGTGCTGAGCAGCTCTGGTGGCTTGGCTCCCGACTTTTCTGACATTCGCTTCCAAAAATCAACTGCAACTCTCGGATCGTATCCGGCCATTGCAGCGAAAACCAATCCCAGCTTATCTGCTTCCAATTCATGCTGACGAGAGTAGGCCAACATCCCCAATTGCGATGCAGCTCCATAAGATTGCATAAACAAATATTGAGTTGCAGGAGCCTTTGCATCCAGTGCAATTTGCAATACCTTTGCTCCTGCTTGAATTGCCAATGCTTCACTCATCCGCTCATTTCCATGACGCGCAACAGCGTGACCAATTTCGTGACCCATAACAATAGCTAAACTAGCATCATCACCGGTAATAGGCAGTAATCCTGTATACACCACAACTTTACCACCTGGCATGCACCACGCATTTATTGTTTTGTCATCAACTACATTGAATTCCCAAGCATATCCATTCAATCTAGCACTCATGGCCTTGGAAGCAAAATAACTTTCTACCGCTGCTTGAATTTTAGCACCAACCCTTTGCACCTGCTGAGTGCGCTCGTCGGAAGTCGGCAAAACAGAATTGGCCTTTAGAAAGCTACTGTATTGAGTTAAACTCATAGCGATGAGCTCCGATTCGGGAACTAAACTGACTTGTCTTCTATTGGTAATAGGAACCCTTTCGATGCAAGCAAAAAAAATCGTTGCTCCACAAAGGAGCAACGACCATTTAAATATTGATTTCATTTTTCGATTATAAATCAGTTACACATCCTTCTGATGCTGGACCTACACATTTTGCGTATTTGTATAGCACGCCACTTGTTGGACCAGCCTTTGGTTTCCACACCGCACGTCGCTTAGCGATTTCTTCATCAGAAATTTTAGCGTCAATTTTATTGGCTACCGCATCAATACGAATGATATCACCGTCTTTTAGTAAGCCAATTAAACCACCTTCTTGTGCTTCAGGACAAATATGCCCTACCATGAATCCATGTGACCCACCACTAAAGCGTCCGTCAGTAATCAAAGCAACGTCTTTTCCCAGACCTTTACCCATAACAGCAGAAGTCGGTTTAAGCATTTCGGGCATTTCCGGTCCGCCTTTAGGCCCTTCATAACGGATTACAATAACATTTCCTTTTTTCACTTTACCGTTTAATATACCAGCACTTGCAGCAAACTCATCATCAAACACTACTGCCGGACCTTCAAACAACTCACCTTCTTTACCTGTAATTTTTGCTACAGATCCTTTCTCTGCTAGATTTCCGTAAAGAATTCTGATGTGACCTGTTTCTTTTAAAGGCTTGTCAAAAGGCATTATTAAATCTTGTCCTTCAGTTAAAGAAGGAACTTCAGCTAAGTTTTCTGCCAATGTTTTACCTGTTACGGTCATGCAATCTCCATGTAACATTCCTTTTTCCAACAACAACTTCATTACTGCAGGCACACCGCCAATGGCGTGCAAATCCTGCATCAAGTATTTACCGCTTGGTTTTAAATCAGCCAAGAAAGGAGTAGTATCACTCATTTTTTGGAAATCATCCAAATTCAATGGAACATCTACTGCTTTGGCCATAGCTATCAAATGCAAGACAGCATTAGTAGATCCACCAAGGATAACAATTACACGCATTGCGTTTTCAAAAGCTTTACGAGTCATGATGTCACGAGGCTTGATGTCTTTCTCCATCAGGTTTCTGATAGCAGCACCAACTCTTGCTAATTCAGCTTCTTTTTCTTTGCTCAAAGCAGGAGCTGAAGAGCTAAAAGGCAAACTCATGCCCATAGCTTCAATTGCAGAAGACATGGTGTTGGCAGTGTACATACCACCGCAAGCACCTGCACCCGGACAAGAATTTTTTATAATTCCTTTAAAATCTGCGTCACTCAAATTTCCGTTTACTTTTTCACCCAAAGCCTCAAAAGCCGAAATGATGTTTAAAGTTTTACCGCAGTAGTTTCCTCCTGCGATAGAACCCCCATACACCAATATTGACGGACGATTCAAACGACCCAAAGCAATCATTGCTCCCGGCATATTTTTGTCGCATCCTACGATTGGAATTACCGCATCGTAAAATTGCGCCTGCACAACTGTTTCAATAGAATCAGCAATAATATCACGGGACACCAATGAATATTTCATTCCTGTTGTACCGTTAGAAATACCATCACTTACACCAATGGTGTGAAAGACTAAACCAACCAAATTTGACTTTACTACGCTTTTTTTCACTTCAGTGGCAAAACCATTCAAGTGCATGTTACAAGTATTTCCTTCGTAACCTGTACTCACAATGCCCACCTGAGCTTTGCTCATGTCTTCATCGGTTAAACCTACTCCATACAGCATGGCCTGAGAGGCTGGCTGAGTTGGATCTTGTGTAATTGTTTTGCTGTGATGATTGAGTTCTTTCAACATGTGTATCTTTTTAATGAAGTACAAAGATTATAAAAAACAAAAACATTCTCCTATTACGAAGAATGTTTCTGAAGTATTAGAGATGTTAAATATTTAATGCACTGGGATTTCCTCTACCGGCGGTTTTTGTCCGGGCTGTGGTATCAATCCAAAAATACTATTGTCGATTAAGTAGATGATCAAGAAAATCACCAAAAGAATAAGGAAGATGATCATGGTTCGCGCAAACTTTCTGAAATTTTGCTGATCTGCTTCTTTGTCTTTGTTCTTAGTAACTCGTTTAATATCGTTTTGAACTCTGATGAAAGCACTTTTGTTTTTTACAACATAGTCGACCGCCCCATATTTAACAGAATTCACCGCTACATCAATATCTTCCTGACCCGACAACATAATCACTTCCACATCAGGAGAGATTTGTTTGATTTCCTGCAACACCTTAATTCCTGTCATGGCGTTAGGTTTTTCGCTATCAAGGAAATAGTCTAAAATAATAATATCAGGTTTTTTGCTGAGCGCTTTAAGCACATCTTCACCGGTAGTAAAAGTTTTTATAGTAAAACTTTTGTTCTGACTGAGATTGTGGACAGCGGTCTTTAAAAACAAGTCATCATCATCGACTAAGTAAATTAAAGTATTTGCCATATTTGTTAGTGTTAGTGGTTATTCAGCTTTGTAATTGTGATAATTCTTCTTTTAATTCAACTTCAGCAAGACCGTATGCTGTTGTCATTTGATCGAGTAATGCGGGGATTTTCTCCAGCTCTTTCACCTTCAAACCACATTCCTGTAATTCTTTGCTCACCTCTACCATATCACTCATGCCCATAAAAGAATAACTTGTTTTTAGTTTGTGTGCTATTCCACCTATTTGTTGCCAGTCTTGCTTGACCAAACATTCTTTCATTTTTTCGATGGAACCGGGAGTTGTCTTCAGAAATGAATTGATGATATCCTCCATAAAATCCTTACTCCCCAATGAAAGATCATTAAGGTAATTCAGATCAATGTGTTTGTAATTTGCCATTTTAAATTTCTTTACTCTCGGTTTTGTACAAGTTTAGCAATTTTTTGTTTCAATTTATCCGGATTAAAGGGCTTGAGGATATAATCATCCATTCCTGCCTCCAAATATTTGTTGTCGCTAGATTCGGTAAATATGAATGCTGTCATGGCCAAAATGGGGACATTCTTCTTTGGCAAAGGAAACTCTTGTCGAATTTTTTTTGTTGCTTCTATTCCATCCATCTCTGGCATCATAATGTCCATTAAAATGATATCGTAATTTTTTTTAGCAAACTTTTCTAACGCGATTTTTCCGTTTTCAGCGATGTCCACCTCGCAACCAAAATTATTTAACACCCTTTTGGCGAGGATCTGATTCAATTCATTGTCTTCAGCTAAAAGAATACTCAATTTACCTAATTGTATGTCCTTAGCCTCATCAATTTCTTTCACTTGTTTGGATTCAGAAGTTCCTTTTGGCAAGCACAAAGTGACAATAAACTTCGATCCTTTTTCAGGCTCGCTCAGCACCTTGATATCTCCTTTCATAAGAGTTACCAGCTTTTTCACGATGGTCAATCCCAAACCAGTTCCTCCATATTTTCTGGTGGTGTCTCCTTTGGCTTGCGTGAAACTTTCAAAAATATCACTGAGCTTATCAGAAGGAATTCCAATTCCCGAATCTTCCACAGTCAATTGCAAGTTCACTTCTTTTTCCGTTTCATTGAGCACTCTTACATCCAACTCCACTTTTCCTTCACCAGTGAATTTTATGGCGTTGCTTAATAAATTCAACAAAATCTGATTCAATCGCACGGAATCACCAATTACCCGCGCAGGAACTTTTTCTTCTACTTTGAGCACCAAAGAAATCTTTTTATCCTCTGCACTTTGCTTTTGCAGTTTCATCAACTCGTACAATAATATTTTTAAGTCGAACTCCGAAGATTCAATCGACATTTTTCCTGCTTCAATTTTGGAGAAATCTAAAATATCGTTGATGATCACAATAAGATTTTCACCTGAAATTTTCACCGATTGCAAACTACTGCGCTGCTCTTCATTCAGTTCTGTTTTCAGCACCAGATTGGTAAATCCTATAATGGCATTCATAGGAGTTCTAATTTCGTGACTCATATTGGCCATGAAATCTTGCTTGATTTTCACCGATGCTTCAGCCACTCTTTTAGCTTCACTCAACTCTTTGTTTATGCGAACTAATGAAGCTAAATTTTCACTTAACTTTTTTTCTGCTTGTTTACGAATGGTAATGTCTGCGCCATTTGCAAAGCATTTATTGTTTTTCACCACCAACTTCCATCGCATCCATTTTTCAGACCCATCTTTACATTTCATTCTGTTTTCGAAAACAAAAATATCGCTGTTATTGCCCAATTCTTCTTGAATTATTTTTTTGGTTTCGCTAACATCTTCACTGTGGAAATAATCGAGCAGCGACGTATCTATTACATCGGCAGGCTCATAACCCAATAGCGTTTTAACCGTGAAATTTATTTCTTCAATTTTGAAAGTATCCAATGCAAAAATACAAGTGATGTCCATTGAATTATCCACCAAACTGGCGAGGTTTTCCAAAACAATATTTTGCGTTCCCAACTCTTTTTGCTGATGATAAAGTCTGAGATAAGTATTCACCTTCGCCTTCGTTATTTCAATATCCAAAGGCTTAAAAAGATAATCCACAGCACCAGTTTCATAGCCCTTTAAAACATACTTCTGTTCTTTACTAATTGCAGTTACAAAAATGATGGAAATACCTTCGGTTTTTTTGTTTGACTTTAAAATCTCTGCAACTTCAAAGCCGTTCATTTCGGGCATTTGAACATCAAGTAAAATCAATGCAATTTCATTGCTATACGCTAACTTTAACGCAGCTTTCCCTGAAGTAGCTTTTAAAAAATTTCTACCCTCACCAGCCAATAATTTTTCGAGCGCAAAAATATTTTCACTCACATCATCAACCAACAAAATATTCGCAACTTTTTCTTTGTTTTCCGACTTCTTAAACATTAGCTATTGCATTTTTTAATTTTTCCATTAATAATTTTTCAGGCAATGGTATAGGGAGAGCATCCTGCTCGGCGCCGCCAATCCATATCACCTTTTGAAATTGAAGCAACTTTTGTTTTTCATCTGCAGTCAAATCAAAATCTTCTGCCAAATACAAAGCGATTTTTTCGCTCTTTGATTTGTCAGCCACTTCTTCTATTTCAGTAGCGTCAATTAAAACCAGTCCATGCTTATCAAAAAGGGCGCTCAACTGAAAAACATGTGTGATGTCCTTTGTGAAAAAGAGAATGTTTTTCCCTTTCAACTCCTTCACATATTGCGCCACTGCAGCACCGCCATCCTCAACAATCCATGAGCCCTGAATACTATCTACTGCTTTTTTCCGAGGTTCATATTGATCGTATTCTTCCTCATTATTTTCATCTGTTGTTGTAACACCATCTACTGGAAAAAATACTGTGAAAACAGATCCCTTCCCTTCTTTACTTTTCAACTTTATTTCCCCTTCCAAAAGAGCTAACAACTTTTTTGTAATTGAAAGCCCCAAACCAGTACCTCCATATTTTCTACTTACAGAGCCATCCGCTTGTCGAAATGCCTCAAAAACCTGAGCCTGCTTGTCTTTAGGAATTCCAATTCCTGTATCTATAACATCAAAAGCAACAGCCGACTTAAATAAACCAATTTCCATTTTTTCCTGATCATCAACAACATCGCGCACCACAACGGTAACGGCACCCTTTTCAGGAGTAAATTTGATGGCATTAGAAATTAAATTCTTGAGAATTTGTTCTAATCGAAGTTTATCTGTTTGTATAGTTTTCAATGGGGTTTTCACCACAAATTCAAGCTTCACCAATTTTTGATCCGCCAATGGTTTAAACAACGCTTGAACATCACCAACAATTTCTTCTAGCGAATACTCATTGATTTCCACATCCAAGCGTCCGGCCTCTATTTTCGATAAATCCAGTATATCATTGATAAGCACCAATAAACCGCTGCCTGATTTATGTATTACATTGGCACAATCCACTTGATCTGCAGTCATGTTTTTTGTGGAATTATCTGCCAATATCTTTGACAAGATCAATAAGCTGTTCAACGGGGTGCGCAACTCATGAGACATATTGGCCAAAAACTCAGATTTATATCGATTGCTTTGTTGCAATTCCTCAACAGTTTCTCTCAATTCCACTGTAGTCATTTTAAGAGACTCCTGCATCTTCAAAAGCGCATTTCCTAAAGTATCCTTATCGCCACGTATATTCACTGGCACGTCATAATTTCCTTTACCAATTTTATTGGCAACAACAGCTAATTCCTTTGTGTTTTCAACGAGTGATAAAAATGCTTTAGTCAAATCACCAATGGAATCATCTGAATACACCTCAATTTCCACATCTGTATCACCATTTTTAATTTTGTCGGCAGCATTGCCCAATAAACGCATTTGGTAATTTACTGAACGTATCGACAGCAACACCCACAAAACAACCAACAAAATAGTAGAAGAAATCATAATGAGGGAAGCGTTGATTTTATTTTGCGCCATTTTGTAATCCTCTTTAATGATCAACTGAATTTCAGCCAAAGACATTTCTTCAATATCATTTAAAATATTCATTGCTCCAGTAGCACTGATCCACCAATCCTCAGCCGTGTATGTGTATAATCTATCCTGTGGATGCTCAAAAGCGTAATCCGTCATTTCAAGCATTCGCGCTACATTTCCATGATAAAAATCTCTTTGAAACACATCATTAAGTGGAGCCGAAGCCAACTTCACAAACGATTTAATATTGCTCTCAAAAGCTCCCTTCTGACCAGAAAACTTTCCATAATCCAGTCCATCAAAACGCCCCATATCTAAAGCCTTGTTCAAAGTGGTGCGCATTCTTCCCAGCGATTCTTTGGTGCGGATAAGGGAAATATATCCGCGAATCGCATCGTTTGTTTTTTCAGTGCCAGAGGAAGTACCAATAGCAGTAATTCTGTCGATCAGTTGTTCAATTACATCTGAATAGTAAAAATCAACCTCTTCATATGACATTCCGAACCAACTGATTTTTTTGCGCACCTCTCCAATTTCATCGAGTTCGGCAAGAAAGGCTGTATCTAACTGCGAATGCAAAGCATCGAGTTTTATTGAGCGAATGACAGAATCCGTTTGCGCATTCTGTCCGGTCATCTTTATCTGAATTTCAAAAAGTGGATTATTGATATAAAGCACTGAATAATCCCTTTCTTTCTGAAGTTCATGAACCACCGCTGATATCAATCTTATTTCGTTGGTTCTCTCATTAATGATCTCCGCTCTCTTTTCATTATCATAGCCTATAATTATTTTATCCACTGAAAACCACGTAAGGATTAACAGAGGAAAAAAAGCAGAAAGAAAGAGTTTTTGCTTAAGACTAAGCCGATTAAAAAGCTGCATTATTCCGGTAAAATTTATCGGTTATACCCAAACATGAGATAAAAGTTTTATTAAGAAGCCCTTAAATTAGAAAATAGAAAATATAATTGCTTTTTTTACAATCATGAGTAAAAACCTTAAAACAACAATTCTGTACGGAATCCTTATTCTGACTGTCGTATTTGTGATCTGGCAAGCAACGAGTATTCTGTTTTATTTATTGATTTCATGCGGCATTGGAGTGCTCGGGAATAAAATTGCCGGACATATTGAAAAAATAAAAATCAAAAAGAAATCTGCACCAAGATGGACTATTGCCATCGGCATCATCTGCATGCTGTATTTTATCATCCTTGCCGTTGCAAGTCTATTGATTCCAATTATTAGTCATGAAATCGACCTATTGTCCCAAATTGATTATCAAATGGTATTGGACAATTTACAGGAACCGCTTACTCAAATGGAACCTTCAATCAGAAAATTCACTGGCCAAAACGATTTTTCCATGAAGAATTACGCAAGTGAAAAGCTAAGTTCTGTCATTGACGCGTCCACGGTTTCGTACTGGATTAACGGACTGGCATCACTTACCGGAAATTTACTAATTGCTATTTTCTCTATAAGCTTCATGTCCTTCTTTTTCATTAAAGACGGAGTAATCATCTACAACACCTTGCTTTCCTACCTATCGGAAAAATCGAGAGCAAGCGTAAAAAAAGTCATCGATAATTCATTGAATCAACTATCACGCTATTTTATTGGAGTACTAATCGAAGTTTTCTTTGTGTTTCTGCTCACTGCTGCTGGCCTGTGGATCATAGGCGTTGAAGAATTTATAATAATCGCTTTGTTTGCCGCATTTTTAAATATCATCCCATACGTAGGCCCATTAAGCGCAATGGCGATCGCGAGCGTAGTCATTATTTCTAGCTCCTATGATCTTCCCTTCTACGCAGAACTGCTTCCGCTACTTTACAAGTCTTTAGGTGTGATGATCATTGTACAAATGATCGATGCTTTCTTTCTTCAGCCCTATATATATTCATCAAGCGTAAATGCGCATCCATTGGAGATATTTTTAATTATACTACTAACGGGAAATATTGCAGGTGTTAGCGCAATGATGTTTGCAATACCCGCGTATACTATACTTAGAATAATTGCCAAAGAGTTTATTAAGAGACCTGAAATTATTTCTGAATAATTTCTAATCAGCAATAATAAAACGAAGTAGAAACGAAGCGTCTAAATACCCTGGCGGCACATTATCATATGCGTAAGTGCGGTATTCCCAATAAGGTCTCACTTGCGCTCCAACAGTAATTGGAATAAAGCCAAAATTATACTCAAAGCCGACCACACCATCAATTCCAATAGATTTATTATCTCCGTTTTTGTATCCTAATTCATGCATCTTCCAATACCCCGCATGAATACCTCCACCAAAAGACCAGCTCAGATTTCTCGTGTGCAAAGTTGAATTATTAATCTCTTTATGAAGTTGAAAAAGCGCCACTAGTTGTCCTCCACCAGGCCTTCTGTACAAAAAATTGATTTCAATATTTTGCTCAGGCTGAATAAATTGCTTGAAACTCAACCCTACTCCTTGTTTACCCGCTATCCCTCCAATAGAGGTTCTATATTGAGCGGAAACCAATGATGTCAAAGACAAGAACAATATTGTTATGTAAAGATTTCTGATCTGCATACAAATGAATTTAAAGATTAAAAAAAAACTCCCCCGTAACTATACGGAGGAGTTCGTTTTTAAGTTTCCATTTTTTAATATTCCCAGAGGTCTTGTTCAAAATTAAAGATTTGATCTTTAATTCTTTTTGCCTCAATTAGTCTGTCCAAATTTGATTTGTACTCTAATATTTTTCTATCGTAAACGTTGCTTTCTTTGATAATGTAACTACTGAATTGGCGTTTCCAAAAGATGTCTTCGAGAGTTCTTCTTTCGGCATCATTGTTACGATTAAACACCTCCTGATTCACAAAAATCTCACGAGCTTCAGGAAAATAAATCCAGAACAATGGTTGCTCTCCTCTGTAGTTCCCTTCTTCATCATAACTCTCCTGAACCGGACAAATTCCAATGATTCTAACCTCCAACACTGATTTTTGTTTGTCGAAGAACCACATTTCTTTCAAACGATATCTTTTTACAGAAGAAGGATCGAAAGGAATAACAATTGGTTTAGGAATAGAGTTACCATCAGCATCATAATCAAAAAGGGTATCTGTTTTAACCAACATAGCTTGAATTTCGCTTGGCTCCAATTTCACTTTGAACTCATCGTCCATAGAACTAAAAGCAGTTAAACCACCGCCTCCTTCTTGAACAGCATCTATAATCACCTGAGTCAAACTTCTTCTGTTGTTAATTTTCTCAACAGGGAAATACAGTGGGTGATTGATCTTCTCTCTCAAGTCGATAACGCGCCAAACCATTTTTGACCACATTACATCAGCTTCTCTCAAAGGAGTGTAAGGAATTACTTTTCTAGCAGAATGGTGCTCAGGAACGTAAACCCCATCCAACACGTTTTGCGCAATTGAAGATGTATGGCATACAACAGCCAGCACCACCATTACCATCCATTTGCTTATTACCTTGCTCATAGCTATCAGTTTTAAATAAAATCTAGTTTGCAGTAAGGGCTATAGTTCCCAACTTTCTAATCGATCCGTCGGGCATTTTAGCTTTAATATTTTCAAAATAGACTTTTGTTCCTTTATTGGCTGCCCCTAACAATGATTTCATATCATTAGTCAATGCTTCAGAAGTTGAAGACAATGTTCTCAAGTCACCTTTTAAGTTCATCGTCAAATCAAAAGACACAACAGTAACTTTTAAATCGAAGTCGAAATTATCCATTTTAGCAATAACATTGGAAACCACTTTCAATTTTGCAGAGGCAATCAAACCACTTCTTTGTTGCATAACCTCAGCAACTGGATCGGGTAATGTTTTAACACGAAATGGTGATCCACCTAATCTTCCACCGCCTTTTTTGCTTACTGTTACCTCCACACCTTTAGGGTTTGGCACCTTAGCATTAACAATATAATCTCCTTTTTTTGGTCCAGGAGTAATACTTAAGCCTGGAGCGGCAACTTGAATGTCGTCTAAAGCAACACCTGGAGCAGATACAGAAATCGGATTCGGAACACCAACATAAAACACGTTCATTTTCGTTGCTGCTACAGTAGCAGTTGGTTCTGCAACCATATAGGTGGTATGATAATAATAATAAGTAATATCATCTTTACCAGCAATTCTAATTACACCTGCAACATCCTGCAGTCCCGGAGTAGAAGCTTTCTTTCTCAGCAATCCTTTACCTCCGATAGATTTAATTTCCTCAAAAGCACCTTTAAATAAAGCGTTTGGCTCTTCGTCCTTTCCTTGAGGGGCAACATATTTACCATTGGTAAATTTTGTTGTATCGACAGTCCCCATAAAAATTCTTGGAGTAATACCACTGTTATAAGCTGCAATAAAGATATCTCCTCTAATAGAATCACCAGTCAATACATACCCTGGATTCATGACAGCCATACCATTAACAACATTCACCACCATACCATCACCTTCCAATGACGCAGCAATTTTATCAATTACTTCCGTTTCAGCATTTCTAACATAAGTTTGAATCAAAGTCATGTTAGCAGTAGCAGCAGCCATCGGCAAGTGATCTACCAACAATGAAACCCACTCATGCGTAACACCATCTTTATCGGTACTATCATTAGTCGCTAACATCTTTGCAATCCTTCCTGAAAGAGGTTTATCATCCTTAACAAGTTTAACTTCCAGGAGCATTTTTTTGAAATCTTCAACGCCCTTTTTCAAAGCAATAGCTTTTTCGTTAGGCACGTCGTTGAAGATGTAATAACCAGATGCTAACTCCTGATTATCCTTTGCCAATGGAATTGAATCGTCATCCTTTCCATCATTATCATATACAAGATGATTTTTATCATTTTGAATCATATTGTAAATCATATCGGCTTGCTTTCTAATTTTCTGAGCCAAAACATCAAATTGTTTTGCGCTTTCAATTTTAGCAGCGGCCTTTGTAATTACGTTATACGATTTATCATTTTTGGCTGAGAAGTTTTTATTAGTACTTCCAATACCATTTTCAAGCAATACGAAGGCATTTAATAAGTCCTTCGATGCGTTCATCGCCAACATCGCCAAAAGTACAAGGTACATTAAGGAGATCATCTGCTGACGGGGACTGAGTTTCTCTGCTGACATGTTTTAAGTTTCTTTTAAGTTTCTAGGTTAAACTATTAATTGATAAATACTGCTGTTATTGACGGACAGTCATAGCAGACAACATGTTGCCATAAATAGTGTTCAACTTACTTAAGTTTTGACCTAATACAGAGATTTCTTCTTTATATTTCTTAGTATCTTCAACTGAAGAGCTTAAGCTCAATAACAACTGGTTGATATTGTCAGAAACCTCAGTAGATAATTTCATGCTTTCGTTAGTTGAAGATACTTGTTTAGAGTAAACATCATTCAACTCAGAAAGATTACGGGTCATTTTTGTTAGTTCTTCTGCATAAGAAGCACCTGTACCTTTAAGGTCGGTTAAGTCAGTTAAAGCTACTGAAGCTCTTGAATAAGAGTCAGACAGTTTACCAACATTTTCAGAGGCACCTTTGATTTTCTCAACAAACTCGTTGCTTGCAGCGCTTGCGTTGCCCAAGTTGTTCATGTTGCCTGCAGTGTCTCCCAAATTTTTCAATCCCTTGCCTAAAGAATCCAATAATTCTGGACCGATATTCGCATCCATCAACATTTTATCCAACTTTTGAGAAATCGGATCTGCTTCTTCCAATAATTCTGGAACTTCCTCTTCGTGATTTTCTTCTCCGTGTCCGTGACCACCAGCCAATTCTGGGTAAGCTAAAGTCCAGTCAATATCCATATGCGGTTCTTCAAAGGCTCCCATTACGAATAGGAAGGCTTCCACTGATAATCCACCAATAAGCATCACCGATGCCCCAGGCCAGTGTTGAATTTTAAACATCGCTCCAACGATTACAATCGCAGCACCGAAACCGGTTGCCATCATCTGAAATTTCTTCTTTTTAAAGCTCGATCCTGACATAATAAATAGGTGTAAATAGGTTAGTTAAAGTTTACTAAGTTGTTTTTGATTTTAATATACCTGAGAGTCGTTCACGTCTCCTTTTTTACGTCCAAGATAGGTTTGAACGCATCTGAAGCCAACGTAACATTTTGAAGTATCTTGATATTCATAGGTTCTTGCACCTGTTTGCATAAAGTATCCAATATCTTTCCATGAACCACCTCTGATCACTTTTCTTTTCAATGCCGGAGCATCAGTTTCAGAAGCCTGATAAGAATAATCCATGTTTAAGTCGTGTGCGAAATTGAATGCTGATTCTTCAAAAGCATTGCTTGTCCATTCAGCCACGTTACCAGCCATGTCGTACAATCCAAAACCATTCGGCCAGTAGTGCGCAACAACAATAGAATGCAAACCACCATCATCCACATAATTTCCTCTCAATGGTTTGAAGTTTCCTAAGAAACAACCTCTACTGTTTCTGATGTACGGACCACCCCAAGGATAAGGAGACTGATCGTATCCACCTCTTGCAGCATATTCCCACTCAGCTTCAGTTGGTAATCTGAAATCATTTACAATTGGTTGTTCCAAAACACTTGTTCTGTAGTTGTTCATCAACAAAGTTCTCCAAACGCAAAATGCTTGTGCCTGATTCCAATTAACACCAACCACAGGATAGTGATCGTATGTCGGGTGCCAGAAATACATCTTTGTCATTGGTTCGTTGTAAGAATAAGTAAAGTCGTGAATCCAAGCCAAAGTATCTGGATATACGTTTACGATTTCTCTTTTAATGAATTGAGAGCGGTCTGTAATTCCTTCTCCGTAAGCATCAGGATAAGCCCAAGTTTCAAACGCTCTTTCTTTTTTGTCTTTATCAGCATCGTCATATTTGTAACGATTTGCTTTTATGGAAGCCGTTTTAAAGTCGGTCCACCAGTAAACATAATTCAATCTTCTAGCGTCAATTTGATGTCCCTTGTAAAAACGCTCAGCTTGTGGTAAAAACAAATATTCCAAAGCCTCAACGTTAGCCTGATCATCCCATTTAATTTTTTTGTCCCAGTCAATGTGCTCACCATATTCATCAGCTGCAATGATGTGTTCAGCATCAACTTCTTTCAATTTATAATGTGCAATAGAGTCTCTAACATAATGAACAAATTGTCTGTATTCATCATTGGTAATCTCCGTCTCATCAATATAAAAAGATTGAACAGAAACCACTTTTGATTGTGCTGTTGTTGCGAAAGTTATTTCCTGATCACTTGGCCCCATGTGGAAAGCTCCAAGTGGAATAAACAACATTCCGAACGGATCTTCCTGGAAAAAAGGTGCTCTATCGGTACCAACCAGCTCTCCTTTCGGACCGCTGCTACAGCTACTTAGAGCTAATGCTACAATAAAAAAGCAAAGAAACTTTTTCATACTTAACATGTTTAATTTTAGTGTGGTCATTTTATAAAACTTCAATTTAATAATGCAATTATATTCAAAAGTTACAACAAGTTCGCAAATTTATACCAGAAATCGACACATTTAACTTTACGTTCAATATTGTTATAATAGGGTAACATCAATATATTTCGGCGGTTTTGGAGGAACCGGCGGCTTAATGCAAAAGCCTAAATAAATTTCATGCGATCCTTGACTTGCCCCTTTTGAAGGCTCTCTCAGACCATTTGTTGTAAAGTCATAGGAGTAACCAATAACTAGTCCATTCAATTTGTAGCCGACCAATGCCGCTGCCGCATCTTGGTAACGATATGTTGCGCCCAAATACATTGTGCTTTTCCATTCAACTAAAGTATTGATATCAAATTGTGTTGCTGTTCCATCAGACTTAACTAAAAATGAAGGTTTTATTGCCCAGTCCGTTCCCACCGGATAATTATAACCTCCTGTAATATAATAATGTCTTCTTAATTGAGTTTGCGCGGTAGCTCCAAAGGATACTTTACTTGCAATTAACTTTTGAGAACTTGCACCAAAATAAAGATTTTGCCCTTTATAGAAGAGGCCAACACCAATGTCTGGAGCCATCGAGCTATTAACGCTACTTGTAGCATATGGATCTCCTTGAGTTACAGGATTCATACTCGCAAAATTAATCCCTTTATTGATAATACCTCCATCGAAACCGATCCCTAATTTTCTTCCATTTCCAAGTGGGACGTGAAAAGAATAGCTCACTTTCACATTTACATCATTTGAAGCACCCAGCTGATCAGCAACTGCTGTAATACCAATTCCATTTTGACGAGCAAAAGGAGCCGAAGCATTAAAAGCTAAAGTCTGTGGATTTCCAGCAAAACCCTTCCACTGGTCTCTGGCCGTGAGGCCAAAACAAATCTTATCGTTAATCCCAGTAGCACCAGGATTAAAAGTCTGATTGTTAAAAAAGAAATGTGTGAATTGTGGATCTTGTTGCGCGAACGCAGGAAGCATCAATACACTTAAGGATAAAACAAGTACTATTTTCTTCATAATTAACCCCTAGTAAGTTAAATAATTATTGGCGCATAAATGCCCAACGTAATTTTAAAACTAATGAAATTTTATATCATTCCAAAATTTCAAGACTTTTTCTTCTCTACGTTTCATCTGCGAATTAGTTCAGTTTATTATAAGTTTGCCACCATCTGTCGGGAATATCTCCCGAGCAAGCAGTTTGATAATCCTTATAACTACAGGGCACTAAATGGTGACGAACATATTTTGATTGATCATCTGTTGGGAAAGGAACTTCCATCCACCAACGCTCACTTTTATTGCTTTTGTAGAAGACAACCAAGTGCTCATTGTCTTCGAAAGTAACATTGTATTTTAAATATTTTGAAGTATCACTTACCGGATAATCTCCTTTACGCGCAGCAAAACCATCCAAAAAATACCAAATGATTTGTGAAGCCAAGTTAGAAGTAATGCCCGATTTATCATTTCCTGGATTGATTTCAAACAAACCAAAACAACTCATTTTATCACTAATACCTGCATAACGTGAGATTCGACAGGCCTCATCCCCAAAAAAACCATTTGGCAAAACATTTTTATTTCCAGGCGCATCAGAAAACTTAATTGCAGAAATGTCAAAGGTCAAAATATCAGCATTGCGCACTACCGCCTCCACTTCTTCAATGTTACTGCGCACCCAACCTAAACGATAGGCATCAAAATTCAAGCGCTGCATCAATGCGAGTTCTTCGCTATTGATGAAATAACTTTGAAAACCAATATTGCTAAAATTGAAAAGATAGTTGGGCTGGTGAACAATGATTTTACTCAAGTAATTTCCTGCATTGAGGTCGCCATACATGTCGCCGATATCAAACATCGGATCAACAGCAACTGCATTTACCATTTGTTCTAGTTGCTCAAAAGCCTGATACATCGGAAAAGTAATGTCCTGACTCCCACCGATGACAATGGCCGTAACCTGACTTTTTCCCAGTTCGGCGATCACCTGCTGAACAGCGAAATAAGTATCCTCTACCCTCTCTCCCGGAAGAATATTTCCGAGATCCAAAATATTTTTAATACCCGGAACTGCAGATAACTGGTACAAATATTTGCGAACAGAATCAGGCGCAGAGCCACACCCGGCGTTGTTTACCGCATTTCTTTCTTCGCAAACACCAATGATGGCAATAGTAAAATCCTTCAGATTAATGCCTTGATCCTCTCCTTGATAAAAGGAAATTGCTTTTCCCAATGAAAAGGCCTTCCAGCTTTCCTCACCAAGATCATTAAGATTGGTTGGCGTGAGGTAAATCGACAAATTCATAAGGGCGGCTTATTTTTTCTTTTTGAAAAATTTCTTTTTTGGCTCCTTCGCTGCAGTTTCCATAATTGCTACGCAATCCGCAAGCGTTAATGCCTTTGCCTCCGTACCTTTTGGAATTTTAAAGTTCTCTTTTCCTTTTTTGATGTAAGGTCCGAAACGACCATTCAACACTTCAATATCGGCACCTTCGTGCTCATATTTGGCAATGAATTTATCTTTATCGGCCTGACGTTTGGCTTCCACCAGCTCAATGGCTCTCGGCAACTCCAGCTCCATAGGATCTTCACCTTTTGGAATAGAAATGAACTTAGAGTCGTGAAGGACGTAAGGGCCAAAGCGACCAATGCCTATCGTTAATTTTTTACCTTCATATTCACCCAAATCCTTTGGCATTTTGAATAAATCCAAAGCCTCTTCAAAGGTGATAGATTCTAATCTTTGATTCGGACGCAACTTAGCAAATCTAGGTTTTTCGCCTTCTTCGCCTTCTTTAGGAGTTTCGCCCATTTGAGCCATTGGTCCGAAACGACCAATTCTTACAAAAATAATTTTTCCTGATTTTGGATCAACGCCCAATTGACGTTCTCCATTGGCTCGTTCTGAGTTTTCAGTAGTATCCTCAACATTTTTATGGAAAGGCTGATAGAAAGCATCAATCATTTTTTTCCATTTGATGTCACCAGAAGCAATTTCATCAAATTCCTTTTCAACGGTAGCGGTAAAGTTGTAATCAACAATGGAGCTGAAATGTTTCTCGAGGAAATCGTTCACAACAGTGCCGATGTCGGTAGGAAAAAGTTTATTTTTTTCTGCGCCTGTGATTTCGGTTTGATCAAAAGAATTGATCAAGCCGTTCTCCAAGGTCATGATTTTATATGGTCTTTCTTCTCCTTCTCTCGTTTCTTTGATGATGTATCCTCTTTTTTGAACGGTAGAAATGGTTGGTGCGTAAGTTGACGGTCGGCCAATGCCTTTTTCCTCTAATTTTTTAACCAAACTCGCCTCCGTATATCTTGCAGGATGATGAGAAAAACGTTGCTTCGCCATCATATCAGTTAAAATCAAATTTTGTCCCGGATCCAATCCTGGTAGAACACTATTGGTTTCTCCTTCCTCATTTTCATCATCGGTAGATTCCATATAAACTTTGAGAAAACCATCGAATTTCATCACCTCGGCATGAGCGGCCAATGTTTTTTTGCTTTTCGAAACGTCGATTACAACGTTGGTCTTTTCCAGTTCGGCATCACTCATTTGAGAAGCAATAGTTCTTCTCCAGATCAGATTGTACAGTTTCTCATGTTGAGGCTCACCTTCAATTTCGTGTTTCTCGAAGTACGTTGGACGAATGGCCTCATGGGCCTCTTGTGCGCCTTTTGCCTTTGTTTTGAATCGTCGCACCTCAACATATTCTTTTCCGTAGCTAGAAGTAATTTCCTTTTCAGCCGCAGTTATAGCAGTTTCCGAAAGGTTTACTGAGTCGGTTCTCATGTAGGTGATTAACCCTTCCTCGTACAAACGTTGCGCTATCGACATGGTTTGCGCTACCGAATAACCTAATTTTCTACTTGCTTCTTGTTGTAAGGTTGAAGTAGTAAAAGGTGCGGCTGGAGAGCGTTTTGCTGGTTTGGTTTCCAGACTTGCGATTTTAAAATCAGAGCCAACGCATTCTTTTAAGAAATCCATCGCTTCTTTTTCCGACTCCAGTTTTTGAGGCAATTCAGCTTTCAAAATTCCCTTCCCCTTTAAATCGAAATGAGCTTGAACTCTGAAAAAAGTCTCGCTTTTAAAAGCATTGATTTCTCTTTCACGATCAACAATAATACGGACTGCAACCGATTGAACGCGGCCTGCAGATAAGGATGGCTTTATTTTTTTCCACAATACTGGCGACAACTCAAAACCCACCAATCTATCCAAAACTCTTCTTGCTTGTTGGGCATCAACTAGGTTCAAATCAATTTTACGTGGATTGTCAATAGCGTGCTGTATCGCTTCTTTGGTAATCTCGTGATAAACAACTCTTTTGGTTTTCTTTACATCCAGACCTAAAGCCTCCGCAAGGTGCCATGAAATAGCTTCTCCCTCGCGGTCCTCGTCGGTCGCTAGCCACACAGTGTCTGCTTCCTTTGCTAATTTTTTGAGTTCCTTGACAACATCCTTCTTGTCTTCCGATATTTCATAGGTCGGTTCAAAGTTATTGGCAGTGTCCACTCCCAGTCCTTTTTTGACTAAATCTCTGATGTGGCCTATACTCGACTTTACAACAAAATCTTTCCCGAGGAACTTTTCTATGGTCTTTGCCTTAGCAGGGGACTCAACGATAACAAGGTTTTTAATCATACTGAAAGGACGTGAATTAATGCAGTTTTTGAGAATCTATGGACTGCAAAGTAAAGCAAAAGCAAACATTAATTCCAAACGCATATTTGTTTTTACCAAACTAAGTCATTAATATATTAATGACTTAAGTTGAAATAAAAAAAATAAAAAACACTTCTTAAGTTTATGACATATTGTCATTGGAAGGTTTTTTATCTACCTTTGGCCGCCACAAATCATACCTTATATAATGCAGCAAAAATTGGAAAAGGACATAGATGAAAGTCGCCAGGGTGAAGCATTGATCATGGCCAATGTCCCTGCCAATAAATTTTTGTATATCGAAAGTTATGGCTGCGCAATGAACTTTGCCGACAGTGAAATAGTAGCCTCCATTTTAAAAGAAGATGGATTTGGAACTACTCGCAATGTGGAAGAAGCCGATGTTATTTTTATCAATACTTGCTCCATCCGAGAAAATGCAGAAACCACTGCCCGCAACAAACTGAAACAATACAATGTCTTAAAAAAGAACAATCCTTCTTTGGTGATTGGCGTGTTGGGCTGCATGGCAGAAAGATTAAAATCAAAATTTTTAGAAGAAGAAAAACTGGTGGATTTAGTAGCCGGACCAGATTCTTACCGCACTTTACCCGATTTGATCAATCAGGTGGAAAGTGGACAAAAAGCGGTAAACGTACTTTTATCCCGCGAAGAAACTTATGCTGATTTATCTCCTGTGCGTATGGGTGGTAATGGCATTAGCGCCTTTGTATCTATTATGCGCGGCTGCGATAACATGTGTACTTTCTGTGTTGTTCCTTTTACACGCGGCCGCGAAAGAAGTCGCGATCCACACACTATTGTTGAGGAAGCAAGGGATTTACACAACAAAGGCTACAAAGAAGTCACTCTCCTCGGACAAAACGTAGATTCCTACTGCTGGTCGGAAAATCCCGAGTTGAGAGGGAAAGCATTGAAAGAAGCGCCTAGAGAACAAGTGGTGGATTTCGCTAAGTTGCTCGAGATGGTAGCTTTGATCGCACCCGATTTACGCGTACGATTTTCCACTTCACATCCGAAAGACATTACCGACGAAGTGCTTTTCACCATGAAAAAGTACCACAATATATGTGAGCACATTCATTTGCCAGCGCAAAGCGGAAACAGCAGAATTCTGGAAAAGATGAACCGAACCTATACCCGCGAATGGTATATGAAAAAGGTAAACCGCATCCGCGAAATTATGCCCGATTGCGGCATCACCACCGACATCATCACAGGCTTTTGCAGTGAAACCGAAGAAGAGCATCGAGACACAGTTGAATTAATGAGATGGGGTAAATTCGACATGGCCTACATGTATTATTATTCAGAAAGACCAGGAACCTTAGCTGCGAAAAAATATCCAGATGACGTTCCTGAAGCTGATAAAAAAAGAAGATTACAAGAAGTGATCGAAGTGCAGCACGCCTCTCAAACCAAACATTTTCCAAGCAACATAGGAAAAACTTTTGAAGTGCTGGTGGAAGGCGTATCAAAAAAATCAGAAAACGAATTGATGGGACGAACTACTCAGAGCTATGTAGTTATCTTCCCTCGCGAAAATTATAAAGTGGGTGATTACGTAAACGTTAAAATCACCGAAGGAACACGCGCAACATTAATTGGCAAAGCAGTAAAGTAATATGGCAAACATTGATGCTGTAAAGCAAAAACTAGGAATCATTGGCAGTTCAGATCAACTGAACAGAGCCATTGATATCGCTATACAGGTTGCTCCTACCGACTTGTCAGTGCTGATTACCGGTGAAAGTGGAACGGGAAAAGAATCATTTCCGCAAATTATTCATCAAAACAGTCCGCGCAAACACGCCGAATATATCGCCCTCAACTGCGGCGCAATCCCTGAAGGAACAATAGATTCAGAATTATTCGGACACGAGAAGGGCGCCTTCACCGGAGCTCATGATGCACGAAAAGGATATTTTGAAGTGGTAGACAAGGGAACCATTTTTTTAGATGAAGTTGGCGAATTGCCTTTGCCTACTCAAGCCCGTTTGTTAAGGATTTTAGAAAGCGGCGAATACATCCGCGTAGGTTCTTCCAAGGTTCAAAAAACGAATGTTCGTGTGGTGGCCGCCACCAACGTGGATTTGGTAAAAGCGGTACAAAACGGAAAATTCAGAGAGGATTTATACTACCGTTTGAATACGGTTCCAATAAAAATTCCACCATTACGAGATAGAAAACAAGACATTCATTTGTTATTTCGAAAATTTGTGGTGGACTTTGCCGACAAGTACCGCATGCCTCCAATCAAATTAGAGGAAGACGCAGTAGACACTCTGGTAAATTATAGATGGCCCGGAAACATCCGCCAGCTAAAGAATATCGCTGAACAAATTTCAGTAATTGAAGAAAAAAGAGTGATTTCAAAAAGCACTTTATTAAAATATTTACCCGCTTCAGATGGCGCAAATCTCCCTGTGTTAATCAGCAAAGATCAAAGCTCTTCATTCAGCGGTAGCATCGACAATAAAGAGAAAGAACTCTTATACAAAGTACTATTTGACATGCGAAAGGAGCTGAACGACCTTAAAAAAATTGTATTTGGTAAAGTACCTACGTCCAATTTATTTGATGTTGATCAAAATCTGGATCCTATGATCAATAACATCTATCAAGAAGAACAACAAGGAAATAATTATTCAGCCTTTCCCGTTTCAGAAAACAACACAGAAATTCAGCCAAGCGAAGAAGTAGAAGAATCTCTATCTCTTTCCGATAAAGAAAAAGAATTCATCATTAAGGCATTGGAAAAACACAGAAATAAAAGAAAAAACGCAGCAAAAGAGCTTGGTATTTCTGAAAGAACCCTTTATCGAAAAATTAAAGAATACGATATAAAATGAAAATTTCCCTCACATACCTAAGCTTGTTGTTTCTTGTGTTTGCCGCAGGCTGCAAAATGAGCGTGTCTTTTACAGGCGGGAAAATTGAAGGGAAAACATTTAACATTGGTGATTTCCCAAATTACGCTCCCATCGTGCAGCCTTCCTTTAGCCAAGCTTTTGTTGATGCACTAAGAAATAAAATTGTTAATGAATCCAATCTGAAATACAGTCAGGACACACCTGACCTTCTTTTTACAGGAAGTATTAAGGATTATAAAATTACTCCTATTTCTGCCACCAGCAATACGACCGCTGCAGGAAACCGATTAACTGTATCTATTGAGGTGACATATGAAAGTAAGATTGATCCGAAAAAGAATTTCACTAAATCATACACGGAATTTGCCGATTTTTCCATCGATCAAAATTTGACCGATATTGAAAATGATTTGATCAGTGAAATCGTAAAAAAATTAGCGCAACAAGTTTATCTCGACATTATTCCGGCATGGTAATATGCAAGCAAAAGTTTTTCATCAATTGTTACAAAATCCTTCAGCACTCAACGAAGAGCAGCTGAAAGATGTGCAGCACATCATTGAAAAATACCCTTTCTTCCAATCGGCATACCTACTCCTGCTAAAACACTACTATAGCAGCAACCACATAGATTTTGAAGACGCTTTAAAACTCACCGTGGTTTATTCCACTGATAGGAGCAAAGTGCGAAATTACCTGCGGAATGAGGTTCAACCGATGATTTCTGTGGTGAAGGAAAATCCAGTGAACTCTGAAGAAATTCCAGTTCCCGACAAAGTAGAAAAACAACGAATTTCCGACCCACTATTGGATCAGCTAAACCAGCAAATCCTATCTGAGGCTGTTAATTTCAGTCTGCAACAAGAAGTAGAGGAAGACATCAAAACACTTCCTGATGAATCGCTCATTGAAACTGTTCCTGCAGAAATCAATACAAAACAAAATTTTTTCGACTGGCTCTCTAAACCAAAAGAAGAACCGAAGAAAAAATTAAAATACGAGCATCTAATAGATAAATTCTTGACAGATCAACCGCGTATAGTTCCTAAAAAAGAATTTTACTCTCCAATCAATATGGCCCGCAAGAGTGTAGAGGAAGACGACACCATCGTCTCCGAAACTTTAGCAAATTTGTATGTTCAACAGGGGCATTACACAAAGGCCCTCAAAGCATTCCAGCAATTAAGTTTGAAATTTCCAAAAAAAAGGACTTACTTTGCCGCCCGTATTTATGAAATTGAAGAATTAAAAAAAAATAGAAAGTCATGAGCATCCTTCTCATTATAGCTAGCATCCTCCTAATCATTGTTGTATTGATTCAAAACAGCAAAGGTGGTGGATTAGATTCAAGTTTTGCTTCTCAAACCTCTGCCTTTGGTGCAAAAAGAACAACTGATATCATTGAAAAAATCACTTGGGGAATCGCGGCATCACTTGCTGTACTTTGCTTAGCATCAACATTAATGATTAGCTCAGACAAAGGAACTGCTAGCGCGGTGATCAACTCTGAAAAGAAAGAAGCTCCAAAAAATCCTGCAAGCGGAATACCTGCTCCAGCCGGACAACAATAATTGTCAGTATGACACTTCATCTGTCAATACTGTAAATGCATTCCATCAAAATCTGAAATTTTGTCTACTAAAGATGCCTGTTTTTCTATTGGCATGCATTATGACAAGCACTGCAGCACATAAAATCTAATAACATTTAAACCTAAATAAAAATGGCAGCAATTAAAATCAAACCCTTAGCTGATCGCGTGATTATTGAATCGGCAGCAGCTGAAGAAAAAACAGCAGGAGGTCTTTATATCCCTGACTCCGCAAAAGAAAAACCTCAAAAAGGAAAAGTAGTAGCGGTAGGCACTGGAAAAAAAGATGAGCCACTAACAGTTAAAGTAGGCGACCTAGTTCTTTATGGAAAATACGCAGGAACAGAAATTACAATTGAAGGTAAAGACTACCTAATTATGAAAGAAGCCGACATCTTTGCGGTATTAACAAAGTAATTACAAAATAAAATTTTAATAGAAAATGGCTAAATCAATAAATTTCGATGTAAGCGCAAGAGACCAGTTAAAAAGAGGTGTTGACGCTTTAGCAAATGCAGTAAAAGTAACGCTCGGACCAAAAGGACGAAATGTAGTTATCGATAAAAAATTCGGTGCTCCAACCATTACCAAAGATGGTGTTTCCGTAGCGAAAGAAATTGAATTACAGGATCCAATTGAAAACATGGGTGCTCAAATGTTGAAAGAAGTTGCTTCTAAAACTGCAGATATCGCAGGTGACGGAACAACTACTGCAACTGTTTTGGCTCAGGCTATCGTTACTGGTGGTTTGAAAAACGTTGCAGCAGGAGCAAATCCAATGGATTTAAAAAGAGGTATCGACAAAGCTGTTACAGCAATTGTAGCTGAGTTGAAAAAAATCTCTAAAAATGTTGGTAACGACATTAAAAAAATTGAGCAAGTTGCTACTATCTCTGCCAACAGCGACGAGGCTATCGGAAAAATCATTGCTCAGGCAATGGAAAAAGTAGGTAAAGAAGGTGTGATCACTGTTGAAGAAGCAAAAGGCACTGAAACCTATTCTGAAATTGTAGAAGGTATGCAATTCGATAGAGGTTATCTATCGGCTTACTTCGTTACCAACGCAGAAAAAATGATTGCTGACTTAGATCACCCATACGTGTTGATCACCGACAAAAAAATATCAAGCATGAAAGACATCCTTCCTATCCTTGAGCCTGTTGCTCAATCAGGAAGACCATTGTTGATCATCGCTGAAGATGTTGACGGAGAAGCTTTGGCTACTTTGGTGGTAAACAAATTACGTGGATCATTGAAAATCGCTGCTGTTAAAGCTCCAGGCTTTGGCGACAGAAGAAAAGCAATGTTGGAAGACTTGGCTATCTTAACTGGTGGTGTTTTAATTTCTGAAGAACAAGGCTTTAAATTGGAAACTACTACAGTCGACATGTTAGGTAAAGCTGAAAAAATCACAATCGACAAAGACAACACAACTATTGTCAATGGTGCCGGAAATAAAAAAGACATCAAAGGAAGAGTAGCTCAAATCAAATCACAGATTGAAAGCACAACTTCTGATTACGATAAAGAAAAACTGCAAGAGCGTTTGGCTAAATTGGCTGGTGGTGTTGCTGTTCTTTACGTTGGTGCTGCTACTGAAGTGGAGATGAAAGAGAAAAAAGACAGAGTTGACGATGCATTGCACGCAACAAGAGCTGCTGTGGAAGAAGGAATTGTTCCTGGTGGTGGTGTTGCTTACATCAGAGCCGTTAGCGCTTTGGCCAACCTTAAAGGCGCCAATGCTGATGAGCAAACTGGTATCCAAATCATCCGCAGAGCTTTGGA
>JAPLEZ010000124.1 GCA_026390935.1 Bacteroidota bacterium
AGTTTGTATTGATTTTTCATTGTTGATTTTGATGAGGTAGATGCCGGAAGGCCAGGATTGACCAAGTTCAAGAATATTGTTTTTGTTGTTTTCTGAATAAATTATTCTTCCCAGAGCATCGCTCACAGTAATGTTTTCACCTGTACTTAATCCACTAAGTAGAAAAGTATCTGTAAACGGATTTGGTGCTATGCTCAAATTATTTTGATAGCTGATGATTCCATCTTTAGTTTGCGCACCAAACTGAAACCAATTGATATTTAATCCGCCTTTGATAAAATTAAATGTCAGCTCGTGAACTCCCAATGAAGTGAGCTCCACATCTTTTGAAATGGTAGTCCACGTTTGCCATCCATTTGTTGTCACCACATCAACGGTGCACAATATTATTGAATCAATTTTTAATTGAAATTGACCTCCGCCGTTCTTTGATGCTACTCGGAATTTCACGGTGTAAATTCCCAATGAATCAACTTCGATCAGATATTTTAAATTGTCTGCTGCGTCAACATATCCAATGTTGTAGCCTAAGTCGGTATCACTACATTTTTCTGACATTACGCCCACTTTAGTGCAGTAGTCAACAGCTTTTATTTTGTTGTGAATAGATAGTGTATCGCAAATTTTTGGTTTGGGAGCATCGATGGAATCGTACCAGTGAATTACCATATCGCGAACAATGGTTCCCGATTCCGTTAAATCGGTAGAGTCCCAATCGCCCTTAATATTTGCGCCTGCATTGAGTGCCGAAGAAGCTTCATCTTTGGTGTATACCGACCAGTTGGCATTGCTGAGTTGATGCGTTTTCATGAAATTTCTCCAGGCATAAAATTCATCCATATCGGGAGGCGATTGCCAAAATCCCCATTCGGTGACAAATAGCGGTAAACCTTTGTCGATGGCTTTAGTGGCTTTATCACGAAGTGATTGTGCGTGCATTGGAACGTAAAAGTGCAGCGTGTAAGCAATGTTTTCAAAGCCAATAATTGGATCGTTGGCAGCAACATCAACATCCTGCGACCAATTGGGAGTACCAACAATAATCATGTTGTCGGGATCAATGGCGCGGATAGAATCAATTACTTCTAATGCATAGGGTTTGATAGAATCGGTCCAAGAAATATTTAGTGGCTCATTAAAAATCTCATACATCACGTTAGGATATTTTCCGTATTTCGTCGCCATTTCCTGAAAAAATGCAATGGCTTCTGCAGTGTGTTTATGAGCAGTATGATCGTGCCAATCGATGATAACATAAATTCCTTCTGCGATACAAGCATCCACCACTGTAAATACTTTTTGCTTTTCAATGCTTGGTTTTTGTAAATATGCACCAGTAGGTTCAACACCCATGGCCACTCTCACTAATGTTGATTTCCAATCTTTATGCAACCACTTTATTACATCGGCATTGCAAAATTCTCCGGCCCAGTTGCTCCAAAATAAACTGTTGCCTGAAATGCTAAATACTTGTCCGCTTGAATCTACTATTGAGTTTCCTTTTGTTTTAAGTAAGCCGTGTTGGTCCACAAATGTTTGTGCTGTCGAGGGGGAAATTGTCCACAAAAAAAACACGACAAATGACGAAAATAATTTTTTCATTTTTTTTCAATTTAAAAAAGAAGAGGAGGTGCAAATTAACAGTTAAATTATTTCCCCCGAAATAATTTTTCCTCCTCTTCTCACTAGATGTTTAACATTTTTATTTATTCAAGTTTTTAAAATAAGGCCACCCGGTCTTCACCGAGTGGCCGGCATTATTAACTCACCCCCCTCATCCTCCATGATCTTTAATGACATCAATATTTATTCTTTAATTAATTTGTAATTCGCGTTTTTGTCTGCTGAAGTAATTTGCAGAAAATATATTCCCTTTGCCCATTCTTCGCCCAGTTGCAAAGTGTTGTTGCTGCTTGCGCCAGTATAAATTTGTTTGCCTAAAGCATCCCAAACTACAATGGAACTGTTTGTTGTTAAATCATTCAATTGAATGGTATTTGAAAACGGATTGGGTCCGATGTGCAATTGATTGTTGCCATTTGAAATGATTCCTGTTACTACTTTTGGAACAAACTGAAACCAGTTGATGTTGAATCCGCCGGCTGTAGCTTCAATGGTGATGTCCTGATCACCCACGGCCAGCGTGACATCTTTTGTAATGGTGCTCCATGTTTGCCAACCGTTGGTGGCCGGCACATCAATATTTACTAAAACAGTGTTGCCACTTTTTAAATTGAAATTTCCACCGCCGTTCATAGATGCCACTCGAATGTTAAAAGTGTAAATGCCAGGAGATGTAACATGATCGGTGTAAGTGAGCCAGTCGTTGGCATCAATATAACCTACATCTTGTCCGCCGCCGTCATCAGTAGTGGCTTCCAATTGAACACCAAACATGGCGCAATACTTTTCGGCTTCAACTTTATCTTCTATTTCGTTATTGTCGCAAACTACCGGAGTGCCATACCAGTTGTACACCATGTCTTTCACAATTTTTCCTGCCTCAGTAAGTTGGCTTTCCGACCAGCCGCCCTTTGCACTTGCTCCTGCTTTTAAAATGGAAGACACTTCGTCTTTAGTGTTAACCGACCAGTTGGCATTGCTTAAATTGTTTGTTTTCATGAAATCTTTCCATGCGTTGAACTCGCCCATATGGAGTGGATTTTCCCAAAAGCCCCATTCGGTAACAAAAAGTGGAAGTCCCTGATTCATGGCATAAGTGGCTTTATTGCGCAGCCATTGTCCGTGCATTGGAATATAAAAGTGTAAAGTGTAGGCAATGTTAGTGTATCCTGTTATTCTGTCGTTTGCAGCAGCATCCACATCTTGCGACCAATTGGGCGTGCCAACGATGATCATGTTGTCGGGATCAATGGCTCGAATGGCTTGAATAACCTGCAACGCGTATGGCTTTATGTCATTGCTCCATGAAATGGCCAGTGGCTCATTAAACAACTCATACATCACATTGGGATAACTCCCGTACTTTGTTGCCATTTCTTTAAAGAAAGAAATAGCCTGCGCAGTGTGGGTATGTGCAGTGTGATCGTGCCAGTCGATTAACACATACAATCCCGCGGCGATACAAGCATCTACAACTGCAAAGACTTTTGCTTTCTCTGCAGTTGGATTAGTCAAATAAGCGCCAGATGGTTCAACGCCCATGGCTATTCTCACCAATCCGGCATGCCAATCTTTTTTTAGCCAGTTCACTAAATCGGCGTTGCAATATTCACCTGCCCAGTTGGTCCAAAATAGGGAGTTGCCCGACACACTAAATGGAGTTCCGTTTTTATCGATGATAGAACTTCCTTTGGTGGTGAGCAAGCCATGTTGCGCTACTAAGTTCTGACTGTAACTTTGCTTAAATAAAAGCAAACATATCACCGTCAGCGCTGCACTTGTAAATAGTTTTTTCATAGTTGGTTCGGTTGTTAATTATGGTTTGTTTTTGGATTGGGGCCCGAGACCAAATTAGCTATGATGTTGATTTTCAGTTTATTTAAGCGTTCATCCGACTTATTTCAGCGTGTTGCGCTGTTGAATGTCAGGGAATTTTGCGTTTACATGCTTTTTTAAAACTCACCCCAACTTTTGTGTTGCAATGTTTTTTTATTCTGTTTAAAATAAATGTGCTAATATTAATTCTGAAAAAACACAAATAAGAGGTGAGTAAGGTGGAAAATGATATGGCTTATTGGACTGCGTGCAGCGATTGTAATGGTCGCGGTAAAAAAAGTCAGAAGCTGCGCAAAAGTGTGCGACTCAGTTATCAAAAAGCCTTGCAAGAATTTGAAAAATCAAATCAACAAGGGGCAGCGCCTGTTCGTCCGAAAGGACATCTTGCTCCATGCAAAAGCTGTGATGGATCAGGCTTGATTCCCGCTGCAAATTCTCCTGTTGCTGATACAGAAAAATATCCGCACGTTGCAATTATTGGGGCCGGCATTGGTGGAGTGGCGCTGGCTGTAGCTTGCTTGCATCGCGGTATTCCATTTACACTTTATGAACGCGACAGTAATTTTGATGTTCGCTCGCAAGGCTACGGACTCACGGTGCAACAAGGAGCCAAAGCCCTTGAAGGCTTGGGTATTTTATCTTTGCCAGAAGCTATCATTGCAACGCGACACGTGGTTCACGATACAAAGGGAAAAGTGATAGGAGAGTGGGGAATGAGAAAATGGATGCCAAGCGCTACTCAACAAGCTCCTAAGCGCACCAATATGCTCATTGCGCGACAAACACTGCGCATGGCTTTGCTTAATCAATTGGGAGGATTAGATAAAGTGCAATGGGGACATCAATTAGTCGACTTTAAAGAAAGCGAGGGTGGAGGTGTTGATTTGCAATTTCAGGTAGATGGTGAAATGAAAAACGTGAAAGCAGATTTGCTTGTTGGAGGGGATGGTATTCGCAGTTATGTTCGCAAAAAGGTAATTGTTGAGGATAGTAGTCCTCTGCGCTATTTGGGATGTATTGTGATATTGGGTATTTGTCCGCTCTCGGCCCTCAAAGATTTGAATAGCCCTTTGCTTGATTCGCCAACGATATTTCAAACCGTTAATGGCAACGACAGAATTTATGTAATGCCTTACGACGCCCACTCAGTGATGTGGCAATTTTCTTTCCCTTTGCCAGAAAAGGAAGCTGAAGAATTGAGCGCACAAGGAGTTAAAGCCCTCAAAGCGGAAGCGTGCAGAAGAACACAGTGGCACTCTCCAATTCCACAAATTGTATCGTCCACCGCAGAAGCTCAAATTATAGGCTATCCGGTTTATGATAGAGAATTATTGAAAGCAGAACTCTTACAAAACGCAGGACCAATCACTGTCATTGGTGATGCAGCGCATCCCATGAGTCCCTTCAAAGGACAAGGAGCAAATCAAGCGCTGTTGGATGGCTTGGCATTGGCACGTGGAATTGCCGCAGGATGTAACTCCTTCACTAATTGGAAAGAACTTGGAATTAGGAAAAGTGTTTTATCGGAGTTTGAATCAGCAATGATTGAGCGCACAGCTTCCAAAGTAAAAGATTCAGCGCAAGCGGTCATTTTGCTTCATTCTGATGTTGTGCTAACGGAGGGTGATCAACCGAGAGGACGAAGGCTGAAGGATATTTAGCGTTCACAATAGGGATCAGGTTTTGTAGAGACGGAAGATTTTCCGTCTCAAAATATTGGCATTAATTAAGACGCAAAATTTTGCGTCTCTACAAGAAAAACGAACTACGTACTTTCAAATTTAGCTTGCGTAATTTGAATGTTTTTACTGTTAGCGATTTGCAATCGCTTTTATAAAAGGAGTGTTCATCGGCATTGGAAATGAGGAAATGTAGTTTTGTAGAGACGGAAGATTTTCCGTCTCACAATGTCGGCATCAATTAAGACGCAAAATTTTGCGTCTCTACAAGAAAAAAACCACCGTACTTTCAAATTTAGCTTGCGTAATTTGAAAGTTTTCACTGTTAGCGATTTGTAATCGCTATTATAAATGGAGTGTTTATCGGCATTGGAAATAAGGAAATGAAGATTTTAGATTGCTGCGCAAAATTTGAAATTACAGGTTGTGTTATTATGTTATTTGTTTAAAAAATCTAGATTTCCTTTCTCTATTGTCTTTGAATATTGCTTTGGCTTGCCTTCTTTGTCAGTAAACCCGATTACAACCCCATTACTTCCTATTGAATATAACAATCTAAAATTACCTTGTCCAACGCAAATGTCTGCAACGTATGAAGCCGGTGTCCATTTCCAGTTGTCGGTGTTTTTTTGCGCCCATTCAACGAATTGGTTGTATTTGTCTGAGTTTGCAGCAATATCAAAATGTTCTGAAGTAGTTAGTCCCGTTGAATTGTCCTTCTTGTTAATCGTCAATTTTAACGAAGCATTTTTGTCTATGTATTCAT
>JAPLEZ010000094.1 GCA_026390935.1 Bacteroidota bacterium
GCAACAGTGACCGATGTTAATGGATGTACTGCAACAAGCAACGTTACCATTCCACTTGGAAATGGAACGACTTGTGATTTCACAATAACACCAACAGTGGTTCAACCATCTTGCGGACAAAAAGCGGATGGATCAATTGTACTGACCATTGGAGGAAATTCAAATTTGACTTACGAATGGAATACAGGATCATCTGCTAAAGATGTAAATCCTGCATCAGCAAAAATATATTCAGTGTTGGTGCAAAGCGCAACCTGTAAAGAGAGTTTAAGTTTTGATGTGAAAGCAGTAGCCAGTGTTTGTCCGGGTGGAGTGTGTTCAACAACAGCAACACTTAGCTTATCGCAAACAACAGCAGCAAGCTGTCCAACAAAATGCGACGGACAAATTACTGCAACAGTAACAGGAATAACACCAACAAAATATGTTTGGGGTGGAACAGAAACTACTGTTCCAACATTTAGCGCAGCATGTGGAAAAACATATACTGTTCAAGCTATCGATGCCAACAAATGTTTTGTAGAAAAAACAATTACGGTAGGAACTGAAAATCCGGATTGTAATGTGGTAGTTGGTGGAGATTGTCCTTTCTCGGCGACGTATTCTTTTACAGCTACTTCTTCAGTTGATGCTTGTGATGGATCAATCACTATTCAAACCAGCAACACTTCAGGTACTCCAACCTATGCATGGAATCCTGCAACATTAGGAAGTGCTGCTTCTGTTAGCGGATTGTGTCAGGGTTATTACAATGTAGCGGTGAGCGATGCAAGCAACTGTACGGTGGTGGTGAATGTGTATTTGCCTGCAGGAAATTCTTGCAATCCGAATGTTGTGGTAGTGAAAAAAGATGTGTCATGTAACGGATTGAATGATGGTGAAATTAACGTTGCTGCGCAAAACATGGGCGTGTTAACTTCTTGCTATTCTCAAATTCCTGTTCCTCAGCAAAGCTGCGCAGTGTGTGATCAATACTTGGAAGGAACCTACAACGGTACTTTGTCTGCTAACTTAAAATACTGCGTTAAAGCCGGAAAAACTTTAACAGGAAATATTACGCTGGCTGCAGGAAAATTAATTGTTTGCGGTGCAGTAAGTAATTTGAATTTAACGGTAAGCAATACTGCCGAATTACATTTAAACGGAACTGCTCAGTTCTCTAATTTAAATTTAGGCAGCACAGCAAAATTGTTCAACTATGGTTATGCCAATTTACCAGCAACCACTTATTATGGTAATGTAACAAACTACGCTAAAATAAAAGTGAACGGTACTTTGGTAACTGCACAAAGCAGTGTGTGGGTGAACAGAGGAGAATTGGAAGTTACAGGATTTACAGATATGAATGGAACATTGAACAACGAAGGTTTGTTCAAAGCCGGAAGTTTGATGGTACGCTCACCGCTATCCGTTTTAAGTAACTCGTGTACCATAAATGTTGGTGGAGATTTAACCAACAACGGAACGGTAAACAACAACGGTAAAATTGTTAACGGAGGAAGTGCTCAAATGAGTTTTGGTGCAAATGAAAATTTAGGAAATGCATCGTATTGGGAAGCTGGTGATTTTAAATTATACGGCGCAGTAACTGCTAATGCAGGAAATACTTTTGCTGCTGTGGCCTTCCTCTTTAAATGGAAAAATAATTGCTAAAAATTTAAACTTACAAAACACTACTAAAGGTTCTGCAGTTTCTGTTTTAGGGGCAAATGATTCTTATTCCTTGTGCGTAATTACATGGAGTCCATCAGGATCACATGCTACAAAATTAAGCGGATTAGCAGGAGGAACTTATACCTATAGCATGGCGTGTCCGGGTGCTGGTTGCAATTCAACAGGAAGTGTAACCATTAATAATCCAGGGCCATTGAGCGTAACATTAGAAACGCCAAAAGCTGCAGCTTGTTCATCAAGTTGCACAGGTGAGGTTTTCGCAAAAGTGAGTGGAGGAACACCAGTGTATCGATATACTTGGAACAACAGTATTTCTCAATCGCCTTATGTTTATCCGGCTTGTCCTAATATTTCTTATTCGGTAACGGTAGTGGATGCAATGGGCTGTACTGCTCAATCGGCGGCCATTACAGTTCCTATTTCAACAGAGCAAACAGGTGCTTGTTGCACCAATCCGATGTCGGCTACTTTAACATCAACCGATGCAACTTGCGCTGATAAAGGCGATGGAACTTTAACTGCTTTCATCAATGGAGGAAGTACACCTTACTCTTATTTCTGGGACAATGCTGCAGGTACAAATGTGTTGACTGCTAAAGCAGGAAGCCATACTGTGTTGGTGTTGGATGCTGAAAATTGTATGGTAACAAAATCGGCTACCATTAGCTCTCCTGCCACTTTATGTTGTCAGGGATATACCGCAGCAATCAGCACCACCAACGCAAGTTGTCCGAAAGATTGTGATGGAACTTTAACTGTTCAAACTCAAAATGGAGTTGCTCCATATACTTACACATGGGTAGGCGCAATTCCGGGCAACAACAACACTCCAGTAGTAACAGGAGTTTGTAGTGCGGCAAATTATTCGGTGAAAGTAAAAGACGCTCGTGGTTGTGAAGCTAGCGCAGCTCATGGTGTTGGAGTAAACACAGGTGTTTGTCCGATAGTCGACGGTGGAAGTTGCGAAGCTTTTGCTTCTTCTATTAAAGTAGAAAACATTGTTGCATCACCTGATAAAACTCAAGCGAAAGCTTCACTAACAATAAGTACAGCTAATGGAGTTGCACCTTATACTTACAACTGGTTCCGATATTTTAATGGTCCGACGGCACAAGGAACAGCGACTAATATTAGCGATGCAACTTATACTTTAGCTAATGTGTTGCCAGGTTACTATCAAGTCACAGTAATCGACAACAAAGGTTGTAAAGCAACTATTGGCGCGATACTACCAGGTTACAATATTGAAAATGATCCTTGTAAAGGAAGTCCGATAAACGTATCGGTTTTAGTTAGTAACGAAGACAACGCAACACCAATTGTTACAGGTGGAACGGGAACGTATGCATACTTGTGGACCGACTTAAATGGTGTTGCACTTGCAAGCAAATCAACCGAAGCCAATCAAATTAATTTGCCAGATGGCACTTATAAATTAACGGTAACCAGTGGTGATGCAAAATGTAAAGCAACGGCAGAAGTAACAGTACCTGATTGTGGTTTCACAACATTTGATGCTACGCAATCTCGTGAAGCATCTTGTCCGAAAAATTGCGATGGCGAAGCCACACTTTCGTTATCGCCAATTGGAAATGCAAGTATACTTTGGGATGGAAAAACAGCAGGCTTAACACTGTTGAATGCTTGTCCGGGAAAACACAAAGTGCGAATTGAAACATCCAAAGGTTGTGTGTTGGAAGACTCAGTAGTGATTAGCAGCGGAACCAATTGTCCGCAGCCGGTTTGTGATATTACCATTGAAGAGCGTTTGCCTCGCGTAAATAAAGTTTGTTACAATGATCGCGGAGCAGTGGATTTAGTAGTTAAAGGAGGTAAAGCACCTTTCACTTACAAATGGATTTATACTATTAAAGGAGTTACCGATACTACTTACAGTGATAATGAAGATTTAGAAAATCCACTTCCTGGGACTTACTCTTTATATGTTACTGATGTAAATAAATGTACTGCCAACTTCACAGTTACTGTGAGCGGACCAACACAAATGTTAGCAGCCAACATTACTGCTCCTGCATTGCTTTGTGCCGGCGGAATTACTGATGCTACTTTACATATTTCGGGCGGAGTTTCTCCTTACGAAATTGAATGGAACAATGGTAAAACATCTTTTGTAAATAGCAATATTTCGGCTGGTGTTTATACCGCTGATATTACCGATGCCAGTGGCTGCACCACTTCATCAGAAATTAGTGTTCAGGCACCATTATTCAAAGGAAGAATTTATGCATCTCAACGATTGATTTGCAATGGTGAAGTGAGTACACTTACCGCAAGTGAAGTTCCGGGTTATGCTATTTCATGGAGCGGACCAATGGTAAGTGCCGGCTACAGTAAACCATCTTTAACTACTGATACTCCTGGTGTTTACATTCTTACTTACAATCAGCACGATTGTACTTCGGTAAAAGATACCATCATCGTAAAACGTAAAGACAGTTGTAATACAAAGAAAATCTGGTGTGAAACTTTTGAGTTCCATGATATTCCAATTGATACTACACAAAGCTGTATCGGTCAAAAAGTAATTGCTGCACAAGCTTACGGATCATACCGCTACAAAGAATACATCAACGAAGAAAAACGTCAGTTCAAAATAAATTACATTGAACAAATCATGGCGTCGGCGACTGAAACTTTCAAGATGGAATACACCGAATCGGAAAATCAGTACACTTTATATTACTATGATCAGGCCGGAAATTTAGTGCGCACTGTAATGCCTTCAGGTGTTAAAACCTTAGATGCGGCGCAGGCCACAGCAGCAGGTGTTGATATTGTAAATAAAACTTCTACAGTATTTACCGATCATACTTTAGCAACAACTTACAAATACAATTCATTAAATCAATTGATCGCGCAGGACATGCCTGATCATGGCAAACAAGATTTATGGGAACCATCTTCTTCTGATATTACTTTAGGTGGTGGAAATCCTGCAGCACTTGCTTATGGCTCAACATCGGCTGGCGTGTTGCTTTCAAACAAGGGTACTTACGGTGAAATTTTCACAAGTGCTGACGCTGGTGTAAAATGGAGTAAAGAAGAAAATCCGGGAGTGGGCGACATCAAAGACATTCAGAAAGTGGACGCAGCAACTGTATATGCAGTGGGTACAGCGGGAACTATTTTGAAAAGTATTGACGGCGGAAGCAACTGGTTGCTTAAATCGCCTCCGGCTCATGAGAATTTTATCAAGTTGTTTTTCTCTACTGCCAACAATGGTTTGGTGATGAGTGAAAACGGAAGCATTTGGAAAACTGCCAATGGTGGCGACGATTGGAGTGCTGGTATCTTGACCCTTAAAAATAGCAACATTGGTACCATCACCGATGCATGGCTGGATGCAACAGGATTGTGGGTAAGCACCAATGATAATGGTAAAGGAAGAATTTTTAAAAGCACCGATAATGGCGTTTCTTTCAACGAAGATCTGGCATTTACTGCGGGTGCATTTACTTCTGTTTCTTCTGATGGAACTGGCTACGTGGCTGCAGGAAATATGCTGGGCGCTACCTTCCGCTTAAACGCTTTTGGTAAAATTGATGCCACACACAACAACCTTACTACTGGTGTAAAAACTATTGTAAAAAATAATAGTGCGTATGCAGTGATTGATGCTTCCGATAAATTGTTTATTGGAAATTCATCAGGAACTTCATTCAGCGAAATGACTTCTGCAAGTGGAGTGAAGGGTGTGGAAAATTTAAACACTAGCACTTTCGTAGTGTTGGGCAACGACAATAAAATTGCTCTGAGCGGTGGTTCTTTTTATGCTGTTGATGGTGTAACAGCTATCAATAAAGTTCGCTCTATCAGTAATAATGTATTGTTGATTTCTCCATCTTCACTGACTTACAAAACTATAGCTTTGTTGCCATTGCCAACTCCTTCATCTGGCTGGACTACCTTAACCGTTAATGGTTTGGGGACAAAAACTATTTTGGATGCGTGGATTGTCAGCTATGAAAAATGGTTGTTGTTATTGAGCGACAATAAATTATACACTGCAGTAAAAACACCTAATACCGTTATTTTGGAATTGGCAGCTACTGCTGTGCAAGCCGATGTACAAAGTATACATCCTTTAAGTGGAAAACTAGTGGTGTTGAAAACAACGCACGCAGTTCTTTCAACAACAGATGCTGCAACTTTTGCTACACTTACAACAGTACCAACAGCCAATACTATTGTGTCGTTTAGTGTTGCATCAACTACTAATATGGCAGCTGCTTTAAGTGATGGTACTTTCTATCAATACACTGGCGCGTGGACAAATAAAACCAACGACCTGGCACCAAAAGCATTGAATGCTATTGTGGTGAAAGATCTTTCGGGCAATGCTTATGCTTCGGGTAACGACGGTGAAATTTATCGCAGAGTGGCGGGTACCTGGACTTATCAGGACCACACCAGTAGCATCGCTAATTTTAGTGATGTGAGTTTGCCTGCCGACAATGCCTTGCGTTTGTCCAATGGATCCGATGTGTACAAATTCGCTGCACATGCCATCACCAAAGAAAACAGTACGAGCTTCACAGGTACAATTACAAAAATTGATGCCGATGCTTCACATCAATTGGCCATCACCAATACCGGAAATATTTATGCCAACACTGGCTCTAGCTGGGTTTCTTCTTTCGCTGCTTCCAAAGCTTTGTATGCAGTGGATGCCACTTCCAACGGTGATGTTGCGGGCGGTGCAGCCGGATCTTTGTACAGAGGAATTGGCAATGCGTGGAACGCAGCACAACCTGTTCACTTGCCAAACTTAAATGCTGTGGCTTGGGGAACTTCATCTTTCGGAATTGCAGTTGGAACGCAGGGAACTATTGTTACTACTGCCGATGCAGCCAATAGCTGGAAAATTGAATTTTCGGGAACTACCGAAGATTTCACTTGTGTAACAGCAAAAGGAAATAACGGTGTGGCCGGTGGCAACAACGGTAATTTACGATACACCAGCAACAAAGGTGCATCATGGGCGGCATCAACAATTCCTACAACATCACAAATAAAAGCTTTGAGCACAGGCAACGGAACAACGGTGTTGGCTCTTGCCGGATCATCAGTGTACAAATCGCTCAACGGTGGAGCAACTTTCACTTTGGATCAATCGCTTTCAGCAGCAGCAAACAATGTTTGTATTGATGCCGATGGTTACGGATTTGTGGTAGGTAACGCTGGTATGGCTTATAAAATAACGCCGAATGGAAATGCATTTACTTATACTGCAATTGCTACCGATGCCAATATTACCGATGATAAAGGAACAGGAATTCCGGTGCAGAATTTAAGCACCGTACAATTTACCGATCGCTTAACTGGTTACATCACCGGCGTAAACGGATTGGTTTTGAAAACTGTTGATGGTGGATTGCACTGGTATACCGAATCTACAGGTGGTGGAACAGGAGCTCCGCTTTTATCTTTGGCCGACGGTGAAAATGGAAGTATGATCAATGCTGGTGGAACTGTTTCTGCTTTGCGTGATCGCAGTTTAGAATTTGGTACCCGCAACTGGTACGATCAATTGGGACGATTGGTATTGTCGCAAAACGCAAAACAATTCAACATTGAAAAATACATCAGCGCAGCCGAAAAAGCAGATGTGTCGGGAGCAGGCACAGTGCGCGCATACAGCTATACTTTGTTTGATCCAATTGGCAGAATAGTAGAAGTTGGGGAAGTATTAACGCGTGACGAGGTGCCAACCACAAAACATGAAACTCAGGTTAACTACGCAACATTTGAATTTTCATTTGTGAGTGGTGGAGTGCAAAGAGAAATCACTAAAACTTACTACGATGAAGTGAAATTCACTAATATCCAAGCCGATTTCAAACAAGAGAATTTGCGTCCACGGGTTGCTTCGGTAACTTATCAGGATAGAGCAGGTGTGGCTTATGACAGAGCAACGCATTATTCTTATGATGTTCATGGTAACGTGAAAGACTTGATTCAGGAAATTTCCGTCAATGGTGTTTCTCTGAAAAAACGAATGGACTATGATTACGACTTGGTATCAGGAAAAGTAAACTTCATGTACTACCAAAAAAATCAAGCTGATCAGTTCATCCATAAATATGAATACGATGGTGACAACAGAATCGTAAAAGTATTTACTTCAAGAGATGCTATCACTTGGGATAGAGATGCGAAGTACGATTACTATGCTCACGGTCCATTGGCCAAAACAACTATTGGTGAGCATGAAGTAGAAAAAAATACTTACGCATATACCATTCAAGGTTGGATTAAGGGAGTTAACGGAAATTCCTTCTCTTACGCTTTAGGTTACTTTAACGATGGTACTCATGCAGATTACACAGGAATTGGTGGAGCAAGCAACTACACACTTGCAACGGATGTGGCTACTGGTAAATCATTGTTCAATGGTAATATTGCAACAATGGCATCCAACACGCCTCAATTTGCAAATCAAGGTGGAGCAAAATGGGTACAACAGTTTGAGTACGATCAGCTGAACAGAATTACAGCAAGTTCAACATTGGCTGGAGCAACTGCCAATACTTTCAAAACTGGTTATACTTATGATGCGGGAGGAAATATTACATCTTTGCAGAGATATGACAAAGCAGGTGTTCAGTTTGACGCAATGAATTATAACTACGAAAATGCAGCCACAAGCACCGCTAATACTGAAAAATACAAAACCAATACTAATAAGTTGCGTTGGGTGGATGACGATGTAAATATGACAACTGTTGATTCATCTGATATCGATGATCAAGATGAGGCCAACTACAACTATGATGAAATTGGTAATTTGATTTTTGATAAATCGGAGGAAATTGCTCAAATAGAGTGGACGGTTTATGGAAAAGTGAAATCGGTAAAACGTAAAGCAGGAAGTGCGAAACCCGATTTGGAATTTGCTTATGATGCAAGTGGAACTCGAATAGCAAAAACTGTAAAAGAGAAAAATGGTGATATGAAAATCACTTATTATTTGCATGATGCCAGTGGAAATGTAATTTCAATTTATGTAAGTAAAAATGGAAGTAAGAATTGGGGTGAGCAAGTCGAGTACTCCAGCATTTGTTCCTGTCAACGTAAATACGGTTCAAACAATTGATGCAACAGGTTGGAACGATTCACCTGGAACTACGCATTAAGCAAAAGTATTGATGATGAAGAGTAAGTTTTATATAGTACTAATGTTGCTGACCACATTTTGGTCGGCAGCATTTGCTATTACATTTACTACTACTCAAGTCAATGGAAGTTCTGAAAAAAGTATTGCAGTTGAATCGGGGGTGCAGCAGCAATTGAGTTTTGATTTCTTGCATCAAAATACTTCTGATGTTCGTTTGGTTATTAGTGATGGATCATCGGTTACTTATGTTGATGAATCCAATTTGGCAGACGGCTACCATTCTTATGTTTTTGTTCCAGGCTCAACTACTGTTGTTGTAAAGTTTGTAAGAGTTGACAATGATAATACTTCAAGGACCTTTGAGGTGAATAATTTGACCGTAGGCACTATTGAAGAAGGAGCAGAGACGTCAAATTCAATGATTGGTAAAAAAGAATATGAAGTGGTGGATCATCAGGGTAATGTGCGGGTGGTAATGAATGATGCTTTGATTAATGGGAAAAGTGAAATTGTAAGTTCAATTGATTATTTGCCATTTGGAATGGTGGCCCGGAAATATAAAAAGGGAGTAAATACTTACTCTTTTGGAATGCAAGGTCAGCTAACAACTGATGAAATGCATGGTGAAGGAAATTGGGTGGATTTTAAATACCGAAGTGCTGACCCTCGTTTAGGTAGATTTTTTGCAATAGATCCTTTATATAAGAAATACCCATGGTATACTCCTTACCAGTTTTCAGGCAATAAAGTAATACATGCGGTAGAATTAGAAGGTCTGGAAGAACATGTGTTAACAGAAACACATGATGCTGCAGGAAAAGTAACTGGGCAAACTTTGACTTTTGATGAGAAAGCCAAACCGCTTGGAGAAGGAAAAATTTATGTAATCTCTGTAAATTCAAAGGGAGTGAGCTCTTTACCAGCAGAAAAAGAGGTTTCTACCATTACGTATAAAGGAAGTTATTTAACACCAACTCCGGCTCCAAAATCTATTCTTGGAACGGTGAACTATTATAATTTTAGAAAAGATGATTTTAATGTGCGACATGGCTTGTTGAAAGATGCATCAATGGCACCTGAATACTACATGAATTTTGGAGGTAAATATGCTAAAAGATTCACTAGTGAACTTAGGCCGAAATTAAGCGCTGCCGGACAGAAATGGGTGGATAAAGCAAGGCTGAATTTGCAAGTTGCAATGGAAACAAAATTGGCAAGCGTAACTAAGAAGGACGACATCGAAAAAAACAATAAGGCTTTCGAAGAATTTGCGTTCGGTACACATGCTGACGCCTACATAAGTGCTGGATTAAAAACACTCACTTATGCTGACTTGGTTAATGTTATGACAACCCCCGACTTAGCAGAATGGAAAAAAGCGAATACATGGTCACAAGCGATTCAAGTTACTCCAACAGTATTAAAAAAGATTGACAATGATTGCGGAGAGGATGGGGGGATTGCTGAATGGCTAAGAGACGTAATCCCAAAATGGATGCAGTCAGGATATGATTGATTATATTTATGTATGGTAAATAGAATTTGTATATCGTTTATAGTTTTGGTTACTGTTGCTTGTGGGAGTTCAAGTCAGTTCAATATGGATTTTGAGTCCATTGATTGTGAAGGGATTCCAGAAGGATTTTATCCAGAATGTTTTGCTGCAGCAAGCGACAGTGTTTTTTTTCTGGGTGGGTCTTCCACTATGAAAGGAGAAAAAGCTTTGCTTTTAAAAACCGTAGATAAGGGACGGCATTGGATTACAACTTTTTTAGGAAAAGGAAGTGTTACGGAACTGAAAGTCGTAGAGGGTAAATTGTTTATTAGAAACTCATTTTACAACCCGGAAACTCAAACTGGAGCTTTTCAGAATTTTTGTTCTTCTGATGACTTTGGAAGTACATGGGATACCATTGCTTATATGGGAGAGAAATTCAGCATGAATCTTTTCTTGACAAAAAATGTTTTTTATTTATCTGTTTTAAATGGTAAAGATGAAAAATCGATAAAAACTAATGATGGTGGATTGACTTGGGTAGCTGATACTTTATTGGATAATTTCAATGTGAATTCTTTTTATTTAAGTGATGGCGCAAGTATCTTCGGTACATATACAGTTGGATTTGATCCGGATTCAACATATTTTTTCGAGATTAATATACTGGGCAGCAAAGTAGAAAGTTTAAAAATTGAAAGAGGTCGTGAATTCAAGAAAATCATATTAGATCAAAATGGAGTTCCATTTTTGTGGTATGAAAAAGGACCTGAGGCCACTTTTTATCACTATAATAACAAAGGTATTTTTACTAAAAATAAGACGATCAGATTAAATGAAGATGAAGCTTTGTTGGATGTTTTCTTGCTGAACGAAAAATTGTTTTATGGGCTTGTAAATAAGATTGATTCAAATTCAATGTTTAATGATTTAGATATTGTTGAAATGGATTCATCCGATGTAAGGCGAAGCGGGATACTGCATGCACGAAAATTTACTTATTGTGTAATAGAAGATAAAATAATTGGCTATGATCAAGTCAATGGAAAAATTTTGATTGGGAAAATAAAGTAAATCATTTAATAATGAATAGTAAGTTTAAAATAATACTATTGTTACTGACCACCCGCTGGTCGGCAGCATTTGCTATTACATTTACTATTACTCAAGTCAATGGTAGTTCTGAAAAAAGTATTGCAGTTGAATCGGGAGTGCAGCAGCAATTGAGTTTTGATTTTTTACATCAAAATACTTCTGATGTTCGTTTGGTTATTAGTGATGGATCAGCGGTGACTTATGTTGATGAATCGAATTTGATTGACGGCTACCATTCCTACGTTTTTGTTCCAGGCTCAACTACTGTTGTTGTAAAGTTTGTAAGAGTTGACAATGATAATACTTCAAGGACCTTTGAGGTGACTAATTTGAATGTAGGCACTATTGAAGAAGGAGCAGAGACGTCAAATTCAATGATTGGTAAAAAAGAATATGAAGTGGTGGATCATTTGGG
>JAPLEZ010000144.1 GCA_026390935.1 Bacteroidota bacterium
AAAATTCAATTTGATAATCCCATATCCAATTATACAGGCTCAGGTACATTAGCTTATTCTTGGTTACCAAAAACCGGATTGGATAGTGCAACACTGGCGCGCCCTATAGCAGAGATTATAACACCTGCAACTTATGTTCTTGAAGTTACAAGTCCCAAAGGATGCAAGGCCACCGACAGCATTAAAATTATTGTAAATCCACTACTTATAACAGCGAACGGCGCAAATGTTATTTGCGGTAATTCGGCTCAGTTAAGTGTTTCAACAAACTATAGCGGATCAGGCACCCTGACTTATGAATGGTCTCCTAAAACCGGCTTGAATGATTCAAGCATTGCCAACCCCGTAGCAACTGTAAATTCAATATCAGATTATACCGTAGAAGTAACTACTCCAAACGGCTGCAATGCGCATGACAACGCAACAGTAAATACAACTATAATTAATTTCACTCCTTCCATCTGTATGGTGACAGTTAATGAAAATGACAAAAACGAAATTGTATGGGAAAAAGGAGTCGATGCCGCAATTGATTCCTTTTATATATACAAAGAATCTTCTATTCAAACGGGGCAATATAACTTAATCGGGGAAATCTCCCATTCTCAAGATTATTTATATACCGATACCTCTTCCAATGCCCGTGTACAATCCAATAAATATAAAATTGCCACGAAAGATATGTGTGGATTTTCAACCTCTATGAGTGACGAGCACAAAACCATGCATTTAACCATCAATAAAGGCTCTGGAAATAACTGGAATCTTATATGGGAGCAATATTTTGGCGAAACAGTGAGTAGCTACTTGATATATAGAGGAACCACTAAAAACAATTTAACTATGCTTGCTAATGCATCAAGCAGTAATACCACTTACACAGATGAAACAGCTCCTGCCGGAGACGTGTATTACCAAATAGAAGCAATATTCTCAAAAACATGTTCGGATTATAGAGATTACGAAAGTTCGCGATCAAATATTAAAAGCATTAAAGAAACAGGCAACAGTATTCAGGAAAATTCTGCTACAGCAATATTCATTTATCCTAATCCTGCAAGGAATTTAATGTTTATCAAAACCAAAAACTCACTTAATTCCAGTATTTCTATCAGAGATATACAAGGAAAAGAGGTATTGAATCAATCTATTAGCACTTACCAACAAATAGATATTTCAATGCTTTCAGAGGGAATGTATACAGTTATGCTTATTTGTCCCGAAAGTACAATGATGAATAAATTGGTTGTGGAAAAATAAAAGAAGCAGGATCAATACAACCTCACCTGCTTGATAATTAATTTCCTTTTGTACGCCTCCGACGAATCAATTTTAAATTCAATGTCCAAATGCTTGCAACCGCCATATATCAAGCAATAGCGATCATAAACCTTTTCTACCGCTATTCTCAAAGCAACTAATTCTTCTTCGGACAAAACGGTTTTGTCGGTCATACTTGTAAGATTTGAATGCGTGACATATTGGATGGAATAGTCTTTATCGGGAACTGTATTGAAGAGATAAAAAATAATTTGATCGGCAAGCGTATCCTTTGCATTGCCCACCACCGCCAGTTCTCCCTGCTGCACATTTATAATATAAGCAGGCAATGTGGCGTTGTATGGATTAGAAGTAATGACCACACCATTGGCATCTTCATGAGGGAAATTGCGATGCACCAAAACAGCCATCGCTACTGAACGCTGATCAATTTTAAAATAATTTCTCTCTTCCACCGCCTCTGCATTCCATAAACTTGCCCACACTTTTTTGATGGCTAAATCGATTGGTTTTTTTGCGCTACCAATTTTTCCTGTGTAAGAATCATACAATCCGGCACCATTAAATCCCTCCACATCTTCTGCATTGGTAGACGAGCGAAAACGAATAGACGTTGCGGTGCATTTAGATTGAAACAACGCAAGAACATTATGCACCAGCAGTGTATCCATTGGAGAATGAATAATTGAATCACGTAAAACTGAAAGATAATTTTGACGAATATTTTTATCACCGATGAACAAAGTATCCGACAACATTTTTTCAATGTAAATATCCAGTCCGTGTTGTTTAAGATGCTGCGCATAATAATAAAACGGAATAGCGAAAGCACCTTCGGGCGTATTGATTTCCTTCACTTTTAAAAGCTCGGCAAAATTTGCTGCCTTTCCGCCTATCAAATCAACACTGGAAAAAGATTGTTTTTGCAAATCCACCAAGCCGGAATCTCTATCGTTCATTTTTAATTTCTGAACCGTTTTTGATTCTTTGAGTTTCCAGAATTTTTGCGCTTCAGCTAAATTTACTTCGCGAATAGAAAAAGTATCTCCGGCTACTTTTAAACACACCAATTTATTGGTCATATCACGCAAAGTCTTATTACTCCATGCACTGCGCAAAGCCATGTTGGGCGTTCCTCTGTTGTGGCTTAAAACATTTAAATGACTCAAAGGCATTTGAAATTTATTGGTGATCATTCCAGCATTCACCGAAATATCCAATGGAATATCATTCAGCACTACAACATCGTGTTTGTCCACCGACGACAACTGCGCTGTATTTACATCAATAAATTTTAAATAACCATAACCCACGCAGTAATTTAAAGCTTGGTATTTTTGACCTTTATACACATCGTTGTGCGTGATGCCTTTTATACCCGAACAATTTCTGTCTTCGCGGTTGTAGGATAAATAGTGGAGATTAGCACCGATAAAACTATTGTCGGCAATTTTATTGTACAATTTCATCAATTGTTCGCATGTCATTTCAGTGCCAGCAAACATTTCAAAGGTGTAGGTATTGGAGGCTGTATAATGACAAACTTCGCCAATAAAATATTTTCTTTCCGGACTATTATAATACTGCTCATTGAATCGAAATTTACTATCGAACTTTAAAACATTAATCGCGAAATGTGCGTGGTAAGAATACTTGTTGAAATTGAAAAAATAGATTTGCTCCTTTTTAAAATCGTAAATAAATTTCACCGATCTCACTTCACCAAAGGGTTGCGTAAGTGGATTACCATCGAGATAATCAAAAACCTCCTTATTGGCAAGCGAATTAAAATAATCGATTTGTTTGGCACTAGCATTCTTGGGAAGCAACTCATAAGCGTTTTTTTCTATGTGAATGGGATACTGCGCTTTAACGTGATTTGTACTTTGAATGACAATGGTGTCCTTTCGTGATGCTGAAAATTTCAAGGTGTCTTTCACGCCGTTGAAACAATAATCGGAAGGAATATAAAAATATCCCTTTGCATCGGATACTGTTTTAAAACGCGTATGCTTTAAAATGATTTGCGCATCAGCAACAGCTGTGCGCGAACCCGCATCAATCACACGTCCCTGATATACCTGTGCTGTGGTAAATTTCGCCAGAAAGAATAATGAAAATAAAATACCACGCATTTTGCAGCGATTATTTTTTTAGTTTTTTCGACTTCTTCTCCACCAGCGCAACGTGCTTTTCACTTTGCAATTCTCGTAAGGCGTCGGCGGCAATCCATTTGGCACTTTTGCTATCTTGTTGTTGAATTCTTTTTGCCAGTTCAACTGCAGCTTTATTCAATTCAATATTTCTTTTTCCAATTTGTCGGATGGCCCAGTTCACGGCTTTCTTCACAAAATTTCTTTCGTCGTGAGCTTCTTTTTCCAAGAGAGGAAAAAAGGAAATAAACTTTTTATCGTCGGCTTTTTTATCGTGAACCGCCAATGTAGCCATTAATACAAAGCCAGCTCTTTTTTCAAATTCACTTTTTCTTTTGCTCCACTCTACAGCCTTATCAAAGGCATAAGGCGTTTTATCGAAGAGTCCGCAAGCCTGATCACAAATGTCCCAAGAGGCAAAATCCTTCACCCATTTTTCCATTTGCTTTTCTGTGACTTGTTTATAATCGGCAATGAAAACAGCGAGTAATCTCGCTTCATGAATTTTACTTTCCCACAATTCCTGCGACAAAGCATGATTTTTTCCAATGGCTTTTGCAATGCCACGAAGCACAGGAACACTAATGCCTATAGGCTGATTTGCACGAATTCCAAAACGCTTCATTCCCTCCACGTTTTTGGAATTGGCGTAAGTGCGCAATTCCGATAAAATATCGTTGAGTGCTGCAGACATTATTTTATCACTTGCATTTTCTTTCCAAATTCTCTTCCAAATTCGCGCATGGATTTGGCTGTTTCCAATTCACCTGTTGCGCGCTCAAAGCCATCGGCCAAAGTCATCAAGGTTTGAAAATAAAACAATTTCATTTCTTCAATGTACATGTCTTTGGTCCACAAATCAACTCTTTTAGCCACTTGCTCATTCGCATCAAAAACAGAGATCATCAAAGCTTTAATTTTCTCTTGCGATTTTTCATCTGCATTCCATTCGATATTTACAGGAAGATTATTTTCATCCAGCTCCACAGTAAAATTGAGGTGATTTTTTTTAGCCATTTTATTCAGGTTTGAATTTCGATTTTTGAAATATGTTTAAGAGGTCTTTTTCTTTCATTAATGCATCTAAAGTTACCTCACTATTTTCCATATAAGATTGTACAATTCGCAAACCAATGTAATCGGCAATTCTGCCAGGAGATTCCTTTTCAAGCGAAGACGTGAAAGGACCATCTTCCAAATATTTTTTGTACACCATGAAATCAGTAGAATGCAATAAATTTTCCCTCACAAAATACTGCCACAAGCGTTCTTCGCTTTCCTGACACCATTTCATTTGCTCAGGGTGATACATCAATCGGGTGGAATCGGGCACAAAGGGCAGCATCGCTTTAATGAAGTATTGCATTTTTCCGTGCGAAACTATTTTTTCAATCAATGTATTACCATCCTTTTCCAGATCGTACTTAACTAAAGCAACTTTAGTAAAAAGATCCACCGGAATAAATTTCTCTTGCAATTTATAACTTAGGTACTGCGGCATTTCAAAACCCATTTGATAGTACAAGGGAAAACCGGGACCGAGGTACAAATCCAAAGCCACCGCTGCAGACGAAGTGGAATCTTCCCACTCAATGGGGTGCTCAAAACTTAATCCCGAAACATAACCGTACACTTTAGCTGATGGAGCCTGAGGATAATAATATTTGTAGTAGCGAAAACCTTCCGACAATGTTTTCTCCAAAGCACTTAAATCAGTAAAGGTTTGTTTGCATTTTTCTTTCAAGTCCTTTTGTAAAGGATCTTCCAGATAATCCATCAATTCAAATATTCTGGCAGGATCCTTGTAATCTCCACTGATGAATAAAGGATATTTTTTTGCTAAAACATCCAATTGTTCTTTTGCATTTTGACGATTTACTGTGAATATATCCTGGTCGTATCTTAATACATGAACTTCTTCCGCAGGTACGTTACCTAGATCCACCAAAATTGGATCCGATTGGCAAGCAGCGAAAAACAACAATAGGACTGGGATGAATTTGTGATAAATTGACATGAACTTAAAAATTATTAGATTTGTTTTAACCGAATCAATGAAATCAAAAGTATAAAATACCGTTGGTATAGCATACAACCATAAAACAAAAACAACAAGTATGAAAAAGTTATTATCTCTTATCGCAGCAATAGTGATTTACTCTGGAATCAACGCGCAAAGTAGCACCACTACAACCATTACTACAAGCGGTTTGCAAAAATGGAGATTTGGTGTTAAAGGAACAATAGGTGGATCTTGGTTAAAATCTAATAAATCAACGATGAGCACAGGCAGCGCAGGATTTCAATACAGCGGCGGACTAGTTATCGAAAGAAACCTTTCTAAAACCGTTGCTTTCGTCACAGGAATTGATATTTCCTCACACAGTGGCGGAATTAATTTTGACACTACTAACCATATCCTCTTGAAATACAATGGCAACGATCTCAATATACTTTCACGTACCTACCGATTTCAGTCAATTGATATCCCATTGAGTTTAAAATTAAAAACCAACGAAATTGGTTACTTTACTTATTGGATGCAGGTAGGTGCGATGCCTTCCATAATGTGGAAAGCCACCGCATCCGACAACAAGTACAATGATTCTTCAAAAGGAGTGTTGGAAATTTCGGGCAATGATGCAACCCTTAATGTAAGAAATGACGCATATTTGTTTCGTGGTTCTATCATTGCTGGCTTAGGCGTTGAATACAGCCTTGCTGGCAGCACAGCGCTTTTGGTGGGATTGCATTATGTAGACGGTTTTACTTCTACAGTTAGCAAAAATTCTTCTACACTTTATTCAGGGACTTCTCCTGCTGAACAAGCGATCAGCTCAAAATATGTGATGCTAACCGCCGGATTCCTTTTTTAAATCATGCAAATTGCAATAGCCCAACTTAACTTTCACGTAGGGAATTTTGAAGAAAATTCTTCTAAAATAATTAACGCTATTGCAAAAGCGGAAAAGGAAGGTGCCGAACTCATTGTGTTTCCTGAACTGGCCATTTGTGGTTATCCACCTCGTGATTTTTTAGAATTTGATGAATTTATAGAAGAGTGCCTTCAAAGCATTAATAAAATTGCAGCGCACTGCAACAACATAGCGGCCATTGTTGGCGGACCTTCCCGCAATACTGATCCTCGCGGCAAAAGATTACATAATTCGGCCTTCTTACTAAACAATGGAAAAGTGGAAAGTGTATTCCATAAAACATTATTGCCGAACTATGATGTTTTTGATGAATACCGCTACTTCGAGCCCAACGACAAATTTCAAATACTAAATTTCAAAGGTGAAAAAATTGCCCTCACCATTTGTGAAGATTTATGGAATATCGTTGATCACTTGTATGACCTTGATCCGATGGAAGAACTGGAAAAACAAGGATGCACTTTAATGATCAACATCGCTGCCTCTCCGTTCAATTATCAACAAGCCGACACAAGATTAAAAGTATTAAAAACAAATTTCAACAAATATCAAGTTCCCCTTGTTTACTGCAATCACAGCGGTGCACAAACAGAATTAATTTTTGATGGAGGCTCACTTTTCATCAATAAAGAAGGGAAAGTAGCGGAAGCACTTTCTTACTTTCAGGAGGATTTTAAAATCATTGATACCAATAATGATAAAAAAAGCGAGGTCGCTTCCAATCAAAGTAAAATTGAAAATATTCACAATGCACTAATTTTAGGCATCCGTGACTATTTCAGAAAACTAGGCTTCAAAAAAGCTTTGCTGGGCTTGTCGGGAGGAATCGACTCTGCTGTAGTATTCGCATTAGCAGCCGAAGCCCTGGGGTCAGAAAATGTAATGGGTGTCCTCATGCCTTCACAGTTTTCATCGGATCACTCCATTGGCGACGCAAAAAAATTGGCAGAAAATTTAAATGCAGAAAATCACCTCATTGAAATTGAATCTCTCTTCTCTCAATTTACAACACAATTGGCGCCCATCTTTAAAGATCTGCCTTTCGGACTCGCTGAAGAAAATTTGCAAGCACGTGTGCGCGGAACCTTACTGATGGCCGTTTCAAATAAATTCGGACACATATTGCTCAACACCACCAATAAAAGTGAAGCAGCTGTTGGCTACGGCACTTTGTATGGCGACATGAACGGTGGTTTATCAGTACTGGGCGATGTTTACAAAACTGAAGTGTATGAACTCGCACATCACATTAACAGAAACTCAGAAATCATTCCAATCAACAGTATTATAAAACCTCCATCTGCCGAATTGCGACCAGGGCAAAAAGACAGCGATTCATTGCCCGAATACGACGTGCTCGACAAAATACTTTACCAATACATAGAGTTGCGTAAAGGTCCGGAAGCCATCATTCAACAAGGTTTTGAAGAGCAAACCGTAAGGAAAATCCTGAAAATGGTAAATATTTCCGAATACAAACGTCACCAAACACCGCCAATACTAAGGGTTTCCTCCAAATCTTTTGGAACAGGAAGAAGAATGCCTATCGTAGGAAAATATCTGCAATAATATTTAAAGTTCTTTTTTACCTTTACTGCTTAATCATTATCATGAGACAAAAAGTTAAAATCCTTTTACCTTGTTACAACGAAGAGCAAAATCTACCAAAATTGCTAGGACGAATTAACAGTTTGGCGGAACAAATGCCTTACATCGATCTTCAGGTTTTAATCGTTAATGACGGCAGCAAAGACAACACTCTTAAAGTTGCTCATGATTTTCAAATGTCTATTCCCAAAGAAGTATTGGATGTTAATCCTAACAAAGGATTGGCAAATGCGATGAGAGAGGGATTAAAGACTGCCGCAAAAGATTTAAACGACAACGACATTGTGATTCCTATGGATGGTGATGATAGCCACAATCCTTTCCTCATGGAACGAATGATTAAACAAATAAATGAGGGAAGCGACGTGGTAATCGCTTCAAGATTTCAAAAAGGATCAAGGGTGCATGGACTCACAAAATTCCGTGAATTTACCGGCTGGGCTGCAGGGATGATGTTTCGTGTTTTCATTCCTATTAAAGGAGTTAAAGATTTTACCTGCGGATACAGGGCATATAAGATTGAAATATTAAGAAAAGCAGACAGCAAATTCGGGGATAAATTCATTGAAGAGCAAGGCTTCGCTTGTATGGCTGAAATCATTATTAAACTAGGGAAAATTGGCGCCATCGTTCACGAAATGCCAATGATACTGCGCTACGACAGAAAAATTGGAGACAGCAAAATGAATGTTTCCCGCACTATTAAACAAACCTTAAAATTAATTGCAAAGCATGCAGTCTCTAAGTAGTGCACAGAAAAAAGTAGTGTTCTTTGTATTTATTCTAGCTTTCCTGCTCCGTGTTGTCAGCATTGACAAACACAGTATCTGGGTAGATGAGAAATTCTCAACATTGATCGCTAACGGACTCAAGTCGGGAGACAATGCTGATAAAAGACACACTATTTCCTTATCTGAATTCAAAGCAGAAAATACCGCAGAAAATGTACATGCCGCCACTGTCAACGACAATGGGAATTCAATAGTATATAACTTTTTGTTGCACTATTGGACAAAAACTTTCGGAAATACCGACTTTTCAACCAGATTTCTTTCACTAATATTTTCAATGGCTTCATTGCTTGTCGCCTTCTTGTTTTGCTTGCGCAACATCAATTACAGAACTGCCCTCATCGCATTGATCCTTCTATCTATTCAATCGCTCTCTATTGCGTTTGCCAACGAAACAAGAACTTACTCCATGACTGTGCTCTGCACGCTTTGCGCTACTTGGATCTTTTGGGAATCCTTTGTGCAAAAAAAATCAGAGCTTACTTGGACAAAGGTAATTTTGTATGCCATCCTTTGTGCTCTATCTATACTCACGCATTACCTCAGCGCATACATTTTTATTGCACATGCGCTCCTAGCCTTAATTTTTATTCGCGATAAAAAAACCTGGTTACTTTTTACTTTCTCGGGAACTTTAGCCTTAGGCGCCTTCGGCTTATGGATGCTTTCAGGTGGAGCGGAAGGATTGAAAATCATGAGTTTTCAAAATGCAGCATATGTAGAAATGGTAAAAAACTACAAGGAGGGCGACAGTACTTTTGTGATTCCCTCTACCATCTTCAACATGATCATTGGCATTTGCCAGGTTTGGTTACTTGAATTCGGGAATGGTCTTCAGGCTTTTTTCAGAGTAAGGGAAATTGCTCCGCTACTTCTTCTTCCTTTGGGAGTAATAATTTATTCATTTGTTTATGATAAGGAAAAAAAGAAACTGCTTACTTATTTAGCATTTATCGTGGTTACTCAAATTCTATTTGCTACTTACCTCGCTGTGAATAGCGGTCATACAATTTCATTTCAACCTTTGTATTCCATTTTTGCTTCTCCTTGTGCTATGATTTTATTTGCTTCAGGCATTGTTTTTCTTTTTGAGAAATATAAAAAAATTGCTTTCGTACTTCTGGGAACTCAGCTCTTGGTGAGCTGCGTCTCTATTTTTGGCGTGTTTAACGACTTACCTAAACCACGTGCAGAAAATCCTTATGCAGCTTTTGCAACACAACTAGAGAATGACTCCAGCTCCAATGACACTATCGTTTGTCCAACAATAAAAGACGCACAATTGCTCTCCCTCTATTTATCTCCTGAAAAAAATTATATTTTTGAGATGGATTCATCTTTTGTTGATCAGGTGAGATTAAAGAATAACAATACATTGGTATTGGACTTAAAAGACAAAAGGTATTGATGCAATGCCCTCAATAATTTTAAATGAAAAAAGTATTATTTCTTTTTGGAACGCGGCCTGAAGCAATTAAATTGGCGCCATTAGTTTCTGTTTTTAAAAACAGTAAAAAATTCTCTGTAAAAGTTTGTGTTACCGCGCAGCATAGAGAAATGCTGGATCAGGTTTTAAGCTTTTTTGAAATAAAACCCGATTATGATTTAAACATCATGTCGCCCGGACAAACGCTGCCAACCCTCACCGCAGCGCTGATTCAAAAAATCACCGACGAAGTTTTACTGAAGGAATCCTTTGACTATGTTTTTGTGCAAGGAGATACCTCAACCGTAATGGCTGGAAGTATAGCGGCTTACTACCAAAAAATAAGCGTGGTGCATATTGAAGCCGGTTTGCGAAGTGGAAATATTTACTCGCCTTTTCCAGAAGAAATGAATAGAATTCTGACATCTAAAATTTCAGAATTTCATTTTTGCCCTACTTCTACAGCTGAGGAAAACTTGCATAAAGAAGGAATTACAAAAAATATTTTTGTAGTAGGAAACACAGTAATTGACGCCCTATTAGCTGGTATTAAAAAAGTGGATTCAATGGATCAGAATTTGTTTTTTAAACATTTCCCGACTGTTGATTTCAATAAAAAAATAATATTGCTCACATGCCACAGAAGAGAAAGTTTTGGTGAACCTTTCAAAGACATTTGCAAAGCTGTCAATGAAATTGCAGCAACCTATCCTGATATGGAAATTGTGTATCCCGTGCATTTAAATCCTAATATCAAGGAAAACGCGCACAAGTACTTAACACAACCCAACATCAAATTAATTGCACCACTGGATTACCCATACCTCATTTGGTTGCTTAATAAATCATATCTGGTTCTTACAGATTCAGGAGGAATTCAAGAAGAAGCGCCAAGTTTAGGAAAACCTGTTTTGGTATTAAGAGAAGTAACGGAAAGAATGGAAGGTGTTGAAGCTGGAACCGCTAAATTGGTTGGAACTGATACACAAAAGATTGTAAGTGAAACGAAAAAATTAATTGAGGACGTAGGCTACTACTCATCTGTTGCAAACAGCGTTAATCCCTATGGAGATGGCACTACCTCAGAAAAAATACTAGAAATTCTACCAGCTTAAAAATAAAGAAGGGAAGTAAAAACTTCCCTTCTTTATTTGGTATTATTTAATATTTTGGTATTATTTAATCTCCCAAGTATTGCTTCCTCTCAACAAGGCATCCAAATCACCTGTTCCTTTTACTTCAATGCTTTTGTTCAACTGAGCTATCAAAGCATCTTCGTAATTGTCGCGTTTTTCAACGTAGAAAATCCCGAACGGACGAGGCAATGCGCCATCTTTAGACGGATCATCAAAGAAACGTGTTAAGATACTCGCTTTCACTCTGTCGTTTTCATCGTGAATCCACAAATCATTGGCAGAAGTATCCTTTAGATCAACAATCACAGGTTTGAATCCATCGAGTTTGATTCCTTTATCAGAGTTCGCGCCAAAAATCAAGGGCTTACCTTGTTCAACAAATAAAACAGTATCTCCTTTGGTTTCCTTTTCTGTGAAGGTAAAGAAAGCTCCGTCATTGAAGATATTACAGTTTTGGTAGATCTCCACCAATGAGGTCCCTTTGTGCTGCTCAGCGCGCAACAAAATTGCTCTCATGTGTTTAGGATCACGATCCATTGAACGAGCGATGAAGGTTGCATCTGCTCCTAAAGACAAAGCCAAAGGATTGAAAGGATGATCCAATGAACCAATTGGTGTGGATTTGGTTATTTTTCCTTTTTCAGAAGTAGGAGAATATTGTCCTTTCGTCAATCCGTAAATTTGATTGTTGAACAACAACACATTCAAATTGAAATTTCTTCGGAGCATATGGATAAAATGATTACCACCAATAGAGAGTGAATCTCCATCACCAGTAATTACCCAAACATTTAAATCGGGATTGATAGATCGCAAACCACTTGCAAAAGCCGGAGCTCTTCCATGAATACTGTGCATTCCATAGGTATTCATGTAATATGGAAAACGTGATGAACAACCAATTCCTGAAATGAAAACGGTTTCGTCTCTGTCTAATTGCAATTCTGCAAAAACGCTTTGCACCTGTTTAAGGATAGAGTAGTCGCCACAACCAGGGCACCATCTCACATCTTGATCGGTAGCATAATCCTTGGCAGCCAATTTGACGCCTGAATTTTTTATGATAGTTTCTTCTGCCATTTTCATGTCTTATTTTGCGTTCAACACTTCAGTCATTTTTTCTTTCAATTCCTGTGTAAAGAAAGGCAAGCCCTGCACTTTATTGTAAGGTATCGCTGGTATCAAAAACTTGTCGCGAATGATTCTCACAAATTGTCCGTTGTTCATTTCAGGCATCAGCACTTTATCAAATTTCGACAAAAGTGCTCCTAAGTTTTTAGGCAAAGGGTTCATGTAGCGAACATGCGCATGAGCGATAGACTGGCCTTCTTCGCGCAATTCCTTCACAGCGGTTTTCACCACACCATAAGTAGAACCCCAACTCAACACCAACACTTTATCTCCTTCTTTTCCATTATCTAATTTTTGCTCAGGAATATAATCGGCGATTTTATCCACTTTAGCTTGACGCAATTTGGTCATCAATTCATGGTTGTCCGGATCGTAAGAAATATTTCCAGTTAAGTTTTCTTTTTCAATACCACCAATTCGGTGCGCCAATCCTTTAGTTCCGGGAATAGCCCACGGACGAGATAATTTTTCATCTCTACTGAAAGGCATAAACGCTTCATCCTCCTCTTTTCTTGGCGCAGCAAATTTTGCGGTGATCTTAGGAAGATCCTCACCTTTCAATACTTTCCAAGGTTCAGAACCATTAGCGATGTATCCATCGGATAAAAAGAAAACCGGAGTAACGTGCTCAACAGCTATTCTGCAAGCTTCATAAGCTGCGTCGAAACAATCTGTTGGAGACTGAGCTGCAATGATAGGTACTGGAGCTTCTCCATTCCTACCATACATTGCTTGTAATAAATCCGATTGTTCAGTTTTAGTCGGCAAACCTGTTGATGGTCCACCTCTTTGTACGTTTACTATAACGAGCGGCAATTCTAAAGAAACTGCCAAACCAATAGCTTCACCTTTCAAGGCGATACCCGGACCAGATGATGCTGTAACACCCAATGCTCCTCCGTAAGAAGCACCCATTGCAGAGCAAATCGCCGCAATTTCATCTTCCGCCTGATAGGTTTTAACGCCGTAATTTTTGTGTCGTGATAAGGTATGTAAAATATCAGATGCAGGAGTAATAGGATAAGTTCCGTAGAACAACTGAAGGTTCGCTTTTCTTGCCGCTGAAATTAAAGCTAAGGCAGCAGCTTCATTCCCGATTACATTTCTGTAAACACCTTTTTCAATGTCGGCGGCTTTCACTACTATTTGAGTTGGAAAAGCCTCGCAAGTTTCACCGTAATGAAAACCAGCTTTCAACACCATAATATTGGTATCAATCAAATCTTGTTTGCCTTTGAATTTACCTTCAATGAATTTGATGGTAATATCAAGAGGGCGATCGTACATCCAATACAAGAAACCAAGAACAAACATGTTTTTAGAACGATCCACAGCTTTTGTTCCCAAGCCTGAATTCTCTAGAGTTTCGCGAGTAAGTTTTGTAACATCTACTTCATGCACTTTATAACCTTCTAATCGTGTATCGTTTTGCAAAGTATATTCCTCATCCATTTTGGCCAGACGAAGATTTCTTTTATCAAATCCAGTAGAATTGGCGATGATCACCCCACCCTTTTTCAGGTTTTTTAAATTTACTTTTAAAGCTGCGGCATTCATTACCACCAAAACATCACACTGGTCGCCCGGAGTGAAAATTTCAATGCTTCCAAAATTGAGCTGAAAACCAGATACTCCAGCCACAGTACCTATTGGGGCACGGATTTCGGCAGGAAAGTTTGGGAAAGTACTAATGTCGTTCCCTAGCAAAGCAGCAGTATCTGTAAACTGTCCGCCTGTTAACTGAATACCATCACCGGAATCCCCAGCAAACAGTATCGTTACAACGTCTTTAATCTCTTTAACAGCAGTCATCTTATTCTTTTAGTGGGGCCAAAATTAGGCAATTAATTAACGCTGGGTTAAGGAAAGGAAGAAAATTTCTATTTTTTATTTTTTAAAAACAAAAACGCTCCACTCAAATAAATGAGTGGAGCGTTAAAGTATTTAAACTTTATTTAGCGAATTACTTCGTTAAAACCAGTTTTACGTTTTGAACTTGGTAGTAACTCTTGCAATGTAAATTGCATTAGCCCATGAAGACCCGTCTACATCAATTTTGTAAACTTGACCTTCAACTGTATTGCCATCAAAAGCAACTGTCATTAAAGCACCTTTCATATCCATGATTTCAATTACAGTTCTTTGAGAACCTGTAGCAGTGAACACTAAAGTAGTTGTGTTCGCAAATGGATTCGGGTATGCTGTTAAATTAGAAGTTGAAACAACTTGAGGAGCTACATCACTTTCTTCAGCTTTAGAAGCTTGGAAGCAAGTAGTAACTGCTCCACAGCTACCTAATTTATCACCATGTGCTAAGTGAGCAGGTACTGCATCAGCAGCAACACATAATGTTTGAACTTTGTTGTTTCCTGATGTATGACAAATCAACACTTTTGAACCTTGTCCGATTTTGATTGCATTTCCACCTTGCTCACATCTTACATCTACTGCGCAAATCACTGCTACGTCGCTAGCTTTACAGCCGTTAGCATCAGTCACGTTTAAAGTATAAGTAGTAGTAACAGAAGGACAAACAGTGTTGTTTGCACTTGTAGCACCATTACTCCAAGAGTAGCTATATGCAGTAGAACCACCATTTACAGTAGAAACTAAAGTAGCACAAGCCTTAGGAGCATAACCGTAGTAAACAGTAGCATTTGCACCAGCATCAGCTGTTAATACTTGAGGTTGAGTCAAAGTAACTGTTTCAGTAATGGTTGTGTTATTTGCATCAGTAATAGTTACAGTATATGTACCAGCACCTAAACCTGTTGCAGTTGCCGCAGTTTGAACTGGAGCAGTGCTCCATGAATAAGTGTATGGTAAACATCCACCTTCAACACTTACAGAAGCTTCACCATCTTTTTTACCAAAACATGAAACGTTATTTCCACCAACATAAGATTTAAGAGTAGTTGTTGCAACCAAAGGATTTGGTTGAACAGTTACGTTGAAAGAACAAGAAGCTGTATTTCCTGAAGCATCAGTTACAGTGTATGAAACTGTAGTTGTTCCTACAGAGAAACGATCTCCTGAATTGTGAGAGCTTGTAACTGTGAAAGCACAATTGTCAGCAGAAACTGGAGTACTCCAAGTTACAACTGGTGTACAATCATTTCTTTCAGCTGTTACATTTACATCACCACCACATACTATTGTTGGAGCGATATTATCTTCAACTGTTACTACTGCATTTGCAGAAGAGCTGTTTCCGTTTACATCAACTACTGTTAAGGTAACTGTGTTAGCGCCAACATTTGAACAATCGAAAGATGTTTTATCTAAAGTCAATGAAGCAATTCCACATGCATCAGATGAACCATTGTTCACATCAGCAGCAGTGATTGAAGCTTGACCGTTTGCATCTAATTGAATTGTTAAGTCTTGTGTTACAACTACTGCAGCAACTTTATCTTCAACTGTTACTACTGCATTTGCAGAAGAGCTGTTTCCGTTTACATCAACTACTGTTAATGTAACTGTGTTAGCGCCAACATTTGAACAATCGAAAGATGTTTTATCTAAAGTCAATGAAGCAATTCCACATGCATCAGATGAACCATTGTTCACATCAGCAGCAGTGATTGATGCT
>JAPLEZ010000072.1 GCA_026390935.1 Bacteroidota bacterium
CTTTTTGAAGAGCGATCATTTTAATGGCAGTAACTGCAGCTTCAACACCTTTGTTGCCGTGCTTTCCGCCTGAACGCGCTCGCGACTGATCAATGTTATCATCGGTCAGCACACAAAAAATAACGGGTTTGTTGTACTTTAAAGAAACGGTTTGGATGCCGAGGGTGGTACCCTGACAAACATAGTCGAAGTGACTGGTTTCGCCGCGAATCACACAACCAATGCAAATCACAGCATCCATATTTCCTTTTTCCAAAATTGTTTGAGCAGCCAAGGGCAATTCAAAGCAACCAGGAACATAATGAACACTAAGATTTCTTTCGTAAATACCTTGTTGAATAAGGGTTTCGAAGGCGCCTTTTTTTAAACCTTCCGTAATCTCTGCATTCCATTCGGCCACAACCAAGGCTATTTTCATGCCTTCGGCAGATGCAGTGTTGCTGTGCTCGGATAGGTTTTTAAGTGAAGTGGCCACTTACTATTTTGCTTTTAATGCGGCTTTAGCCTTTACAATTCCTAAAGCTTTTTCCACTTTTTGTTTTTCCATGGCGTGTTTTGCCGGATCAGTGTAATACTGGGAATTGATTTCTTCGTAGTATGAAACAGCAGCATCAAAATCGCCGTTTTGTTCAGAAAGAATAGCTGCTTTGGTTAAGTAGTATGGAGAAATCAATACGTTACCAGCTCCTTTAGCTGCAGCAACATATTTTTTAATTGCCTTTTCGCTGTCGTTTAATTCGCTGTAGCAGTCGCCCAACAAACCATTTTTAAGATGGGGCATCATTTTGCCATCTGCATCATAATCTTCTAAATGTTCAATAGCTTCTTCGTATTTTTTTTCTTTGATCAACAACACTGCTGAGTAGTAGTGAGCAATGTTACCTGCGTCAGTACTGCCGTATTCTTGAGCGATTTCTTCAAAACCAAGCACATCTTTGTTATTTCCGTTTAAGGCCAGTTTTAATGAGTCTTTGCTCATTAATTCTTCTGTTTTCCAAAGGTTTTCATTGCCTTCAATGGATTGTTTTTCAACCACTACTTTTTGCCAAAAGAGGTAAATTGCAGCAATGGCTATTAAAGCGATACCAGCTGTTGATAGGGCTTTTTTGTTTTCAATAAAAAACTTTTCTGATTTGCTGATAGCAGAGCTAACATCAACTATTGGTTCGTCGGTATGGATATCTTTGTTGGACATTGATTTTATTTTTGGAATACGAAAATAGTAAAAAAAACTTATTGGTTGAGCTATTATTTATGTCTCTCTTTTAGGATAGTGATGACTTCGTCCAGCGTATACTTTTTAGCTGCCAGCAGCACCAAATAGTGATACATCAAGTCGGCAGCTTCATTTAAAAACAAACCTTTGTCGTTGTCTTTGGCTTCAATCACCAGTTCTACGGCTTCTTCGCCTACTTTTTGAGCTACTTTATTGATGCCTCTTTTGAGTAATTTGGAGGTGTATGATTCTTCTGATGGGTTATCTCGGCGATTTTGAATGGTAGATTCCAGGTGTTTAATGAAATCATTTGAAATGTTTTTTTCATTCCAGCACGTATCTGCGCCGGTGTGACAGGTTGGTCCAACCGGATTGGCTTTAATTAATAGCGTGTCGTTATCGCAATCAATTTTGATATCAACCACATTCAGGAAATTTCCACTTTCTTCGCCTTTGGTCCAGATTCGGTTTTTAGTTCTGCTGAAAAATGTCACTTTTCCGCTTTCCTTGGTTTTGGCGAAAGCTTCCTCGTTCATATAGCCCAGCATTAACACAACTGCTGTATTAGCGTCTTGTATGATGGCAGGAACGAGTCCGTTTGATTTACTAAAGTCGATTTTCATTTTCATTTTTATTCAGTTCAATGTTCAAAGTCCAAAGTTCAATGTTGAAAAGCTAGTGTTTTGGCTTTTGACTTTTAACTTATTACTTTATTCAACGTTGTAAAGCTAGTGTTTTGGCTTTTGACTTTTACCTTATTGCTTTATTCAACGTTGTAAAGCTAGTGTTTTGGCTTTTGACTTTTAACTTTTTACCTAACTAAAACCCCTTCCTCTTTCAAATACTTCTTCAAATCGGGAATACTGATTTCCTTAAAATGAAAGATACTTGCTGCCAAAGCTGCATCAGATTTTCCATTGATGAAGGTATTGCGGATGTGTTCCATATTACCGGCACCGCCTGATGCAATGATGGGAATATTAAGTACGCTGTTCATTTTCGCCAAAGCTTCATCGGCAAAACCAGCTTTGGTTCCGTCGTGATCCATGGAAGTAAAAAGAATTTCTCCTGCACCACGTTGCTCAGCTTCCTGCACCCAAGCAAAGAGTTCCAAATCGGTTTTGATTCTGCCGCCGTTTAAATGAACGAACCACTTAGAATTTTGAGTGTTGAATGTTGAATGTTGAATTGTTGGGTCGTTGAAAATTTGTTTAGCATCCACAGCAACTACAACGCACTGACTCCCGAATTTTTCTGCAAGGTCATTGATCAGTTGCGGGTTTTTAACAGCCGCTGAGTTGATGCTGATCTTATCTGCGCCCGCATTCAACACAGCATGTGCATCTTCAACCGAAGAAATTCCGCCGCCAATAGTAAATGGAATGTTGAGTTGCTCGGCTACCTTGGTAGCGAGTTCAACTACTGTTTTTCTTTTTTCGTGAGTTGCTGTGATGTCCAGTAAAACCAATTCGTCGGCACCTTGTTCTGCATATAATTTGGCCAACTCCACAGGATCGCCTGCATCTCGCAATCCAACGAAATTCACACCTTTAACAGTGCGACCGTCTTTAATGTCGAGGCAGGGTATGATTCTTTTACTAAGCATTTATGAAATCATTTTTGCGCGTATGTACATGTCGCGTTTTAAATTCATATTGAAAAATCTATAATCGTGCTCAGGATGAACCACTCTTTTATGTCCTGGTTTTACAATTGACTTTATTCGGTCCTTAAGATCCCAAACCATATTATATTTAAAATGCATTTTCGGGTAATATTCGTAGCGTTGCACAGTAATGATTTCGAAACCTATTTTTTTAAGAATGTTGCAAACGATTTCCTCACTTGCAAAACTCAAATGGTCGGGTAATAAAAATGGTTTGTGGTGAGTATGCGGAGTTAGTCCGCTGGAATCACCCGTCTGTATTAAAAATTCTCCACCTGGTTTCAATCCTTTTTTCAATGTTTCGAAAAATTTTGGAGGATTAGGTAAATGAGAGAATACATTCAATACAGAAATAATATCGTACTCTGGTTTGAGATTAGATATATCGTAAAAATCCACATTTAATCCTCTTTTGATCGCCGAAGCCTTTTTAACTTCACTGGGTTCGCTTCCAACTAAAGTAGAATCCTTGGCAACAAATTTTCCAATCGCTTCAATGAATTCACCATAACCACAACCTAAATCAAATAGTGCTATTTTTTTGTTGTTCAATTCGTCTTTGTACAAATCTTTTATTCTGCTCTCGTACGACAAAGCTTTTTCGGTACGGTATTGATCAGAAACGTTGATGGTTTCATCACCTTTGTGCATTCCTGATATTGCAGCAGCACTTATTTCATCTTCCGAGGGTCGTGGATTTACGTACAGTAAACCACATTGGCTGCATTTTACAAGAGTAAATCCGTTTTCGGAAATAAAAAATTTAGAGCTTTCAGAAAGGCAATTATAACAAGAAACTTTTTCCATTAAGGTTATTATTTTAAGCAAATATATTTAAATCCTTCAATTGAATTCTTTGTTCGTAAATGGCTTTGCCTACAATTGCTCCGTAGCAGCCTGCATTTTGTAAATCGTGTAAGTCCTGCAAAGTAGTTACACCGCCGCTGGCAATCACATTTAAAGCAGGAAATTTCAAAATCATTTTTTTGTACAATTCCGTAGCAGTTCCCTGTAAGGCTCCGTCTTTTGAAATGTCGGTGCACACGGTATACTTAATTCCTTTAGCAACATAATCGCTCAAAAAATTCCATAAATCAATGCCCGAATCTTCGAGCCAGCCATTGGTGGCAATTTTTTCGTCTTTCACATCAGCACCAAGAATGATTTTATCGCCATGTTTTTTAATCCACGATTCAAATATCTGCGGATTTTTAACGGCAATGCTTCCGCCAGTGATTTGCGCTGCGCCACTATTGAAAGCCAATTGAATGTCTTCATCGGTTTTCACTCCACCACCAAAATCAACAATAAGAGAAGTATTTTTCGCGATGCTTTCCAATACTTTGTGGTTCACAATATGTCCGCTTTTGGCGCCATCCAAATCCACTAAGTGCAAGTGTTTCAATCCTGCAGCTTCAAACTCTTTGGCTACTTCTAAGGGATTTTCATTGTACACTTTTTTTTGTGCGTAATCGCCTTGTGTGAGTCGAACACACTTACCGTCGATGATATCTATAGCTGGAATAATATACATACTAGTTGGAATATATTAGAGTCTCGTCATTGCGAGAATTTTTGTACTCAAAAAATGAAGCAATCCTTTGTGTTTTAGGGATTGCTTCGTCTCCGCCGAAAGGCGGCTCCTCGCAATGACGAAAGGTTTTCATAATGCTAAAAAATTTTTCAAAATCTGCTCACCAACTTTTCCTGATTTTTCAGGGTGATACTGACAAGCGTAAAAGTTATCTTTTTGAATAGATGCACTGAAAGGAGTGATGTAATCACAGACTTCAGTGGTGAATTTATTTAGCGGAACGTAGTAGCTGTGTACAAAATACAATTGTTCGTTTTTGTTGTTGAACACTTTGTTTTTTTCTTGATTTGTAGTTCCATTCCAGCCCATGTGCGGGACTTTCAATGTAGGTTCAAATTTTTTCACGGTTTCATTGATGATACCTAAGCATTCTGTATTTCCTTCCTCAGAAAACTGACAAAGCAATTGCATGCCCAAACAAATTCCTAAAACAGGTTGAGTCAATTGAGGAATGAATTTCTCCAAACCCTGAGCTTTCAATTCATTCATTGCCGCTTGAGCGTGGCCCACTCCTGGAAATATCACCTTGTCGGCAGAAAAAATTTCATTTACATCATTCGACAACACAGGATTTACGCCCAATCGCTGAAAGGCATATTTCACCGATTGAGTATTTCCAGCGCCGTAATTTATTATAACCAATTTCATTCTTCGAATTTTGAATTTTGAATTTTGGATTATGAATATTCAACATTCATAATTCAACATTCATAATTATTTACAGTGTTCCTTTCGTTGATGGCAAACTCAAATTATCTGGATCTCTTTTAATGGCCATTTTTATTGCCTTTGCCAAAGCTTTAAAAATGCCTTCAATTTTGTGGTGCTCGTTGGTGCCTTCTGCTTGGATGTTCAAATTGCAGCGGGCAGTATCACTAAACGATTTAAAGAAATGGTAAAACATTTCCGTTGGCATTTCACCCACTTTTTCTCGCTTAAATTCGGCCTTCCATTCAATCCACGGACGGCCACCGAAATCAATAGCCACCTGCGCCAAACAATCGTCCATTGGTAAGCAATAGCCATAGCGCTCAACGCCCAATTTATTGCCTAAAGCTTTGTTGATGGCTTCGCCTAAAGCCAAAGCAGTATCTTCTATAGTATGGTGCTCGTCAATTTCTAAATCTCCTTTGGTGATTACTGTTAAATCCATTCCTGAGTGACGACCGATTTGATCCAACATGTGATCAAAGAAATGCAATCCGGTAGAAATATTTGTTTTTCCAGTTCCATCCAAATCTACTTCAATAGTGATTTTGGTTTCTTTGGTATCTCTTTGCACCACGGCCGTTCTGTCAACTCTACGCAAAAACTCCCAGATGTTTTTCCAGGAAGTAGTTTTGATGGCGATGGTAGAAGCCAAATCAGTTTCTTTTGTGGAAATTTCTGATGCACCTAAATCGGGATTGTTGTTGAGCCAGATTCCTTTGGCACCGAGATTTGCTGCCAATTGCATATCGGTAATACGATCGCCAATGACAAAAGAGTTGACTAAATCATAACCCGATAGATATTTGGTCAACATTCCAGTTCCCGGTTTACGCGTTGGGGCATTGTCTTTAGCGAAAGTTTTGTCTACAAAAATATCCGTGAATTCAATGCCTTCACTTTTTAGTGAATTGATGATCATATTCTGACAAGGCCAGAAGGTATCTTCAGGAAAAGACGCGGTTCCGAGTCCGTCCTGATTGGTCACCATCACCAAAACAAAATCCAGTTTTTCTGCGATTTTTGCAAGATTTTGAAACACGCCCGGATAGAATTCCAGTTTGTTCAAATCGTCTACTTGATAATCTCCCGGCTCTTTTACGAGTACTCCGTCGCGATCTATAAATAATACTTTTTTCATAATTCAACATTTAAAACTCAACATTCAAAATTCTTCAATGCGTTAATCACTTCTTTATTTTCTTCAGCAGTTCCAACTGTAATTCTGATGCAGCCTTCGCAAAGAGTTACGGTGTTTCGGTTTCTAACGATGATGCCTTTTTCAACTAGATAATTATAAGTTTTATTGGCGTCGTTCACCTTTGCCAAAATGAAGTTGGCATCACTTGGATATACTTTTTGAACCAAGGGAAGATTGCTGAGTTGCGCAGATAAAGCCTCTCTTTCTTTATTTAAAATTTCAATTTCCTTTTGAACATCAGCATAACTTTCCAGTTTTTTCAAAACGGCTTGTTGTGTTAGCTCATTGATGTTGTATGGCGGTTTTATTTTGTTGAGGACTTTGATGATTTCCGGACTAGCGTATCCAACACCCAATCGTAAAGCAGCCAATCCCCATGCTTTAGAGAAGGTTTGCATTACAAATAAGTTAGGATACATGTCGAGGTAATTCACCCAGCTTTCCTGAGTTGCGAAATCGGCATAGGCTTCATCAATAACAACAATTCCTTCAAAATTTTTAAGCAATTGTTTTACGTCATCAGGATTGATAGATCCTCCAGTTGGATTGTTTGGAGAGCAAACAAAAATCAGTTTTGTTTGTGCATCAATCGCTTTTAAAGTGGAAGCAACATCAATTTGAAAATCGACAGTGAGTGACACTTTTTTAATTTCAACGCTATTGATATTTCCATACACCTCGTACATTCCATAAGTAGGAGGGAAGGTAATGATGTTGTTTTCCTTGGGTTCACAAAAAGCGCGCAACAATAAATCAATCACTTCATCGCTGCCATTTCCCAAAAGAATGTTTTCTTTTTTTACTTTTTTAATGGCTGCAATTTTTTCTTTCACTGTCCATTGCATAGGATCAGGATAACGATTAAATCCAGTGTTGAAAGGGTTTTCGTTGGCATCAAGATAAATACTTGCTTGTCCGGAAAACTCGTCGCGAGCCGATGAGTAAGGCGTTAATGCCTTAATGTTGGAGCGGATTATTTTATTTAAATCAAACATAAGTTTTTATTTATGGATACTGAAACAAGTTCAGGATGACCATTGTGTTGCTTTGTGTATTAATAGTTTTCTTTCTTTCTTTCTTTCTTTCTTTCTGCAGAGTGGTTCACTAATGTCATCCTGAACTTGTTTCAGGATCTAATTGTATTTTGCAGTTTTCAATTTGTTCATTAGTAAACCAATCATGAGATAAATCAACTAATTCAGGATTATTTTCTTTGATTAAATTCCACTTCCATTCTTTTCTCCAATTTTTCAATTGTTTTTCTCTTTCAATTGCGTCGGAGATAGTTTGGAACTCTTCAAAGAACATTAAGTATTTACATTTATACTGAGAGGAAAAGATGGAGCCTGATCCTGATTTGTGTTCCATCATTCTTCTTTCTATATCATTCGTTACTCCAATGTACAAAACCGTTCTTTCGTAGTTTGAAATGAGATATGTATATCCGTTTTTCATTTTAATAGATCCTGAAATAAGTTCAGGATGACAAATGTGACCTATAGTGTAAAAATAATACTCAATTTTATTTCTTCTTCAATCGTATACTTACTGCATTTTTATGAGCCATCAATTCTTCGGCTTCTGCCATGATTTCAATGGTTGGTCCGAGTTCTTTCAATCCTTCTTCAGAAATGCGCTGGAAGGTGATTTTTTTCACGAAGGAATCTACCGACACTCCGCTGTATGCTCTTGCGTAACCGTTGGTGGGCAAGGTGTGATTGGTGCCAGAGGCATAATCGCCAGCGCTTTCGGGTGTGAAATTTCCGATGAAAACCGAACCTGCATTGATGATTCTTTCAATAAAAAAATCTTCATCTTTGCTTTGCAAAATCAAATGCTCGGGAGCATATTCATTTATTAATTGAATAGCTTCTTCTTTATTCTTCACTGAAATTAATATAGAGTTTGCTAAAGCTTTTGCTGCCGTTTCTTTACGAGGCAAAGCATTGAGCTGACGGTCAACTTCAGCTTTGACTTCAGTAATCATTTTTTCGTCGGTGGTTACAAACACCACCTGACTGTCGGCGCCGTGTTCTGCTTGCGATAATAAGTCGGAAGCGATGAAAGAAGCATCTCCTGTAGCATCAGCAAAAATCAATACTTCCGAAGGGCCGGCTGGCATGTCGATAGCAACTCCTTCTAAGCTCGCGTATTGTTTTGCAGAAGTTACGTACTGGTTTCCCGGACCAAAAATTTTGTACACTTTATTGACTGATTCTGTTCCGTAAGTCATGGCGCCAATCGCTTGAATTCCCCCCAGTTTAAAGATGTTGGTCACTCCGCACAATTGCGCAGCGAACAAAATTGCTGGGTGAATTTTTCCTTCTTTATTTGGAGGCGAACACAATGTTATTTGTTTGCATCCTGCGATATTTGCAGGAATAGAGAGCATCAATACTGTTGAAAATAAGGGTGCAGTTCCGCCTGGAATGTACAAACCAACTTTTTCTATAGCTGTTGTTTTTCTCCAGCATTGAATGCCCTTAGAAATTTCAACTGGTGCTTCAACTATCAATTGATTTTTGTGAAATTTTTGAATGTTGGCAGCTGCTTTTTCAATGGCAGCTTTTAGTTTTGGATCCAGGTTTTTTACCGCCTCTTCAATTTCAGCAGCGCTTACTTTGAGGTTGTTTAAATTGCAACCGTCAAATTTTGCAGTGAATTCCAATAATGCTTTGTCGCCATCGACTTGTATTTTGCCAAAGACTTCAGCCACCACTTTTTCAAGATTGGCCTTGGTTTGCGTTGGTCGTTGTAATATTTGGATCCAAGAATCTTTGCTTGGTTCAATATAAGTTTTCATTTATTCAAAATTCAAAATTCAAAATTCATCACTCAACATTCTATTAAATCACCATTTTTTCAATTGGTACAATTAAAATTCCTTGTGCTCCATTGGCTTTTAGTTGGTCGATGACGTTCCAAAAGTCGTTCTCGGTAATTACAGTATGAACAGAGCTCCAGCCGGAAGTAGCCAAAGGCATCACGGTCGGACTTTTCATTCCTGGCAGTATTTTTATGATCGCTTCCAACTTGTCGTTGGGTGCGTTCAGCAAAACATATTTATTGTTTTTTGCGGTAAGAACGGCGTCGATTCTAAACAATAATTTATCCAGAATTGCTTTTTTCTCGGCATTTAGGTTTTTGTTAGAAGTCAATACAGCTTCGCTTTTCAGCATCACTTCAACTTCTTTCAATCCGTTTTTAAATAAAGTACTTCCGCTGCTCACTAAGTCGGCAATGGCGTCAGCCAATCCTATGTTTGGTGCAATTTCCACCGATCCTGAAATTACGTGGATATCGGCTTTGATATTTTTTTCTTTTAAGAAAGCATTAACGGTGTTGGGGTAGGAGGTAGCGATTCTTTTTCCGTTGAAGAAAGACAAGTCTGTGTAGTTTACTTCTTTAGGAACAGCTAGGGATAAGCGACATTTGGAAAAGCCTAGTTTTCGTAAATTCAACAAATCCTTTTCTTTTTCAATCAAAGTATTTTCTCCGAGGATAGAAATATCGGCAACGCCATCGGCTAAATATTGAGGAATATCAGAGTTTCTCAAATACAAAACTTCTAGCGGGAAGTTGGTGGCCGTATCCTTGAGTTGATCTTTTCCATTATCTACTTTTATTCCGCATTCCTTCAATAATTGAATTGAATCGTCAAGAAGTCTTCCCGATTTTTGTACTGCTATTTTTAGTGTTTCCATTTATGTTGCAAATGTTTAAAGTTCAATGTTCAAAGTTGTAAAAGCAAAAACCCGCCGTGATAGGCGGGTTTTTGCTTTTATATTATTAATACAGCATCACCTTCTCACCTATTGGCCAGAGTTGTTTTCGTGATGATGATGTACAGAAAAATTCATTTTTGTAATTGTTTGCAGCAAATCTAATAGATAAAATTTGTTTTACAAAACCATTGATTATTTATTCCGAAATTATTCCCGAACCAATCAACACATTTCCTTCATACCACGCCGCAAACTGTCCGGCGGCAATGGCTTTTTGAGGCTCATCAAAAATGAGGAAGAGTCCGTTTTCAGTTTTGTGCAGAGTAGCTGGAGAAAGTTCTTGGCGGTAGCGTATGCGGGTTTGATACACACGTTGCTCTCCGTTTTGCATTGCGGTAGAAGCGTTGATCCAATGAATATCAACGTTGTTTATTTTCAAACCTTTGCGAAACAGTCCCGGGTGATTTTCGCCCTGACCGAGATAAACTATATTTTTTTCTACGTCGGTTTTAATGCAAAATAGGGGGAGCGGACTTCCGCCTATACCAATTCCTTTGCGCTGACCTATGGTGAAAAAGTGAGCGCCATCGTGATCGCCACGCACTACGCCATCTTTTTCAGTATACATAAATGGAGCGCAAATTTCTTCTAAAGTCTCACGAGCTTGAGCATATTGAGGAAGATCTGCAGGTAGTTCATAAGCTTTTCCTTTCTTAGGTTTCAGCTTCTGTTGCAGAAATTCAGGCAATTTTACTTTGCCTATAAAGCACAAGCCTTGTGAATCCTTTTTATTGGCAGTGATTAAGTTTTGCTCTTCAGCAATTTTGCGCACTTCGGGCTTCAATAGATGTCCGATAGGGAAAAGTGCTTTCGACAATTGCTCTTCGCTAATCTGACACAAGAAATAACTTTGGTCTTTATTGGGATCGGCTCCAGCCAGGAGTTTATAAGTGCTTACTCCATTTTCAACGACTTCTTCTCTTTGGCAATAGTGACCCGTTGCCACAAAATCAGCGTTCAGTTCCAAAGCCTTTTTCAAAAATAAATCGAATTTGATTTCTCTGTTGCACAACACGTCAGGGTTTGGAGTTCTTCCGGCCTGATATTCTACAAACATATAATCAACAATGCGCTCAAAATATTCTTTGCTGAAATCAATGGTGTGGAAGGGGATGCCGAGTTTGTTGGCTACCAGCAAAGCATCGGTGCTGTCTTCCAACCACGGACAATCATTGCTGATGGTCACCGATTCATCGTGCCAGTTTTTCATAAACATGCCTATCACCTCGTGTCCCTGTGCTTTCAGGAGATACGCGGCAACACTGGAGTCTACACCTCCCGACATTCCTACAACTATACGAGCCATGACGCAAAGATATAAAATAGCGATGACGAATAGTTGGAGTTAATTCGTTATTTTCGCACGATGTCAGCAGTTACAGGGAAAGCATTTGATTTACATTTGTTGAAGAGGGTTTTGAGCTATGCGCGGCCTTACCGCAAGGTTTTTGTTTTTACAGGCTTTGTTACCATTGCATTGGCTTTCCTGGCTCCGTTACGCATTATATTAATACAGAAGGCGCTGGACGAGTACATTAAAGTGCGCGATGCAAGTGGTTTACAAGTTTTATTGATTTACACTCTTGCGGTTATACTGCTGCACACTTTATTTCAATTTTTCCAATCGTATTATACCAGCTGGCTCGGACAACACGTGATTTTCGACATACGTAAAGAGTTGTTTGCTAAAATGCTGGGCTTTAAA
>JAPLEZ010000063.1 GCA_026390935.1 Bacteroidota bacterium
ATTCTGCAAGCTACACCTCATCTCTTGGCATCAAGGAGCTTTTGATGATCCCCGAGTGGAGTTGCGCCATGAAGATGGTCGAGCTTATCTAGAAAATACTCATGATAATTTTAGTGAAATAATGTCTTTATGCAAGATTTACTACTTACTGCTAAGTACTATTAGATATATATCCTTCTGAAAATCAACCTATTTTGTAAATTCCTTCAAAATCCCTAAATTAGAAGGGTAATTCTTTGATATTTTGAAGTTCAAGCAACGTAGCTTAGGCAAATCTAAAGGTCTTTTTAGGTTGGTTTATGGCAGATTTTGTTACCCGCTTGTTACTTTAATGATTAGATACTTCCTGAAACCCCTGATAAATAAAAGGGATTCCAATTTTAGAAATTAGGAGTACAAAATTTTCGCAAGGATGCACTGGATGTGAAGTTCCTTGTGTTCCGAACAGCAATGATGGAAAATTTAAAATTACACACGATTATCTTGATTGCAGATCCTTTAATCTTTTAATCAAGTGAATCAAGGTTCAGACAATCTACCCCAACTTCTTCTCCCAAAACAAAGCCTTCCCCGTATTCGCATCCAGCTCATATCCATTAAAACCAAAAGCGCTATAAACTACTTGCGCTCTTTTGTTACCTTCCAGCACTTCCAGAGTCAATTTGCAACAGCCTCTTTCCACTGCTATTTTCTCAAGTTTTTCCAATAAGAGTTTAGCGATTCCTTTTCCTCTATAGTTTGCTACAACCACAAAGTCGTGTATGTTCAACAGTGGTTTAGCATAAAAAGTAGAGAAACCTTCGAAGCAAATGGCTAGTCCTATAGCGCTAGTATTGTCGTAGGCTAGTACGATTAAAGTATTGCTTCTTTTTTGAAGTTCGGTGATGAGGTTTTTTTGCACATTTTCCGACAAGTCTTTTCCGCCGCCCATGATATCATTGGCGTAGGTGTTGAGCAATTCGAGAATGTGTTTTGCGTGAACCGGATCGTGTAAGTTTGCTTCGAGGACAGTAATATCCATGAACTAGCCTACTTTCTCAATCCATCCGAATTTGTCTTTTTCGGCTCCCAATCGAATTTTTGCAAAATGTTCATTCACCTTGTTGCTAAATTCTCTTCCTGCAACAGGAGGTAAATCGAGCATTTTTCCACGGTAACCGATGGCAATAATATGGCAGATGGTTACCGCTGTTCCGGTACCAAAAACTTCAAGGAGAGTTCCGTTGGCATGTGCATCTAATAATTCTTGAACAGCCAAATTTCTTTCTTCCACCTTCATTCCCCAGTCGCGTGCAATTTTTAAAACACTGTCGCGGGTAATTCCGGCAAGTATCGTATCACCTGCTTTAGGAGTAATTAAAGTGTCGCCAATTTTTACCATCAGGTTCATTGTTCCTGATTCTTCAATGTATTTGTGCTCTTTACCGTCGGTCCAAATCAATTGATCAAAGCCTTCTTTTTGCGCCAATTTTGTTGGGTACAAAGAAGATGCGTAATTACCAGCAGTTTTTGAATAACCAACGCCACCCGAGCATGCGCGGGTAAAGCTTTCTTCAATTTTCACCTTAACTGGTGCGTCGTAGTATTTGTTCACCGGACAGGTGAAAATCACAAATCGGTACGAGTCGGAAGGTTTAACTCCAACAAACTCGTCCGTAGCAAAAATCAATGGTCGGATATACAAGGATGCTCCTTTCACTTTAGGAACCCAAGCTTTGTCGATATCAACTAGTTTTTTCAATGCGTCTAAAGCAAAAGCCTCGTCGAATGCAGGAATGCACATTCTTTCCGCTGATTTATTCAATCGTGAAAAGTTGGCTTGCGGACGAAACAAAACGATTTCATCGTTTTGAGTATAAAAGGCTTTCAAACCTTCAAAAATGGATTGTGCGTAGTGCAAGGAGAGGAAGGCCGGACTCACAGAAATATTTTGGAAAGGCTCAATGCGCGCATCACGCCATTGTCCATCGTAGTAGTCCATTACAAACATGTGATCAGAAAATTCTCTTCCAAAAACAATGTTTTCTAAATCTAAATCATGAAGTCTTGATTGTTTTGTCAACTCAATTTTAATTGTACTCATCGTTCGCTCTCTTTATTTATCAGTTCTCTAAAAGTATTAAGAAAAGTGAGCGAATGAAAATTTTATTGAGATTTTATCGAAGAAATATTACGGAGCAAGCATTTTTTATGATTTGAATAGCGGGTGATTTTAGTGAAGCACTATTAACAATTGGGTGGGGTTATTAACAATTCGTTTTGAATAAAAGGAAGCGAAACCCTATATCCTTCCCTTGCCTTAAGCGGTACAATTGCTAAAACTCACATACATATGAAAACAACATTTGGATTACTTGCAGCAGGCTTACTGATCTCTTCAACAGCAACAGCTCAAAATTTATTGGCTTATAATTCAAAGCAGGGTGGAGAATATCAGGAGTTTTGGCTAACTGAACCAGCTGTGGTGATGGAGGTTAATCCAACTTTGATTTATGTGGATTTAGTGAGCGTTGTAGCAGAAGACAATCATCCGAATGTAGAGTTGACTTGGTCAACAATGGTGGAAACCAACAATGATTTTTTTGCTGTAGAACGTTCTTTGGATGGCCTTCACTACGAGTGGATAGGAAGTATTGATGCAAAGGAAAATAGTTCTTCTTTAACAGAATATAGTTATTTAGATGAAGCGCCTTACGGACAAATACTTTATTATCGATTGAAGCAAGTGGGCATTAGTGGCGATTATATCTATTCTTCTGCTATTGCGGTGGAAAGACCTTACAATGGAACTGTACATGTGCAATCTAAAAAAGAGCACAGCAAATCCTCACTTTTGTTAGGCTTATCAAAAGATTGGAAAGGGGCTGTAAAGGCTGGTATTTACAACGAAAAAGGAAATTTAATGTACACCACAATTCTGCTTCAGGAATCAAAAAACAGTGAGTATGAATTGTTTGTTTCTGAGCTAGGTTTGCCAAAAGGCACTTACCTTTTATTGCTTGAAAATGAAATGATGGGTGCTGAAAGAAAGTTCAACGTTCAATAAAATCACTGACAACTCTTCCTGTTTATTTTTGGAAAAATTCGTTTTGAAGTCATTCTGTCATTAATTTCCTGATGGCACCGCTATTGCAATCTGCCTGCAACAAAAAATTAAATAGCTATGTCAAAAGGAAATATCAAAGTTCAAGCAGAAAACATCTTCCCAATTATCAAACGTTTTCTTTATTCCGATCAGGAAATCTTTTTAAGAGAATTAGTATCCAACGCAGTTGACGCTTGTCAGAAACTGAAAACCCTTTCATCCATAGGTGAAGCAAAAGGAGATGTAGGTCACTTACAAGTTGAAGTGATTTTGGATAAAGAAGCTAAAACATTGACCGTTCGCGACAATGGTATAGGGATGACAGGTGAAGAAATTGAAAAATACATCGCTCAAATTGCTTTTTCAGGCGCTGAAGAATTCGTCAATAAATACAAAGACAAAGCAGAAGGAATCATTGGTCATTTCGGATTAGGGTTTTTCTCGGCTTTCATGGTTTCATCAAAAGTTGAGGTGTATTCAAAATCCTTTAAAGAAGGAACAGAAGGCGCTCGCTGGATTTGCGAAGGTTCAACGGATTATGATCTTCAAACTGAAGCTAAAGAAACCAGAGGTACCGATATTATTTTGCATTTAACCGATGAGGCTAAAGAATACCTCGAAGAAAGTAAAATCAACGAATTACTCAATAAATACTGCCGCTTCCTGCCAATGCCAATTAAGTTTGGAATGAGAGAAGAAGGCGAAGATAAAGTTCAGGTGGACAACATCGTGAACAATCCGAATCCGCTTTGGAAAAAATCTCCAACAGATTTGATTGAAGCTGATTACAACGATTTTTACCGTGAGTTGTATCCAATGACTTTTGAAGATCCTTTGTTCAATATTCATTTGAACGTGGATTATCCTTTCAATTTAACAGGAGTTTTATACTTCCCTAAACTGAAAAAGAACTTAGAAATTCAACGCAATAAAATTCAATTGTACAGCAATCAGGTTTTTGTGACCGATTCTGTAGAAGGTATCGTTCCTGAGTTTTTGATGTTGTTGCATGGTGTTTTGGATTCACCAGACATTCCTTTGAACGTTTCACGTTCTTATTTGCAAAGCGACCAAAACGTGAAGAAAATCTCCAACCACATCTCTAAAAAAGTAGCAGATAAACTGGAGGATTTATGTAAAAACAATCGTGAAGACTACGCTAAAAAATGGGACGACATCAAGGTTTTCATTGATTTCGGTTCTTTAAGCGAAGAGAAATTTGGAGAGCGTTCATCTAAATTCATGCTGTTTAAAAACATTGAAGGGCAATATTTCCTATTGGATGAATACCTTGAGAAAATCAAAGCCACTCAAACCGACAAAGACAACAAGACTGTAGTTTTATATACGCACAGCGAAGTGGAGCACCACGCTTACATTGAAGATGCCAAAGCAAAAGGTTATGATGTTTTAATTATGGACAGTCCGCTGACTTCTCATTTACTCAATAAATTAGAGCAAGGAACTCCTGATATTTCTTTCAAGAGAATTGACGCTGATACTTTAGATAAGTTGATTTCAAAGGAAGAAGCGCAAATTTCAAAACTCACAAAAGAAGAAGAAGAAAAATTGAAACCAGTGATTTCATCCCAAGTGGAAGCTGGAAGATTTACTGTGGTGTTTGAAAGTTTGAGCGAAAAAGACAAACCAATGTTTGTTACGCAAAGTGAATTCATGCGTCGTATGAAAGAGATGCAGGCTGCAGGAGGCGGAGGAATGAGTATGTTTGGAAATATGCCTGAAACCTACAATTTAGTAGTGAATTCAAATCATCCTTTAATCTCTAAAATCTTGTCGGAAACCGACGAGACAGCTCAAAAAACTTTAGCAAAACAAGCGGCTGACTTAGCTTTGTTGTCGCAAGGTTTACTAAAAGGAAAAGATTTAACAGAGTTTATCAATCGCAGTGTTAATTTACTGCAGTAGAAAATAGATATTTACACAAATTAAAAATTAGATAAATGAAATGAGCCATGACTAGTACCGATTTGTCGGTACACCATAAAAATCAGGTGAATTCCATATAACCATTAAAAAATAAAAATAGAATCTATATGAAAATAGCAGGTAGAGAAATCAGTACTGGTTTGATTATCGGAGTAGTTTTAGGAATCATTGTTTTGTGGGGTTTCATATGGAACAACGGAACAGTTGATGCCAATGAAAATGTAAAAGGTCAGTGGGGTAATGTTGAAAATGCTTATCAACGCCGTTCTGATTTGATTCCAAATCTTGTAAATACAGTTCAAGGATACGCAAAGCATGAAAAAGAAGTGTTGACGGCTGTTACTGAAGCTCGCTCAAGAGTAGGACAAATGAACATTGATCCTTCAAAATTAACTCCAGATGCATTGGAGAAGTTTGATCAGAATCAAGGAGCTTTATCTTCTTCATTGGGTAGATTGATGGTGGTGATGGAACAGTATCCTGATTTAAAAGCCAATGAAAACTTCATTGCTTTGCAAGCAGAATTGGCGGGAACTGAAAACAGAATTAACACTGAAAGAACTCGTTTTAATGATTTGGCTGTAGAATACAATAAGCGTATTCAAAAAATTCCGGGTAAATTATTCAATGCCATATCTGGATTTGAAGAGCAAGCCTATTTTAAATCGAAACCAGGTGCAGATGTTGCGCCAACAGTTAAGTTTTAATGAAGGCTGAAATCTTGTTCTCTGAAGAACAAAAAAAAGAAATAGTTCAAGCTATTGAAAGCGCTGAACTCAATACTTCTGGTGAAGTGCGTGTTCATATTGAAAATACTTGCGGAAAATCGGTTCTAGATAGAGCAGCGTATATTTTTAAAGAATTAGAAATGCACAAAACAGCGCTCCGCAATGGGGTGCTGTTTTATTTATCCATTAAAGATAAGAAGTTCGCTATATTAGGTGATGCAGGAATAAATGCAAAAGTGCCTGCCGATTTTTGGAATGTGGTGAAAGATGTGGTCATCAAAAATTTCAAAGAAGAAAAATTTACAGAAGGTTTAGTGCAGGGCATCAGCCTCGCAGGTGAAAAACTGAAAGAACATTTTCCGTATCAAAACAATGATAAAAACGAATTAGCGAATGAAGTTTCTTTTAGTTAATACATTGAGCATTTGCTTTAGCTTGTTGTTGAGTGCTACATCTTTTGCGCAGGATTGCATTCCAGCAAAACCTACTCAGTATCCTTTTTATGTGCACGATCAAGTGGGCGCGTTGTCTCCCGATCAGTTGCAATCCCTTGAAATGAATTTAAAACGTTTTGATGATTCCACCTCCAACCAGTTTGTGATAGTGATTGTAGGAGATTTGTGTGGAGTAACTGCATCTGAATACGGCACTGAACTCGGACAAAGATGGGGTGTTGGAGCGGCGAAAAAAGACAATGGATTGGTGATAGTTATCAAAACAACTGAAGGGGATGGTGGAAGAAAAGTAGCTATTGAAGTCGGACGTGGTTTAGAGCCGGTTATTACCGATGGAACAGCGAAACTCATTGAAAAAAATGAAATGATCCCCGAATTCAAAAAGGGAAATATATACCAGGGATTGGTCAATTCACTAAATGTATTAATGCCGCTTGCGAAAAAAGAATTTAACGAAGCTGCTTATAGAGAGCGTTCGTCGGGAGGAAGCATCGGTATGATTTTCCTAATAGTTCTAGCGGCTATATTTATCATCGGATTCAAATCTGTTCAAGCGCGTTCGTATGCTCAAACCAATCACACAAGTTTTTGGACGGCCTTAATGCTCATGTCTTTTATGAATAGAGGAAGAGGCAGTTGGAACGATTTCTCATCAGGAAGAGGTGGTTTTGGAGGAGGAAGTGGTGGTGGTTTCGGTGGCTTTGGTGGGGGAAGTTTTGGTGGTGGCGGGGCGGAAAGCGGCTGGTAAAACCTAAACTTTTTGGCTTTTGGCCTTTAACTTCCTACTTTTAGCAAATGCGTAAAATCTTTGTAACAGGAATTGGTACTGATGTAGGTAAAACCATTGTTTCAGCAATATTGGTGGAAGCCTTGCAAGCCGACTATTTCAAGCCTGTTCAAGCTGGAGAGGAAAATCAGGATAGAATGACTGTCAAAAGTTTGGTGAGCGCCAAACGAGTTAAGTTTCACAAAGAAAAATTTCTGCTTAAAAATCCGATGTCTCCGCATGCTGCTGCGGAACTGGAGGGAATTGAATTGCGTTTGAGTCGCTTGAAATTGCCCAGCTTCAACAATAATATTATTATAGAAGGTGCTGGAGGGGTTATGGTTCCTATCAATTACAAGGGCGATACCATGTTGGATTTAATGAAATATTATGAGGCAGAAGTGGTGTTGGTATGCTCTAATTATTTAGGGAGCATCAATCATACTTTACTATCAATAAATGCTTTGAAATCAAAGGATCTCAATATTCTCGGCGTTTTTTTTAATGGCGAATCCAATCCGCAATCGGAGAGAGTAATTTTGGAAACTACGGGTGTGCGATGTTTGGGGAGAATAAAAAGAGAGGAAGCTTTTACAAAGGCGATAGTGAAGGAATATGCGAGTGATTATGTGTTTATTTAGGAATTAAATCCCTCTGCCAGTGCACAGAATTCCTTCGCACCTCCCTTTTACAAAGGGAGAAGTGCGCTACTCATACAATACTTAAATAATGTTTTTCAGGGAATGGACCTCTCCCTTTGTAAAAGGGAGGTGCGAAGGAATTCTGTGCGCTGGCAGAGGGATTTTCTGAGCTATACAAAATTTACAACGAAGCCTGATACAAATTCGCAAAAGCCTTAAACCTATCTTCGTCAATCACCAAACAGCCGTCTTTCAACATTTTAAATATCTCGGCTTCTCTGTTCTCGGCAATGGGTTTGTTGGTTTTGTAGATGTGCAATTTGTCTTTGTATTCAAGGAAATTGGTGGCTAAAGCTGTCATTACATCCTTATCGCGGAAATCGATTTCGGGATGTGCTGAATCGATGCCAATCAGGTAAATCTTATCTGTAGTGAACATGAAAACCTTAATTGAAGTAGGTTCTAGATGTTCCAGAAACTGAACTTTAACGAAGGCTTTTTCAAAAACCACATCGCTGAACAATTCAACTAGTTCAATGGCTCTATCGGGATTGGTGTTGTTTATTTTTTTCCATTCGGCATCATCAATTCCGTTGGCCACCAAAAATTGAATGAATTCTTTTTAAAGTTCTTTCAGCTCGCTGTCGGATAGAATACGGTAC
>JAPLEZ010000039.1 GCA_026390935.1 Bacteroidota bacterium
GGGATGGGCTTCCCTCTCGGAGGAGAGGGGTGCGTTGGAAAGCGCGAAGGCAGGGAGATGGAACAAATAGAATAATTAATCCATCTCCCTCCTTCCCGCGAAAAGGCTCTCACACCCCTCTCCTCCGAGAGGGAAGCTCATACCCGAAAAACATGCAGCATAATTGCTTACCTTTGCCCCATGCTTAAAAAAGTACTTGAAAATCTCAAAATAGCCCAACTCAATGAAATGCAGCTGGCGTCTATCAAAGCCTTTAAACAAGAGGGAGATCTTGTTTTACTTTCTCCAACAGGATCTGGAAAAACCTTAGGCTTTTTATTGCCTGTTCTTGAGAAGTTAAATCCCGATGTTACCGGCGTACAAGCATTGGTACTTGCGCCATCCCGCGAACTGGCGCTGCAAATTGAAAAGGTTTTCCGTTCTATGGGCACCGGATTTAAAGTGAATTGTTGTTATGGTGGTCACTCCATGAAAACAGAAAAAAATAATTTGGAGTTTCCTCCAGCATTGTTGATTGGCACGCCCGGCAGGATTCATGCGCACTTGAGAGAAAATAGGGTAGATACTACTTCTATTCGTATTTTGATTCTGGATGAATTCGATAAAGCCTTGGAAATGGGCTTTCAGGATGACATGTCGGCCATTATTGAATTACTACCAAAATTGAAAAAACGCATATTGATTTCTGCCACCAATGCGCAGGAAATCCCTTCTTTTACTGGGATTACCAATCCGGTGACCTTGAATTATCTGAGTGACGTTGCTCCAAAAGGACTGAAGGTAAAAGCGGTACAATCGGAAGGTACAGATAAACTGGAAACCTTATTCAGCTTGATTTGTAAATTGGGGAATAAAGGGACATTGGTTTTTTGTAATCACAGAGACGCGGTTGAGCGCATCAGTGATTTGTTGGGGGATTACGGCTTGATCCACGATATTTTTCACGGGGGAATGGAGCAGGAGGATAGGGAGCGGGCTCTCATCAAGTTCCGCAATGGGAGTCACCATTTGCTCATCACTACCGATTTAGCTGCGCGTGGACTAGATATTCCCGAAATTGAAAACATCATTCATTATCAATTGCCTCCGCAGGAAAGTGCTTTCATTCATCGTAATGGACGAACAGCTCGTATGCATGCCGAAGGAACTTCCTATTTGGTTTTATCCAAAGACGAACCACAACCGGAGTACATCAAGGAAAAACTAAAAATGGAAGAGCTTCCTGCAAAGAATATATTGCCTGAAAAATCAAAATGGGCCACTTTATACATCGCCGCTGGAAAAAAAGAAAAAATAAGTAAAGGTGATGTAGTGGGTTTATTGATCCAAAAAGGGAAGTTGCTCAAAGACGAGCTCGGACTCATAGAGGTTCAGGATCACGCTACTTACGCAGCAGTCCGACGAGATAAAATTCAAAATCTGATACATGATCTTCGGAACGAAAAAATAAAAAATAAGAAGGTTAAAATCGATATTTCTAAATAAGCATTTGCCACAAAGCAGAATTTCTTTACATTTGCACCCAATACGGCGATGTTAGCTCAGCTGGTTAGAGCA
>JAPLEZ010000018.1 GCA_026390935.1 Bacteroidota bacterium
AGCCAATTCTTTTTGCTCCTCTGTAAGTTGCTTTTTACCATTGCCGCTAAATGCTAACGATGTATTTGAATTTTGCTCATGTCGCCAGCGGTAGATGAATTTTGGCAATATGCCTAACTCACGCGCAATCTCTTGCACACTGCCCCGAACTTCGCTTAATTCAACTGCTTTTTGTTTGAATTCTTTGCTGTAAATTTTTCTCTCTTTTTTCATTTTATTAAGGTATTGATTTGTTTCAATTTACCCTTAACTTAGTGTCCACTCAAATGTAGCAAGTCCAATGAACCCCTAAACTCTCATATGGCTCACTAAACTTAATTTCTTTGTGACAAATAGTTTCGATTAAAAGTAATTTCATTTTACAATCAATTTTATTAATGACTTTGTACTTTTTGTGATACCAATAATGAATATCATTAGTAATACTTCCTTTTATTTCAATTTCTAAAACCCCACTATTTAAACGCCACATTCCTTGTCTTAAAAAATACATTCCTGAATCGTAATAAAATTTTTTAATTCTACTGAGAGAATCAATCGAATCATTGAAAACAGGAGTTGAGTAGATCGACCCGTCTTTTAAAAAATTATATACTCCATTCCCCCTACAATTACATTGTGCTAAAATTATAGTATCACTGATACCGAACCACCCCTCTTCTATCTTCCACCATGTGTATATCGAATCACACCCTTTCTCTTCCCCTTTCACCACACAGGCAAACAAGGCAAAAAATACGACACTAAAAATCAAACAAAACTTATTTAAAAACACCATTAAATTCCATTTATGACTACGGATGGTTAGCATTGAATTTTTTCGATTTCCCCACCGAGGGTTTATTTTTAATGATCCCCATAATGGAATCTGCACTGAACTATTATGATTTCAGTTTTTGTTACTGTATACACCAATCTATTTGCATCATCTATTCTTCTTGACCAGTAGCCTTGTAGATCATACTTCAAAGGTTCAGGTTTGCCAATACCTTCAAAAGGACTACCACTATCAATATCTTTTATCAACTGATTGATCCTTTTTAATGTCTTCTTATCCTGCTGTTGCCAGTAAACATAGTCATCCCAACCATGGGAAGTAAACATAATGCTTCTCATTTTTCAAGCAGCTTTTTCTTTTTCAACAATCCTTTTTTTGCCTGAGATAGTGACGCTCTTAATCTTTCAGCATTTGCTGATGTTGATAGCAAATACCCTGTTTCTTTAAATGAATTGTATTCTTCTAAAGATATTACCACTACACCATCTTTTTCTCTAGGAATAATAACAGTATCATGGTTATCGATCACTGAATCAAAAAATCCTTTAATAGATTTCCTGAACTCTGTTATTGTTGTTGTTCTTATGCTCATATTTCTATATTTACTACTAATGTACAAATAATACCACAATATTTGTACGTTTTAACGTACTTAAAGTTATTGATTTTAATCACATCGAAAAAAACCCCCGCCTCGCCGAGGGTTCTTTTCCCTCGGCGATTTTTACATTTCAGAGGCTTCGCCTTGTCTATTTTTTTAAACATTGCAATGAACTATTATTTATTGAAGCCACAGGCTTCAAGAGGAAAAAAATCGCCGAGGGAAAAGAACCCTCGGCGAATCGAAGAAGCTTACACTAACACATCCTACTTCTGAATCACAATTTTTTGTGTTGTTATTTTTTGACTTGCCTCATCTTCCACAGAAATAAGCCAAATGCCATTTGGCACATCATTGACATTTAACTTTATGCTTTGTTTGCCAGCAGAATAAAACGCAGCACTTTTTTGTATTGTTTGCTTACCCAATATATCTGAAACAATTATTGAAATATTTTTCTGCGTTGGATTAAAAAACTCCACTGTAACAAATTCATTACTTGGATTGGGATACACACTTATTTGCGATATCAAATCTGGAGCTTCATTGATGCCAATGGTAGGATTATTCAATTTACACAATTCCAATCCCGAACTATTGTTTGATACATCAAGGTAATAAGCGTCAAAATACAATTCATCATTAATAATGATGGTAGCATAATGAGCGTAAGTATTATCTAAAGTGATTGTTGGCGTGATTTGAAATGTCCCTGACGGTGTTCCATCGCTTTCCCACATATACGCTTGTCCAAAATACATTTTATTGTAAAGAATATTTATTTTTCTACCCGATCCACCTGTACTTGTTTTTACTAAAACCGTACCTCCAAGGCTACCATCAGTTTTCCATAATTCACCTCCGTTATGTATAGTTAAAAAATATAGTTCTGAATTATAAATTGTGAAATTGTATGGTCTGGAACTACCGTTTCCTACATTAATATCTTTGAAAAGTTTTGTACCTGCAGGTGTGCCATCGCTAACCCATAATTCATGACCGATGTTGTCCATTGAATTCTTTAAATCATATCCCGAAATAAATATCTGTCCATTAAACTCAATGAAATCAGTTGATCCCGCGGTTGAAGGACCTACTGTATCTTTTAGTAATTGTAATCCAGAAGTGTTATCAAATTTATAAATACCCTGCACAGAGTTTATAGTATTACTTGCGTAAAAGTAAAGCGCATCATTAATCAAGTTATGAGAACTTTCCAAAAGACTGATTGAACCTGTAATCAGCTTTGTGCCGCTTACTGTACCATCACTTTCCCAAAAGCCATATCCTGAGCCTGTATTGCCTGTAAAATAAATTTTATTGTTGTATGTCATGAATTTAGCTGAAGGTCCTGAACTTGCCGCATTAGCAGCAACACCACCTAGCTTTATGGTACCGCCCAACGTACCATCTGTTACAAATAATTGTGCGAAATTTGCCGTCCCATCAAATGCTGTGAAAAACAAAAGATTGTTGCACACAGTTAAATTTTCAGGTGTTGAACTAGCTGGTATACTCGTTCCTTGCACAAGTCCGGGTCTAAAATCGTTAAACATACTTGTACCTACAGTTGTACCATCACTCGACCACAATTCCAGACCATTTATCCCATCATTAAAATAAAAATACAATTTGTTATTGTAGGCTGTAATGTTACTAATTGCTGTGCCTGCACCTGCAACAGGTCCGATCATCTCGGTATTGGTGTTAGTAGGGTCGGTAACAAAAATTTTTTCACCTGGAGTCACTCCATCATTTCCTAAAAAATACAATTTATTGTTCATTACTGTAAAAGCAGAAGGATCGCCATGACCTATTCCAAATGTTGTACTAGTGTTAATGTCTTTAATGAGCGTTAAATTGCTTTGAGCGAATGCCGCAAAGCCAAGGCCAAGAAACAAAATAGAAAGTAATTGTTTTTTTTTCATATGTAGATAATTTAATTTTTAATGGTCATATGGAATTTGCCTTATCTGCAACGGTGTCCCGTTATCTCGGTACGCGTTATGGCGCATTTCATATGACTATTGTGCTTCAAAATGAATAATTAAGTGCTTGCATTCTATCAACAAAGAATGTTGATTCATACTTACAATTATTCATTTAAGTTTCAGAATAATAGAAGTAATAAGAGTACTACGGAACAGAGATCATTATTCAAAATGGTGACAGCAACAATTAAAATTTGCAACCAATTTATGGCGTGGTATCTTTCGGGAGAATCAGATTATGCATAAACACAACTGCACCTCAAAAAAATCTCAAAAAAAAAAGAAGGTCATCACAACCTTCTTTTTTCTTTTTAATCAAAAAAATTTTTTTATATTCAAAATTGTTTTCCATTCCCACAATATTCAACTCCGTTGACACAGGATTTGGAAAAAATCCAAGTCCGTTATTTTGGGACAATTCATATAACGAATTAGCACCTGTAACCACCATTTTTATTTGACTAGAATTGACTAGTGAAGGATTTGAGCACGTAACATTTGGTGTCATTTCAACTTCAATGAGGTCATTATTTGCTAACGCGGTTGAAGTATACGTAGCGTTTGTAGCACCTGCTATAGGCGATCCATTTTTACTCCAAACATATTTTGGAGTAGTACCTCCATTTGTTGGTACAGCTGTAAAAGTAATTGACTCGCCTGCTTTAATGGTGTTGTTTACTTTATTTGAGCTCAACGACACAGATGGAACAGTAGATGAACTTACAACAGCTGAAATTTCTGCTCGCGGACTTTCACAAGTGGTATTTGGTACAATTTGCGAAACATAATATTTCGTTGTTCCAAGCTTATCGGTAGCAGGAATTGTAGCTGTAGAACTTGCAGTACCGCCAGTAGAAGCAGTACCATACCATTTAAGATTTAAACCAGTTAATGCCGTTGCACTTAATGCGCCAGTAACACCTTCACACAATGAAGCTGAAGCAGTAGTTACAGGTGCTATCGGAGTACAAATGGCTACGCCAGAATTTACGTCACCAAATTGAAATCCTGAGAAAATCACTTGTTGATCGGTAAAAGCCAGCGGCTGATATTGCGCATTTTGTGCACTGTTTACCACAATGATGATGACCTCAGAAACTTTAGTATAATCAAATTTAGTGTTGTTTAAATCAATGCCCGCAGGATAAGTGGTATTGGTAATAGTCACAGCTTTCTTGAAATCAAATTCAAAATTTACTGATGTATTAGGTTTTAATGGACCTGGCCCAACCTGCATGTCAGTGTGCACTGGAGATTGCCCCACCGCTGTATGTGGTTTGTGTTAAACCCAATTTCGTAACGATAGTAGGCGCCGGTAGCCCATGTGTTTCTGATTGTAGAACCATCAACTACAAGACTATTAAATGCCAAAATTGTTCCGTCAGCATCCTTTAATTGTATTTTGAGTTCTAAATTCACTGTGTTAGTTACCGGTGCACTAACATTCATTTTCATTACCGCATTTTGTGATAAATCCAAGGTATATGGAACTTTAGTGCCATTGCAATGAGAGCCAAAGGCTAGTCCAATGGCTTCGTACTTATTCAATGCTTGAGACAAAGTATAAATTAATTTACCGTCCCCAGCCCTAGTTTTTTCAGCTTTAAAGGGAGTTCCTATCGATTTATCTTCCCACCAAAAAATACCAGCATAAGTTGCCGCTTTTGGAGATGCACAATCTTTCCCACCAGTTAACACTGCTACTTGTGCTGTAGTTTCAAACATATCAGTAGCACCTTTTGTTGAAATTTGAGATGCTCCAACCACAGAGATAATAATGTCGCTTGATGTTGCTACAACATTTCCAAACTGATCATAGGAAACCGCTTTGATGGTGTGCGCTCCTCCCGACAAAAGACTTGTACTATAAGAGTATGGCGCTTGCGTATCAGAATTCAATAAAATTTCACCATCATAAAATTCAACTTTAGAAATAGTACCGCCAACAGATACTGTAGTGGTAGCCGAAATGGTTACTGTTTGTCCAGCATTAAACTGAGCATTTGCGGTTGGCGCTGTTAAGGTAATTGTACCCGACACCGAACTTGTGCTACACTTATTTTTTAAATATGCTTTAACCAAGGCACCTGAAGTAGTGATTTGACCATTGCTCCAATTGCTTTTAGCGGTAGTACCACTCGTTAAAATTGATGCTGTTTCGTTTTTATTGGATATCGCCCAGTTGCAAGCACCAATCTTTTTTTGATCTAAATAGTCCCACCAAGTTTGGGTATTGCCGGCATTATAACTTCCATTACCGCTTGGATCGCAAGTTCCATATTCGGTAACGAAAATAGCAGCACCTTTTGTCATTGCATTGGTAATTTTCATTCGCAAATCATTGTTATGGTCGGTACCTCCACCTGCGTAAAAATGCGCGGTATAGGCAATGTTAGTACCAGTTACTTTATTGTCGGCAGCCTCTTCAACTTCTCGTGAGTAACTTCTGGTTCCACAAATAATAATATTGTCGGCATCGTATTGACGAATATAACTCACCATTTCATTGTGATAAGCACGCAAAGTGCTCCAGCTTTGATAAATTGGCTCGTTAAAAGTTTCATACAATACATTTGGTTTATCTCCATAAGCCTGAGCAATTTCTTTAAAAAAAGTTTTAGCAGCCGCTTTTTGCGTTGCGGTTTCGGCATTGTGCGTATGGAAATCAACAATAACGTAAATTCCGTTGGCAATGGCAGCATCTATTACTCTAATAATTTTTGCTTTCTCTCCTGCTGCATTGTTTAAATAACCTTGTTGCCCCCCTAAATCCTCAACACCCATTACAGCACGTATCACATCAATACACCAATCATCTCTCAACCATTTAATTGTAGCAGCGTCAAAAAAATTAGCTCCTTCGTTTGAATTACTCCAAAAATTCGACATACCTCGCAAGGCAACAGGATTCCCCAGTTGATCAGTAATTTGTGAACCCGTCACTTTCAACTGACCATATTTCTGAACAGGTGTTTGAGCTAGCAAGCTGCTCATTTGGACAAACAAAAACAAAATCATCGTCAACAACTTAGTTGGCGAAATGCAGTAAAATTTTCTCATAGTTTTTTGGGTTTAGGGTATTAATAAATTCAACAAAAAAAGGAATAAAAAAAAGGGACAGAGATCAAAAAAATCACAAATGATTTAATCGATCTCTGTCCCCTTCAAAACTATTTGCCTTTACAAAAGATGCTCAGCAAATAATCTTCCTACAGTTTTCCAAATATAATAAGTAATGTGAAAAGTCCCATATGAATTTGCAATCAATATTTCTCTTGACTTTTCAAAGTTAATGTGCTATATTGATAAAGCTTACAACAAAGGATAATAGAAAGATGGCCTCTTCCTATTGGGTATATCTGTATTACTCGTAACTGACTTTTCTTAACGGAATAATTAAACCAATCATTTTTCAATGAAAACAATTGCCGTAAAAGTAAGTCTGCTTGTATTTGTCATTCTCAACTCAAGTGTAGTAGCACAAATTAATACACCCGCTGGAGCAACTAAACCATTTGGAAGTAACACAAGCTATGCTTTTGGCATTATGCCCACCAACCTCCCTTCCAGCGGAACTTATGGGAAGTCGAGCGATGCTGCAACGGCCTACAATCAATGGAAAACAAATTATGTGCGCGATTGCGGCACCAGTAAAAGAGTGCTTTTCGACGACAACAGCTCTACCGTGTCGGAAGGCATTGCTTACGGAATGTTGCTTGCAGCTTATGCAGCCGATAAAACAACCTTTGATGGTTTGTGGAAATATTATAAAGACAACAGCAATTCAAATGGCGTAATGAATTGGAAAATAAATGGCTGTACAGGAGCATCGGGCTACAACGGCGCTACCGACGCTGAACTTGATGCAGCAATGGCACTAATAATTGCCGAACAACAGTGGCCTAGCGCTACCTCACCCTACGACTATAATACAGAAGCCAACACCTTAATTGGGAAAATTCGACAGTACGAAATTCATCCCAATAGCCACCAAACTATCAATGGTGACGCATGGGGTTTCAGTAATAGTTGCAGAAATCCCAGCTATTTTTCTCCAGCATATTACAGGGAGTTTGCAAAAGTAGAGAGTAGCCAAGCTAGTTTTTGGAACAGTACTGTGAGTGCTAGCAACAGTTTTTTACTTAGCAATAGAAATAGCAGCACTGGCCTTGTAAGCAACTGGGCCGATCCGAGTGCTGCGGCAAATGCATGCAACGGTCCGAGTGAATATGGTTGGGATGCCTGCCGTAATCCGTGGCGCATGGCCACTGATTATATTTGGAACGGTTCCTCTGCAGCTACCACCGCAGCGGATATTTGTGCTAAAATAGCAGCATGGTCCAACGGCAACGCCAACAATTTAAAAGGCCCACTACCAACCAACGCCTCTAGTCCTAGTCAGGGTTCCTATAAAGCAGGCGCTTTCTCCACATACGCCACAGCCGTAATGGGTTCAAGCGCCACTTATCAAAATCATCTTAATAGCTGCTACACGGCGGTGGTGGCTTTAGGCAATAGCGAATCATACTTTAATAGCACCTTGCGTGCTTTAACTTTGTTTACCCTCACTGGTAATTTCTGGAAGCCAGGTTCAACAGGAGGAGGTGGCGGTGGATCAAGCAACCAAGCACCAACGGTGCAGTTGACCAGTCCGACCAACAACAGCAATTTTTGTGAAGGCAGCAGCATCACCATTTCTGCCAGCGCCAATGACGCTGATGGATCAATTGCCAAAGTTGAATTTTACGATGGATCAACTTTATTGAACAGCGACAATAGTGCGCCTTATACTTATACCTGGAGCAATCCATCCAATGGCAACCACAGCATTTCTGCAAAAGCATACGACAATGCCAATGCAAGCACTTCTTCTGCAAGCAGCGCTGTCACTGTAAATGCAAA
>JAPLEZ010000053.1 GCA_026390935.1 Bacteroidota bacterium
AATAAAAAATCTTGAAATAAATGCAGATGTGAAAGCAGAAGGAAGGTTTGGAATTATTTTAAATAGAGGAGTGGTGGGGTCAGAAATAACGATCAACGGAGACGTTGAATCGAAACTCAATAGAGCTGTGATTCACTCAGCGGCTAACGCAAAATTAACTCTCAATGGAAAAACCACTTCTTACAGTAAAGAAACCATAGCACTTGGAAAATCAGATTACTTCTCTTATCAGGCTGGAGGAACTTTGGTGATTAATGGTCCAGTGGTTAACAACTGGAATGATATCCGAGGAAATGCAATTGTGAATTACAACGGAAATCTGATTTTGAATCAGGAGGCAGGAAAAATATTGGTAACGCATCCTGATGCAAAAGCGATTTATTCTCCACTGATGGATAAAACAATAAAGATTCAGGGAAGAATTTTTGCAAATCGTGACCTAGGGACTTTGGCTCCGCAGGAAGATACGGTCTCTGTTAGTGAGGTTGTGAATGATGCAGATTACACCGATACTATAAATAGTACTTCAATTACTTTTCATTCTCCCATAAATGGCTCTACTGCTCTTTTAGTGGCGGCAGGAATGGTTGCTGCTATTAATAGTAGTGGTCTACCTGTAATAGCTACTGATAATATAAATGGGAGTTATTCGGTGCGAGGAACTTTGGGTGGTCAAAATTTTATACATGTGGTGAGCGTGAATTTGAGCAATGTGCAAAAAGTGCTCCCTGGTTACAATCTACTAAATGAAATTGCAGGGGGTGAAATCGTGATTAGTGGAGCTTTAGAATAGCCTCAAGTTATAATTTTCAGTTGATCAAAATCATCTTAATTTTTGAAGAGAAATTATGATCTTTGCAGCGTAAGTTAGTTGCCATATGCAACTTTGTGTGTTTACACTATAATGCTCGGTACAGATGCCAGTTCAAATAAATTATTGGGATTATGACAAGGCGAAGGCTTTTGTACGCCGCTTAAAACTAGGTGGTGTTATGGAGTGGCGAGCTTATGTTCAGGGCAGTAATAAGAATTATCCTCCGCTTCCTAAGGAGATACCTAGCACACCACAACGTATATATGCTAAGAAAGGGCAATGGAAAGATTGGGGTGATTTTTTGGGGGTGTATTATTTGGCAGAGGTTTGGCCGTACCATAAAGCAAAGGATTATGTTAGAACGTTAGGATTTGGGCAGAGAAAAGAGTGGATTGCCTATTACAAAAAGAATCGAAGTAGTGACGCTAACTTAAAATTTATTCCACAACTCGCAGAACAGAAATATAAACGGACTGGGGAATGGATATCCTGGGAAGATTTTCTCGGAAAAAGAACTTTGAGGACGCCCAAACAATATTGGCCTTATTTAAGAGCGAAGAAATTTGCCAGCACACTTGGTATTTCCACGAGCGCTCATTGGAGACTTTATGCGCATGGCAGAATAGGGAGCCTTCCTCCAATACCTAAAGAATTGCCTAAGAGTCCGAATATAATTTATGCAAAGGAGTGGGAATCATGGGAAAAGTGGTTAGGACCATCATTCACTGGCATAGTTAAGTATCGTCCATATGAGCAGGTCAAAGCCTTTGCAAAAAAGGTAGGGATTCGTACTTATTATGAATGGCGTGCATTCGCAAGTGGTAAAGTCGAGAGAAAAGATTGGCCAAAATTCCCAAAAGATATCCCTAAAAGTCCAGATCAAGTGTATGCAGAATTTGAGGGTTATGCAGTTTTTCTAGGTCATCCTGAAAAAAAACGCAGACTAAACTGTTGTTCTTTTGAAAAGGCGCGCGAGTTTGTTTCGGCTCTCGGACTTCTAAGCGAAAGAGCGTGGGTGGGTTATTGTAAAGGAAAAATGAAAAAATTACCAAAACTACCTGATGACATTCCACTTTCTCCTGATATATATTATGAGGAATGGAGAGGCTGGCCTTACTTTTTGGGTAAAAGTGTTCCTCCACCAAGAAACTTTGTTGGCTATGAAATGGCGAGAAATGCTGCGATAAAAAACAATATTAAAAGTGCAAAGGAGTGGCGGGTTTTTGTAAGTAGTAAGCTTGCAGTTTCAAAAATTGATCTTAACAGCTTTTTACCTAAATACCCAAATGAAATTTACCAAAGGACTGGTCATTGGAAAAGTTGGGCTGAGTTTTTAGGTACTGGCAGGCGTAAGCGAATTAGTAAAGAGGACGCCATTAGTTTTGCTAAAGCTAAGGCCTTCGTAAAGGGGCTTAATTTGAAAAATCGCAAGCAGTGGTTTAAATACATAAAGGGGGAAATGAAAAATCTTCCAGCCTTGATTGCTGGTTTTCCTCAAACTCCAAATGCTGTGTACAAGGCTGAGTGGAAAGGCTGGGGTGACTTTTTGGGAACTGGCAATGTTGTTAAGAGTGAACGAGAATACTGGTCCTATGAAAGGGCTCAAAGTCATGTTGAAAAGCAAAAAATTAAAAGTGTAAAAGAGTGGCTGCTCTATTGTAAAGGGAAATTACCAGGTCGCGATTTAAAACCAAAAGAAATTCCTTCAAACGTTCATTTGGTATATAAGAAAAAGTGGAAAGGATATCCGGCTTTTTTCGGACGTTAAAAAAGAAACGTTTTTGTTTTAGAAAATATTTTTCCACAAGTTCAACCTGCTATTCCTATCCGTTTACCGGATGTTTTGACACTTTCGTATAAAGAAATCGTTATAGAATTTCAGGTTACTAACAATTGGTTCTTGACAATTACGTTAAAGTACTTATATTTGCGATGAAATTTATGTTAAACAGTTATACACCGATTTTGATTAAGTGTATAATTTGATAGGGGATGTTGGTAAGCTCACGAAAATTAATAGTAGCGAAAAGCACTGTGTGGCTATGCTTTGCGCAAAATGAACGAATTAGAAGAATATTTGAAAACAAAAATAGAGGTATGAAAACAAAAATGATTTTAATGGCAGTGATCTTATCAGGATTCACTTCAATGGCGCAACAAGGTGTGACTTTTTTTAGAGTAATTACAACTCCACAAAGCGCGTTGAATTTAACGCCAATGATGACTCCTGAGCAAGCAGATGCGGCAATTAATGCAGTAAGTCACACGGTAACCTATGTTATTGAGTTGGAAAGTGATTCATTAGTAAAGGCCTATGTGAAACTTGGAGCAGATTCTACCTATGGAACTTACAATCAGGTTTTAAACTTGGATGGTTCTAATTTACCAGCAGGAACCACTATTGAAAAAAGTGGAAATAATGTTCGTATTACCTTAGGTACTTTCACTGGATTGGCGCATTACTCATCACAAATAGAGATTGAATCTGCAAAAGGAATTAAAAGCAAAAAATTTGTGATAGTACATTGATTTCTAGATAAAATATGATACATCCGCTTCATAAATGTTCAGGCATTGTGCCACTGGTTTTTACAACTGGTGGCAACTGGACTTGCTACATTTGAGTGGACACTAAGTTAAGGGTAAATTGAAACAAATCAATACCTTAATAAAATGAAAAAAGAGAGAAAAATTTACAGCAAAGAATTCAAACAAAAAGCAGTTGAATTAAGCGAAGTTCGGGGAAGTGTGCAAGAGATTGCGCGTGAGTTAGGCATATTGCCAAAATTCATCTACCGCTGGCGACATGAGCAAAATTCAAATACATCGTTAGCATTTAGCGGCAATGGTAAAAAGCAACTTACAGAGGAGCAAAAAGAATTGGCT
>JAPLEZ010000101.1 GCA_026390935.1 Bacteroidota bacterium
AAAAATTATCAGTAGAACTTTCCCAACCTGTTATGCTTCCAGTATAACCCGACAAAGTCAAGGTTCCTGAATTGGATCCAGAACATACTGTTGTATTAGCACTCACTGTCCCACCTACTGATACAGGATCAACGGTGATAGTGACTTCTGCAGAATTCACTGCCGCACATAATCCGTCCTGAACCACTGCTCTATACTTAGTTGATGCAGTAATATTTGAATAGCTCTGTGAGGTAGTGATATTAACTATATCTATTGGTGTCACCCAATTATCTGTAGAGCTTTGCCACTTCACAACATTGCCATTATGACCTGACAACACCAAAGTCCCACTGTTTGAACCTGAACATACCGTAGCATTTGAACTTACAACCCCTCCAACTGAATTGCAAGTTAAACCGCACGCAGCACAAGATTGATTTAGTGTTGCACCACCCCAACTGCCTGAACCACTTTCATTGCTAGCACCAACTTTTTGACAAATTGTAGTTCCTGCATTTGGCGAAAAAGGATGGCTATTTCCAGAAGTTGCAGTGCCCGAATAACTAATACATGAATTTCCGTTTGGTGTGGTAAACCAATTATTTAAAGACGACCATGTGATGTTCGCCACTGAAATTGTTGCTCCGTCCCCTTGACAAATACCTCCACTGTTTTGCCAATCTCCAAGTGTTCCTGTGCCTGTTATATTACCATAATTCACCATCTGACAACCATTGCCTGCTAAATTTCCAATGACATTGATTGTAGCACCCTGCGCATTCATAAATGCTCCCGCCGATGTATTTATAAATAATCCTGAATTGAAATTTGTGGTTCCATAATTATACAATGAACAATTTGAACCCGCAGTACTGTAAGTGGTATTTAAAATAGCTCCCGACTTTGTTACTATAGTTCCATTGTTATAAGTACCCGATAACGCAGTAGTACCCGAGCACAAGATTAGTGTACCTCCGTTTAATGCAACGCCACTAAATGTTCCGCCATTTGAGTAATACGTGGATCCACCATTGATATTTGCACCATTTGAAAGTGGGGTTCCGGAACAAACTGGCTCAGCAGGCATTGCCAAACACTGACTATGCACTGAGCCACCAAAAGTGAAAAAACACGCAAGAAATAAAATCGAACTTTTTGTAAATAAAAAGCTTTCAAAAATACATTTCATCTTTCTTCAATTAAATGAACTTTCACAAAGGAATACTCAAAAAACATTTGTGATTTTGTAGCAAGATATATCATAAAAACATACGTCGCAAGAAAAACGAATTTTAATTCACTAATTTGATTTTCAGTTCATTAGAATACATTTTTTGACAGATTATCAAAGAGATTTGAACGAATATTCAATAGTGGAGAAAAAATAAAAAACTATCAAATACTTTACAAAACAAACAATTCAATTTTAATGCTTCGGACAAATAAAAATTTCCACGATAGAAATTGAGTTCTCGTTTGATGATGTGTTTGCCAGCAACCTTAAAATATTAAGTAAGTAACCGTTTGTTTCTGAATCCGTATCAATCTTACTTTTTGATAATCCTTAAGTAAAATGATTAAAGCAGCTGCAAAAAATATCGCCACCATTGCCGTTTGCTTCATTTTATTGCTCAATACCACCAAGCTTCGCGCTCAAAAAATAAGCAATTGGGATTATTACACTGTTAGCGAAGGTTTGATTGACAATTACGTTGAATGTTTGTTGGAAGACAAAAATGGTTTTTTATGGGTAGGCACCTGGAGTGGCCTGAGCAGATACAACGGAAAAGAATTCACCACCTATAGAAGTTCGAATCTCGGCAATTCCTCCTTGCCAGGCAATTGGATCTATTGCTTGATTCAAGACAAAAAAGGAACCATTTGGGTTGGAACAGATGAAGGGCTGGCCTATTACAATGCTGACTCCGACGAATTTGTTACAATTGAAACCACATTCGGCAATTCAATTATTGCAATGAAAGAAGATAGAAAAGGGAACATATGGGCAGGTGGTAAAAACCAACTTTTTCAACTGTCGTCCCTTTCTAAAAATGTAATTTTCACTAAAAAATTTAATTCCAATAATAAAGGGTTCGACTTTGACATTTCAGCACTCCTACCCGATAAATCAGGGAATTTATGGATAGGCACCTTTCGTTCGGGCCTCATTAAAATGTCACCAAACAAAAATACTTCTGTACCAAATTTTAATACACAATTGTCCCATAGCTTAAAAGATAAAATTACTGCTTTGGAATCCTCCGCTGACGGTTCTATTTTCGTTGGCACTGCAAACAGCGGATTGATCTATTTTAAAAATGGGAATATTTCAAATTTCCAGCTACTTAAACACCAAAGCAAAAACCCAAACAGTCTTTTTAACAACACCATAAACTATATTTACAAAGACAAAACAAATACAATTTGGATAGGAAATCCCAGTGGCAACGTTAACAAGTACATTGGTCCGCAACAAGGCTTTAAACGCCTAACATTTCATCCGGAAGCAAATAATGCTGGTATTGATCTTCCAACAACCTGCCTATTGACCGATCGCTTTGGCAATATTTGGCTAGGCACTCATGGCAATGGAATATTAGCTAAAAACAAACAAAAAGAAAATTTTTACAACCATGGCAACTCCGTTAACTCTAATACCGGAATTAAAATATCTTCCTTCGTTGAACTTGATAATGGTAAAATATTAGTGGGAAGCGATGGTAATGGTTTACACTTATTTGATCCTGCTGAACAAACATTTACGAAAGTGAATTTGGGCCCCAACTTCACAAGTTCAAAAATACTAAACATAAAAAAAGGAAATAAAAACGACATCTGGCTTTCCTTTTGGAGTCAAGGCGTTTTACGCATTGACCAAACAACTTTTAAAATAATTCAACACATTGAAGGAAATACCAACAATAAAAACGCACTCTTTTGTTCGAATATAAAAGGTATTTGCGTTGACGACTCTTCCCTGTGGATTGCCTCCCATGGAGAAGGTGTGTTCATTTTCGATTTCAAAAAAAACGTGGTGCTCAACCAAAACAAGAAATCCGCCCTTATTAATTTCTCGGAACCAAAGTGGGGAAACTCAATAACCAAAGACTCTCAAAAAAGAATATGGATAGGCACTAAAGACGGACTATACTTGCTGAAAGATGACCGATTAAGTTATTTTTATCACGATAGAAAAAATGCACAATCATTAATTTCAAACGCGGTAATTGATGTTTTTGAAGACAGCAAAAACAATATTTGGATAGTGACCGATGGAGGTCTTGATTTATATAATACAGAAGTCCAAAATTTTACGCACGTAGGATCCATACTAGGCATTCCCGATTTGCTTAAAGGTATTACAGAAGATAAAAAAGGTCGACTCTGGATTTCTTCCAACACAGGAATAACATGCGTTGATCTGCTAAATAATAAAATCACACAACTGTCAACAAGCGATGGTTTACCCATCAACACTTTTTACCAGAAAGCTGCATATACTACAGCAAAAGGCGAATTGCTTTTCGGTAGCTTGAATGGATTTACATTTTTTGATCCCGACAAATCTTCAACAAAAAAAAGCGTTCCTGATATCGTTTTTACCGACATTCAAATCAATTTCGTATCACAAAAACCCAATGAAAATAGTTTTTTAAAAAACCATATTCAAAACACTTCTTCAATTAGCATTGACTACTCTACCAACGTGCTTACATTAAAATATGCAGCAATTGATTTGTGCAATTTCAAAAACATAAAATACCGATACAGATTAAAAAACGAAAGTAACGGATGGATAAGCGTTGGATCGCAAAATTTCATTTCCCTAAGTAACTTGAATCCCGGAAAACACCTTCTTGAAATTATAGCCCAAAATGTAAAAGGATCATCTTCATCCAAAATAAAACAGCTGGAAATAATTATTTTGCCTCCATGGTATAAAACCAAAATGGCCTATTTCATCTACTTCAATTTGGGAGTGGCTTTGCTCTTTCTTGTATATTACCTTATCACAATTTCTTTGCGGGCCAGAAATAAATTAATAGCACAACGATATGATCACATGAACAAATTGCAGTTGTACAAATCAAAAATTAATTTCTTTACTTCACTTTCTCACGACATTCGCACTCCCCTTGCGCTGATCATCGCTCCGATTGAATTACTTCGTGAAAAAGTAAAAAACAATGCTGATGCAGATAAAATTTTAAACACAATGGAAAGGAATGCTCATTCCTTGCTCAAGTTAGTCAATGAAATACTAGAATTTAGAAAATTAGAAGACGGAGAACGAAAAATTAAATTAACGCACACTAACCTCAATCCATTAATTGAAAAAATTGCGCAAGAATTCACCAATCAGGCTCAACTAAAAAACATTGAACTCAGTGTCAATTTAAATGACAGTTCAATAAATGCAGATGCAACTTTGATTGAAAAATTAATTAGCAACCTATTCATTAATGCATTTAAATTCACGCCCAACAATGGGGAAATAAAAATAAAAACATACAACTCAAAAAGAAACTACATTATCTCTATATACAACACAGGATCAAGTATTTCCGAAGATTTAAAAGTAAAAATATTTGATCCTTTTTACACCTCAAAAAGTGAAAAAGGTTTTGGTCTTGGTTTGGCAATTGTCAAAGAAATAACTAAATTACACAGGGGCCGTATAGATGTAAAGAATTTGACGGGCGGGGTTGAATTTTCCATAATTCTTCCTCGTAAATAATAAAGTGAATTATAAACGAATTTAAAATTATGACAGAAGAAAAGGAATTTTCCATTTTAATCATCGACGATGAAAGCGAAATGAGAGAAGTCATTGACTCTATCTTAAATCCTTTATACAATACCTTTTTAGCAGAGAACGGAAAAGCGGGGTTTGAAATTGCTAAAAGAGAAATTCCCGACATTATTTTAACAGATGTTGCTATGCCCGATGTAAATGGCATTGAATTTTGTTTAAAGCTTAAGTCGACCTTTGAAACAGCGCATATTCCTGTGGTGATGATTACCGCAAAAGCGATGGATGAAGACCAACTGCGAGGTTATGAAAGCGGCGCAACGGATTACATTACCAAGCCATTTAACATCGCTATACTTCGACATAAAGTCAAAAACATTTTAGAAACAGTTAAAAAATTAAGAGATCGTTTTACCCTAGAAAACAAAAATGTTGAGGATTACACCACCAATTCGCACGATGCTAAATTGATGCAAAGTATTATTGCCTACATTGATAAAAATTATCAAAAAACAGAATTAAGTATTGAGATACTTTCTGCTGAGTTAGGCATGAGTAAATCGACTTTATACAGAAAACTAAAATCCATTACAGGTAAATCGGCAGTCGATATCATTCAGGAATTTCGCTTACAAAAGGCACATACTCTCCTGTCAAACTCCTCCATGAACATTTCCGAAATTGCCTATTCAGTGGGTTACACCGACCCAGGATATTTCAGTACGCGATTCAAAGAGCGATTCAATATTGCCCCCTCCGCTATCAGTAAGAGTACAAGCCCTTTAAAAGAAAATGAAAATGAATGAAAATTACTATCGTTTGAACGATTAACTAACATTTTTTGTAGGTAGTTGTAATATCTTTAAGAGATAATCATAAAAATCTCTCTTATAAAATGAATACATTTTACCCCTTCACGAAAATCATTAGCACACTACTTTTCACTACTGCGCTTCTTACTATCAACTCTGTTGCTCAAGCACAAGTTATAACTAAGGAAGCTGAAGATGGCACATTAACTGATGTCACAAAAGCAACATCCATTGCAGGATATTCGGGCAGTGGATATGTTTATATGGCTGACAAGGGATCACTCAAAATAACCATTACTGCTCCAACAAAAGCTTACTACAATTTAGTTATCGCTGTGAACACTTCAATGGGAGGGAAAAGTCAGGATTTGTATGTAAATAATTCCAAATTTTCCACCTTAATATTTCCCGCCAACAACAGCTTTTTTAATTTCAACGCGGGCAACATCTTGCTGCAAGCTGGAGACAACACTATTGAAATTGTAAAAAACTGGGGATGGATGTACTTTGATAAGTTCACTTTCACTGTTGTTCCTCCTCACGATTACTCAACAACAGTGAGCTCACTTATCAATCCTAACGCTGATCAAAAAACAAAAGATGTTTATAGCTTCTTGAGATCAAATTATGGAAGTAAAATAATCTCTGGACAAACTGATTATTGGAGTCAACTCATTGCTATTTCCGGAAAATCACCGGTTCTTCGTGCTTTTGACATGCAGAATTATTCTCCTCATAATCCTTGGCACAACGACTGGTCTTCGTGGGACGATGGAACTGTTCAAAACGCAATTGATTGGTACAATTCAACCAATGATAAAGGAATAGTTAGTTTTCAATGGCATTGGTTTTCTCCTTCAGGAGGCCAATTGCAAACAAGCATTTTTATGGCCGATAAAACCACCTTCGATGTTTCAAAGGTAAGCAATACTGCCTCTCAAGAATACACAGACATCGTTAGGGATATAGATGCAATTGCAGTGCAATTGAAAAGACTTCAAACTGCAGGAGTACCGGTATTGTGGCGTCCGTTGCACGAGGCTGGTGGCGCTTGGTTTTGGTGGGGAGCAAAAGGCTCAGCATCTTGCCTCGCATTATACGATTTAATGTACGACAGACTCACCAATCACCACGGATTAAATAATTTAATTTGGGTTTGGTCAACTCCTGAAGCCGACTGGTATCCGGGAAATTCCAAAGTAGATATTTTGGGATATGACTCCTATCCAGGTGCCTATTCTTATGGAAGTCAAAAAAGTGTTTTTGATCAATTATTCTCCATCGTTGATGGAAAAAAACTAATAGCCCTCACTGAGAATGGGCCCATTCCCGACATTGACAAATGCATTGAAGAAGACGCAATGTGGTGCTATTTTTCATCATGGGTTGATTTAGTTAATACTCAAAATACTACGCAGCACATTGTAGATGTATACGCTCATAGCGCGGTAACATCACTGGATGAAGTAGCCGACTTCAGCACCGAAGTACAATTCAATTCTAATGCGACAAAACAGTTATTGGTGTATCCAAATCCATCGACAAATGAAGTATACGTTTCATTCACCAGCACTAATAACAATCTAGAAACATTGCAAGTATTCAATGAATTAGGCGAATTGATGTACGCCAAAAACAACATTTCCGGTAATGTATCTGAACACATCAACATAAGTGATTTTCCAAATGGGATTTACTTTATTCAAAGTAATTCTACAAACACTAAATTTCTTGTTGTTAGATAATTGCATAGAACTGATGTAAGAAAATTCTTGAAACATTAGAGACAAAAAGCAGTACACCGTTTGATGAGAAAAAATCAAACAAGGCGAAATAAAATTTTATGATGAAGGAATGAAAAGAATTACATCATATATCTTCACATTGCTTATTAGCCCGGTGCTGCTTTGCGCGCAACAAGGAAAGGACAATAGCATTTCAATTACCGGAGCCAGTAGCGTAATAAATAACTATTATACTTTAAGTGCCAACTTGGCCGCTGGTTCCACCACTTTAATTGTCAATGATGTTACAGGGATTGCGAGCGGCGACTTGCTATTTATTATTCAAATGCAGGGTGCAACGATAAGCACCGCCAATGATGACACCTGGGGAAGTGTAAGCAATTATAACAATTGTGGATTTTATGAATTTCTTGAAGTGTTAAGCACCAATGCGGGAACAAATACAATCACTTTTTCTTGCCCTCTCATTCACTCGTATACCAACTCAGGAAAAGTGCAGGTAGTTAAAGTACCTCGTTATGTGAACCTCACCATTCAAGCCGGCGCAAGCATTAGCGCACTGCCGTGGGATGGATCTATCGGAGGAGTGGTGGTTGCAGAAATAAGTGGAAATACAATTATTAATGGAACTATTGATGTGACCGGACTTGGTTTTCGACCAGGCACAATTGATCAAAACACTGCTTATGGCATAAACTCCTACGCCTCAATTAATTCAAGTGATGGTGCTGAAAAGGGTGAAAGCATTGCCGGATTTGGCGCCGACTACCTTGCCTACGGTGGCACTTATGGACGAGGTGCACCAGCCAACGGCGGTGGTGGCGGAAACGCACACAACGCAGGCGGCGGTGGTGGATCAAATGCTGGACTAGGCATTTACACGGGAAATGGGAATCCTGATATCTCTACTGCTTCTTGGGCCAATGCATGGAATACCGAAGCAGCTGGATTTTCTGGTTCTACAAGCAGTGGCGGCGGCAGAGGTGGATATACTTTTGGCACTATAGATTTAGATGCACTTAGTGTCGGTCCGGGCGCTATATGGGGTGGTGACAACAGGCAAAATGTAGGTGGTCGCGGTGGACATCCATTGGACTATTCAAGCGGACGAATATTTTTAGGAGGTGGGGCTGGAGCTGGAGATCAAAACAACAATGCTGGATCCGATGGTGGTTCGGGAGGTGGTTTGGTTTTCATTAAAAGCTGCGGAACAGTTAGTGGGACCGGTGCTATCATCGCCAATGGATCGCCGGGAAAACCACAACCTGTGGGTTCTGCAGGCAATGACGCCCCCGGTGGTGGTGGCGGAGGTGGAACTGTAATAATAGATAGTGATGGCAGCATTGCAGGAATTACCATCAATGCCAACGGTGGAAAAGGTGGTTCACAAATAATTAATTACAGTGAATGTGAAGGTCCGGGTGGTGGTGGCGGAGGTGGATATATTGCCATCACCAATGGAAATCCAACTCGCTCAGCAATAGGTGGAGCAAATGGCACTTCTACTTCACCTCTAATCACTGAATTCATACCCAATGGAGCAACGAAGGGCGGCGCCGGTATTGCCAATGCAATTTATAGCAAACAGCTTTTCACTATCAATGCGCAGCCAGTTTCAATTTGCTACGGTGAAACCGCTACGTTAAATGCCAGTCTGCAAGGCAATGTTCCTCTCAACGCTACCATTAGTTGGTACACATCGCTAGATAAAAATTCAAAATTCTCTTCCGCAAATTCAATTACAACAACCGCACTTTACAAAGACACAACAATATTTGTTGGCGCTTGCCCGTACGCATGTTCAAGTGCTTTGCAACCAGTAAAAATAACTGTAAAGCCTCTGCCCTCTGCTAATGCAGGCAGCGATAAAATTGTTTGTTCTGGGGTTGCTGCAACTATTGGTGCCGCCGCAATCAATGGGTACACTTACTCTTGGAATCCAGCGGCAGGCAGCTCTTCTCAAGCTTCAATTACATTAACAAACGCAACAGCAAATCCAGTAAAACACGAGTATATTCTTACGGTCACTTCAAGTGGATGTGTAAAAAAAGATACGGTGGAAATCACTGTGAACCCCAATCCAATTGCCAATGCAGGCAACAACGTGAATGTATGTCCGGATGAAGAAGCTACGATCGGTGCTGCAAACGTTGCTACTTACACTTATTCATGGTCGCCAGCATTAGGACTAAACAGCACCAACATTTCAAATCCAATTTTCAAAAAAGCGAATGCAGGTAGCACCTCTTTCAGCACTAAATACACTTTAACTGTTAGTGCATTAGGTTGCACAGCAACAGACACAGTGCTGGCAACTGTAAAACCTTTACCCGTTGCCAATGCAGGAAATGACATTAGTGTTTGCCCCAACGAAAATGGTCAGTTGGGTGTTGCGTCAGTGACAGGCTATACCTACAATTGGCTTCCAGCAACATCTATTAATAGCTCAACAATTTCAAATCCGGTTTTCAAAGAAGACAATATAACGAGTGCCAATATCACATTCAAATACACCCTCACTGTCACCTCCCAAGGATGCACTAAAAGCGACTCAATGCAAGCCACTGTAAAACCATTGCCAATTGCGGATGCAGGACCTGATACCAGCGTATGTTCCGACAATGCAATTACTCTAACAAATAACACAAAACCAAATCTCACTTACACTTGGTCACCAACCCAAAACCTTAGTTTCACATCCACTAAAAGCCCGCAATTCAAAGCCCTAAATACTACTTCGTCACCGACTACCTATTCATACAAACTTACCGTTACTGAATTGGGATGCTCAGCTAGTGATAATGTTGTTGTTACCCTTAAACCCTTGCCCACAGTTTTTGCAGGCAACGATTTGGAACTTTGCGAAAAAGTAAATCAAACTCTGGGAAGAAAAGAAGCCAACATGATTTACTCTTGGTATCCGAGCAACAATTTATCAGACAGCAAAATTGCAAATCCATTGTTGACAGTTGAAAACAAAGGTGCTTCAGTGCAAAATCACCAATACATTTTAACTGGAAATTTACAAGGATGTATCAGCTTCGACACTGTTGAAGTTAAACTTTACCCTGCCATTAGTACTACCGTAAATAGCAGCGAACCAGTATGCAAAAACGAAAACATCACATTAGAAGCTAGTGGAGGCAAAAACTACCTTTGGAGCACGGGAGAAACAAGTTCCAGCATCAGCATCAGTGCACAATCTTCGGGATATTATTATGTTAGCGTAGAAAACATTTGTAAGGCAAGTGATTCAATTTACGTGAAAGTAAAAAACGATGAATCCTACGGCGGAATATACATTCCAAACGCATTTACACCAAACAACGACGGGGAAAATGATTTTTTTCAAATCAAAGGAGTATTTGTAGATGATTTGAAGGTTTCCATTTTTGACCGATGGGGCGCCGAAATATACCATTGGGATGGTATTAATGGATTTTGGGACGGGAGATTAAATGGAAATGTTGTACAAACTGACGTATATGTTTACGTAGTAAAATTTAAACCTGATTGTGGTGACAACGAAACCATTGTGGGACACATTTCAGCTTTAAGATAAATGACACAAAGAAAATAGTTAAGTCAACTCCGAACACGAAGGCATGCCAACTGCGTTTGAACAAATAAAATTTTCTAAGCATACATAGGAATTCATTACGTTAAAACAAAAAACCCCTTGAAAATCAAGGGGTTTTTTGTTTAATGTCGGTCCGGAAGGGACTCAAACCCGAGACCTCCTGCGTGACAGGCAGAAAATATAGAGCTCTCTAATAAATCCATTTGAAACAAAATAATCCATACAACCTATTATTTTCAATACATTCAGAAGATTCACTTTTCCATAATAATCCACTTTAATCCATATTATGCTTGCAATATTTAAAATTAGCACGCTTTAAGTTATACCCGAAAAGGTATAAAAAATAAAAAACAACTCATTTTATACCTTATTGGGTATAATACAAACAAAAAACACTATATTTATACCCGAAATGGTATAATATGACATTAAGCGAATTCGTAAAAGAAAAAAGGAGCTCAATCAAGCTTACCCAAAAAGAATTAGCAGAAAAAGCGGGCGTGGGACTTCGATTTGTTCGGGATTTGGAACAAGGAAAAGAATCTTTACGCATGGATAAAGTAAACCAGATCTTTAAACTATTTGGTTATGAAGTCGGCCCAGTTCTAATAGAACGAAAAACTGATACTATATGAGAAACGCCGAAGTAAGAATTCACGATAAGTTGGCCGGTTGGTTATCGCAAGACGAACATGGCTATCATTTTACTTATGACGAAGTGTATTTGAAAAGCGATCAACCTAAACCAATAAGCCTTACTCTTCCAATTCAAAAAGAAGCTTATAACAGCAAAGTGCTCTTCCCCTTTTTCGATGGCTTGATACCTGAAGGTTGGTTATTGAATATCGCCGAAAAAAACTGGAAAATTAACCAACGAGATAGAATGGGATTATTATTAGCATGCTGTAAAGATTGTATTGGCGCTGTCAGCATTCATTCATTAGAAGACGAATTATGAAAAAATGTTTGTACTGCTATAAGCCGCTAGAATCAAAAGAAATTGATTTTCATATTGCATGCTGCAAAAAAATGTTTGGCCAGCCAACTCCTCCATTATTGACTTTCTCCGAAAAACAAATGGCGGATTTGGCGACTGAGATTATTAAAAAGCAGTCAACAGTTACTGGTGTGCAAGCTAAATTATCATTGAATTTAGTCAGTGGTCCTAAAGATGAACCAAGCCGATTTACAATTGTTGGTTTGTGGGGAGATTACATTCTTAAGCCGCCTACGCCGAATTATCCGCAGCTACCTGAAGTAGAGGATCTCACCATGCATCTCGCCAGCATCGCTAAAATACAAGTGGTGCCGCACAGCTTAATTCGTATGGAAAACGGCCATTTATCTTACATCACAAAAAGAATTGACCGAAATAAAAAACGGAAGTTCCATATGGAAGACATGTGTCAACTAACGGAGAGATTAACTGAAGATAAATATCATGGATCCTACGAACAGATTGCCAAGACAATCCTTAAATATTCTACCAATCCAGGATTAGATGTCGTTAATTTTTTTGAGCAGGTTTTATTTTCCTTCCTTACCGGAAATGCGGATATGCACTTAAAAAACTTTTCATTGATCCATGATCCTAACATCGGTCCTATACTATCGCCAGCTTACGATATGGTGGCGACGGCGCTAGTGAATCCTGCTGATGACGAAGATTTAGCATTAACCCTCAATGGTAAAAAGAAGAAAATAAAACGCAGTGATTTTATCGCTGCATTCAACACACTGCGGCTAGATCAAAAGCAACAAGAAAACATCTTCAAAAAAATGACCAATGCAAAATCTAAGTGGATTGAGTTAATTGACGCTAGTTTTATAAGCAAGGGATTTAAAAAAGAATTAAATAGCATAATCAATAATCGATTCGACAGAATTTCTTGATGTTATTTTGAGAAACAACTAGCTCGCAGACTATGATTTTTATTTGAGGAACACTTTTAAGAACCACCTAAAAAGCAAAAAGGGTAAACCATTTTACTGATTTACCCTTTTGCGGTCCGGACGGGACTCTAAATAGTCTTTTCACATTTTATCATGTTTTCATCATTTTTATCTACAAATCACAATTTTTAAAGGGAATATAGAAGCATTTGCATATTTTTAAATTGATAATAAGTTAATAAAAATAAAGATAAAATGATCCCTATCTGACCCCCATTTTATATCTTTATCAAAATCATTTTCATGGCAGAGGCAAAGTTTAATCTAAAAAATAAAAAGTCTAAGACGAAATCCCTCATCAATCTCATTTTCAATTTCAATACTCAGCGGCTAAAAATTTCAACCGGTATATCTATCCCTGTGAAATACTGGAGTGAATCCAAACAACGGGTAAAAGAACTCATAGAATTTCCTGAATACGCAAACATAAATCAGAAACTCAACGAGATGGATAACGTTATTACCAAAATCTATTTCAGATATCAGGAGCAAGGAATTATTCCGGATACTAATTCTTTGAAAAATGAGTTCCTTAAAAACAAGGACAATCCAAGAAAGATCACTTTTGCTAAAAACTTCTGGCACCATTTTGATGAATTCGTGGAATTCAAGAAGAAATCAAAAGGCGACGTGCGCGATTATGACAACTCTCTCAGAAAACACCTCAAGAAAACGGAAGAAATCTTAAATCACCCCCTCTCATTTGAGTTGATAAAAAACAGAGAGAGCTCTTTCTTTGAAATAATGGACGAATACTTGACTTACCAAGCCATCAACTCAAAAGGAGAAAAAGGTCTCACTACCGGAACGGTAGGAAAGCAATTCAAAAACCTTAAAGTTTTTCTGAACTGGTGCTTTGATAGAGATATTTATCCCAGATTCAGTTTAAAAATATTTGTCACGAAATCAGAAAACGTAGACAATATTTATTTAACCGAAAAAGAAGTCGATTCTATTGTCGCTGTTAAACTAGAAGACAAAAAAGACATTCTTGTGCGTGATTTATTTATCATAGGATGCGAAACAGCACTACGTTTTAGTGATTTCACAAATCTCACGAAAGACTGTATCATAGACAACGAAATCCATTTTCGACCGAAGAAGACATTGAACAGCTCAAACAAAAAAGTAATCATCCCAATTTCTACCCGAGTTCATGAAATTTTGAAAAAGTATAAGTACATCCCTCCTACTTTTAAAACTAATAGCGTAAGTGAATTCAATAAAACAATCAGGAATATATGCAAGGAGGCTAAAATCACTTCCGAAATAAAAAAGGAACGCAACATTGCAGGAAAAAACATTACTGAATTTAAAAAAAAGTACGAGGAGGTTAGCTCACACACTTGCAGAAGAACTTTCTGCACATTAAAATTTTTAAAAGGAATGCCTGCCCAAGCTATCATGAAATTTAGCGGTCATACTACCGAAAGGAATTTCTTGCGCTATTTAAAGTTAGACGCTGAGCTTACTGCAAAAAAATATGCGGATTATTTTAAATAATTAATTTCTCCGGGAATTTCAATACTTCTCAGGAAGCCTTGTTTTTTCTCAGGATTTCTCGGGGAAATTCAGGAAAAAACAGGCCTTCCCGAGCATTATCTGACAATTTATTTAGGCAGTATAACTTTTCTCTTCCCACAAATACTTGAGCTTTACAGAGGTTTAACCAAGCTAAATGAACTTTTCTTCATTTTGAATTATTTAAAAATTGATATACATTTGCGTAAACCTAACAAATAGTGCCTTTATGGATAATAAGGAAAAAAATACCCCTAGTCAGGAAACTGAAAATCAAAAAGCAAAAAAAGGAGATGCTAAGAAAAAGATCTCTTTGGATGATCTTAAATTAAACAGCTTTATTTCAGAAGTAGATGTTGATGATATGCAGTTTTTAAATACTGCTGGAGGTTAGTCAATAAATCACCGTTTTTTTAAGCTCAAAATATTTTCAACGAGAAATCAGCCTGATCGTTGAAAATTCTTTGCTATCTATTTTTTTATAAGATCTAATGTATATAACAACACTTTATCTTTTTCATTTAAGACATCCTCTATCGTTAACCCAATAGGATAATCAGGAATTAC
>JAPLEZ010000116.1 GCA_026390935.1 Bacteroidota bacterium
AACCATTTGCTTCCGTTTTTCCAAGTAATTACTAAGTTGTCGTCGGAAATTTCTCCGGTAAGATTAGTTTGATCAACAGAAACAGTTATTGTTTTTCCTGAAACAATACCGTTCATTTTTACTGTTTTATTTCCTGATTTGTTGTTAAGGACAATCTTATTATCGCTTTGAACTATTGCTGTTTTCAAATTGTCTTCATCTAGCCATAAACCATCTAAAGCCATGGTGGATGCTTTTACCGTTTGTATCCCTAACATTAGAAGAGATAAGATGAAAAAGTGTTTTACCTGTGGTTTCATATCGACAAATTTAAGGTATTTGTCTATGAATACGGATAAAACTGTGATTAGTTACGTCCTTTCATCGGTAAAAATATTTTTATTCAGCGTTGCTAACGTCATTTAGTTCGCAGGTCGGACAGTCTCTTTTTTCCTGATACTCGAAGTCGAGGTCAGGCATGTTGGCGTTTGTGCTTAGTTTTTTTATGAGAATAGAAGTAATTCTAGAAGATCTTTTTTCGGCGAACTCCAATTTGTAAAGTTCTTTGGATTTTTTGTCAATGTACAAAGTGATTTTTTTATACTGAGTAGAATTCCCTTGCTCAGGATACAGTTCAATGCATAAGCAAACCTTACCGTTCACTGTTTTTTCACCCATGTATTTGTACTTGTATCCTTTTTTGTAAATGTTAAAGATCTCATTGATTTTCAGTCCGCCATTACTTTTTTCATTCACCACGTCTTTTTCAACTTCCTTTTCTTCTTTTTTTATCGACCAAACATTTTTGCCGTTACATTTTTTAATAACACCAAAAAGGTTGAGGATATACTTATCTCCTTTAATTTTCACTGTTCCACTTTTTTTGTCGTGAACGTTGTTGGTGGCATCATCATTTAGTAAATCGAAGTCTACCGACATGGTTTTGTATCCTTTGTGTTTTGCACTGAGCTGATCTAATATTTTTGTTGCTTGGGCGTCTTGTTGAGCAAAAAGCGATAGAGGTAGAGCGAGCAATAAGAGTAAGAAATTTTTCATAATAATTATTTTAATATGATGAGTCTGTATTGTTGTTTTTGTTTGTATTCAAATATTGTTCCAAGCTGTGTTCGTCGGGATAAAGTACTTGTCGAGCTTTTGATCCTTCGAAGGGACCAATGATGCCAGCAGCTTCTAGTTGGTCAACAATTCTACCTGCTCTGTTGTATCCTAATTTCAATCTTCTTTGCAACAAAGAAGCGGAGCCTTGTTGATGTGTTACTACTAATTTTGCGGCTTCTACAAATAAAGGATCGCGGTCGTCGGGATTTAAATCTTCGTGACCGCTAGAGGCGTCAGGGTCGTTGTATTCTGGTAAAAGGAATGCGTCTGAATAGCCTCGTTGTTCCCCAATAAAGCTGCAAATATCTTCTACTTCAGGAGTATCTACAAAAGCGCATTGAATTCTTAACAGCTCATTTCCTGTTGAAAGAAGCATGTCGCCGCGGCCAATCAATTGATCGGCTCCACCTGCATCAAGGATGGTACGGGAGTCAATTTTTGATGTTACTTTAAAAGCTATGCGCGCAGGGAAATTGGCTTTAATGGTACCGGTAATAATATTTACCGACGGACGTTGGGTAGCTACAATTAAGTGAATACCAATGGCTCTGGCCAATTGTGCCAAACGGGCAATAGGGGTTTCAATCTCCTTGCCTGCCGTCATGATTAAATCTGCAAATTCATCAATTACCAATACAATGTAAGGCAAATACTTGTGTCCGTTTTCAGGATTCAGTTTTCGTGCAACAAACTTAGTGTTGTATTCCTTAATGTTACGGCACTGAGCAACTTTTAGCAATTCGTAACGGGTATCCATCTCAATACAAAGGGAGTTCACTGTGTTCACTACTTTTTTAGTATCAGTGATGATTGCTTCGTCGCCATCAGGCAATTTTGCTAAAAAGTGACGAACAAGTTTGTTGTATAAAGTCAACTCCACTTTTTTAGGATCCACCAGCACCAGCTTCAATTGAGAAGGATGTTTTTTATAAAGCAAAGAAACCAGAATAGCATTCAAACCCACTGATTTCCCTTGTCCGGTAGCTCCCGCCATCAATAAATGCGGCATTTTCGCTAGGTCGGTGACAAAGATTTCATTGGAAATGGTTTTTCCTAATACGATAGGGAGTTCCATTTTTGAATCCTGGAAAATCTTTGAAGCAATGACGGTTTTCATGGAAACCACATCTGGCTTTTGATTTGGAACCTCAATACCAATGGTTCCTTTTCCGGGAATAGGAGCGATGATCCTGATTCCAAAAGCAGAAAGACTTAGTGCTATGTCGTCTTCCAGGTTTTTGATTTTAGAAATTCTCACACCTGGAGCTGGAATAATTTCATATAAAGTCACTGTTGGACCAATAGTGGCTTTTATTTGAGAGATTTCAATGTTGTAATTTTTAAGCGTTGCAACAATTCTGTTTTTGTTGGCTTCAAGTTCTTCTTGCTCAACTGTATTTCCTTGATCGCCATAATCTTTTAAAAGGTCGATACCAGGAAAAGTATAAGAGCTAAGGTCTAAAGTAGGATCGTATTCACCATGTTTCTGAACCATGCTGTTGATCTCTTCCTGAGAAAGAATTTCTTCCTTAATCTTAACAGCTTCAACTTTAAATTCAACGTCTCCAGTTTTTTCCATACCAACGAATACATCTTCATCCTCCTCTACAATAGGTTCGGGAACAATGGGAGCTGGTTCAGGGACTATTTCTTTTTTTACTTTTCTTAAATCTGGAGGGATAAAAACAGGAGGAACTTCTAGGATTGGTTCTTCAACAGGAAGATCATTTTTAGGAAGTTCTTCTTCCGCAGGAGTGGGCAGTGGTTCAATTTCAACCGCGTCCTTTTTAAAAGAATCATAAACTTTATCCATTGAGAAATTAAAGTTCAGGACCATGATAGCGAGCAAAGTAAAGAAGATTAAAAATCCGGCTCCTGGCCCACCTACTATATCCTGCAACCATAAAGTAGTTTGATAACCGAAAGATCCTCCGGGAGCGAAATGGGTATATTGAAATACATACCCAAGAGCGATGGATGTCCAAGCCAGTGCTATAACAGAAAGTTTTGTAGATCGTTTTAGAGGGAGTAATGTTTTTTTGAAGAAAAGTCGTGTGCCAAACAAGGCGAGTAAAAAAGGGAAAACATAGGAAATGAGGCCAAACCATTTGTAAAAAAACACATGGGATACAATGGCTCCTAATTTACCTAGCCAGTTGTTCACTTGAATAGTACTGTCGCCTAGCAGATCCATCCATGGTCCGGTGACTTTATCCTGATCTTCCTGCCAGGTAAAAAGGTAAGAAGTAAAAGCAATCAAAAGATAAATGGAGCCCAGCAAGAAGATGAGTCCTGTAATGTTTTTTGTTTTCTCACTTTTCAGAAATTCAATGAAGGCTGAAGGTTTAGCTTCTTCCTGAGGCGCTTCCGCTTTTTTACTTTTTATAGTTGCTCCTGCTTTGGGTTTTTCCTCTTTTTCTTCTTCCTTCTTCTTTCCCTTCTTTAGAGTATTTCCTGTCTCAGGCTCTTCTACTGTAGTGGTTTCTATTTTTTTCTTAAAAAACATGCTTCTTCTGAATGTGCCAAATTTAGGGAAATAAGGCGTTGAGAAGTGGTTTAAAAGAAAAAGTTATCCGCAATTTTTTGTGAAAAAGACTTTGTATTATTTTTTGAAGTGTTTTTGGATCAGAAAATCAAGGCTAAATCTGCCGCCACCATTGATGAACAGGGTGCCTAGCATAATAATGTAATAGAGTGGAATTTCAAAGCCATTGTTAGATCCGCCTTCAAAACCATTTTCCCAATGAACACTGAAAATAGCAACTAGCATTGTGATCATGAGAGGAATAGAAATAAAACGGATGCCCAATCCCAATGTTAATAAAATTACGCCAAGGGCTTCAGTAGATGCGGCCATGTAGGCCATCATTAAAGGCGCTGGATAATTCATTGAAGCAAACCAGTCGCCTATGGAGTGAATATCTTCCCATTTGTTCATAGCAGGAATGTAAAGTCCAAAGGCTAAGACTAATCGCATTGCTAGCAATGGAATGTCATTAAGTGTTGATAATTTGCTTGCGAAATTGAAATAGGTTGTTTTGATATTCATAAGGTTAATTTTTATATCCGAGGATTAATTTTGATTGAATTGCATTTTCAAAAAAGCAGATTACGCCTTCTTTTGTTTTTTTATTTTTTTCGGTAATAGTCAATAATTCATTGATGCTCCTCGGTCCTTCACCTAAAATTTCGAGCATTCTCGCCAATAGAGGTGATAGTTGAGTGAATAAGACTTTTCCTGATTCGGGTTCACGATGTAAGGCTAAAAAGTGGTGGTTTTTGTCTTCCTTTTTAATGTCGTTTGCCACTTTAGTGTGAATGGGGTAGGAAAAATATTGTAGGTGAAATTCAGGATTGATAACGAGTGGATTGTTCAAGATGTGTCCACTTAATGAAAAACTAGCAGGCTTATCATCCATCATAAATAATTCTACCTCTAGCCATTCGAACCAAAGTAGCTCGGCAAAAAAAGGATACTTCTTCTGGAGATAATAATTACTACTTATTACAAATTCATGCACTTCCAAAGGCAGGCGCCATAACTGAGCTGTTCTGCAATTGTGCTGACAAAAAAAATCATTAACAAAACGATCCCATTCTTCAATGGTTAACAGATTGAATGTTAGGGGTAGTGCCGACTGCATGGTGTCGTCGATGATGTTGTAAACCAGACTTCTATAATGCTCAGCTCGTTTTTCAATCACACCTTTGATAGGAGAGTACTTTCCTGTGCGACAATAGTTGGCAAAAGCCGATTGGTTTTGTTGTGTGGAATTAAGCAACTGCATATCGAACAGGATTAAGAACGTTGTTTTTTATCGATTGAAGGTGATTCATTTCAGTTTGCAGTTCTGTTAATTCGGGAATATTAAAATCGCGTTCCAGTAAAACAGGGACATCTTTTTTTAGCTTTTTCATCGTGTATTCAAAAAGATCATACACAGGGTCTATAATTGCTTCTCCATGCGTGTCAATTATTAAATCGTTGGCAACCTTACGGTGTCCGGCCATGTGGATGTACGCAGTGTTTTTTATGTTCAGTTCATCAATAAATCGATAAGGATCATATTGGTGATTAAAGCTGTTGACGTAAATGTTGTTGACGTCTAATAATAAATCGCATTTCGCTTCAGTCAATACTGCATTTACGAAATCCAGCTCGTTCATTTCGGGAGCTATAGGGGTGTAGTAACTCACTATTTCAATTGCGATTTTTCTTTCTAAAAAATCCTGCGCTTGCTGAATTTTTTGCGCTACGTGTTTAACGGCTTCTTGGGTAAAAGGAATAGGTAAAAGATCGTACAAATGAGCGTTGTCGCATTTGGAATAGCTGAGGTGTTCAGAGTAAATCTGAGCATTCGTTTCATTTAAAAATGATTTCACTTGTTTTAAAAAGGAAAAGTCAAGCGGGTCCGGACTTCCAATCGATAATGATAGTCCGTGGGTGTATAACGGATATTTCTCCAGCGCTTTTTTCAATTTCTTTTTCCAGAAACCGCCAACATTCATCCAGTTTTCTGGAGCAACTTCAATAAAAAAAGGAGCTAGTTCGTTGCCGTTTAAAAAATCTTCAGCAAAATCTTTTCTGAATCCTATACCTACCATAAGTGTTTTGATTTAAGGTGAAAAAGTCCGCAAGCATGGTTAAGTCTAGCTTGCGGACATTGAGATTAATTACTTATTCCCGCATTTTCCTTCGCCACATTTTTGATCCTTCGCTTTCCCTTCTTTTTTGTCTGATTTTTTAGCTGCTTCTTTTTTCTTTTCTCCGCATTTAGCCTCTCCACATTTGTGATCTCCTGATTTTGTAGCTGTAGAATCTTTTTTCCCGCATTTGTGATCCTTTCCACAAGCCATTTCATAAGTGCTTTCTCCGTAGCTTTTTGCAGAGTTGTTCAATAACACGTTGCGAACTTCAGAACCTGAACCTAGATTATTGAAATCAGTTGAGGTGTTTGCCGACAATGAAGTTAATCCTGCTGCGCCAAATAATGCACTTGCGATTAATGAACCGCTTAAAATGTTTTTTGTTTTGTTTTCCATGATTGAAATATTAAAAGTTTAAATTATTTGCAGGGGTAGACGCAGCAACTTTTAATACCTGACAAAAGGATGAAAAAAATATTTCTGAACCTTTTTTGATTTATCTTTTGTTTCTTTTTAAGGTTAAATCGAATCCGAGATTTCACTTGATTAAAAGATTAAAGGATGAGTTGCCCCATCCTTTAATCTTTTAATCAAGTGAATCAAGGTTCAGATTACAAACCGAAACCGTAATAAGCTTTCATTCCATTTGGATAAACACCTTCTATCAAAACCCCACCTTTCTTGTTTTTTAATTTAGCGCTTAATTCTTCCGGTGTTTTAACGGGTTCATTATCCAGTTGAGTGATAATGAATCCTTGTTTAATTCCATTGGCTCTTAATTTCCCTTCCTCTAATTCTGAAATTTTAACGCCATGGTCAATACGCAGTTTTTGCATTTCTTCCTTGGAAGCTACTTCAAATTTGGCGCCCAGGGCAACAGCATCTTTCTCAACCACTGAAGTTGTACCATTGGTGTTTTTTAGAGTAAGATCTGTTACTTTTTCTTTTCCATCTCTTAAGTAAGTCACAGTTATTTTATCTCCAGGACGGAACTGACTGATTTGCTCTTGTAGCTCAGCTCCTTTGGTGATTTTTACTGTACCGATTTTTGTAATAATATCACCTTCTTCTAATCCACCTTCTTTTGCTGAACTATTGTCAAAAACAGAATTGATGTATGCGCCTTGAATTCCTTTAAGGTTTTTCTCTTCGGAAAGTTTTTGATCGATATCTCTCATTTGAATACCCAACATCGCTCTTTGTACTTTTCCGAATTGTAGCAAATCACTTGTGATTTTTTTGACCATGTTGGATGGTATCGCAAAGGCATAGCCAGTGTATGATCCTGTGTTTGAAGCGATCGCCGTGTTAATGCCAATTAATTCCCCTCTTGTGTTTACTAAGGCGCCACCGCTATTGCCTGGATTCACTGCCGCATCGGTTTGAATGAAAGATTCAATGGCATATTGATCCTGCAGGATATGAATGTTTCTACCTTTTGCGCTCACGATTCCGGCGGTAACGGTGGAGGTGAGGTTAAACGGATTTCCTACAGCAACTACCCATTGGCCCACTTTTACATCATCGGAATTTCCATAATAGATGGGAGTTAGGTTTTCGGCGTCAACTTTAATTAAGGCGAGGTCCGTGGTGGGATCAACGCCTATCACTTTTGCTTTGAAAGAGCTATTGTCGTTCAATGTCACTTCAATTTCTGACGCGCCATTGACAACGTGGTTGTTGGTGGCGATGTAGCCATCGGCAGATATAATTACTCCTGATCCTGAAGCGGCAACTTCTTGAGGAGCTCTTTGTTGATAGGGATTTCCAAAGAAAAATCCCTGAAAAGGATCAACGTATTGTGTTTCTTGTTTAGTGAGTGTTTTGATGTGAACTACCGAGTTTAAGGTAAGTTCTGCTGCTTGCGTGAAGTCGGCAACTGGTGAGTTGGGTAATGGCGAGTTTACAAAGTGCAGTGGTGTTTCATCGGTTTTAAAGGAAATGCTTTTGTTAGTTAGGTGTAGCACTGTAGCGGATGCTATAATTCCACCTGTTAGTGCGAATAGAAAGCTTGTGATTATTTTTTTCATGAGAAAAGTTTTTTAATTAGTACAAAAATAACGAGCATCTCTATTTTTGCATATGCCTTGTGTGTTAAAATGTTTTAACTTTGAAAACTAATTTTTTAGCCAGATGTCGCTGTTGAAATTCCATAAGTTGCAAGGTGCAGGTAACGACTTCATTTTAATAGATGATAGAGAGGAGCGCTTTGATATTACTAATAATGTATTAGTGAAATTTTTGTGTGATCGTCGCTTTGGTATTGGTGCTGATGGCCTGATGTTGCTGAGAAATAGAAAGGGCTATGATTTTCAAATGATCTATTATAATTCAGATGGAAATGAAAGCTCCATGTGTGGCAATGGTGGAAGATGTATTGCCGCTTTTGCAGATCAAATCGGATTGAATCGAGAAAAATATTTGTTTTTGGCCATTGATGGTGATCATGATGCTGAGTTGTCTTTGCAGGGAGATACTTATTGGGTGAAATTGGGGATGATTGATGTAACTGAGATAGAGGTGGGGGCTGATTTTTCATATCTCAATACTGGTTCGCCGCATTACGTGAAATTCGTAAATGGTTTAAAAAACTTTCATGTGGTTGAAGAAGCAAAAAAAATAAGATATTCCGATCGTTTTAAAGCGAAGGGGACTAACGTGAATTTTGTTGAAATCATTGATGGAGTTTTACACATACGAACCTACGAGCGAGGGGTGGAAGATGAAACTTTAGCATGCGGAACTGGTGTTACAGCGGCTGTTATTGCGGCTTATCATTCAGGAAAAATTACGCAATTGTCTTTTCAGGTGCAGGCGATGGGTGGTGAGTTAAAAGTGAGCTTTACCAAAGAAGGTTCGGTGTATGCCAACGTTTGTCTGGAAGGTCCGGCAAAATTTGTTTTTAAGGGAGAAATTGATGTCTAAATTTAAAATAGACAATATAAAGCCTTTGCTGAATGCTGATATTCTTGATTTCGGGATATATCTTCATATAGTAAATGCTACTACAGTTCCGCCGCATCTGGTATTGAGTATCAATGGTAAAGTATTCTCTTTAAGCACAAAAGGTCCTTCTTTGGATGGGCACATGGAGCAAAACCTCCGCTTTTTAAAAGCTAAAAAAGTGAAGACATTGTTTGTGAAGCTTAAGCTTCCCTTGCTGGTGACTCCAAATGATTTGCTGGAAAAAATTCGATTGATAACCTCCGCATACCCTCGTGTGGATATTGGGGTGGCTACTTGTTTAACGCCTATCAAAGATTTTTGCAGCGACGTGTATTCTACCAATACCAATGATGTTCAGTTGATTTTCGATTTGCTGCCAAAGCTATCTGATCAGGAATTGGTTGAGGATATTTACCATCTTCATTTAGAGACAGATCTTATAGAGGGGTCTTTGATGATGGATAAATACTCAGTATTTGAAGTTAATGAATGTATTTACTCTTCCTATGAATTAAAGAGAGCATGATGTTAAAATCCGAAAAAATAACCTTAAGGGCCATTGAGCCACGAGACTTGAATATTTTATTCAATTGGGAAAATGATACCAAATATTGGGTGCTCAGCAATACCCTTGTTCCGTTTTCAAAAAATGTGCTGAGCAAATATTTGGAGAATGCTCATTTGGATATTTATGAAGCAAAGCAGTTGCGTTTGGTGATTCAAACCACTGAAGATGCTAAGCCAATTGGCTTAATTGATTTGTTTGAGTTTGATCCTTTTCATTTACGTGCTGGAGTGGGTATATTGATCGGTAATGACAGAGATCATGGGAAAGGTTATGGCTCTGAGTCGCTGAGATTGCTTGTGGAGTATAGTTTCACGCACCTGCAGCTGAAGCAGTTGTATTGCAATATTACATCCGATAACAGTGGAAGTATTCATCTTTTTGAAAAAGCAGGCTTCCAGAAAATAGGGACTAAAAAGGCTTGGTTGAAAACCTCACAAGGTTGGAAAGATGAGATTAGTTATCAATTGGTAAATCCAAATTTTGAGATGAATTTTTAATATGGGAAAGTTAATTAAGTGGTTATTTATTTTAATGCTTTTAGCGGGTGCAGCCCTGTTGTTTTTGTGGTTTGGGGTCATCAATCAGAAAATTCAGGTAGAAGGTGAAGAGGTGAAGGTATATGTTCGTAAGGGCGATGATTACGAGTCGTTGGTTAAGCAATTGGAGGAGAAAAAAATGATTGCGGATATGTTCTGGTTCCGTAAAATGGCCGATTTTAAAAAGTTACCTTCTCATATTCATGAAGGGCGATATACAATCAAAGCCGGTCTCACTTACAACGAATTGATCAATTATTTTCGTTCGGCACAAATTGATTTGGTGAATGTGGATTTCCATTCTATTCGCACCAAAGAGCAGCTGGCTGAAAGGGTGTCGGCGCAGATTGAAGCAAGTAAGGATAGTATTCTGGAATTGCTTAATGATAGTAAGTACATGGGTAAATACGGACTGAATTCGGAAAATGCGCTTGTTCTATTTCTTCCAAATAAGTATGAAATGTATTGGAATACCGATGCTCATCAGTTTGTTGCAAAAATGGCCAAAGAATTCAAGAAATTCTGGACAGATGAGCGTAAGGCTAAAGCTAAGAAGTTGAATTTGTCTCAGTCGGAAGTGACGGTGTTGGCCTCTATTGTTCAAGCTGAGCAAAGTAAAGTTACAGAGGAATGGCCTGTTATTGCGGGGCTCTATATAAATCGTTTGAAAGTAGGGATGCCTCTTCAGTCGGATCCTACAGTGGTTTATGCGCATGGTGATTTTGGAATGAACCGTGTGTATCGTGTTCATTTGGAGATTGATTCTCCATACAATACTTATCGCAGAACTGGATTGCCTCCAGGTCCAATTTACCTCACTAGTCAGGGTGTGATTGATGCAGTGTTAAATTCCGCAAATCACAATTACTACTACATGTGTGCATCGGGTGATGGGTCTTACAGGCATAATTTTGCCAATTCATATTCTGATCATTTGAAGAATGCACGGATGTACACCGAGAAATTAAATCAACAAGGGATCAAGTAAGTGAAATATCCAACTGCTTGGGTATTTAAAAGTGATGAAGGTCTTTTGGATATACCGTTTGACCGACAAGAATTAAAGATTTGCAGATGAAAATAGGAATAGTTTGTTATCCCACTTATGGTGGTAGCGGTGTAGTAGCCACTGAGTTGGGTAAGGCTTTGGCTGCTCAAGGGCATAAAGTCCATTTTATCACATACAGTCAGCCAGTGAGGTTGGATGAATTTAATGCCAATATTGTGTTTCATGAAGTGTTGGTTGCGGAATATGCTTTGTTTCAATATGAACCTTATGAAACGGTTTTAACCAGTAAAATGGTGGATGTGGCTAAGCACGAAGGTTTAGATTTGCTTCATGTGCATTACGCTATTCCGCATGCTTCGGCAGCATTTATGGCGAAGCAGATTTTAAAAGATGAAGGAATTAATGTGCCTGTGATTACTACCTTGCATGGTACAGATATTACGCTGGTGGGCAAGGATCCGTCTTTTGAGCCTGTAATTAGTTTTTCTATTACTCATTCTGATGTGGTTACAGCAGTATCTGAAAGTTTGAAGCAAGATACTTACAAGCATTTTAGAACAAAAAAGGACATTAAGGTAATTCCGAATTTTGTGAATTTGGAAAAGTATCAACTTAATCCCCTTGGTTGCGGGCGAGCGAATTTCGCAACTCCAGAGGAGAAAATTCTGATTCACATTTCCAATTTCAGGAAGGTGAAAAGGGTAGAAGATGTGGTGCGTATTTTTCAAAAAGTGAGTTCTAAAATTAAATCGAAGTTGATTTTAGTAGGGGATGGTCCGGAGCGATATGCGACCGAGCAATTGTGTCGACAGTTGGGAGTGGATAAGGATGTTCGGTTCGTGGGAAAACTAAAAAACGTGGAAGAGATTTTGTGCACTGCTGATTTGTTTTTGTTGCCGAGCGAGCATGAAAGTTTTGGTTTGGCTGCCTTGGAGTCGATGGCTGCAGGTACTCCTGTTGTGTCGTCTAACACGGGAGGAATTCCAGAAGTGAATGTGCATGGTGTCACGGGTTTTTTGGCTAACGTGGGAGATGTTGATGCGATGGCTGATTTTTCTCTGCAAATATTATCTGATGAGGTACTGTTGAAAAAAATGAGTGTTGATTCAAGGAAACGTGCAGAGGAATTTTCTCTTGAAAAAATCCTTCCCATGTATATTGATGTCTATCAATCTTTGATCGCAAAATAAGTGTGGAAACTCAACTGTTAAACATCCTCTTTATTGTCAATCCTATATCGGGAACTGGAAAACAAAAGAACATACAAAGTAAAGTAAACCAGTTACTTAATAAAGATAAGTTTAAGGTAGAGTTCAGGTTTACGGAGCGAGCTGGGCATGCTGAGGAAATTGCCAGGAATTCCGCAATGGAAGGGGTGGATATTGTAGCGGTTGTTGGGGGGGATGGATCGGTAAACGAAGTGGCAAAAGGCTTGATGAATTCGAAGATAGCTATGGCCATTATTCCCACCGGATCAGGGAACGGGTTGGCTCGTCATTTGAAAATACCTTGCAATGTTGATAAGGCTTTGCTGTTGTTAAATGATTCAAAAGTAATTTGCATTGACACTTGTGCGATCGCGGGACACTTTTTTGTGGGGGCTGCTGGACTCGGATTTGATGCGTTAATTGCTCATGAATTTGCAGGATTAAAGCGCAGAGGTTTCGCTTCTTATATTAAAGTTTTTCTAAAAAATTATTTTCGCTACTCACCTAAAACCTTCTCTTTAAAATTAAATAATCAATATACTGATTTTCAGTGTTTTGTTTTTTCTTTTTTGAACTCTTCTCAATATGGGAATGGGACGGTTATTTCGCCGAATTCTATAGTTGATGACGGACAATTTGAGGTGGTGTGTATTAAAAAAATTCCATTCTTTTTGCTCCCGGTTTATGCTTATAAACTGTTTGCTGGAACTTTAAAAAACGATAAGTATTTCAATTCTTTTTCAGTAAAAAATATTTTGGTGAAGGCGGAAGGCGCCATAGCTCACATTGATGGTGAACCGGTTTTGTTGCCAAATGAATTTGAGGTAGTCATCCATCCAAAATCATTGCATGTAGTAATCGCTAGTAAGCATTAAAAAACCCTCTGTATTTACAGAGGGTCTTTTTAGATCATAATGGTGAGTGTTGTTATTTTTCACTTATTAATGTAACGTAACCTGATTGCTCATAACTTGTGTTAGATGAGTCGGTGTATCTCACTATCCAAAAGTAGGTGCCATTGGAGGCCTTTTTGCCATTGAATATACCATCCCATACTGGGACTTGTGGTTGGTCGTCTTGGTACATTTTTATACCCCATCTGTCGTACACCATAAAATTCATAAACAGAATGTTGTCGCTGTAGAACTTATAATTTCCATTATCGTCAATTACTTCTTTTTCATTTCCGCATGGACGGAAGTCGTCGTTGATTCCATCGTTATTTGGGGTAAAGACATCGGGGAAGCATAATTTAATAGCGTCGCAATGTTCTCCAACAAATATGGTGTCAGCTGCGGTGCAATTGAATTGGTTGGTTACCATTACCCATAAACTATCAACTTTGTTAAGCGATGCGGTGTTGTCAATATCGCCAGTCGACCATAATATAGATGTGTAGGTATTTGCAATGGTGTCGTTCCAGGCCACGTTTCCTGTGAAGCATGAGCTTGTATCGGAGCCAAGCGACACGGAAGGTGATGGATTTACTGTAATTATGAAAGCGGTATTTGCAATACACCCGTTTTTGTCGGTTACTTCTAAAGTGTGTGGTCCGCTCGCGTTAAATAATTTTGTAGAAACGCCACTTGGTGCGGCTGCGTCCCATGAGAAAGTAGCAGGAGCTGCTATGGTAGCATTTGTTGCTGCGTTCAATGTAATTTCGCCACAAGCATTTGTGTCTTTTAACGCAAGAACGGGTAATCCGTTTACAGTGAAGTTAGCGGTAGCGCTATTCGCACAAGTAGTCAGAGGGTCGGTGTAGGTGTATGTCACTGTGTGAGCTCCTGTTGTTGTAGATGAAGGATTGTATTTTCCGGCAACAACGCCTGTTCCTGAATAAATTCCTCCTAAGGGTGTTCCTCCTGATAGTAGAATTGCGGTTTTGTTAATGCAACCTGAGGTGGTGTCGAGGTTTAAGGACACAACTGGTAAGTCATCTACTTTAATGTCATCGCTTACCTTAGACACGCAACTGTGAATGTCGGTATAAGTGTAAAGAATAGAATGAACTCCTACGCCTGCTGTGGCAGGAGTAAATGTAGTGCCGGATACGCCAGTGCCAGAGTAAATTCCATTTGGCAATGACACCACGCCTAATGTAAATGCGCTTGCATTGATACAAACTTTGTCATCGGCGAGCGTGAAAGTTACGGTTGTTGAATCGTAAATGGTGATAGCAAGTTTAGCGGTATCACCACAAGGTCCTGCCAATCCATACCAAATAGTGTCGTTCCCAACGTCGGCCAATGCAGGGTTGTAATAACCATTAGCTGCAATTCCTTTTCCACTGCTCGTCCAGAAAGTTCCACCTGCTGTATTTACTTCAATGGTATCTATAGAACCATTTCTGCAATAGCTTGTTTTGCCAGATGTGATGGAATAGGAAGTGGACGGATTCACAACGATGTCAATAGAATCGGTACCTGCGCAAACAGTGAGTGAAGAGCTATATTTTATTTTATATGTTCCTGATAATCCGGAAGGGGAAAAAATTCCTGAGACAGCATTAACGCCGGTTCCCGACCAGCTTCCACCTGCAGTTGAGCCCGCATTTAACAATAGTTGGTAGGGTGCATCGCCACTGCAAAATGGTCCTGCTGACAACACGTCTGCAGTTTCTATAGGTATCACGTTAATGGTTGTCGTTGTTGAGTCGGAACAACCACTTATTGTAGCAACAACCTTATAGGTATGGGGAGAAGCCAGCGTTGTGAGACCGTTAATGCTTGCTGTAATTCCAGCTACAGCACCAGTCCAATTGTAGGTAGGGTTGCCAGTGCTAGAGGCGGTTAAAGTATACGCTTCACCTACGCAAAAAGTAGTTTTGTTTGGGTTGATGGTAACTGCCGGTTTGCTTGGGCTTGTTTTAATGACAACGATTGCTGAGTCGGATGAAGTTTTCGCGCAGGATGTGTTTAGGTTTCCGCTTGAAGCAAAAACAACTTTGTAAATCCCGCTTCCTGAAACGGGAGCGAGTGTTACTTTTCCTCCTGCCACCACACCGGATGTTGTGTCGGAATAGCTTTGGCCATTGTTATGACTCACTATAAATTTATAATCTAGTCCGTTCGTTAAAGGAGAAAACACAATTTTTATATCGCTTGCAGAGCAGGATGTTAATACACTGCTAGCGTCTACAGTAGGATTGTCAGCTGGTTTGTTGCAGCAAATGGAAGTTAATTTCACCGGTGCTGGATCGCAGGCAACAATGGCGCTGAAATTAAGATCGGCGAACATGTTAAATGGATTGTAGTTGGTAGGTGTAGGGTTGGTGATTGTTACGATGCCGCCACCTATATCCTTGCTACCCACGGGGCCGCTAAATGGTAAATTTTCAGAGGAGTTCAGTGTGTATGCGCCTGGGATTAAATCCCAATTAACAACTATAACTGTGTCCTTCTGTCCACAAGTTGCAAATGGAATGTTTAGTACTTGTGGGGATGGACCAGTTAATGTTATTGTAAATGATACTTTAGAGTCTGCTTGCCAGCTACATCCGCCACTGCTCAAGGGTGGGGTTTTAATTGCGAATGAGGTTAGTTTGGTTGCTTTTGTAGTGTTAAATTCTAATGCGGTGTGTGCTGCAGGATATGAAGTTAAAGCTGCTGCTGTTGGTCCGCCTGTAGGTAAAGCAACGAAATCAGCACTTTGTACCCAAATTGTTTTGTTTCCTAGCGTTCCATTTGGTATAAAATAAGGTACGGTAATCCCTGTTCCAATGGCTGGACTAAGACTTTGATTTTCCGACCAAGTATATGTTTTCCCGTCGCCAACGGTAAGATTTAAGGTGGTGTCGGCACATTCTCTGAAGCTTAGGTTGGTAGGGAAATTAGGTACAGTTGATGTAACATTAAAAGAACCAGAATAACTGCATTGCAATCCGGGTGCGCTTACAATTGAAACGCTGTGAGCTCCAGCTTTGGTGACGTCGTAAGTTCTAATGTTGCTTGTGCCTGATGGTCCGCTCCAGGTGATAGATGAAAAGGCACTATTAGGGATGTTGAATCCAGCGTCAAGGGTATAAAAAGAAGGAGAGCACAAAGCTAAATCAGATAATGGTAGTTTAAAGGTGTCGATCAGTACCACGTTATCATTTACCGAACAGTTGTTGTCGGGATCATCGATACAAACTCTATATGTCCCAGATGCTGTCATTGTTTTCGACCACGTGGCAGGAAAAATTTCTGTTTGCGGATTTCCTGTGCCACTGTACCAATGTATAGTTGCGTTGTTCTGTTGACCAACAATAACATGTGGATCAAGAAGCACAGATGCATTGTTTGTGCAAAGGTTCACGGTGTCTGCTAGCTGAAAATCAGCGGTGTAAGCATTTTGTCCGCTTACATTCTGACAAGTGTTGATGAAAGAAATATCGTCAATAGCAACGTCAAGGCCGCTGCTTCCACCGGCAACATTCACAAACTCAAAACTCAGAGTTACTTTGTTGTAAACACCACCCGCTGGATCCCACATAGCGTTCATGTTGGTCCATTGCATCACCCCTGTAGGGTTTCCACCCACGGGTAAGATTTGAATTGCAGGCACATCAATGGTGCCATCGGACGCTTTGTAAGGTATTACTCTTATTTGCATTACGGGTGCGTTGGGAGCGGCGCTGTACTTCGCAATCCAGGCAGAGAACCAATATTTTTGATTGGGAAAAATATCCACAGTTTGAGCCCATGCAATTGGTTTAGGGGCTGGTGTTAAGCTTGTTATTCTGCTTGCAAGATCTACAACCAATGCATAGCCATCATGCGCAATTCCAGTGGTGTGATCCTTGAAGTCAGCATCACCTCCGTAACCGACACCCCAGTAAGTATTGTTGACAAAATTTGTGTTTTCAAAATTGAAGTTTTCTCCTCGCATTACCGCGTAGTGGTCGGCCATGTCATGATTTGGTTGGGCAACTGGGTAGGTTCCCAAAAAATCCATATCACAGTAAAAATCATAATTGCTGCCTGGAGTTGAAATGTGATTTTTTGCTGCTGGGCCTTGCAGATAGCCTAATTCAAAATTACCGTTGCGAACCGCTTCTTTAACAGGGACAGGTGTACATTGTGCATAACTATGCTGGAAAGCGCTGACTAGAGCAATGGAAAGCAATACTTTTTTAATCATATACTAGTTCGTTAATGCTTTAAACTCCAGGTTTAAAGCGAATATTTTTCATGTTACATTACCCATGTAACGGGTGTAGAAAGTGCCACTTTAAAAATAAGTAAATAACTGTGATGCACAAATATTATTTTATTTGAAAAGTACTGAAAAACGCTAAAATAGGATAGAATTTTTGTTCGCAATTATTGCAGGATCGTCCTGAATATCATTAAAATACGGGAATTAACCGATGAGTGACGCTGAGTTTTTCAACTTATCTATAATTTGTTGAGCTACAAATAAAGCTTCGTATCCATCCTCAATAGTAACAGCAGGTTCGTTGTTGTTTATTATAGCTATTGCGAAATGGATCAGTTCTTCTTTAATGGCATTGCTTTCTTTTACATCGGGTGAGCTGAAGGTAATTTCTTTTTTGCCTTTGTCTTTACCTAGGTCGATAACCAATGACATTGGATCAGGTTCTCCATTCAATTCGTGGAGTTGAAAAATGCTGGTTTTCTTTTCCAGAAAATCAACAGTGATGTAGGCGTCTTTTTGAAAAAATCTTGTTTTGCGCATGTTTTTGAGGGAAATGCGACTAGCGGTTAAATTGGCCACGCAACCATTATCAAATTCAATTCGCGCGTTGGTAATATCTGGCGTATCGCTTACAACAGCAACTCCGCTGGCTGATATTTTTTTGACCGGTGAGTTGACGATACTTAGGATGATATCGATGTCGTGAATCATTAAGTCTAAAACTACAGAAACATCGGTTCCGCGAGGGTTGAATTCGGCCAAACGATGACATTCTATAAACATCGGTTGCGAAAAGTATGGCTTTGCTGCAATGTACGCTGGATTGAATCGCTCCACATGGCCAACCTGAATTTTAACATTCGCTTCATGAGCCAAATGCATTAGGTTTCTGGCTTCTTCTAAAGTATTGGTAATGGGTTTTTCAATAAAAAGATGTTTCTGATTTTTCAATGCTTTTACAGCACAATCATAGTGCGAAAGAGTTGGCGTAACTATGTCAACAATATCTACAGCTTCAATTAATTCTTCCTGAGTGGCAAAGCTTTTTACATTGAAAAGTTTAGCTACTCTTTTTTGTGTTTCAGGATCAGGATCGTAAAACCCAACCAACTCGTAAGCAGGAATTTCTTTAATCAACTTCAAGTGGATAGATCCCAAATGGCCGGCTCCTAAAACTCCTATTTTTAACATCGTTGTGTTTGTTTTTTGTAAAAGTATATGAAATAGGACGACGCTTAATTTCTACCTTCACCAAAGAATCAACACACTTTGTTTAATAACTGATGATAGATACTTTCAAACATAAAGGCTTGCGTAATAAAATGGTGGACGAGCTGAGAGCCCTTGGTATTTCCGATGAACAAGTTTTAACCGCAATAAATAATGTGCCTCGGCACTGGTTTTTGGATAATGCTTTTTTAGAGTATGCTTATCAAAACAAAGCTTTTCCAATTGGCAGCGGACAAACCATTTCTCATCCATATACTGTTGCGTATCAAACACAATTGCTGGAAATTAAAAAAGGAGAAAAGGTGTTGGAAGTGGGAACAGGTTGTGGTTATCAAACTTCTGTTTTGGTGCAAATGGGCGCCAAGGTTTTTTCAATTGAAAGACAACAGGCGCTGTTTGTAAAAACAAAGCAGTTCATGTCGGATGCCAACATACGCGCTAAATTATTTTATGGTGACGGTTATCAAGGGATACCTGTTTTTCAACCTTACGATAAAGTGATTGTTACTGCTGGTGCTCCTTATATCCCTGATGCACTCATTGCTCAAATGGTAGAAGGCGGAAGATTAGTGATTCCGGTGGGGGAAGGGGACAAGCAAATCATGACGGTGATTGATAAATTGAAAGGCGGTGTGCTTAAAAAATATGAGCTGGATGAATTCTCTTTTGTGCCTTTGCTGGTGGATAAGAATTGGAAGAATTAGATTGTTTGAATCAATTATCAGAGAACACTCACCGCTTTTTTATCATCCCCAATCGCTACAAAAGTAAAAGTACCTGAAATTGCTTTTTCTCTTTTGGGCGCATACATTTCTTCAATGTAAATTTCTACTGAAACAGTCAAGCTGGTATTGCCTATTCGTGAGATTTTACCAATGAGTTCAATAATTACTCCTGAGGGAATAGGTTTGTTGAAATCAATGCGGTCACTGCTAACTGTTACCATCTTTTTCCTGCTAAATCGCGTAGCGGTGATGAAGGCTACTTCATCCATCAGACTCATCGCTGTTCCACCAAACAGGGTGTCATAGTGATTGGTGGTATTGGGGAATACTGCTTTGAAAATATGGGTTTCGGCAGCGGATTTTCTTTGCTCTAAATTCATGTTGCGATTTTATTTAACGGGAAATTAATTTAAAATTGTTTGAATTTATATTTCCCTGAATTATATTTGAAACAACCAATTAAATTATTTGGATTGAGAGGTAATAGGAGTTATCGTTTGAACCATGAAAAAGAAAGAATTCGACAAAAAGCCGGTTAAGAAAAAAACTCTTGGCGCGGAGATCAGCAAAAAGGAGAAAATTAAAATCAAAAAGAAAGCTTTCGAAGAAGATGAAGAAGATTTCGACGGGAGCGATTTGAGTGGTTTGGATTTATTCCTCGACGAAGATTAATTCATTTAATTTCGTTATCATTTTTTCAATTGCTAAAGCTCGATGGCTGACTGAATTTTTATCATCTATCGACATTTCAGCAAAAGTTTTGGTGTATCCGTCCGGAAGGAAAATAGGATCATAACCAAACCCCTCAGTACCTTTTCTTTCAGTTAATATTGTACCGTGAATTTCTCCTCGGAAGAAGTATTCTTTGCCGTTTAGCAACAAACAAATCACAGTTACAAAATGAGCTTTACGGTTTTCAATGCCATGTAAATTAGCGAGTAATTTATTTACGTTGGCTTCTACATTGTTGTGTTCTCCGGCATAACGGGCCGAACGAATTCCCGGTTCTCCATTGAGTGCATCAACCACTAATCCCGAATCATCAGCGAAGCAAGAAAAACCAAAACGGGAATAAATATATTGGGCTTTGATGTGCGCATTTTCTTCAAAAGTGGTTCCGGTTTCATCAATGTCATCTAAACAGTTGATGTCTTTCATACTTAATATAGCATGTTGGGGGAGGTAGCGGCGAACTTCCTCTAACTTGTTATTGTTGTTGCTTGCAAAAATGAGTTGCATGTGGCAAAGATGGTGATTTTATTAAAACAAAAAGCCTGTTTACATGAATAAACAGGCTTTTTGTTTGTGGTTGAGATTTTACCTAATTACGGTCACAGTTCCTCTATGATATTCATTGAAGTCTTTGTCGCAAATATTTTTCACTCTAATGGCTACGATGTACACATCTTGTTGAACAAAGCGTCCGTTTCGGGTTCCGTCCCAACCGCCATTGATGTCGTTCCAGGTGTAAATTTTTTCACCCCATCTGTCGAAAATCATTCCTTCAAACACTTCCACTCCAGAACCAGCAGCGGTGAATATTTCATTGACACCATCACCATTAGGAGTGAAGGCATTCGGGATGAATAAACTTGGACGGAAATCATTTTTAATTTTCACCACTACTGAATCTGTTGCAGTACATCCGCCTTTTGTGGCGTTCGTTGCTACCAGGTAGTATTTGTTGTTGTTGCCGGTTTGAATTTGAATGTTTTGTCCGTTGTAAATCTGACCTTCAATGCTGTCGGTCCAGATGTAGCTTGGTAATCCTGCCGGACTAGCAGATAGCGGAGTAGGTTCATTGGCGCAGGTTAACACGTCGGGACCAGCATCAATGGTGAATGGCGGAGCTACAGTGATAGCAACAGTGTCGGTAGTTTGACAAGTAGCAAAAGCACGCAAGCTAGTTGTAACAATATAGTCGGTGCTAACTGTAGCGCTTGTCACCGGACCAGCCAAAGTATCATCACTCAAATCGGTTGATAGACTCCATGAATACATATAAGCTGCATTTGAATTGGCACCGATTGTAGCGCTGCCACCCATGCAAAAAGCAGCGTCGGTTCCAGCATCAGATTTAGGAATTTCATACACCGTAACATTTGTGGTGATGGCAGCTCCCGGACAACCATTCGCAGTTGGAGTGATGGTGTATCGGGCTTTTCCTGTTGATGTTACGGATAGCACTTGAGAGATATTTGCTCCTGTGTACGGACTAACAATTCCCGATACTGAACCCTGCACAGAATTCGCTGTTACATTGAAAACTGCTCCAGGTGTTGTTGAACTCAAAACAATGGAAGTAGTTCCTCCGCTGCAAAAAGCTGAGTCGTTGTTTACCGCTGTTGCCACCGGAATAGGTTTAACAAGTACCTTCACTGGCAAAGGCTGTCCTGTACAACCACCTCCAGTAGGAGTGATGATGTACGTTACAGTATCGCTGTTTGCGCCTGCGTTGGTGAGTGTTTCAGAAATTGGAGTTGGCAAAGTAGATGAAGTTCCTGTTGGCGCAAATCCTGTGATGGTGCTTGAGCTTGCAGTCCAGTTGAAAGTAACTGGTATGTTAGAAATACTTGTTCCTATTTTCAAATCGGTGGTTGTTCCACTGCAAATAGAAAGAGTACCTGAATTCAATTTAGCATCGGGTGAAGGATTCACCGTAATCACAATACTTTTTGGTCCGCCGGTACATCCACTAGCTTTTGGAGTCATTACAAAAGTAGCAGTTCCCGAAGCGCTGCTGGTGTTGTTTAATACAGAAGCCAGAGTTCCTGTTGTTACATTGGTTCCTGAAATTCCTCCCGTTCTGGTTACAGTTCCAGCACCGCCGGCCACCATCGACCAGTCGAAAGTTGAACCAGTAACATTGGATTGAACATCAATTCCAGGATCATTTCCACCACAAATACTTGCGTTGGTAGCCGTCACGGTAAGAACTGGAATAGGTTTAACAGTGATGCTGATGTTGGTAGGCAATCCCACACAACCCATACTGCTTGCGCCAACGCTATAAGTAACCACGCCGTTTGCGGTTCCGTTGTTCATTAATACATCGTCAATTTTATTTCCTGTACTTGGAGAAACAAATCCTGTGATACCATCGGTAGTGGCAGCAAGCCATCCAAAAATGGTAGGAGCCGTTACAGAAGAGGCTAAGGTGATGTTTGTTTTGTCGCCACTGCAAATTGCAGGAGGGGTAACAGGCAATACAGAAGGAGTAGGTTTAACAAAAGCAAGAACTGTTGTTGTTGGTCCTGCGCAAGTTGCGTTGGTAGCAGTAACTACATAAGTAGCCGTTACCAAAGTGCTTCCAGCATTTCCTAAAGCCTGAGCGATGTTGGTGAGTGTTCCTGTATTGTCGGCAGCAAATCCTGTTGCGCCTGATGCAGAAGCGGTCCAGGTAAAGGTAGCGCCTGTTACATCAGAGGTTAATGGAATATTTGTAGTTTCTCCAACACAAATAGAATCGTTGGATGCAATAACTTTTGGCAGAGGGTTCACAGTAGCTTTCACAGTAAATGGAGTTCCAGTACAAAAAGTGGTAGAGGCAGTAACAGTATAAGTTACATCACCCGAAGCACTCAAAGTAGAGCTTAAATTTTGAGAAATGGTACTATCAGTAGGAGTACTTGATCCATCGTTGTGCCCTAAAATTCCTGCAGGAGCGGCGGCAGTCCAGTTAAAGGTTGTACCGCTGGTATTGGAGCTCAATTGAATAATAGCTTTTTGTCCACTACAAATAGTAACTGCAGAAGAAGTAGCTGTTGGAATTGGTTTAACATCAATAGTAACTGACGTTGTAGCAATTTTACTAGGTCCGGCACAAGAAAGAGTAGAAGTCATGGTAACTCCTAAAACATCTCCATTGGCAAAAGTACTGCTGGTATAAGTTGTTGAAGTTCCGGTTTGAACCGGATTGCCATTGAGTGTCCAGTCGAAAGTGGCAGTACCGGCAACACCAGCATTTTGTCCTTGCGCTGTAATTGTTTGCGCAATTCCTGCACAAGCAAAACTTGGTGTTAAGGTAACTTTGGGAGCCACCATACCTACCACCACAATGGTCATGATATTGGAAGTGGCTGTTGGACTGGTAACACAAGTTTCGCTTGATGTCATTACCAATTTTATTTTGTCGCCATTAACAAGTGTGGTTGAATTAAAAGTTCTTCCTGTACCCGATGATGTTGTGTTTACAAACCAATTAAAAGTTGGTGTTGCACTTGAATCAGTAGCGGCAGTCATAAAGAACAAAGCATTACTTCCCGCACAAATAGTGTCGGATCCTGCAATAGTAACAGTAGGTGTAAGGTTTGGTTTTACAGTTACGGTTAAGGTGGAAGGAGTTCCGGTTCCACAAGAGTTTTTAGGTGTAGCTACGAAGTCAAAATTCCCAGCAGTATTTCCAAAGGTAACTGTGATGCTGCTAGAATCCGCAGTAGCAGAAGTGATAACAGAACCTGCAGGTCTTTTCCAATTGAAGTTAACTCCAGTTACAGCAGGCACCGAATAAGTTACACCAGTTGCACCAGCGCAAACAGTTAAAGTTCCTGTGATAGCACCGGCAGGGCCCGGCAATGGTAAAACAGTAATTGTTACCACACCAACAGAAGGAGCACATCCAGGAACGGTGCTGGTGATGGTGTATTTAAACACGTTGTCGCCCAATTGTAAGTTGCTGGTTTGTCCACCTACAGTAATTGATGCAGGAGCAGTTGCACTCCAAACGCCAGTTTCAGTATTTTTTAAATCACCAACCGCAGTGGTGTTTAATAATGGTGCAGGATCATTCTCGCAAATGGTTTTTGTTTGAGCCGATACCGGAGTAGCAGATGTAATACTTCCGGCTTGAGTGATTACCACACTGCTGGTTTTATCCGGACAAAGACTTCCTGTTCCATTACTTACCGTCCAAGTAAAAGTGTAAGCAGTACTTGCAGTTAACGTTGCTGCAACTGCAGCAGGATCGTTAGCACTTGGAGTAAAGGTGATACCAGTTGGAGCAGAAGTCCATGTTCCAACACCGCTGGTAACAGCGGTTGCACCTAATTGATAACTGTTGGCACAAGTAGAAGCAGGGGTTCCGGCAACAGCTGCATCTACAGTGTTTTCAATCGTTACAGTAACATCGAAAGGAGTTCCTGGACAAGTTCCTGTTTTAGGAGTTACCGAATATGTAGCAGTAACGGGAGCGGCAGTGGTATTGGTTAATGTTTGACTGATAGAAGCTTGTCCCACAGCCTGAGCCGATCCACCGGTGAATCCGGTTCCAGTTGGAGCGCTCCAAGTATAGGTTGTTCCAGCAGGAACTACGCCATTGGTAACATCCACCGGAGTTACAGTGAAGGCAGCACCGCTGCATATTTTTGCGGTCATTGCAGTTACGGCAGGTACCGGACTGAATACAAAACAGCTAGCATTTCCAGCACTTCCATCTTCAACACGCAATACCCATGTTCCAGCGTCGGCAGGAATACCAGTTAATGCTTTTGCTGTTACAGGAGCCAAAGAATAAGCTCCCGGAGTTGTTCCTTTTTTATACCAAACAAATCTAATGGCATCAATCACAGTAGCGGGAGTGGTTCCTGCAACATACGCACCAGCTAAACTAATCGCGGTGCCCGGACAAACTGTAACTACTTTTGAAACAGCAGCAGGAGTGGAAGTTATAGTAGCAGAAGCGGGTTGTTGACAAGGACATTGTTGTTTGATACAAACTTGAATTCTGTCGCAAAAGTGTTGATCCGTTTTGAATTTAACATTAAAGAAGTGACCTTGATTTAAATTTCCAGCTGTTTGTGGATTTGAGAAATCACCGCTTGAGTTAGTGAATGAAATAAGACTTCCATTTACATCATCGGCTAAAGGAGTTGTTTGACCTCCAGTAGTGCCTTTACCAATTTTTACCTGACCTGAACCTGTTACAGCTGTGGCGCTTTTAAACGAAATGAAATAAGTGCCATCTTTTGGTAATTTAATGTTTAATGGAATTTTAACGTCTTCATCCTTGGTTTGAGCATCGGTGGTACGGGTTCTAGTGAATGTATAAGTATAAGTTCCAATTTGATTAGCTGCATCGGCAACTAAGCCGTTATTGACTGTTTTTGATCCATAAACACCAATAGTAAATGACTGCGACATTGTTCCAGGAGCCCACATATCCGACTGAACGTGCATGCTAATGGTATCTAATGTCATAGCTTCAGTGATAGTAAATCCCGATTGGCTTTGATCTTGAATAGCTCCTGCATTGTAAGTATCGGTACCACTCCAAAGAGGATCTTTGGCTTGGTTCTTTTTTAATACAGTTCCGCTAGCATAAGCTTTTTCTTCTACCCACACACATTTATCGCCATTTGGTGCAGCTGTTACACTTGAAATATCTATAGAGTCAGATTTGCTGCCAAAAGTTTTTCCTAAAACTGCGGTGCTTGTTGCAGTAGCAAACCATTGGTATTCTGGATTGGTAGTAGCAGTAGAAATAACATTCACCTTAGATTTTTTACCGCAATAAGTTAGATTAGTAGGTGCAGTGAAAGTTTGTGGAAAGGTAGTGATTGTCAGTTCTCCTCGCGCAGTATCGTAGGGTTCGCAACCAGCGTTTGTGCCAACATAAATGACTTCTACTTTGTATGTACCTGCTGACGTAGCAGTATAATTTACATCTGTAGCAGCAGTTCCTGTTTTTACTAAGGCATTATTTTTAAACCAGTTTATTTTGTAGGAAGGAGCAAGTGCAGCAGAAATAACAAAGCCTGATTTTAAAGTGATGCTAGTTAATGAAGAGGCGCATACAGCTGTATCTCCAGGGGTTAATAAAACGTCAGGTATAGGGTCTCTGAATCCGCAAGCTGTTGGAGGAATTAATTGTGAAGCGTAAGGAAGGTCGTTTGTTGATCCATTTCCAAGTACGCCGCCAGCTCCACAACCCCATGCATAATACTTATTATCTGATGTTTGATAAAAGCCCCATAAATCGCCTCTGTTGATTTGCACAACAGTATTGTGAACATCATTCGCGCCTGGTCCGAATTTGATGTAACCAGTTCCTGTAGTGCCCGAGCCCGCCATAGTTCCGTTTCCGGTAGCACCTCCATTGGCACAACCACCACCACCCCATGCAACGGGTTTGCCATCCATGGTTACTGCCATTCCGTAGCCTTGTCCACCACCAATTGATTTTGCCAATAAATAGGTGCCGTCGTGGCTAGCTCCAGTAGTTGTACCTTTTAATACTCTTCGAGGATCAGAACCTGAATAATTCACTGTAGTATTTCCTGTAGCATTGTTCCAAGCACCATTTCCCCATGTCCAAACATACCCGTCAACATCACGAGCCATTCCAAAAACATCAGAACAAGATATATCGGTAATATTATTCATTGCACCAGAAGGAGCGTATTGAACGGGTCTTGCGTAATTATCAACAACTAGTGCATTGCTTGATGGATTTGCAGTCCCAGTCGCATTACGACCTAGAGTTCCATTGTATCCCGCTCCCCATGAATAGACTGTGCCAACCCCATCTCCGTCCTCATCAACTAAAGCGTAGGCAACATTATCTCCAGCATATACTTGAGTAACACCAGTTAACGGTGTGCCGTCAGCTTTTAGCACATACCCAGCGCAAGATCTATTTGTTGTAGTTCCGTTACCTAATTGACCGCGGTTGTCTTCCCATGGTTGGCCACCATATTGTGAATTTGCTCCCCATGAAGTTAGCATACCATTGTCCATAATAGCGAAACTATTCACGTTACCAGCATACACAACATCAGCATTGATAAGATTTCCTCCACTTTGATGTTGGGCGTTCACGCCTGCGCAAGCTTTTACAACTGTTGGCGTTGCTACATTGGCACCAGTAGAGCCATTTCCAATCTGACCAAATTGATTGCCTCCCCATGACCAAATCGTTTTGTCACAAGCCAATGCCATATAATGGCCACCAGAACCGGAATTGACTTGACTGATATTTAGATTTCCTGGAAATGTCACCGCAGTAGGTGTAGGATTTCCAGCTCCCCAAATATATATTTGTTTGTTTGCACAAACCATACTGGATACGCTGTTTCCTCCGGATATACCTAAGTCTCGTTGAGCGTAGCTTTGGCTTAATCCACAAAACAACAAAACCAAAACAAAAGAAATCTGTTTTAGTGTTTCAAGGGAGGTGGTGTAAAATTTAGAAATCATAATGATTTTTATTGAAAAGTTATAATAATGCAAATGTAATTTTAAATATCAAAGCCCAGAATCGAACCTGATTAAATTTAGCTAGAGAAAATGAGTTTTATTCTCATTTTGTAATCGGCATATTGAACTTGCCATTTTTAATACTTGCTTAAAAATTCAAACATTTTATAGCTTGACTTTTAAAGCTTTTTTACCCTTCCCTAATTCTAAAACAACCCAGTGTTCGAAAAGTTACAAGTCTTTAGTTTTTCATGTTTTTTTTAAAAACTCTATTAGCTAAGTTAAGTGCTTTTTTGCACGATCTGAAGTGCTGCGGATTCCCATTAATATTGAAATCGTCCCGAATGATTGTAATGCCGTCCAAATCTTAGTTCTGTAATATGTTCATTGAATTACAAATAGGTGTATTTAATATCTACGGTGTCTTATAAATTTTTATATTTAGCAGGGATTAAAAAGCGAATGGAATTCAAGAAAATTATTATCAGCAGAACAGATGGTATTGGGGATGTCATTCTCACTTTACCTTTGGTGGGGTATTTACGATCGGTTTTCCCAAGGGCAACACTAATTTTTTTAGGGCGGTCGTATACTATTCCTGTGTTAAAGAATTGTCATCACATTGATGAGTACATCGATTACGACGAGTTACAAAAGCTGGATCGCGATCAGCAAGTGGAGGAGATTCGCAAACAGAAGGCGGATGTGTTCATTCATGTTTTTCCTCGTAAAGATTTGGCACATATTGCCCGCAAAGCAGATATAAAAATTAGAATTGGCACCAGTCATCGTTTTTACCATTGGATTTCGTGTACACATCCTGTTGCTTTTTCAAGAAAAAACAGTGATTTGCATGAGGCGCAATTGAATTTTAAGTTGCTGGCTCCTTTGGATATTACGATCATTCCAACGTTAAGGGATCTAGAAGAATATTATGGTATTGTAGTGCAGGGCGACTTATCTAAAGGAGTTGTTCTTTCGGTCAACAAAAAGAAAGTGATATTGCATCCTAAATCGCAAGGTAGTGCTGTGGAATGGGGAATTAAAAACTTTGAAAATCTTGCGGAATTGTTATTGAGTAAGGGCTTTCAGGTGATACTAACGGGTACTGCCAAAGAAAAAGAACTCATCGCATCGTCCTCATTGTTTAAGCATCCCGGTATTATTGATGTGATGGGTAAATTGAATTTGCAGGAACTAATGGTGTTGATCAATCATAGTGATGCTTTGGTGGCGGCGAGTACGGGTCCGCTTCACATAGCAGCGGCTCTTGGTAAAAGGGCTGTAGGTATCTATTCTGAAAGGAAACCAATTCATCCTGGAAGATGGAGTCCTGTAGGGAAAAATGCAGTGGTGCTTAGCAAAGTAAAAGAAGGTGGATCAGATGAAGAGTTGGATGCGTTGATGAAAACAATTTCGACTGATCAGGTTTTAAATGCTTTGCAACAATAAGTTATTTAACAACTACAGACTCTGCAACTTGACGATACAAAATTTCCATGGATGAAAAATCTATTTCGGGAGAGGCAATCGTAATTTGATAGGCTACATTGTTGTGCATAAAGAAATAAGATAGTCCCTTGAATGCCGTTTCGTTGATTTCATAGGTGTACGTTACCCATTGCGCTGTTTGTCCGTTAAAAGTGCTGCTTCCTATATCACTAGTTTCGGCCTTTAAAAATTTTGTGATTAGCAGAGTGTTTCTGGTAGTGAGCATTTCAAGATTAAAATCCTTTGGGAGGTTTTCTTCTTTGGTCAATGATATTTTCGCGGGAATACCTTCTAAGTTTTTTAGTGGAACAGAAATGTATATTTCATTGTCGTTGCTTTGAAAAACAACGTTCCAGTTTTTCATGTTTTTTATAGAATACTTGCCATCTTTAGAGGTAGAAGTGAGCAGGTTATCGTTCTGTGCATAAAACAGATGGAAGCAAAAAATCAGTGCGATGGATAAGTACTTTCTCATAATTGAAAGATAAGAATTTAATTTACTTGCAGCAGAAAAATCGCCGGTCTTTTGTTGAAATTGAGCGTTGTCTTTTTCCAGAAACTCAAAGGCAGTGCCACAATTTCTTCGCTGTCTAAAGTAAGGTCCACGGCTACACACAACATCGTTTGTGGTTGGCAAGCCAATAAAATCTCATCCAGAATGGCTTGATTGCGGTAAGGTGTTTCAATAAAAATTTGTGCTGTTTTGTTTTTTCGGGAGTCGCTTTCCAGTGTTTTTAATTTTTGGTTCAATGGTCCTTTTTCACGCGGAAGATAACCATGGAACTGAAAATTCTGACCGTTAAATCCGCTGGCCATTAGTGCTAAGAGGATAGAACTCGGACCGGTGAAAGGAACTACTCGTATCCTTTTCTGATGGGCTGTTGCCACCACGTTATTGCCCGGATCGGCAATTGCCGGACAACCAGCTTCGGATAATAAGCCAACATTTTCTCCACCTTCCATGATTTTGAAAGCTTCACTAAAGTCGGTGTTTTCATCGTGCTTATCAATGCTCCAAAAAACAAGTTCTGGAATAGGAAAATTGCTTTTAATTGAAGATAGAAATCGCCTTGCTGTTCTTTCATTTTCAACAATGAAATACTTTGTGGAGCGCATTTGCTGCAATGTTTTAAGCGGCAAAACTTCCTCAAAGTGATTTTCTCCAAGCAGGGTTGGAAACAAGAAAAGATTTCCTTTAGTATTCATTGTTTTTCAGTTTTTGAGCAATGATTTCGCAGGCTCCGTTAATCAACTGAAAAACTTCTTCAAATCCGTCGTTACCGAAGTAAGGATCGGGAACTGGAAGGTTTTCCCCCGGATGAGATTCGTTTAATATCATTTTTATTTTGTGATGGTATTGCGCATCGGCTAGAGCCAAAAGGTTTTCGTAATTGGAATGATCCATGGCGAACACCAAATCGAAATTCTCAAAATCATCTTTGCGCACTGGTCGTGATCGTTGGTTGGTGATATCAATGCCATGTAGCATTGCGTTGGAGGTAGATCGCTTGTCGGGCCGTTCCCCTTCGTGAAAGCCTGATGTGCCTGCCGAAGCAACCTTAATTTCTAATTTCTGTTTTTGCGCATGGTGCTTCATCACTCCCTCTGCAACGGGTGAGCGACAAATATTGCCCAAACAAACCATTAATATTTTTTTCATGCAATATAAATTTTCGGGGCTAAATTAAGTAACTTTCGTCCATGAACGTAATTTTATTCGACGATACTACTCGTGATAATTTATTGCCACTCACGTATACTAAACCGCTTTCTCATCTAAGGCTGGGAGCTTTGAAAATCATAGAGAAATGGGAGAAGCGTTTAGATGTTTCCTGTTCTGTTTATTGTGCGGAATACCTGATGGAGAAATACGGAACTAAAGTTTCAGGAGAATACATTGCTATCAATTCAAGCGTGCTGCCTGATTTGCAATTGGTTGAAAAAATCAAAAAATTGTCCCTGGGGCAAGGATTCAAACAAGGTGATAAAATCATAGCTTATAAAAGCAAGGAAACCATTGGGGATATCGCTAAAATAAATTTTTCTGAAATAAAAGTCACGTCGATAAATCACTTGTGGGATTTGTTTTTACTAAATCCGTCTGAAATTTTGAAAGACGTTGATTTAGTAGGTCAAAAGTTAAGAGTAATAAGCCAAAAGTGGGAAGGGAATTTTGTTATCGGTGATGGGGAAATTTACGTCGGAGAAAATGTGCATGCGCAAGGCGTTTCTTTTAACACGAGTGAAGGGCCGATTGTTATAGGAAATAATGTAACGATAATGGAAGGAGCTCTACTTCGGGGACCATTGGCTATTGGTGATGGAGCGGTGATTAAGATGGGCGCTAAAATATATGGAGGAAGCACCATCGGTCCGAAATGTACCGTTGGAGGCGAAATAAAAAATGCTGTTTTTCAAGGCTTTTCCAATAAGGGTCACGATGGATATATTGGTAATTCAGTAATTGGTGTGTGGTGCAATATGGGAGCCGATACCAATTGTTCCAATATGAAGAATACTCTGGGCGAAATAAAAGTCTGGAGTATTGCGCAAAATAAAGCAGTGAATAGCGGACAAACTTTCTGCGGCATTTTTATGGCGGATTATGTGCGCACGGCTATCGGCACCCGACTAAACACCGGAAGTATTTTAGGCGTTGCAGCTAATGTTTTTGAAAATGCACCTGTTGTCAATTATATGCCCTCTTTTTCATGGGGTGAGCACGATAAAGCAAAACTGGATAAAATACATCTTTCTAATGGTCGGTTGGCTAAATTGAAAAATGAAGAGTATTCTGAAGCGGATCAAAAAATATTGAATCATCTATACGAGATATTGTTGTAGTTTTTTTTCATACTGGTAGTTTCAGATTTTCAATCAATCCTGTTCATAACATAATGACCTTCACACCTTGTACGTCCTTGCGAAAATTTTGTACTCAAAATTGAAGCAATCTCCTTCTATATAAATGTTTTTTTAAGACAAAATTCTAGAAATTTTGAGTACAAAATTTTCGCAAGGACGTACTGAATGATACTGATTCTTCCACCCGCCACCGCTTCGTAAAGTTTAGCGAAGCGAACTTTGCGAAATAACGATAGGACGTAGAAGCTTTCAGCTTCTTTTTTCCGCAGGAAAAAGCTTTTGTTTTCTGGTTTAAGTATTTACTTTAGTGAGTGGAAGCGGAGAAGATGTTTTTCTTTCAGAAAATAGAAGCTGAAAGCTTCTACGTAGAGATGGAAAATCTCCAAGTTCGCTGCGCTAAACTTGGAGAGGCGGGGTAAAAAATTCTGAATCACTTATATTATGAAACCATTAATTTTATTACATAGTCAACTTTCTGAGAATTTTAAAATAATCATTTTTACAATAGTGGCTGTTTTTATATTGCTGCCATTTTTTTTTGGAGGAAGGTATTTTAAAAAGAGAAGCAAAGATAGATTACTGGCCTTTGTATTTTCAAGTATACCATTAATCGTATATCTCTTGTTTGTAATTAAAGGGTTCTTTTTTGGATAGCAGTAATTACAACTAGTCAATTAAATAAGTTTTCTTCCACCCGCCATATTGTCCTAATTTCCCCCTTGGCACAAGCCTTGAACCATAGGTATTCCCTTTGAAAATAAGCTTTCAATATAAAGATTGAGAGAAAGATGAGGCGGGAGAAAATAATTTTATGACAAATTGACTTATGAAAAACGACGATAAATTCGAAATAAATCCAATGATAGTGACCAATGTTTTAGATGATGAAACAGAGTTCATTCCATTGATGACAACAGATGAGGACGATAATTCCAATACTTTTCAGGTTCCGGCCGAATTGCCAATTTTGCCTTTGCGCAACACGGTTTTATTTCCGGGAGTGGTGATTCCAATTACAGTGAGCAGAGATAAATCCATCAAACTCATTCAGGAATCATACAGAAAAGACAAGATCATTGGCGTTATTTCTCAAAAAGATACCGAGATTGAAGAGCCTGGTTTTAACGATTTAAATAAAATTGGATCGGTGGCGCTCATTATGAAAGTGTTGAGAATGCCCGATGGAAATACAACTGTGATCATTCAGGGAAAACGCCGATTTGAAATTACTGGCGTTGCGAAAGAGGATCCATATATTATTGGAGAGATCAAACAGCTCACCGAAACTCGTCCGAAAGCCAACGACAAAAATTTTTCGGCCACAGTTTCTTCACTGAAAGATTTGGCTTTGCAAATTATTAAGCAGTCACCTAACATACCTTCTGATGCGGCCTTTGCGATTAAGAACATTGAGAGTCCGTCATTCCTCGTGAATTTCATTGCGTCCAACATGAATTTGCCTGTTCAGGAAAAACAAAAAATGTTGGAGATTGGTGATCTTTCTGCAAGAGCAACTGCGGCATTGGGCCATTTGACTAAGGAGTTGCAGATGCTGGAATTGAAAAATCAAATCCAATCGAAAGTAAAAGTGGGCATTGATGAGCAACAACGAGAGTACTTTTTAAATCAGCAATTAAAAACCATTCAAGAGGAATTGGGCGTTAATTCAAACGATCGTGAAGTTGAAACAATAAAAGAAAAAGCGAAAGCAAAAAAATGGGGCAAAGAAGTTCAGGCTCATTTTGATAAAGAGATTCAGAAATTACAAAGAATGAATCCGCAGGCTTCCGAATATTCGGTGAGTTTGAATTACTTGGAAGTGCTGACAGATTTGCCTTGGAACGAATACACTGAGGATGATTTCGATTTAAAGAAAGCTAAAAAGATTTTGAACCGTGATCATTACGGCTTGGATGAAGTGAAAGAGAGAATCCTGGAACATTTAGCTGTTTTGTCTTTGAAAAAAGACATGAAGGCGCCTATCCTTTGTTTGTACGGACCTCCGGGAGTTGGTAAAACTTCTTTAGGAAAATCTATTGCAGAGGCGTTGGGCAGAAAATATGTGCGCATGAGTTTGGGCGGTATTCGTGATGAAGCAGAAATTCGTGGTCATCGCAAAACATACATTGGTGCGATGCCGGGAAGAATTATTCAGAATTTAAAAAAATCGAAATCTTCCAATCCTGTTTTTGTGTTGGATGAAATTGATAAGGTAACACGTGATAATCATGGTGATCCTTCCTCTGCATTGTTGGAGGTATTAGACCCTGAGCAAAACGATAAATTTTACGACAACTACGTGGAGATGGATTACGATTTATCGAAAATCCTGTTTATCGCTACTGCAAATTCATTGAGCAGTATTCAGCCTGCGTTGCGCGACCGATTGGAAATCATTGATGTTACTGGCTATACAGAAGAAGAGAAAATTGAAATTTCTAAAAAGCATTTGATTCCTAAACAAATCAGAGAACACGGCTTGAAAGAAACCGAAATCACTTTTGATAAGGAAGTAATTGAAGCTATCATTGAAGGCTACACGCGTGAATCAGGCGTTCGTTCATTGGAGAAAAAAATTGCTAAGGTTGTTCGAAATCAGGCAAAAAATATTGTGATAGGAGAGAAGGTGGAGAAAAAAGTTTCTTTGGGAAGTTTGCAGAAAATACTCGGACCGGCGCGTATGAAAGATAAATACGAAGGCAATGATCACATTGGTGTGGTTACTGGTTTAGCGTGGACTTCCGTAGGTGGAGATATTCTTTTTATTGAGGTTAGTTTAAGCAAAGGAAAAGGGAAATTAACCCTTACCGGAAATTTGGGTGATGTAATGAAAGAGTCGGCAATGCTGGCTTTGGAATATTTGAAATCACATTCAGTTGCTTTAGGCATCGATCCTGAAATGTTTGAAAATAATAACGTTCATGTTCACGTTCCTGAAGGCGCAACGCCTAAAGATGGACCATCAGCTGGTATCACAATGCTTACAGCTTTGGCTTCTGTTTTTAGCGGAAGAAAGGTGAAAGCTAAATTGGCGATGACGGGAGAAATTACGCTCCGTGGAAGAGTGTTGCCAGTAGGGGGAATTAAAGAAAAAATTCTTGCGGCTAAGCGCGCTAATATAAAAGAGATCATCTTATCCGATGAAAACAAAAAAGACATTGAAGAAATCAATGCTAAATATGTGAAGGATTTGAAATTTCATTATGTGAAAAATGCAAGTGAAGTATTGGCCATCTCTTTATTGAAAAAAGGAAAGTAAAAATTTCCCACAGATTTCACAGATCCCCACAGATTTTATTGCTTCTGTGTAAATCTGTGAAATCTGTGGGAAACTTTATTTTATATTTGATACATGCTAACCAAAAAATCCAAATACGCTATTAAAGCTTTAGTTGCTTTAGCTCGTCATTATGAAACGGAAGGGCCTTTGCGTATTGCGGAAATAGCAGAGTCGGAAAATATTCCTGCGAAATTTTTAGAAACAATCTTACTTGAGTTAAGAAAACACGGCATTTTAGGAAGTAAAAAGGGAGTGAATGGTGGTTACTATTTAATTAAAGATCCTAATGAAGTGATGTTGAGTAACGTGATGCGTATTACCGATGGACCAATTGCGCTCATTCCTTGTGTGAGCTTAAATTTTTACGAAAAATGCGAAGAATGTGCTGATGAAGTAACTTGCGGTTTGCGAGAAATTGCTTTAAAAGTTCGCGATGCAAGTTTGGAAATATTGGCCAATACAAGTATTGGTGATATGGTGAAAAGAGAAAAACAATTGGCTGTAAAAGCAAAGAAAAAATAAGCTGTAAAACTATGATTGAATTCTTATCTCAGCCCTGGCCGTGGTATGTGGCCGGACCTTTAATTGGCTTATTAATACCATTGCTGTTAATTGTGGGCAACAATCCCTTTGGCGTTTCTTCAACCTTAAGAGATATTTGTGCAGCGACTTTGCCGAAAGTCAACGACTATTTTAAATACAACTGGAAAGAAAAAACATGGAATCTTTTGTTCGTTGCCGGAATTGCTTTGGGCGGACTGCTGGGAAGCACGGTTTTTAAAAATCCTGAACCAATAGCTATTTCCACTGAGACTAAATCAGATTTAAATCAACTAGGAATTCAAAATTTTGAAGGATATGTTCCTTCTGATTTGTTTGCCTGGGAGAATATTGGATTTTCGTCGCTGGTTTTACTCATCGGTGGCGGATTGCTCATTGGCTTTGGTACTCGTTATGCTGATGGCTGTACTTCGGGTCACAGTATTTTTGGTTTGTCGATACTGAATTGGGTTTCTCTCGTGGCAACCATTGGCTTTTTTATAGGAGGCTTGTTGGCCTCTTGGATCATATTACCATTAATACTAGGATAATGCAAAATTTAAAATACTTGCTTTTCGGGACGATTTTCGGACTCATACTTTATAAAGCCGAAGTGATCAGTTGGTTTCGCATTCAGGAAATGTTTCATTTCCAGAGTTTTCACATGTATGGCGTTATTGGCGGTGCAGTGGTGACCGGGATGATTTCTGTTGTGATCATAAAAAAGAAAAATATTAAAACCATTGATGGAGAAGAAATAAAGATAGAGCATAAAAAATACACCAAAGGAGTGCTGATTGGCGGCGTGATGTTTGGCATTGGTTGGGCATTTACCGGCGCTTGTCCGGGACCACTTTATGCCTTGGTTGGAGCTGGGTACTGGTCGATTGGTATTGCATTGTTAAGCGCCATTTTGGGCGTTTACTTGTACGGAATCGTTAAAAACAAACTCCCGCATTAAAATTATATCATTGAAATTCAGTTGATTGCGTTTTAATTTTTAATACCCTACTAACTTGATAGGAATTGTTGTGTACATTTGCCTTCCAATAAATTTAGATCATAAAAAAATGAACACTTTAAATTTCAAACATTCTCGATTCGCCAAAGATTCAGGTTTGAGTTATTGCTGTTGTTGTAGTTTACTTGCTCGCTAGTTTTTTAAGTAATCTATTTCATCTTTTTTTTATGCACTTATTAAAATCAATTTCAATATTTTTTCTTCTTATTTCAACAGGATTTCAAATTCAGGCTCAAAGTGATTCTGCTAAAAAGGATTTGTTTACAGCTGATTTGGAGATTCGTCCAAGAACCGAATTCCGCAACGGTTTCCGTCAGTTAAGAAGCGATACAGGTCAGGCTGCATTTTTTACTTCACAAAGAAGTCGACTCAATTTAAATTTCAAAAAAGAAAAATTCGCAGCCGTTTTGTCTTTGCAGGATGTACGCACTTGGGGAGCTGCCGATCCTAAATCAACAGCTGCAAGTGTGCAAATTTTTGAGGCTTATGTAGAACCCTATTTCAATAGCAGATTATCATTACGAATTGGAAAGCAAAAAATCATGTACGACAATCAGCGATTTTTTGCGCAAAACGATTGGCGTCAAAATGGAGGTACACATGATGCTGTGAATTTACGTTATTATGCTCCTCGTTTTGAAAATGAATTGGTTTTCGCTTTCAATCAATCGGCTGAAAGCAATTGGTTTACCAATTTTGCTCCTGCAGGATTTACTTCTTATAAAACACTTGGGATAAATTATTTCAAATGGACTTCGCTTTCTAAAAAGCTGGTCGTTACTTCCATTAATTACTTTGAAGGATTTCAGCAAGGGACAAAAAATGTTGGCTCAGAAAAACAAGATTTCAGATATACCGATGGAGCAAAAGTGGAGTATGGAACTTCAAAATGGTGGTTGGCGTTGAGCGCCTACGTTCAGCATGGTCACAATGCTGCTGGCAAAACGGTTTCGGCTTTTTACTTTCAACCTGAGTTGCGCTACATAAATAAAGGAACTATATTAAAATTAGGCGCCGAAATTAAAAGTGGTAACAATACATCAAGCACTGATGCAAACTATAATGCAACAGATCATGCTTTTCAATTTCCATACGGATTGGCACATCGCTACAACGGAACAATGGAATATTTTGCCAATGGATTTCCTGGTTCTACAAGAGATGTAGGATTGGTTGATCCATATTTTTTCATTGAGCAAATGATAAAACCAAAGCTTTCCATACTCATTCAAAATCATGTTTTCTTTTCGCAATGGCGACCAAGTGATGCAAATAAAGTCTTGCAGGCGAGTACTTATTTAGGATTTGAAAATGATTTGTTGCTGGTGTACCGTCCGAATTCCTACACTAAAATTGATTTAGGTTTTTCATGGCTTTTAGCAACTAAATCGCTGCAAGCGATATCGGGAGGAAATAGCGATTATATACCTCATTGGAGCTATTTACAAGCTACTTTTACACCAAAACTTTTTTCTATAAAAACTAATTGAGCGTGATCACAAAAAATAAAATAGCGTTAATTGGACTGAGTTTTCTGCTTTCTTTTTCAGCATGTTCTTCACCTGAAGTAGTGCGAAATTCATCGGATCCTTTGTATGGAACCATCAATGCATCAGGGGCTTTTGCCTTGTATCCGATAATGGTGAAGTGGAGTGAGGAATTTAAAAAGCTTCACCCAAATGTGAAATTCAATGTTTCTGCAGGAGGCGCGGGTAAAGGAATTTCAGATGCTGTGGGCGGATTGGTAGATATTGGAATGGTGTCGCGTGAATTGAATCCATCAGAAATGGAGAAGGGCGCTTTTACCATCGCAGTAACTAAAGATGCTGTTGTTCCTGTAGTGTGTGTGTCCAATCCCAACCTAAAAGAAATTTTGCAGAAGGGAATCAGCGCAGCAACTTTTAAAAATATTTTTATTGGTCAGCAATACAATACTTGGAAAGAGTTAGGTTTTTCTACCGACTTACCTTTGCACGTTTACACGCGTTCAGATGCTGCTGGAGCTGCGGAATCATGGGCAAAGTACTTCGGTAAAAAGCAAGAAGATTTGCAGGGAATTGGAGTGTTTGGCGATCCGGGATTGCTGCAATCGGTGAAAAAAGACATTCGCAGTATTGGCTACAACAACATTGGTTTTGCTTACAACATCAAAACGCGTCAACCCAATAAAGGAATTGTTGTGGTGCCCATTGATTTGAACGGGAATGGAAAAATTGATGGGGATGAAAATTTTTACAACAATTTAGATCAGATTTCTGCAGCTATAAAAAGCGGAAAATTCCCGTCGCCTCCTGCGCGCGATTTGTATTTTGTTACCAAAGGAAAACCGCAAGACAAAGCAGTTGTTGAATTTATTCAATGGGTATTAACAGAAGGTCAGCAGTTTGTTACATCCAGCGGCTATGTTGCTTTTGACAAAGAAAAATTAGAAATGGAAATTCAAAAATTTAAGAATGGTTGGGTGACAAATGGGGGATCCTGTTTTCTCATCCAAAAGATTTCACTCCGGTTTGTACCACTGAATTGGGTTCAGTTGCCCGATTGAAAGGTGAGTTCGATAAAAGAAATGTAAAGCCAATCGCAATTAGCGTAGATAGTTTGGAATCACACCAACAATGGGTGCCGGATATCAATGAAACTCAAAAAGTGACTTTGAATTATCCTATCATTGCCGATCCAGAAAGAAAGGTAGCTAACTTGTATGACATGATTCATCCAAATGCTAACGACAATTTCACTGTTCGTTCGGTGTTTGTTATCGGGCCTGATAAAAAAGTAAAATTAACCATTACTTATCCTGCTTCTACCGGTAGAAATTTTGATGAAATTTTACGTGTGATTGATTCATTGCAATTGACCGCTCAGTATAGTGTTGCAACTCCTGCTAACTGGACTAACGGACAAGATGTGATCATCGCTCCGGCAATTAAAGACGAAGAAATTGCCGCTAAATTTCCAAAAGGATTTACCAAAGTAAAACCTTATTTGAGATATACACCACAACCAAACTAGTAGTGCTTTTAAAATGAATATCAGATTAATAAAAGATAAACTCGCTGGAAGTACGATGCTGATTTTAACATTGGCATCGGTACTTCTCGCGATTTTAGTAGGTTGGGGACTGTACTACAAATCTCTTCCTTTGTTGGAAGAAAATTCGGTGTGGGATCTTTTGTCGTCATCCGTTTGGAAACCTTCAAAAGGTGAATTTGGATTTTTTGCCTTTATCATGGGAACACTATGGGTGACAGGAATCGCAATAGTGATTGCGCTTCCATTGTGTTTGCTCTGTGCCATTTTCATCTCTGAATATGCGCATCCGCGTTTGCGAAAGATTGTGGTGCCGGTTGTCGATTTACTGTCGGGAATTCCTCCTGTAGTATTTGGCGTGTGGGGTGTGTTATTTGTTGTGCCATTAATTGAAGATTATATTGCTCCTGTTTTTGTTGACTATCCGATGGGATATAGTGTTTTGGCTGGTGGGATTGTTTTGGGTGTAATGATTTTTCCCTTGATCATCAGTTTGTTGTTAGAGGTGTTTAGTGCGGTGCCCAAAGAAATGCGTGATGCCTCATTATCCATGGGCGCAACACAATGGCAAACGGTAAAGTTTGTTTTGTTGAGGAAATCTAAACCTGGAATTATTGTTTCGGTGGTGTTAGCTGTTTCTCGAGCTTTTGGAGAAACCATTGCGGTGTTGATGGTGTGCGGTAGTGTAATTATGGTGCCAGGATCTGTGTTTGATCCGGGCTATCCTCTGCCGGCATTGATTGCCAATAATTACGGCGAAATGTTGTCGGCTCCCGAATATGAATCGGCTTTGCTATTCGCAGCCTTTTTACTTTTTGTAATTATTTTTCTTTTCAATGCCATCTCACGAATTGTGCTCGGACGCATTAAAAGAAAAATTGAATAGTAGTTTATGAACTGGAAAAAAATTGAAGAAAATATATTTAAAGCGCTAATGGTTTTTGCCACGGTGATTATTGTTGGTAGCTTTTTCTTAATCGTTGGAACGATTGTTTCTAAAGGATTTCCAGCTTTGAGTTGGGAAATGCTGAGTGAAATTCCATCGGGTGATTTTTACATGGGAGGTGAAGGTGGAATTTTAAATTCCATTTTGGGCTCACTTTATATCGCTGCTGGTTCCTCATTGCTGGCGCTGATTATAAGCGTGCCAATTGTGATTTACATCAACATGTACTTGAAAAAAAGTTCATGGATGGGGAATTTAACGCGGCTAGGATACGATGTTTTGTTTGGAATGCCATCGATTGTTTATGGTGCTTTCGGATTTACATTGATGATTTATTTGGGAATGCGCGCATCTTTGTTAGGTGGTATTGTTACTGTTACATTGTTGATTATTCCTATCATGGTTCGAACGATGGATGAGGTGATTCGCACTGTTCCTAAAGAATTATTTGATGCATCTTACTCACTTGGTGCAACACGATTGGAAACGTCGAGAGTTGTTTTAAAACAAGTAGCTCCAGGAATTTTAACGGCAGTATTATTGGCTTTCGGACGAGGAATTGGTGACGTGGCGTCGGTGATGTTTACTGCTGGATTCAGTAATGACATTCCAAAGAGTTTAGAAGATCCAGCCTCTACTTTGCCATTGGCAGTGTTCAATCAGTTGAGCAGTCCGGTAGAAGAAGTGCAGTCGCGCGCCTACGCAGCGGCGTTGGTGTTAACCATCATTGTATTATTAATCAGTATTTCAGCTAGAGTATTAAGTAAACGACTTTCAAAAAATAAAATATGACATTTGAAACTCCTCATATCAGTGTTCAAAATTTGAACTTGTATTATGGCGCTAATCATGCGTTAAAAAATATCAACATTGATATTCCCAATAAAAAAGTAACGTCGTTCATCGGACCATCTGGTTGCGGGAAAACTACTTTATTGAAAACCTTCAATCGTTTGCACGATTCATCTTTGGAAGTAAGAGTGGAAGGGAAGGTGTTGTTGGATGGAGAAAATATTTACGACAAAAATGCGGAAGTAACCAGCATTCGTAAAAAAATGGGCTTATTGTCGCAACGTCCATTTCCATTGCCAATGTCGATTTACGATAACATTGCTTACGGACCCCGTATTCACGGTGAACGCGATCGTCATAAGCTGGATGAAATTGTTGAGCGACATTTAAAAGATGTGGCGCTGTGGCCCGAAGTGAAAGATCGTTTGAAATCTCCGGCTTCTCGTTTATCCATCGGACAACAACAACGCTTGTGTTTAGCGCGCGGATTAGCTGTGAATCCTGAAATTATTTTAGGTGATGAGCCAACTTCTGCTTTGGATCCAAAATCCACTCAAAAAATTGAAGAGCTTTTTATTGAGCTGAAAGAAAAATATACCATTGTGCTAGTAACGCATATTTTGCGACAGGCACGAAGGGTTTCAGATTACGTTGCTTACATATACAATGGCGAAATCATTGAATTTGCACCAACAGAAGAATTGCTGTTAAATCCGAAGCAAAAGCTTACTCAGGAATATGTGAAGGGATTTGTTTCATAATCCAATACACAAATACACTCATCAGCGCTGCGAAAAAACACCATACCGACACCAGGTATGCTTCGTAAAAAATGGCGGTGACAACGGAAGTCAGTAATATAAATATTCCTAGTATCCACATTCTTTTTACGCTTGATAAAAACGGAGGTAGAATGGTTGAAATCACGTATAGAGCGCCAATTATGTTTTGTAAGCTGTGCGGGTAATCTACTATATATTCAATGTGTTGTCCCAATATTCTCGACTCCACTTTGTAAGACAAAAAGGCAAAAGCAGTGTAGCTTGACAGTATCATTCCGAGGACAATAAATATCTGAATGATTTTTTTTCGACTGGCTTTTTTTTCAATCATTAACATCGAAAAAGGAACCCACAGTGGCCATATTATTTGTGCGAAAATTAAAAAAGCGTACGTGGAAAATTCGTTCAGTTCATGGTATCCATGATGGGTAAGCGACATCCATACAAAGCCTTCTGTAAACTGTTGAATGGCAAAAATCAATGGGATAGCCGCAAACATAATTTGGGCAGGATACTGTATTTTTTTAATGGATGCAATGCCAATTACAGTAAGGATAATACCTGCGCTGAAACTGGCAGTTGCTGAAAAACACATGGGCTAATATTTAGTGCAGAGTAAGTAAAGGCACTTTCGTATGAAAGGCCATTCGTTTGGTGTTGGGTTCGTGAAAAATATTTTGAAGAGTTGTATGTCGATGTGGAATCATCACTAACATGTCAATGGATTCTTCGTCAACAAATTTATTGATGCCATCTACTACATCATTGTTTTTTATGTAAAAGGAAGAATGTTCAACATCTTCCAAAAGATGCTCTAGGCGGATTCCTCCTGCTGCTTCATCACTACTAGGAACTAATTCCTCTTCATTCACAACGTTGATTACATGTAATTTTGCATTAAAAAGACGAGTGAATTCTTTTAATTTTTTAATGGTGGATTTATGGTTTGGTTTAGAATAGTCGCAAGCCAAGGCAATGTTTTTTATACTTTGATATTGTACTTTTTTGTCGATGACCAAAACCGGACAAGTTGCTTTTTTTATTAAAGATGTAGTGGTGCTGCCAATGATTTTTTCGGATAAGTAATTGGCTCCTTCCATGCCCATCACAATTAAATTCACATCGTTTTCTTCAGCGAAGCGATTAATTTCTTCCTCTGCAATACCTAAAGAACTACTGTATTCTACAATTAAATCGACCCCGTAATTTTGTTGGATTTCCCGAACGTTTTTTTTCAAGCCCAAAACAATTGTTTTTTCAAAGTCTTCAATGGGCATAATATTGTCTACATCTGATGACACCACTGGTAGTTGGTAAGCATGAAATAAAATCAATTTAGCTTCGCTCAGTTTTGCTATTTCAACAGCGTATGCTATGGCGTTATTTGCAATTGGAGAGAAGTCGGTTGGTATTAGAATGGATTTCATATGTAGATATTTTGTTTTTTAATGGTCATATGGTTTCCCATGTTATCTTCTTCACATTTTGTGCGCCGAGTTGCATGGAGATTTCATTTGTTAATGTTTTTGCGTGAAATTAAAGGAGTTATGCTGCTATTAGCATGACCGAGCTCAATAACAAATATGATTTTAGTTATATACACCTCACAAATATGAGATAAAAGAGGCGAAACGAGTTACATAACTTTTGGGAAAAGTTGTATTATTCACACATTTCGAACTGCCTTTTTTAATCGGACTTTGAATGTGTGAATTGGTAGGTTAATGGCGACGCCTCTATGCTTTCAATTCTGAGCTTCCCTCCGAATCAAACAGGCATTTGATCGCTGTAATTTTATGAGGATACTTATGGGAATTAATAAAATCGTGTTGCAAATTGCCTAAAATAAAAAAGCGCCAAATGAATTTTGTGCTTTTGTGGAGTCCACCGACGCTTTCTACTCCTGAAAATCATGCTAGCATTAAATTGGACAAACTTTTAAATTTATCCACTATGGATCCATTATTTAACCTGCACTTCTTCCAGTCTCCTAATTAACGCAAATAACATTTTAGAAAGTTCTTCCAGTTGATTGTAATGAAGCTGAAAACATTCTTTCGTAATAAAATCTGTTTCAGTCAGATATTCTAAAATCGCAACGCATTCAAATGCGCTTCCTC
>JAPLEZ010000150.1 GCA_026390935.1 Bacteroidota bacterium
CGCGTTTTAAACTTCGAGGCATCAAAACGAGTGATTGGAGCAGCTCCGCTCACGCCGTTTTTTAGTCCTTCCCAGTAGGAAGAAACATTGTTGCCAAGAGGTGTCAACGCGCCAAGGCCCGTAACAACAACTCTTTTAAGCTCCATTATAGCAGGTGTGAATTACTTCGCGTTACTTTCAATGTATGAAATCGCCTCACCAACGGTGCTGATTTTTTCAGCTTGATCGTCAGGAATAGCGATGTTGAATTCTTTTTCAAATTCCATGATCAATTCTACGGTATCCAATGAATCCGCTCCTAAATCATTTGTGAAGCTAGCTTCAGTTGTTACTTCGCTTTCGTCAACTCCTAATTTATCAACGATGATGGCTTTTACTCTAGATGCGATATCAGACATTTTCTCAGTTTTAAGTTTAACAAGGCTACAAAGAAAACAATTTCTCTGAAAACAATCAAAGGTTTGTCTTTTTTATTGATTAAAAATTAATTGCACCTTTGTATAAAAGTTAGGAAACCTATGAATATCGCAGTTTTCGCGTCGGGATCAGGCAGTAATGCACAAAAAATATTTGAACGTTTTGAACAGCATTCCCACATAAAAGTGGCATTATTAGTATGCAACAAACCAGAAGCATACGTAATTGATCGCGCAAAAAATTTCGGCATTCCTGTTTTACTTGTCGACAAGTCTTCATTTTCAGATGAAAACTTTTTGCTCCCTGCTTTAAAAAAACACAACATTGAATTTATAGTATTGGCCGGATTTTTATGGCTAATTCCTGCATATCTGATAAAAGCTTATCCAAATAAAATGGTGAATATTCATCCCGCTTTGTTGCCTAAGTATGGAGGTAAGGGGATGCATGGCGCGCATGTGCACAATGCAGTGTATGAAAATAAGGAAAAGGAATCAGGCATTAGCATTCATTTTGTGAATGAAATTTATGATTCCGGTGAAGTAATTTTTCAGGCCACTTGTTTGGTTGAAGGCCTGCAACCCGAAGAAATTGCTAATGAAGTTTTGAAACTGGAGCACCACCATTTTCCTGAAGTGATTGAAAAATTATTGTCGAAATGAGTCAAGTCAAAATTTACACCGATGGTGCTGCTAAAGGAAATCCTGGAAGGGGAGGTTATGGAGTTGTTCTCTTGTCGGGGCCGCATCGGAAGGAGATTTCAGAGGGTTTCGCTCACACCACTAACAACAGAATGGAGTTGATGAGTGTGATCGTTGCTCTTGAAGCATTGACCAAGCCGGGCTGTGATGTAACGATTTATTCCGACTCCAAATATGTGGTGGATTCGGTTGAAAAAAAATGGGTCTTCGGCTGGCAGAAAAAAGGTTTTTCAGGTAAAAAGAATGTGGATTTGTGGAAGCGTTTCTTATTGATATTCCCCAAACACAATGTGAAATTTGTTTGGGTGAAGGGTCACGCCGGAAACGTATTGAATGAACGATGCGACCAGCTCGCTGTTGCTGCGTCAGAAGGAAAAAACTTAAAGGAAGATATTGGGTATGTTCCTGAAGATTAGGAGCAATGAAGGCAATATTAATTGTAAATCAATTTTTAATTTTAATATTTTAGCATTTTAAAAAATATTGTTTTTGAAGAGAAGACATAAAATAGTAGGTTGTATAATTTTGGTGGCGCCAGCACTAATTGTATCTCTCAACTTATTTTTTTGTGCTCTTTTACAAAATATAAATTCTGAGAAAAGGGAGGGTCCTAAAAAAGTTGTTTGTGTAGTAAAATATTTCCCGGGAAAAGGAAGTAAATCGTCATGCAAGACTTCGCAAAGCGCTGGAAATCCTAGCTGTATTTCTTATTTAACGCTGCATTCACCTGAACGTACTTCTGGTAGTTACCTTTTGCAAATGAGCATTATTGGTAATTTAATTTCCTGTGAATCTTATATAAAGTTTCGTTGTCTGTTGATTTAAATATTCAGGTTTCCAAATGCTATTGAATCCTACTTGGTACGATAGTGGTGTAATTTTTAGAAATCAAATATGAAGTAGCAGTAGAAAATGAAAGTGGTCCTTATTACTCAAGCCAGGATGGGTTCTTCAAGATTTCCAGGCAAAATATTAAAAACGGTAGAGGGGAAGACTTTACTAGAGATTCACTTGAACAGGTTGCATAAATGTAAAACGATTCATCGGTTTTTGGTTGCTACAACAATCAATGAAACTGATCAAGAGATTTGTGACATTGCGCTGCAGTGCAGCTGGGAATTATATAGAGGAGATGAAAAAGATGTATTGTCTCGATTTTATCATTCAATTCCAGAAAATGAGTTTGATTATGTAGTTAGAATGACCTCTGACTGCACTCTTGCTGACCCAACGGTGGTGGACGAAATCGTGGAATATGCCAAACAACATCAATTGGATTACTGCACGAATTCAATTGATCGAAAATTCCCAAAGGGACTCGACGTGGAAGTGTTTAGTTACAAAGCTTTAAAGAATTCTTATGAAGACGCGCGTGCACTTTGGGATCGTGAACATGTAACGCCATATATGACTCGACACTCCAGTATTAAAGGAGGTTTATTATTTACTGGTGCGCATTATCCATCTGATTTTAATTTTAGCAATATCAGAGTAACGGTGGATGTTCCTTTGGATTATGCCTTTATTAAGCAATTAATAGAGCAAATTGGCAGCGAGAAGAATTGGCGAGAATACATCGACTTAATAGAAAGTGATGAGCTTTTGTCTGAGATGAACAGAAAAGTAGTGCAATTGTCGGGAACTGAGTAAAGCGCTTATTTCGCCTCTTCCGATTTGTAAAAGTCTTGTAATTCTTTGTTTTTTTCCGATGCAATGGCTTTGGCAACTTTCTCTTCAATTTTTACAATTTGTTTTTTCAGTAGATCAATTTTTTCCTGCATCTGTTTGGCATCGTAGGAAGTAGCTGTAATTTTCTTATTGTCAGCCAAATCTTTTTCTAAGTCTTTAATTCTTTTGTCGTAACGGGTTTTAAGTTTTTTCATTCCTATTACAGCAGCTTTCCTAACTTCAGTATCCTCATCTGAAGTGGCGATATTGTAAAGTGAATCAAGTCCGGAGAAAAATATTTTTTCAGATTGTTTTTCAAGATAGTCGGCAAAAAGATTAACCAATTCCGCTTGTTCATAGGCTTCAAAGTAAGGAAGAGTATTGGTGTAGTAGGAATAGTAGTCGTCATTTTTTTGTTCGGAATAGATATCGGCAATGGTTAAGGTGATGTATTCTTGAATAGGAAATTCTTTGGTTTTGATGATGGCTAGTGCTTCATCTCTGTTTTTTTCACCTTTCAAAATGTAGTAAGCACGCAAGGTGGATGCCACAACGAGGTTAGAAGAATCATTGAGCGTTTTTTTCAAAACAGTTTCGGCTTCTTCAAAAGTGAAGTTGGCACGAATTTGTTTGATGGCCATGGATCGCACCAACGATTTGGAATCTTTAACTGCCATTTTAAAAACAACATCCATAAGCTCTCCTTTCAGTGTGTCGTTGCTTAAATCCAATTCAGCCAATGCGTAGTATCGATTGGCCCAGAAAGGATCTTTCAGCGCCTGAATCAACACATCATTTTTAACTGCAGGCGGGGTGTTTTTTTCCTGTATGATATAAGCCAAGGCATCATATCTGTCAATTAAATTTTTTCCTTTAGCAAATTGAAAAGCCCATTCTTCGGAATTTTTTGTCTCTGTTTTTTCACACAACAAAATTTTATCTGCATCAATGCTTACCCATTCAGGTTTTCCATCTGCAGGCAAGTTGAAAACCTGACTCTTGTTCTCCAGCCATACTTTGTGGCGCATAGGTTTTGCACCGGAATAGATGTCGATATCGACTGGAAGGCGGAAAACGGGAGAAAGTGTGAAATCCTGTTTTTGGGAGATTGAAACTGCAATAGAATCCGAAGCAGAGTTGTAGGTGTACGAAATATCCAGCACAGGATGACCTTTGGATAAAAACCACTGATTGAAAAACCAATTGAGATCTTCTCCGGTCACTTTTTCAAAAGACATTCGGAGATTGGCAATTTCAGCTGATTTATATTTATTGCTTTCGAGGTAATCTTTCAAAGCTGCAAAAAAAGCATCGTCACCAACATAGTTTCTGAGCATATGCAATACACATCCGCCTTTGTTGTAGCTGTGTGCATCAAACATGTCATCAATAGATTTGTAATCGTATCGAATAAGATCTTCTTTCTTTTCTCGAGATTCCATCAAATAACCTTCAAGGTCTTTTACAAAATGGTAATCAGCTGCTTCGCGACCGTATTTGTAATCAATCCACAAATACTCGCTGTAATTGGCAAACGATTCATTAAGCGGAAGATTGGCCCACGATTCACAAGTCACCAGATCACCAAACCAGTGGTGAAACAATTCATGTGAAATGTGGTCTTCATGATCAGAATCCAATAATTCATTTTTCGATCGCATTACGTATTCAGCGTGCAAAACAGCACTAGTGTTTTCCATGGCTCCTGCCACAAAATCACGCACAATCATTTGAGAGTATTTTGGCCATGGATAAGGCACTCCTAATTTTTTGGAGAAGAACTGTATCATCTCAGGTGTATTTCCAAACACGGCCATCACATCTGCTGAATCTTTGTGTTCCACATAGTACGACATCGGAATTTCTCCCGAACGATCCTTTTGAACGTAAAAGTCGCCAGCAGCAATCATTACCAGGTATGGAGCATGAGGCAAATCGTGTTTCCAGTAATCGGTGCGGGTACCGTCACCATTTGATTTGGATGAAAGGAGGAGTCCGTTGGACAGAGTAACATATTGCTCATCAACGGTGAAATAAATTTCCTGAGTCATTTTTTCGCTGGTGTTTTCAATGGTTGGAAACCAGCAGGAATTGGATTCGGGCTCACCTTGTGTCCACATTTCCTTTGCTTTGATTTTATTTTTTTGATCGGCGTTTATAAAAAACAAACCTTTTTGATCTTCTTTTTCAATGATCTTTTTTTCCAGCAAATTTTCCGGCTGAGCGATGTATTCAATGTAAATTTTGTACGCTTGGTTTCTCTTGTATTCTTTGTCGAGTTGAATGTTTAAAGTTTTGTCGTCGTATTTGTAAACCAATTTCTTTTTTGTGCCGGCCGAATCCAGCAGGGATACTTCCTTGATCATCATTCCTTTAGCATCAAGCTCCACTTGCTTTGTAGGATAGAAATATGGTTGTAGGGTAAGTGTAGCTTTGCCTTGTAATTCCCGTTTTGCCCAATCCAAACTCACTTCCAGCCTGGTGTGTATCAAATCATTTTTTCTGGTTTTGGTAGCGTGATAAACTTTGCGGATTTCCTCAACAGAAGTAGATACTTGAGGAAGATTATTTTTCTTGTCTTTTTTGAATAAACTGCAAGAAGAAAGGGCTAACAGTACAGCAAAAAAAAGTAGTTGCAGAGCTTTGGTGTGTTTCACGCTTATCATTTGATACAAACATAAAGAATAGCTTTCTGAAATAAAATAAATCATGTAGGTTTGTCATATGCTGCAAATAAAGGTAAATACAACAATTTTTTCTGTAGCGTTGAACACTGTTTCTGAGTTCAAGGCGGAGCTCAACGGAAAGCTTGTCGACTATGAGATGGAGGAACTTGGCGAGGGTAGGTTTTTACTGAGAAGAGGCAATGAAGTAGTTGAGCTATTCGTACTTTCTGCAAGTGAAGAAGGAAAGGAAATTGAAATTCAAGTTGGACAAAATTACTACAAAACAGAGGTTCAAACTGAGTTTGACCAATTGCTTGGAACAATGGGTTTTAAAAGTGGTGATGCTAAAAAGTTGAAGGAATTGAAATCTCCAATGCCAGGTAAAATAATTTCTGTTTTGGTAGATGAAGGAGCAGAAGTAAAAGCGGGAGATCCTTTGTTGGTGTTGGAAGCAATGAAAATGGAAAATGTTTTGCAATGTCTTGTAGATGGGAAAGTTGATAAAATAATGGCCACCAAAGGAGCGTCGGTAAATAAGAACGACATATTAATTAAGTTTGTGTAAAAATAGAGCTATGTACAAGTACTTCATTTTATCAGTATTGTTTGCATTTATTGGTTGTGGAACTTCGGAAGAAGTTGACCCCGAAATCTCAGTTGAAAACGAAACTAGCGAGTCGCAGTTTGAAGCCAAGAAACTAATTGTGTTTTCTAAAAATGGTATAATATTGACTGAATTCAACGATTTTCCATTGTTTAGTGATGTTGAGTTGAAACTGGTTAGTCCGAAAGACAATAAGGCTCGTGTGGGAAAAAATGATTTTGAATATGAAGTGAAGAGATTCCCTATGGGTGACGCTACTTCTGAAGCTGATAAAACAGGATTCAAGTTAGAGGAGGAAGGGCAGCACATTAAATTTATTTATAGTGGTCATTTGCCAAAAATTGCCAATAGCACTACAATTGAAGAAAATTTATCAGCAGGCGAAAATTATGTTTTTGCTGTTTTGTCTCGATCGTACGATTTAACTGTACATCATTCCAAGAAAGGATATGTAATGTCAAAAATTTCCATTTACGATAATAAATCGAAAATTGACACAGCAACCGGAAGCCACATGATTCCAATTAGTCCAGCCGGGCAATATGAATTTGAAAAAAGCAAAAAGATTTTACTTGATTTCTATTTGGTAAACACACAGTTGAGTGAAAAAGGAAATTATGTTTTAGTCACAATTGACAACACAGAATTTATGATAAAAAAATGGACTCCATTTATCATTGAAGGACTTTTGCCTGGTATGCATTCGGTTTCTTTTAAATTGATGGATGCTAGTGGGCACCTTATTTCTGGGCCCTTCAACGACGTAGGTAAAATGGAATTTACCATCAAAGAAAAGCAAGGTTTGCTGAATTAGTATTTTACAAATTTTGTGGTGAAGAAACTATTAAGACTAGTAATAGTTAGGTAGTAGTTGCCTGCAGCAAGATCAGCAAGATTTATATCAAAATTATTTTCTCCTTTTTTTACAAATAGTTTGGCTGCGCAAACACTTTTTCCGGTGCAATCATAGATCACTAAACTAAAGCTGTCATTTTCTTCTGCATTAAAGAATAATTTTGTTCGACCTTCAGTTGGATTAGGATAAATGAGCGCTTGAGATTTATTGTTGGTGGCACAAACTGCTATTCCTGAATACGTGCAAGTGCCATCGTAATCGCTTTGTTTTAATCGGTAATAGGTGGTTTTGTTGGTGAGCAAGGGATCCGTGGAAATGTACATGATCGGCGAAAAGGAATTTCCAGCTCCTTTCACATCTTCAAATGCGAAAAAAGTAACTCCATCAAACGATCGTTCCAATGTAAAGTAATCGTTGTTGATTTCCGATGCAGTGACCCAGTTCAGCTTATTGCCCATGTCGCTTTGGCTTGCAGTGAAGGAGATTAATTCTACGGGTAAGGTTGCAATGTATTCAAAAGCACCTATGTCTTGAGCGCTGCTCGGACGGGTAAACGATGGAAATCTTCGAACATCATCGGTGACGGTTGCGTCAGTGCTCGCTCTATCTAATGCACTTGATCCAGCAGTAATATCCAAAAGAGTTGAGCTACTGAAATTGGGATTTCCATTGTAGCCGTTTGCCTCATTGCTGTTGAAGAGGTAGTCCCAGTTGGCAAAGGTCGCATAATCAGTTCCTCTGTATCCAGCTTGTCCACCCGTCGCAGGAAAATAGTAAACATTGTAATCCAAAATACTAGGATCATAAGAAGCATCATTCATTTTAACACAATAATATCCTGTGCCGCCTACGAGGTAAAAAATATTGTTTTTGATGGTCCACGCCGAAAAATCACCTTTGATACAATCTTTATCCGATCGAATAGAATTGAATTTAAAAGTATTGGAAGAGTGCGTTTCTCCACCGTTATCGGCCCATAGTCCATAATCACAATCCCACACATAATTGTTTTGCCAGGTGTTTCCTGTGCCTTGCTGTTGGATATCTAAACCGTAGTTTCCTCCACTTATTTTATTGCTTTTGATAACGCAGTTATTGGCTGTTCCTAGTGCAGTTGTCCCTTCAATAAAAATACCGCATCTATTGCCGGCCGCCTTCGAAGTCATGGTAATAGTATTTCCAGCGAAGAGGTGATTGCCGCAGTAATTGGAGCGTATGCCATCGCCACTTGTATTTAGAGTGCAATTTTGAACAGTGATGTAATTCGCTTGGTAGGGGTGAATGCAGGTGGCCGAGACGGTTTTAATTGAACAAAGGATAATGCTAATATTACTTACGTTTGTTCCAATGTACACAGTATTTGTACCACTGTTTTGCGTTTCCAAATACATGTTTTTAATGCTAATGTAGCTGTTGCCAGATGCACCAAGATAAATGGCTTCTGTGGCTCCGGTCACAATGTTTTTACTTAACGAAATTCCTGCCCCGATAAAGCTTAGAGGATGTCCCGTAGTCCCGCCATCAGCATTTGTATTGAGCATCCATCTTTCATTGTAGGTTCCCGCATCTACATACACAATATCGTCGGCACCCAGTACTTGATTGCTAATGACATATGAAACAGTTAGGTAGGGGGCTGCTGCTGATCCGTTGCCCGTAGCGTTGCTTCCTGCTGCCGAGCAGAAAACGTCGCCTGTGGTAAATCCGTCGTTGACGTACCATGTTGCCGAATATGCATGGAAATAACCCAAACACATTAAGAACCAAATTAATTTGTAGGAAGGGCGAATTCTGATTTTCATAAAAATCTTTCAAAAATTAGATAGTGTAAATATAACACTATAAAGAATGTCGCGCCAGTTTTTTATCTGTTAAATTTTAAAATGTTTGAAATTTCTGGTACATCAGGAAGGAATAAAACAAAGAAAGCCGCTATTTCTAGCGGCTTTTTACCTCTGCTCTCCCTCTTGGACTTGAACCAAGGACCCTCTGATTAACAGTCAGATGCTCTAACCAGCTGAGCTAAGGAAGAATTTAATTCCCAAAAAGGGAGTGCAATTATAGCGCAAAGTTTGGAATTATGCAATATATTTGACGCTCACATAAAAAAAAGTTAATTCATGAGCTTAGTAATCGTTGGAACAGTTGCATTTGATGCTATTGAAACACCATTTGGAAAAACAGATAAAATTGTTGGCGGATCGGCCACTTACGTAGGGCTATCGGCGTCCAAACTCGGACAAAAACCAAAATTAATTGCAGTAGTTGGAGATGATTTTCCACAATCGGCAATTGACATGCTGAAAAAAAATAATTTTAATTTGGAGGGTCTCGAAATCAAAAAAGGTGAGAAAACTTTCTTCTGGTCGGGAAAATATCACTTCGATATGAACTCCAGAGATACTTTGGTGACCGAATTGAATGTTTTGGCAGGATTTGACCCTGAAATGCCTGAATCTTATCAGGATTGTGAATACTTGATGTTAGGAAATCTGGCTCCTGTTATTCAACAAAAAGTAATTAAGAGTTTAAAAAGACGTCCGAAATTAATAGTGATGGATACCATGAATTTCTGGATGGACATTGCTATGGACGAATTAAAGAAAACCATTGCACTAGTTGATGTAGTAACGGTTAACGACGAAGAAGCTCGTCAGTTGACAGGTGAATATTCTTTAGTTAACGCCGCTCAAAAAATATTAACAATGGGACCAAAATTCCTTATCATTAAAAAAGGAGAACACGGCGCATTGTTATTTGATAAAGACAAAATGTTCTTTGCTCCGGCACTTCCATTGGCAGATGTAGTTGATCCTACAGGTGCTGGCGATACGTTCGCAGGTGGTTTTATCGGATATATTGCAAAAACTGGAGATATTTCCTTCGACAATTTCAAAAGAGCTGTCATTCAGGGATCGGCATTGGCTTCTTTCTGTGTTCAGGATTTTGGAACAAAAAGAATGGAGACTTTGACTTCATCTGAAGTGCGTGATAGAGTTGACCAATTTGTTGGCTTGACTCGTTTTGAGCTGGAAGCAGTGGAATATTAATATTTAAAAGAACCAAGATGCTTCGATCAATTTTTGTATTCACTTTATTATTGTTCAGTTTCCAATTGGTATCTGCTCAGGATTTTGAAGTTCCAAAGGGTTATAAGTTCAAGAAGAAAGAGGATTATATCCGCTACGAAAAGGAAATCATCAGCTGTATCAACTGGCTGGAGACTACTCCTTTTGATTTGGATGACAAGAAGAGAAAGAAAGCATCTCAATTTTTATTGGATTGGTTGAACGACAATCCGAAAATTAAAAAGTTTGAGCCTAGTGCGGAGATGCAGGTTTTTAACAATAAAAATCCGGAGTTGCTCATTATTTTTATGGGAGGATGGGCCAAATTTTGTTTGGAGCACCCAGAACAGGCCGATGATAAACTACAAACCAATATGGCGGGAATGATCAGTGTGATTAAGGTATATAAGTTAAGCAAAGGCAACGGATTGAAAAAGGACAAGGATGTGGAGACTTTGGTGAAAATGTGGGAAAAGGGAGATCTGGAAGATTGGGTGAAAAAAAATAAATAGTATCGCTAATGATTTTAAAAACCGGAAAGTGCTTCCGGTTTTTTTGTTTTCTCAATTACATTAATTGAATTATGATCCAAATTAGCCTGACAGAACAAAAACTCGAACTTCGCTTTACCTGGAAAATTGCGAGGGGAGCAGCCGATTTTAAAAGAAATTTTTTCGTGAAAATTTCCGATGGCCAGTTCGATGCTATTGGGGAAACTGCGCCAAATGTGAGGTATGGTGAAAGCGCTGAAATGATTGTGGAGCAGTTTGAGTCTTTACAGCGCAATGGCCTGCAAGAAATTACCAATCATAATGAACTCATGGTTTTGTTCAACAAAGTAGCAACGTGCAATTCCTTGCGCTTTGGTATAGAATCGGCGTTCATCAATTATTGGTGCAAGCGAGATGGGATTTCCGTAGAAAAATATTTAGGTATAGCGCCAGCAAAGGAAATTTATACCGCTTTCACTATGCCCATAATGCATATTGGAGAAATGTGTAGTTTTTATGAAGAGCACGAGTTGCAACGCTTTAAGTATTTAAAGTTGAAAATTAATGCTGAAAATGGCCAGGAGGCGCTCAAAGAAATTTCACAGGTTGCCCATCAACAAATTATGATCGATGGCAATGAGGCTTTTACCAATGCGGATGAGGTTTTAAAATACATCGAGTTTCTTAAAAATTATCCGATACTTTTTTTAGAACAACCCATGCCTTCCAAAAATGTAGAGGATTACAAGTACCTTAAACCAAAAAGCAAAATGCTCATCATGGGCGATGAATCTATCACAGATGCTCCTGATATGGATGCGATAGCGCAGCAATTTCATGGAGTGAACATGAAATTGCAAAAGGCAGGTGGCTATGTGAATGGTTTGCGCATTTTAAACGAAGCCCGAAAAAGAAATTTAAAAACCATGATTGGTTGTATGGTGGAAACTTCTGTGGGCATTGGTTCAGCTATGAAATTGTGTGCAGGAGTAGATTTCATTGATTTGGATGGTTTTATGATTTTGAAAGAAGATCCTTTCCAACTGATTCAGGAAAAAAATGGCGAACTAAAATAATTTCTTACCTCCAGTAACTTTTCCTGATTTATTAGATCTTACTTTTAAACCGACAGGAAAATTTGATTATTTTTTCTTCTTTCAAGAATTGATAATGTTATAAATCTATCGGTTTTTGGCGTACAAAAATCGTTTTTCATTTGTACCTTTTCAATTCCTTTTGAAAGGATCAAAATATTAAGCGAGACTTTGAATAACGAACGATATAACCAATTGGTAAAGGAGCATACAGGGGCACTGTATAAGTTTCTATATAAGTCAGTTCGTGACAAGGACGCGGTGAATGATATGTTGCAGGATACTTTTTTGAAGTTGTGGGAACACAAAGAAAATATTCAGGCTGGAAAAGAGAAATCGTGGCTTTTCACTACCGGATATCACTTTATGCTCAAGTATATTGAAAAGGAGAAAAAACATTTTCATTCTGATGAACCCATTCATGTTCCGGTAAAACCGAACAATGAATTTGAAACAAAGGAACTGATAGATTTGCTTTTGATGAAATTACCGCCGTTGCAAAAGTCGATATTGCTTTTGCGCGACATGGAAGGTTATGATTACAAGGAGATTGGTGAAATACTTAGTTTAAACGAGTCGCAGGTAAAGGTGTACATTTTTCGAGCACGTCAAAAAGTGCGCGATGAATTGAAGGCATTGAACATTGATTTGAATTTATGATGAAGGAACTCAACCATATAAATTTTGACGAGTGGCTTTTGGCTTACTTCGAAGGCACATTAAGTGCTGAGGAAAAGCAGCAATTGATGACTTTTGTCAATGAAAATCCTTCCCTAAAAGAAGGCTTTGATTTAATGGAAGTTCCTCTTGTGTCGGCCACCAATATTGAAGTGCCTAGTGGGTTGGAAAAACAATTCATTAGGAAGAAATGGTATGCTAAACCTTCCTCTAAATTGTTGATGATTACAGCTGGTGCAGCGATAGTTGCTGCCGGAATTTTACTGCTCAAAAACCAAAACAGTGAAGAATTAGTTCCTGCAACGCAATTGAACAATTCTCAATTACAGGAAACCTTGCAGGATAGTTCGTCCATATTGATCATCAATAAGAACGAAGCTACACAAAATGAAAATACCAATAGAAATCAAGCGCAGCACCAGCTCAAAAAGCAACAAGTACCAAATGTGATTGAAGAAAGTAGCACCACAAAATTAGCACCAGAAGCCTTGGTTCCTCAACAGAATATTCCTGAAATTAAAACGGAAGACCTTAAACCACAGGAGGTACTTTCTCCGGTTGAAACAAAGAAGGTGGATAAACCAAGTACAACAAAACCCATAAAGAAAGATCAGCAGGACATACTTGATCCTCAGTTACAGTAGGTTTATGAATAGATATTTGGTGTTTGTATTACTTCTTTTGTCGCTGACTGTTCAAGCCCAGTTTTATACTCCCTTCGCTCAAGGTCAGTCACTGCCGCTATACCAAAACCCTTCTTTTGCAGGCACTGTGGTTTATCCCCGATTTACGTTGGGCACCGTGATGGATGGTTTTAAGAGACCATCAATACTTAATATTTCAAGAACTTATTTTTCCTATGATCAATATGTTCCTGATATTAGAAGCGGTGTAGGGATCATGTGTACATCCAATCCCGTGCTTAGCTCTCCGGTTGAAGTAAAGCGCTTTCAAAGTGAATTATTTTTTTCGCCAAAAATAAAGCTCAAAAATAAAATGACCCTTTCAACGGGTGTGTCGGCAGGGCTTTCGTCGAATGTGCTTTATGCATCAGATCTTTATTCAAACGATCCTCAAAATCCTTTACGATTCTCTTATTCGTTGGGAGCAATTGTGCATTCCCCAACTTTTTATGTTGGCTATTCCTTTCGGCAGTATCCTGGTGCCAAATTGCTTTCCTCGTCTGATTCTTCGCATTTTTCAATTGAGCAAAACAGCAAATTTGTTTCTACAGTGCAAACAGCTTATGTTTTTAGAAAGAAAAAAAGTGATAGGATTACTTTCTCTCCTGCGCTGTTATTGCAATTCTACAGATTGGACAACGGATTTTTAGAAACCCGTTATCAAGTAAATTTTTCTCTGAAAAGAAATTTCTTTTTTTGGGGAGCTGGCTTCAGCACAAACTCAATTTTCATGACCATTGGTTTTCAAGGAGAAAGAGTGCGCCTCGTATATTCAGCCTCGCAAATCACTGAACCAAGCACTCCTTATTCAAGTAGTAAGGTCCTTTTCGCTCAGGAAATGGTTTTGTCGTATACCTTTATCCACAAAGACAAATGAGTAAAGGCAAGCAGCACATATTTGGTTTTTTTCTCCTTGCCTGTATGCTTTTCATGAGTGCCTGTGGCCCTTTTCATATTTCAAGAAAAAGGTATAGTGATGGATTTTATGTGGATTATTAAAAAAGTGAAAAAAAAAAAAAAAACAGTAAAATTGAAAAAAAGGAGAAAGCTGTAGTAAGCGAAGATTCAACTAAATCGGATCAATTTGAAGCTGACAGCACCGTTGATACAGTTGTTGTTAATGTAAAGGATAGCAGCGTTATTCAAATTTTTGCGCTTAGAGATTCCAGCAAAGTAGATTCGATTAGTACTTCGGACTCCCTTGACAAAAGCAATGAGCAAATGGTGGTCGTTAAGGGTGAAGATTATTTTCAGTTGCTGGATGATGATGTGTCGTTGGAAATGGAAAATTTTATTCTGTTTATTTTGTGTATTGTAGCGCCTCCCGTTGCAGTATATATTAAGTTCGGTGGCAAAGGAAAAAAAATTCGAACAGTTATTTTTCTGACTATATTGGGTTGGATACCCGGAGTGTTTTATGCCTTCTTTCAGATTTCGGGAGACGATTGATTTAATTTTTATCCATCTGTAACTAAATCAAAAATGTAAGATCTTACTTGCATGAGAATCTTATTAGTCAATTTCTTTTTACTGTCGACGCTCTGTTTGTATAGTCAAAACTTTACTGTGTCGGGAACCATTACTGATGAGCAAAGTGGTGAGGTGTTGCCCTATGTATCCGTATTTATTCCCGAAACTCAATTTGGCACCACAAGTAATACTTATGGCTATTTTTCACTTTCTCTGCCTCTTGATACTTACAAGCTCAACATCAATTGCATGGGCTATGTTCCACTAGTTTTAAATGTGAATTCTGGTACTCCCGCCAACCTAAAAATATTTTTGAAAAAGGAAATACAAAAAACTGAGGTAATCAGAATTGCAAGAAAGAAATCGCAGTTGGAAGAAATTCACAACTCAACACAAATGAGCACCATAAAAATTCCTGTAAAGGACATTAAAAATATTCCTACAATAGGTGGCGAATCTGATTTGATAAAGGTGGTTCAGCTGTTACCAGGAGTGCAAAGGGGAGGAGAAGGTCAAACCGGAATGTTTGTGCGTGGTGGAGACGCCGATCAGAATTTGGTGATTTTGGATGAAGCGGTAGTATACAATATTGGTCACCTTTTTGGATTTTTCTCTGTTTTTAATTCCGATGCTATCAAAGAATTAACCTTGATCAAAGGTGCTTTTCCTGGAAATTATGGTGGCAGATTATCATCGGTTCTCGACATTAAAATGAACGATGGAAACATGACCAAATTTTCGGGTGCAGGAGGTGTTGGTTTGCTGTCATCTCGACTCACCTTGGCCGGACCAATTGTGAAAAATAAAGTGTCTTTCATGCTTTCCGGAAGAAGAACATATATTGATCAGGTGTTTAAAGCAGTAAAGCTTCCTTTGCCCTACTATTTTTATGATTTAAATGGAAAGCTCAATTTTGTGCTTGGTCAAAAAGATCGTTTGTATTTAAGTTCCTACCTTGGCAACGATATCCTTGCGGTGTCGGATAAATCTGATAATAGTTTTGGTTTCGGATTTAAATTGGGAAACATTACTAATACCTTACGGTGGAACCATGTTTTTGGAAACAGATTGTTTGCAAATACCTCTTTAATTAATACTCTTTTTGATTACGACATCACCGGAAAATTTGAACAAAATTCCTTGTTCATTTCTTCTAAAGTAAACGACTACGGATTAAAAACAGATTTCAATTATTATCATTCTAATGCTTTTGAATATAAGTTCGGGGCACAAATCATTGAACATGTTTTTCGTCCCAATATTATAAGTACGAGTGGAGAAATTTCGGATGTTTTAAAAAGCAAAACGCCCAACGATTTACACGCTCTGGAATATGCAATGTATGGCAATATGGACTGGTCGTTGATGCAAAAAAAATTGCAAATCACTTCCGCGTTAAGGATATCGGGTTGTATGGTAAAAAATAAGACTTACATCGCTCCCGAACCTCGTTTCTCAATGAAATATTCCATTACAAAAAACGATATTGTAAAAGCTAGTTATGCACGCATGAATCAGTACATGCATTTGGTTTCCAGCTCTACTGTTGCTTTACCTACCGATTTGTGGTATCCTGTTACTGCAGGAATGAAGCCGCAATCTTCCGATCAAGTGGCAGTGGGTTATTCTCGCATGTTGCCGAAAATAGGTACCAATATTTCGGTGGAAGGATATTACAAATGGATGGACAACCTTGTGGAATATAAGGAAGGAGCCAACTTGGTGCTCAACGATCACTTTGAAAAGGAATTGTTGCAGGGAAAGGGAAATGCTTATGGCGTTGAATTTTTAGTAAAGCGAGATGAAGGTAGAATAAGCGGGTGGGTCGGTTATACCTTGTCGTGGGCCAATCGTTATTTTCCTGAGTTGAACAATGGAACTCCTTATCCAGCAAGGTACGACAGACGGCATAATTTAAATATTGTGGCCAATGTAAAACTCACCGAGAGATGGATTTTTTCGGCCGTGTTTGTGTATTCCTCTGGCGCAAGATTTACACCGCAGATTGGTGCTTACACCGTTCCAAACGCTTCATTTACTGGAGTTGAAATAATTCCTGTGTTCACCAGTAAGAATGCAATTTCCATGGCAGCTACCAATCGTCTCGATATTAATTTTGTGCGCAAATGTAAACCAGTAAAAGGCTGGAAAGGGGAATGGCATTTTGGTGCTTACAACGTTTACAACAGCAACACACCTTACAGAATTTATTTGCAAATGGATGAAGCTGGAAGAAGATATATGCAAAAAGGTTTGTTCGGATTCATTCCTTCAGTGGCCTATAATTTTGAATTTTAGATATATGAAAAAACTTGCCTTTTTTATTTTTTCCTTAGCGCTATTGCAAGGTTGTTTGCCTAAGGATAAACAAATTGTGATTCCTGCGCACGAGCCGAAATTAGTGGTATTCAGTCAGGTAATTCCCAATTCAGTAATGATAGTTGCCTTGGCCAAAAGCTTTTCAATTTTAGATTCGGGCTATACTAATGATGATAGTGGTAGTGCTAATGCAGATAGTGCTTTACTCACTAATTTGTTGGTAACTGATGCCACAGTTGTCATTTCTTATCAGGGAAAAACCGACACATTGGTGAATATGGGCAAAGGAGTATATGTAAGTCTTACTATCCCCCAGATTGTGGATGAAACCTATGAAATCTCTGTACTGGATCATAAATCAAAACTGCAAATTTCTGCCTCGGAAAGAATGTTGTCGCTGGTAGAATTGAAAACAACTTCACTGAGTCAGGACAAGAACGGAAAATTTAAATTGAATTACAGCTTTGATGATCCGGCCGGAAGCAACTGGTATATGATCAATGTTTATCAAGTGGATTCTACCAAGATGGATAGCACTCAATTGCAGGTGCAAAACCTTTTTGGTAGTGGCGAAAACCAACTTGCTCAGACTTTATTTTTTTCCGACCAAGGATTTTCTGATAGTAACGCTGCAGGGTCGTTGGAGGTGAACATTGATACCACTATTACAAAGGATTTCATCATCGCGTTGTCGAATATCAGTCCGCAATATTATAGTTATCTCGACAAGCGCAAAAAGAGTCAGAATCTCTTCACTGAAATTTTTAAAGAAGCCATTAATTATCCAACCAACGTGAAAGGTGGTTATGGTTTTTTTCTCACACATCACCCCTCTATAAAATACATTCATTTGCCCTAATTATCGGAGTATCGTGAAAATGTAGTAATTTTCTTTTTTGAAATTTTTCCACATGCAAACGAAATCCGATTTTAAAACATCATACGACAATCAATATCAGGATTCTATTATTGAATGGCGCCAGGCAGGAGCCAACTACAAGGCAAAAAACGTGGTTGAATTGACGGGGCATTTGAAGGCAAAAAAAGTATTAGAAGTGGGTTGTGGTGAAGGAAGTATTTTGAAATTACTAGACGAATGGAATTTTTGCGATGAATTGTATGCGGTTGATATTTCGGAAAGCGGCGTAGCACAAACTCAAAAGAAAAACATAAAAAAATTGGTTGAGGTTAAGATCTATGATGGATATAAAATACCTTATCCCGACAATCATTTTGATTTAGCGTATTGTTCGCATGTAATTGAACACGTGGAGTTTCCTCGACAGGTGATAAGAGAAATACAACGGGTTTCCAAAAATCAGTTTTATGAAGTTCCTATTGATTTTTCGTTTTATGTAGACAAAAAAATAAAGCATTTTTTGTCCTATGGGCACATCAATATTTTTACACCGGCCTTGTTTCGTTATTTGATTTTGTCGGAAGGCCAAAAGGTGCTCAAAGACAAGTGTGGATTATACCCCGATGAGGTGAACAAGCATTTGTTTCAAAACAACAAAGCTGGGTACATTAAATATAAATTGAAAACGGCCGTATTGCGCGCTTTTCCATATTTGATGGGGATAAAACCAAGTTATTATGCTGTGCTGGCAGATAAATCGGGAGACGCTAAAATATTTTAGATTTGTTATCTGTGTTGATCTGTGAAATCTGTGGGAGGTAATTTTTCCCGCAGATTCCACAGATCAACACAGATAATTTACTTAAAGTTTCGAAATAAACTCTGTTATCGAATTTTCATCTTTAATTCCCAACTTATCTTTCAAACGATATTTCCTTTTCTCTACACCGCTGATAGAGATATTCAGTAAATCAGCAATTTCCTTATTCGATTTCCCCATGCGAATGTGTGAGCACATGAGCATAGTTGATTCATTCATTTTGGGATCTAGCTGCTTTAATTTTTGAAAGAAATTGTCGTTCGTTTTATCAAAATGCATTTGGAATTTCTCCCAGTTTTCGGTTTCCTTGTCTTCAACTCCAATAGATCGGATAAGGGTTTTAAGCTCATTGGCATTTTTATCGTCGACAATGTTTTTTGATAGCTGACTCAAATTGCTTTTCAGGAAAGTAAGGAATTGCTTTTTCTGCGTGTAGTTCAAGGCCAGAAAAGCCATTTCATCATTTTTACGTTGTAATTCAATTTCCAAAAGTTCGGTTTTATGCACCGCTTCTTTGTTTTGAAGTTCGCGGATTTTTTCCAGTTCAAGTTTTTTTCTTTGTGTATTAAAACGGTAGCGCACTACCCGCGTCAGAATGAATATTATGATGATCACCATCAACAAATAAATGACGTAGGCGATCTTTGAACGGAACCAAGGTGGTGAAATGGTGAAGTTCATGGTGCCTGCCGGACTCAATGTTCCATTCATTTCCGCCCATACTTTAAATGTGTAATCGCCTTCTGGCAAGTTGGTGAATTCTTTGAAGGGATTTTGCGACAAATCTTTCCACACCAACTTATTGTTTTTGGTGCTTAGTTCCGTGTGGTAAAAAACATTGCTGTAGGTTCCATAAATTGGAATGGAGAAGTAAAAAGCGAGATTGTTATAAGCGTAGCTTAAGGGTTCGCCAATGTTCTGACCCATAGATAACACTGAATCCGCCTCTAAATTCAAAAGTTTTACACTCCTCACCAAGCATTTTGGAAGGGGTTTGTTGCTTTCGGGATGATAAATGGCAAAGCCCTGCTGCGTGGCTATAATGTATTCATAAGCACTTAATTTCCCTACATATTCGGCACTTCCCACCAATTTATCTTTGATGTTGTTCGGTGATTTTGCGCTTACTATGTATTTCCCTCCTCGCAATTCAATGAAAACTGGTCGTTCGTTTTGAATTAAGTAAAGTGTTTGCTGCTCGCCATCTACAGAACGAATTCTGGTAGTGGATACTTTGATGTCGGAAAAGGACGGATCTTTAATCAATGCGTCTTTGTCATCAATGTAATATATACCTCCTTCGGAAGATACTTTTAGGTCGTTGCCTACTTTAACTATGTCGTTGAAATAATCTGGAGTGAATTTGTATTTGCTGCAATAGTTTTGAACCGTAATAGCGCGTTCCATATTGTTATCCAGTTCAATGCGGAACAAGCCCGAAATACCCTGAACAAGCCAAAGAATTCCTTTGCTGTCGAATTCAAACATCCTCGCCGATTCTTTAAATCCTTCTATCGTGTTTTTGAAAACCCAATGGCCCTTTCGGTAGGCGTATATTCTTAAGTCTTCATAGGTCCCCATGATCAGCAAGGTATCAGTGCCGAGTACTTTTTTGATGGTCCAAGCACTTAATCCTGATCCATCTGAAATTCTCTTGCTTTTACCATTAATGATTTCGTAAGCTTCATGCTCATCAGAGCACAGCACAACTCCCTTCATGACTTTAATGTCATAGACCAGTCCTACGTCTGCAATTTTTGTAAACAATTTATTTTGGTTGGTCGACCATTGCGGACTATAATATAAGCCTTGAGAGCTCCCTAAAAACATGGTGTCGTGATGAAGCACATTGGCATATCCCATTCCTTCCAGGTTTTGAAGTTCATTTACAAATTCAAAGGAAGAACTCAGCTTAACTACCGCAATACCATTGTTGAGTGGTGCCCATAAATCGCCTTTTGAGTCGAGGTATAGGTCTGTGACATGGTTGCTATTAAGTCCGCTTTTTTTATTGAACGTCCTTAAAACATTCCCTTTTTCGTCGCAAATCAAAATTCCCGATTCTTCAGTTCCCACCGCAAATTGGTTGTTGTCTATTGCTACTGCCGAGGTGATGATGGTTTTTTCGGGAACACCATTTTGGTACAAAGGAGTTTTAGTGACTACGCTATTTTGAATTTTGACAATTCCTCCTTTTTCAAATAGAGTATAGGTGTCGTTGTTTTTAAAAAATGCAACAAAGGATTGATTATCAAGGTTTTTGTCGGTGTTTATTTTTACAAATGCTCCTTCGGATATTTTCCCAAGTCCTCGCATACTCTCGTAAACCAGCAAATCATTTCCAGTTACTGCCATATAGGTGAACTGTGCAGGATTGGATTTTTCATCCGTGGCAGGGTGAATTACAGTGACCGTTTTGCCGTTGAAGACATAAATGGCTTCATAGGTGCAAAAATAGATCTCATCTTGGAAGCATGCCACTTGATATACTACACCAATTTTCTTATTCGACTCTGTGATTTTGTTTTTTAAGGAAATAAATCGCGTTGCGCCAACTCCGTCTTTTTCAAGGTAACCTATGTCCCCAAAGGATCCCAGGAATATTTTGCCCTCTTTATTTTTTACAAAACAACTAGGACTTTGACCATTACTTACGGGTATGCGTCGCCAGTTGATGCCATCAAATTCCAGCACCGAGTAAGCATTTGCAATGTACATGATGCCTAACGAATCCTCTGTTACTGAGTAATTTATGGAGTGTCCTACATAGTCGTCGGTGGTGTAATTGAATATTTCGGGCTGAGTAGCCTTTAATCCTATAGACGCAAATACAAAAAGTAATAGTAGTTTTTTCATGAAAGCGATTCAATTGTCAACTAAAATATATAAAAATTATTTACAAAAATAATATTGTCTTTAATTAAACTACTGAAAATCAATATTATGTATTAAACTGTCTTGTTATTGTCCGGTATCAATTTTGAAATCGTCCGGTCTATGTCAAGCCTGTTTTCGTGCATCACCTTCCCTTATAATATATCTTTGGTGTAAGAAAAGTAGATTGAATCCCCAATAAAAACAGATGGCGGCACCCCAATGCTCCATCTGTTTTTAACAGAGAAGAAAGATAGAAGTTGAAGCGAGAGAGGGAGATTCAAAATTAGGTTTGTTATATTATAGGGGTATAGTATATGTTAGGTTTAGAAAAGAGGTTGTACGCACAACCTCTTTTCTTATTTTAGTACAAATCTTATATGAAATATCCTTTAAAGAAAATATCCATTATAGTAATAATCGCCTCAGTCCTTGTTGGCATAGCGTTGTTTTTCTTTAGAACTACTGAATTGAGTTTGTTTCCTGGCAATCCTGAATTTAAGGTGCAGACTTACAATGATTCTCTTGGTGGGGGAAATACTAAAGTGGATTTTACCATTGATACTTTAAAATACGCCCGCTTTAAATACGAGCTGGGTGATAAGATTGAATATCCTTATGCCGGATTGGATGTTCAGCCAAAAATGGATACTGCCTATTTCGACATCAGTGAATATGAGTTCGTAGTGGTTAAGTTAAAAGCAAAAGAATCAAAAATTATCCCTGTCAATATTCGCGTTTATTGTGAGGGGTTTTCAAAACCTGGTATTCCAAATACTTACATGAGTTTTATTCGAAATATCGAAGATTCGGTCATTGACAATACCTATGAAATACCGCTTAATGAGTTCATGGTGCCGGAGTGGTGGTATAAAGACAATGGTTTGGAAAACGGCAATAAATTGCACCCTTCTTTTGCTAAGGTGCAGTCTATTAATATTGAGCAAGGCGCTATTATGAAACCTCATATGAAAGATGAAATTACGGTGTATGATATTTCGTTGAAAAAATCCAATTTTTGGTATTTGTATGTATTGATTGTTGGATTATTTGTTGGGCTGTCCGTATTGATTTATGATTATTCCAATCGCAAAAAAACAATCTTTGTGCCTTACCAGTCGATGCCAGGAGTGTCGAATTCTACTGAGTTTTCCGACAATATAGTTTTGGATTACATTGCATCTAATTATTCAAATCCCGAATTAGGACTAGGGATTATCAGTCAGGCGACAGGCACTCCCGACACTCGTATTTCGGCCATCATCAAAGGGAAGTACAATCAGTCTTTTAAGCAATATTTGAACAACATAAGAATGACAGAAGCTAAGCGCTTGCTCAAGGAAAGTACGTTAAGTATTTCTGAAATCGCTTATTCAGTGGGCTATAGCAATGTATCTCATTTTAACCGCGTGTTCAAAACAGAAAGTGGAATATCACCTGGCGATTTCAGAAAATCTGTTTAATTGAGCACAGTTACATGTCCGAAGTTGTGCATTTTATCGCCTTGTTCTTTCCACTCTAGTTTCCAAACGTACACGTCTACCTGCACAGGAAGTCCTTTGTAAAAGCCATTCCAACCCTCGGTGATATTGTAGCTTTCATGAAGTAATTCTCCCCAGCGATTGAAGATCATTAAATGAAAATCTTCAATGTTTATTCCTTGCACATAAAAAATGTCGTTGTCTCCATTATTATCTAAGGGAGTAAAGGCGTTGGGAATAAACAGTGATGCTGAACAAAGGTTATTCACTTCAATACTGTCTAGAATGCTACAATTACCATTACTTAGCTCTACTTTATAGGTCCCGCTATTGAACACCATGAGCTCCTGTGTTGTACTCCCATCTTCCCATAGAAATTTTTGTGCGTTATTTCCAGGATCTAGTTTTAATGAACGGACTTCGTAGAAGCAAACTGTAGTGTCGGTGACCAAAGTTGAAATAGGCATAGGGAGTAAGCTGATTTCAACTGTGTCGTAAACCGGACAATTGGAATCGTAGTATGCCTTAAGCCAGATGGTGGAGCTGGTGTCACAAGTAATGGATGCAGTCGATTCACCTGTTGACCAAAGTAATTTCGCCCCGTTAATTGCAGTAGAAATGGTAGCGGATTTCCCTTCGCAAATATCAATGTCAGCACCAAGGTCCAATAAAGGTTTGGCAATCAAGGTTAAAAGGACTGTGTCTTTTGTTGTACAACTTCCGTTACTTACTTCAACGCTGTATGATCCCGATGTGGATTGTGATATGGTTTGCGTAGTATCGCCTGTAGACCATAGATGACTGTATCCGCTATTTCCAGCGTCAAACACATGAGCGGGATTGCCTTCGCATATGGAAACATCGAGACCTAAATTAACTACTGGTTTTGCCTTTACATTAATCATTACAGTGTCGTTCCAACTTTGCAAACAGTTGTTGCCAATAGTGACAATGTATTGAGTGGAAATTGATGGATAAATCAAAGGATTTGGCGAAAAAATTGAGCTTATGTTGGTTGCTGGTTGCCAGAGGTAAGTATTGTAGCCCGAGAAATCTTCTTGTATAGTATCACCAGCACAAATTGTTGTGTCCATTTTTATGGTTTTTGGTGCGAAGTTAAATCCACGGATACTTTGCTCGTTGGTAGCCCCGCCGGTGGCAGCAGTGAAACCATAGTACACTAAGGAATTTCCACCAAAGATAGTGGTGATGATGTCGCCAGTGTAGGTCAACCTTAAACTGCAATCAAAATAAACTTCCAATTTTTGGTTCACAGCGTCCCATATGACTCTCGAGGTATGCCAAGAGCCATCTTCTATATTAATATTCGTACTGCTGGCCTGCACCGGACCAGCCAAATTATTTGCCGAACCGTGATCAATAACACCATTTTTATCAATGGCGATGTGATCAAAAATAGGGTCGCTGTAAGGGGTGTTTTCATAGGTGTCGTATTCCACGATCAAAGAAGGTGTAACGCCAAACACTCCCAACCCGCCACCCGATGAACCGGCGTTGGTGCCCTGCTGCTGAAGGGTAAATGAAATGCCATCAGCACCATTGATGTCGTGAATGCCGAAGTTCAGTTCAAAAGATAAATCGAAGGATTTTTTCAAATCAATTTTAGTAGTGTTCCAAACACTACCATTTTGCCACATTACATCAGGCGTGAGTCGGTATTCGGTGGTGTTGGTTTTCAAAGCATTGCCCACCAAAGCATATTGCCCCTGCACAGAAAAGAAGGATACTATAAGCACAATCGATAACAGTAGATTGCAGCCATTGTTTTTTTTTGATTTTTGCATAAACACAAAAGTTTTACTCCCCAGTAAAGTGATTTGAATACAAATTAGTGAGGAATTTTATGGTTTACAAGCGAAAAGCAAAATAAATAATTTGTAAGTATGTGATATATAAGTAGTTATGCTTCCTTTTATTTGCATTTACATAGCAAAATCAACTTTTCGTAAATGTTTGATATAAAGCTACTTGCGATTTTTAGTGCGATGTATATTTCGCGCTTAAGAAACAATGAAGTGCCAAACTATTTTCCGCTATTTCTTTGCAGTAGAAGTATTTTGTAATACTTGCGGTAAGTAGCGTAAGCTGATATTCTTGAAATATGAAAGCCAGTGAGGCCATCCAAGATGCCCAGCTTGATGATGTAATCTCTAAAGAATTTGAAAGCTGCTTTGGCAAAGATGATTGCCCAGTTTGATTTTTTTCCTTTTAAAAAAGCTTCGTTTGCTCCAATGGTAGTGAAGTATTCTACCTGTTTGTAGTGCTCTTCTCGCGAATGTATGGTGTAATGCAACAAGTCGCCTTTTAAATGAATGGTTTTAGAGGGTTCAGCTGCTTGTAACTCATCATGCGGATTCACACCACCCCATTTTGCTGTGCCTTTTTTGATGAGTCGAACCTTAGTATCGGGATACCATCCGCAATGTTTTACCCAATGTCCGCAGTACGAACTTAAGCGGTTGAATTTGTAAGAGTGTGATTGAAATCCTTCTCTTTGCAATTTTTTGATCGATGACTTTAGTTCTTCAGACAATGCTTCGTCGGCATCGAGAGACAGCACATAATCGCCCGAACACTGGCTGATAGCATAATTTTTTTGTTGAATATGCCCTTCAAAAGCATGCGGAATAAATTTCGCCGGAAAGGCTTTACAAATCTCTTCTGTTTTGTCTTTTGAAAACGAATCTACTACCACAATTTCATCTGCTATTTCTTGCACCGAGCGAAGGCAACGCTCAATGTTTTTTTCTTCGTTGAAGGTAATAATAGCAACAGAAATTTTTGTCATTGCTCCAATAAAATAAAATCACGAATCAGGTGAAAACAGCCTTTGTAATTTACTAAAGGTAGATTTTTAAAGTTGTCGTTCACGTCGTGGTAAGCGGTGCTTTTGCCTCTGCTGTAAATAAAAATGGCTTTGACTCCTTTGTTGTAAAAAGGGTAGTGATCGCTATTGGCAGCCTCTCCGCGCTTTTGAATATTAGGCAGGAATTTTTTTTCATCGTTGATTTTTACCAGCAAATTGAATTCTTTTTCAAATGGTTTTCCGTTGACAACGGTAATGCCATCGCCAGCGTCGCCAATGATGTCCACGTTGATTTGAATTTTAATTTGTTTCAAGGGAAATAGCGGGTGTATCACATAATATGATGAGCCTAACAGTCCAATTTCCTCGCCTGAAAAAGCAATAAAAGCAATGGAGCATTTGGGACGATTTTCAGAAAAATATTTTACAAAATTCAGCAGCATTGACGTACCGCTGGCGTTGTCGTTCGCACCTGGAAAATACGTGTTGGCGCCCATTTTGCCTAAGTGATCATAATGAGCGCTGATGACGATAAACGAATCGGGTTGTTCCAGACCTCTGATGAACCCAACTACGTTTTGTGATTCCATTTTCAGCAATCTTTCGGCTTTAATATTGAGCGTGATTTTTTTTGCCTTCGCCTGTATTTTATCCTGAGAAATTTCCAGTGCAGCGTACTCAAATTGTTTTTGTGAAATCGTCCAGGTGAGCTTGCTGTCTTTAATTACAACAATCCCTTTAGCTTTAAAGGGATTGAAGATCATTTGTTGCATGAACTCTTTTTGTTCTTTATCATCAATGCCTTGTGCATCAACAACAATAAAGCATTTGGAGTAATTTCCCGAAGCAAATTTTGCGAGTGCTGATTTGTCGCCCACAATTTTTTTTGTGAGCCACACCAATTTATATGATCCTACTATGGAAGCCGAGTTGGCATCCACGATATAATCGACGCCGGGTTGCAAAGTTTTTTTATCAATGCGTACTTCCATTTCCGACGGAAAAACAGTAGGCGATAATTTGAATTTCTGGAACCATGATTCATTAAATTTTTCAAGATTCGCTTTTTCAAATTCACCGGCAATAAAATTTGCCGCTTTTACATGTCCACTATCTACATAGCCTCTTCCGGCAAATTCTTTGGAAGTTAATTTTTCAAGTACATTGCTGGTGTATGCACTGTCTTGAGCCGACGCAGAAAGGAAAATGACAGAAGAAAAAAAGAAAAATATTTTATACATATCTTCTTTCTAATAATTCCACTAATTCTGTAAGAGCGGTTGATCCTTCTTTCCAGCTGTTTTTACTTTGTAAATCTGATTTGAGGAAGTTGAATGCTTCTTCTTTGTTGGGGAAAGAATTCAATTTGGTCAATGCTTCATTAAAAGCAAAACTATCGCCTTTGAATAGCTCTTTAGTAAACAGTATTTTTTGATTGATGTTAACCGCTTTTACCAAATCGCTGATGGGTGATTTCCTGAATTTTCCTGCCAAAGTTTTGTCGGTGGGCGATTCCAGTTTTTCAGAAATGGTGGTAGCTCTTTGTATGGGTTTTTCAAATGTTTTTTGAGTCACTACTTCTGGTGTAATAGTAGGCTCTTCCTCTTTTTTCATTTCAAAAACAGATGCTTTTGCCGCTTCTATTTTCTGCTCAGGAAGCTGCTTCAATTTTTCTTCAAAACGAGCTTCTGCTTGCTGTAGTTGCAGGTCGAACTCTTTTTGAAGTGTTTCTCCTGTTTTTATTTCAGTAGCTAGCACAATCATGTTTTGTGCTAAAACAATTACGTCATCATAACTTGCTGCTTTGCTTAGTTTTCCAAGCAAATCAGATAGTTCCTGTTTCTTATTTTTTATCTCCATAACTTTAATTAGCTTCGTAAAAGAGGTCGACAAAGACAAATTTTTTCTTTACAAATGTCCGAAAATCATTTCAATAACGCGCCATCTCACAACGGTATTGTAGAAGTAATATGCGGTTCAATGTTTTCGGGTAAAACAGAGGAGCTGATTCGACGTGCGGTGCGTGAAATCATGAGTAGAAAAAATGTAAAAATTTTCAAACCCGAAATTGATTCTCGCTATTCATCCACGTCAGTGGTGTCGCACAATAGCACTTCTGTCCCTGCGATAGTAGTAAAGAATGCAAATGATATTTTGTTGCAGGTTGACGGAGCAGAGGTAGTAGCCATTGATGAAGCACAGTTTTTTGATGAGCAATTGGTGGAAGTTTGTAGAGACCTTGCGAACAAAAAGATTCGAGTGATTGTGGCCGGATTGGATATGGATTATGCAGGGAAGCCTTTCGGACCAATGCCGCAAATGCTTGCCATTGCTGACGAAATCACAAAGCTTCATGCCATTTGCGTGCAATGCGGGAATCTCGCTAACTTTACCCACCGCAGCAATGGTGAAAAGGAATTGATAGTGTTAGGCGAAAAAGATAAATATTCCGCATTGTGCAGGGTTTGTTACAACAACCACAAATAGAATGGCGCATCGTAAATACAACATCAGAGATATTCAGAAAATTGTAGGTGGTAGCGTTATTGCGTTTCACGATGATTTGCCCATTGAAAACCTTTTGATTGATAGTCGTAAAATCACACAAGCTGATAACTCTGTTTTCTTTGCCATTCAGGGCGATAGGCATGATGGTCACTTGTTTTTGAACGAAGTTTATTTAAGTGGTGTGCGTAATTTTATTGTGTCGAAGGACATTGAAATTGCGTCGTTTTCAAATTCAAATATTTTAAAGGTGACGGATGCTGTGGAGGCTTTGCAAACGCTCACAGCATATCACCGCAAGCAATACAAATTTCCTGTTATTGGAATTACCGGAAGTAACGGTAAAACCATTGTGAAGGAGTGGTTGTATCAATTGTTACGCAAATCAAAACGCATTGTCCGTAGCCCTAAAAGTTACAACTCGCAAATAGGTGTTCCGCTTTCAGTGTGGCTCTGCGAAGACGACTATGATCTTGGAATTTTTGAAGCCGGAATTTCACATGCGGGGGAGATGTCGGCGCTCAAAAGAATGATAGAGCCAAGTATAGGCGTTTTCACGAATATTGGTCAGGCACACGATGAAAATTTCGACCATTGGGAAGACAAGGTGGAAGAAAAAATTAAACTGTTTTACAATTGTGAGGTGCTAATTTACTGCAAGGATTACAAGGCAGTTCATAAAGTTGTGCAGGAGCATGAAATTGTAAAAACCATTCCCACTTTCACTTGGTCGCGAACCTCTCGTGCTAATCTGCAAATTGGTAAAATTCAAAAACAAGAAGGCTTTAGCACAATACAAGCAGTGTACAACAATAATTTTGTGTCGTTGCAAATTCCTTTTTCCGATGAAGCTTCGGTGGAAAATGCAATTCATTGTTGGACGGTCATGCTTTATATGGGTTATGAGCAAGAGGTGATTGCCGAAAGAATGCTGCTGCTGGCGCCTGTTGCCATGCGTTTGGAACTCAACGCAGGAATTAATAATTGCACCATCATCAACGATACTTATAATTCCGATTTAGGATCTCTGTCCATTGCTCTCGATTTTATTCATCAGCAAAAACACCACGATAAAAAAACAGTGATTTTGTCGGATATTTTACAAAGCGGACAAGAAGGAAAGGAGCTGTATGACCATGTTGCCTCACTTTTGAAGGAAAAAAATATTTCGCGCGTGATTGGTGTTGGAGAAGCAATTTCTGCGCAGAGAGGTTCTTTTGCGCCCATTCAAGCAGAATTTTTTGCAGACACAGCAGCTTTTTTGAAAAGCTTTGATTCCTCGCATTTTCAAAATGAAACAATATTGCTAAAAGGGGCGAGGGCTTTCGGTTTTGAACAGATCAGCAAAATTTTTCAGCAAAAAATTCACGAAACCATCGTTGAGGTGAATTTGAATGCGCTCATTCATAATCTTAATTTTTTTCGTTCCAAGCTGGCCCCCACTACTAAGGTGATGGCTATGGTGAAAGCGCTTTCCTACGGGAGTGGAAGTTATGAAATAGCGCAAATTTTGGAGTTTCACCGCATTGGTTATTTAGGTGTTGCATATATTGATGAAGGTGTTGAGCTCCGCAAAGCCGGAATTAACGTGCCTATCATGATCATGAATCCGCAGTTGCAAGGTTATGATACCATGATTCATTATCATTTGGAACCTGAGATTTATAGTTTTCGCACCTTCGAGGCATTTGAAACTGCAGTCAATCGCAATTTAAAAGACAATGACGCACCTTATCCCATTCACATTAAATTGGATACGGGAATGCATCGTTTAGGCTTTGAGGACAAGGATTTGAATGAATTGATCATCAAGATCAAGAACAATAAAAAAATAAAAGTACAATCGATTTTTTCACATTTGTCGTCAAGTGATGATTTGAAAGAAAGTGCTTTCACTCGTGGCCAAATCGACTCTTTTCAAAAGATGAGTGATAAGATCATGGCGCGATTTAATTATTCCATCCTTCGCCATATTTTAAATTCTTCTGGAATTTTCAATTATCCGTACGGGCAATTTGAGATGGTTCGCTTAGGTATCGGATTGTATGGTGTTGCCTCTGATCCTGGTTATCAGGATAAATTGATGCCGGTGAGCACAGTGAAAACTACCATTTCTCAAATTAAAAAGATTCCCGCTGGCGACAGTATTGGATACAACCGCAAAGAAATTGCGAAACAGGAAATGATCATCGCTACAGTGCCCATTGGTTATGCCGATGGTCTCAGTCGCAAACTCAGCAACCGCAAAGGAAAGATGGTGGTGCATGGCAAACTCGCACCTATCGTAGGGAATGTTTGCATGGATATGACCATGATTGATATCACTGAAATTCCTGCAGAAGAAGGGGATGAGGTGATCGTTTTTGGAGAAGGTTATCCTGTAACGGAATACGCGAAAGATATGGGGACTATTCCTTATGAAGCATTGACTAGTATTGCAGGAAGAGTGAAGCGGGTATACTATCAAGAATAAATTCCCTATGATCTTTATCAGGTCTCCGTTTGACACTTATATGACAGACCCCAACATCCTGTTGTGGATATTTGCTACTGAAAAGTTAGCTTTTATCAGCATTGAAAGAATTAAAAATCATAGCGTTCACGCACAAAACCACTGATATTCAGAATATCGGATATCTGCATTTGGACGATGCTCAGCGCGAGGAGCGATTGACGCAACTCAAGGCCAATAGCGGTGTTGAGGAGTTGATGTATCTTTCTACCTGCAATCGTGTGGAGTTTATTTTTGTTAGTGACGAAGATTTTACTCCTGCTTTCCGATCAAAATTTTTCCTGGCTTTCAATCCTTCTGTTGATGTGCAATGGATGGAAAAAAATGCTGAGTTCAATGAGGGAGAAGATGCCGTTCACCATTTGATGCGTTTGGCTTCGTCGCTGGATTCTCTCGTAATTGGCGAAAGGGAAATCATTACCCAGGTGAGGAATGCCTATGAGGAATCTTTAAAATTTGGGTTAACAGGAGATTTGCTTCGTATCGCAATTAAGCACACCATTGAATCAGCAAAAGAAATTTATACGCATACCGATATCGCTAAAAATCCTGTTTCTATTGTTTCATTAGCGTATCGTACTTTGCGAGAATTCAACCTGAAAAATGACGCCCGCTTCATCTTAATTGGTGCCGGCGAAACCAATACAACGATGGCCAAGTTTTTAAGGAAACATGGCTTTCAAAATTTTTCTGTATACAATCGAACATTATCTAAAGCAGAAATACTGGCTAAGCATTTGCAAGGCACAGCATTTTCTTTAGATCAACTGGGCCAAAGAACAGGGGGCTTTGACGTGCTAATTACCTGCACTGGATCTGAAGATCCTATCGTTAATCAGGAGTTGTACACAACGCTTTTGGCAGGCGAAAAAAGCAAGAAGATCATTATCGATTTAGCCTTACCAAACGATATAGAAAAGTCGATTCCAAATAATTTTGCGGTGCATTACATCAACATCGAAGGATTGAAAGAGAAGGCGAAAGAGAACATGCAAAAGCGCGAAAAGGAATTGACTGTTTGCCATGAAATTTTGGATAAACAATGGGCGGCTTTTCAGGAAGTATATCATGAGCGACAAGTGATCAAGGCCATGCAAAGTGTGCCGCAAAAGGTGAAGGAAATTCGTCAGCACGCTATCGACAATGTTTTTGCAAAAGAACTTGAAGGTTTGGATGACAATGCAAAAGAAGTGTTGGATAAAGTGCTGGCCTACATGGAAAAAAAATACATCAGCGGTCCGATGATAATGGCCAAAGAAATTCTGTTGAACAAACCCAATTAATTTTACGTGCAAAAAGAAATTATAATAGGAACCAGAGGCAGTGAACTGGCCTTATGGCAAGCTTATCATGTTAAAGCTGAGCTTGAAAAATTAGGACAAAAAGTTCAACTTAAAATAATTAAAACCAGTGGCGACCAAATTCAAAACCTCAGTTTTGATAAAATGGAAGGCAAAGGTTTTTTTACCAAAGAAATTGAAGCAGAACTTTTGGCCAAAACCATTGATTTAGCTGTGCATTCGCATAAAGATTTGGAGACTGATCAGCCAGCAGGACTCAAAGTAGCCTGTGTTTCTGAGCGCGAAGATCCTGCAGATATTTTGTTGATTTTACCTCAATTTTTTGATCCTTCAAAAAATTTATCTCTCAAAGAAGGAGCTATAGTAGGTACTTCATCGGCGCGCCGAAAGGCCCAATTGACTGCTTTTCGCAATGATATTGAAATAAGAGATTTGCGTGGAAATGTTCCTACCCGAATTCAAAAATTACGCGATGGCCATTATAGCGCTATTGTTTTAGCAGCAGCTGGAGTAAAGCGATTGCAAATTGATTTATCAGAATTTAAAGTTGTACGTCCTGATCCTCGCGAGTTTGTTGCAGCGCCTGCTCAAGGAGTTTTAGGTTTGCAGATTCGTGAAGATGATTTGGAATTGGAAAAAGTATTGCAAGCAATGAATAGTGTGAATGCGGCCAAGGAAATTGCTGTAGAACGTAAAGTGTTGAATCAATTGGATGGTGGTTGTCAGTTGCCATTGGGAGTGCATTGTATCAAAGAAGGTGGGATGTATAAAGTGTGGGCTGCTTTGGGTAATGGAAAAGGAGTGAAGAGAGCCTATGCGGAAAACATTAATCACGAAATTTTAGCAGAAAAAATCTTGAAAAAGTTCAAAGTTGAAAGTTCAAAGTTGAAGGTTTTCATTTCAAAAAAGATCAATGCCGACAGCTTGTTCAATCAACGTTTTTTAGGCGATAATGTAGAGGTGATTGGTGAATCGTTAATTGAGTTTAAAGGCAAAGAATTTTCGGAAATTCCGAAAAGCAATTGGATATTTTTCACCAGCAGAAATTCTGCTAAATATTTCTTCAAACAAAAATTGGATATAAGCGGAAGAAAAATTGCTTGCGTTGGAAGTGGCACTTATCAAGAGGTTGCGAAGCACACCAAGCAAATTGATTTCGTGGGTAATGATGTAGACATTAATAAAGTTGGAGTAGAATTTGCGAAAATAGTGGGAGGTGAAAAAGTATTATTTCCGGTTTCAGATATCACCAGAGGAACAGTGCAGAAAAATTTTAATGCTGCTCAAGTGATTGATTTCACTACTTATGAAACTGTGGAACGCAGCGACTTTTCAATTCCTTTGTGCGATGTTTTGGTGTTTACCAGTCCGTCAAGCGTGAGATCTTTTTTTAAAAAGCATAGCATTCAATCAACGCAAAAAGTTGTGGCAATGGGGCCAAGCACCGGGCGAGAGCTGGAGGTGTTTGGCGTAGTAAAATATTCATTGCCAAAAATTACCGGAGAGTTGGGATTGGTGGATGAGGTGTTGGGGTAGAATCTCGCGTGGACGAAATGCTTTTCGACTGCAGTATAGTTGTTAATGCATTGTGTGGGCGAAATATTTTTCGCCCCTACGAGTGTGATAATCACAATAAAAAATCCCGAACAATTTCTCGTCCGGGATTTTTAATCAACCTTATTTTAAACCTTATTTAGCGCTAACTTCTGGTTTGTCGTTCATCACCAAGTTTTGTCTTCTGATAGACTCCTTGTGCAACAGCTCCAATGATTTTTTCAGAAACTCTTCGCTCAAGCCCATTGCTTTTCCTAAAGCTACACGTTTGTTAACGATTTCTTCCCAGCGACCAACTTGCAAAATCGTTACTCCGTTTTGTTTTTTGTACTCACCAATTTGTTGAGTCACATTCATACGAGTAGCGATGGAGTGGAAAATTTCGTCATCCAATCTGTCGATTTCTCCTCTTAAAGCTTCCAGTTTGTTGCCGAACTCTGCATTGTCAGAATTTGGTTTACGGAAAGTCAATGCGCTATACAATTCATTCAAACGATCAGGAGTCACTTGTTGCTTAGCATCACTCCATGCAACAGAAGGAGTAACGTGAGATTCAATCATCAATCCCGCCATGTCCAAATCCAATGCTTTTTGAGCAACATATGGAATCAATTCGCGTGTTCCTGCAATGTGTGAAGGATCACAAATAATATCAAGGTTAGGATATTGAGTTTTCAATTCAATGGCCATTTCCCAAAGTGGAGCATTTCTGAACGGTGTTTTTTCATAAGATGAAAATCCGCGGTGGATAGCAGCAATACGATCGATTCCTGCACCAGCCAATCTTTCCATTGCACCAACCCATAAAGCTAAATCGGGGTTGATTGGATTTTTTACCATTACAGGAATGTTAACGCCTTTTAAAGCATCAGCAATTTCTTGCACAGAGAATGGATTCACGGTAGTACGCGCTCCAACCCATAAAATGTCAACACCATGTTTTAATGCTAATTCAACGTGCTCAGCGGTTGCAACTTCAGTGGTTAATAGTAAACCAGTTTCCTGTTTCACTTTTGCCATCCATTCCAAACCAACTTCACCTATTCCTTCAAATAAACCCGGACGGGTTCTTGGTTTCCAGATACCAGCTCTAAAGACTTGTGCTTTTCCTGCTTTTGCAATTTCTCTACCTGTAGTCAGCACTTGCTCTTCTGTTTCAGCACTGCAAGGACCTGCAATGAGCAAAGGTGTTTTTAAACCTAAACCCCAGTCCTTAATTTGTTTCATGTTCTTAATCATGGTATAAATATATTAGAAGACAAATATCAGTAGAATATTTATCCAAACCAAATAAAATTTTAAAAAATCTTTATTGGCTACTCTATTTCAGAATTATATTTCGACTTTTTCACAACTTCTTTGCCGGCGATAACCACTACCATTTCGCCTCTGAAACTGTTTTCTGTCAATGAATTCAATACTTCTGCAACGGTTCCGCGTTTGATTTCCTCGAATTTTTTAGATAGCTCACGACAAAATGATATTTGGCGATTCTCGCCAAAAAACTCTTTTATTTCGTTGAGGCACTTTTCAATTCGGTGTGGAGACTCATATAATACTATGGTTTCAGGCAATTCTGCCAAATATTTGAGTCGGGTTTGTCTTCCTTTTTTATGTGGCAAAAATCCTTCAAAGAAAAATTTGTCGCAAGGCAAGCCTGAGGTTACGAGTGCAGGTACAAAGGCCGTAGCGCCTGGTAAGCACTCTACTTCAATGCCATTGGCAATGCATTCTCTAACCAATAAAAAGCCTGGATCGGAAATTCCTGGAGTACCCGCATCTGATACCAATGCTGCTGTTTTGCCACTTTGTAATTCACTCACTACTTTTTGTAAAACAACATGTTCGTTGTTTAAATGAAAAGGATACATCTTCTTTTCAATTTCAAAATGATGGAGTAGATTTCCAGTGGTGCGGGTGTCTTCGGCCATGATGAAATCCACTTCTTTCAGTACTTCCAAAGCACGAAGTGTGATGTCTTTTAAATTGCCAATTGGGGTTGGGACGATGATGAGTTTGCCGGAGTTCAAGTGTATTGAATTAGGCGGTAAATATATAGACTTTTGTTTTAACCCCGACTCACTCGATTAAAGGCTTCATGTGCAGACATCCTTTAATCAAGTGAATAGAAGTTGGTGTTTAAAGCACGGTAATGTATCCTGTTGCTTCTAAATTTTTTCCGCTCGAAACACTGTATTTCACAATGTAGTAGTATGTTCCAGGAGCAACAGTTGAGCCTTTGCTAGTGCCGTCCCAGCGAGGCAAAATGTCCTCATAGGAGTTAAACATTAGTAAGCCCCATCGGTCGTACACCAAAAAGCTTTTAACGTTAACGTTGGCAGAAACATAGTCGTAATTAGATTCGTCAACGAATTTCGGTCTGAATTCATCGTTTACTCCATCACCATTTGCAGTGATTACATTCGGCCAATCGAGTTTAAAATCGTTACAAAGAGAAGCAACTGCAATAGTATCTGAACTCTCACAACTTTTTGCATCGGTAATGCTCACCCAATAATTTCCTGCTTTAGAAATTTGTATGGTCTTTACGTTGGTTTCAAAAGTGCTCCATTGTATTTGACCTACTACAGACGTGGTACCAACAAGATTTATTTTATCGAAATTGTTATCACAAATTGTAGTGTCTTTCCCCAAGGTGATTGTTGGAAGTGCATTAACTGTAAGCACAGCTGTTGCTGAATTTTTACAACCTGCTGCATTGCTTACTGTGCAGGTGTAGTTTCCTGCATTTTTTGCTGAAGTGGTTCTTGTGTTCCCTGTTCCATTGCCACTCCATAAATACGAGGTATAACCTGCGCCTGCATCAAATGAAGTGCTTGTTTCAGCGCAAATTTCCTGATTGGCTATTGTTGGTTTTGCAGGTAGCGCATTAACGGTTAGAACTCCTGTTTTAGAAGCAATACATCCATTGATATCTGTAACTGTACAAGTGTAGTTTCCGGCAACACTTCCCGAAGTTGTTTGGCTATTACCAGCTCCTAGTCCGCTCCAGCTGTAGTTTGAAAAACCTGCTCCAGCATCAAATGTGGCAGCAGCGCCACCAACGCAAATCGACTTGTCGCTAATAGTGGGAACTGGTAAAGGATTGACAGTTAAAACTGCTGTTGTAGATGCCTTGCATCCATTGATATCACTTACGGTACAAGTGTATGAACCTGCTGTAGATCCGCTTGTAGTGTTTGAGTTTCCTGTTCCATTTACGCTCCATAAATAAGAATTGTAGCCAACACCCGCATCAAAAGTTACGGCAGCATCGCCCAAACAAATTTTTTGGTTTGGAATAATTGGCGCTACAGGCAACGCATTGACTGTTAAAACTCCCGTTGCTGATGCTTTGCAACCATTGGCATCGGTTACCTGTACCGTATAATTTCCAGGTGTTGTTCCGCTAGTGGTTCTGTTGGTCCCTGTTCCATTGGCACTCCATTGATATGAAGTGTAAAGTCCGGCATCAAAAGTTGCCGCTGGATCACCCAAACAAATTGCTTGGTCGACTAAATTTGGAGTTGGTAAATTGTTAACGGTCACATTCACTGTGTCGTTCCAGCTTAAGTAGCAATTTGAAACCGTAGCAATGTACTGCGTGCTTGTTGTTGGAAACAGGAAGGGCTTGGGAGAAATAGGGTCGCTGATGTTGGTGTTGGGCAACCAACTGTAGTTTTGATCACCTGAAATATCTACTTGGACGCTATCTCCTATACATATTGCTTTATTAATGGTTTGCGTTGATCCGAAATGAAAACCACGCATACTTTGTTCGTTGGTTGCGCCGCCTGTGGCAGCGGTGAATCCATAATACACTAAAGGGTTTCCGGCAAAAACATTCGACAATAGATCTCCTGTATAGGAAGTTCTCAAAACGCAGTCAAAGTAAACTTCCAATGTTTTGCTTGCGGCGTTCCATTTTACACGCGTGCTGTGCCATTGTCCATCTTCAATATTTCCATTACCAACCATGGCGGCAACTGGCGAAGTAAGTTGATTGGCAGCTTTGCTGTGATCTGCAGCGAAGCTATCAATTCCAACAGTGATATGGTCGTATGCAGGATCTTTGTAGTCGGTGGCATCCCAAGGGTTAATCGTATTTTGATAAGTATCATATTCAATAATCACTGAAGGTGAAATATTGGTTGCGCCCATCCCTCCGCCGGGTTCTCCAGCGTTAATGCCTTGTCTTTGCAAGGTAAAAGTGATGCCGTCTGCGCCATCATCATGATTTCCGAAGTAAAGTTCGAACATCAAGTCGAAGGAGTTATTTAAATCCAATTGTTTGATATACCACAAACTTCCTGTTTGCCATTGAACATCGCTGGTGAGTCGATAACTGTCAGGACTGGTTTGCACAGCAGTTCCATTTAATTGATATTGAGCATTGGAAGTGAATGCGCTCAGCACCAATATTAAGGTTAGTCCGCCGCAAATAAATCGGTTAATTTTTTTTTGATTTTTCATACGTCTACAAAAGTTTTACCCCTAGTAAAAATTGTTGTTAAAACGAAGGTAGTGTCTGCTTCCACGAAAAGCAAGTAAAATTGCAAATAAATATTCTGTAACTAACTGATATATAATTAGTTATAAAAATTGTAATTTACATTTAGTGCGCAAAATGATATTTTATTAAGTTGTTGATTAATAATGATTTGGTGTTTTTGTTGCGCTCAATATTTCAATTTATTTCACGCTTAAAAAGCAATCTTCTTAAGGTAAAAGACCTATGCGATTATTTTTACAAAAGGAAGAATGTGGAGAGGCTTAATCCAGTAAAGTCATGAAGCTGGCAATTTCATATGCCTTACCTGCTGAGTTCTGATACTTAATAACGAAGTAGTAAGTGCCTGGAGCGGCTGGAGATCCATTTAACTTACCATCCCAATTGGGTAAAACATTTTCTTCTGAATAGAACATGAATCGTCCCCACCTATCATAAACACCAAAACTAATGATGCGCACATTGGCCACTACTTTAGGGAAATTAGAGTCGTCGACGCCTTTGGGTTTAAAGATATCATTGATGCCATCACCATTTGGTGTAATCACGTCGGGCCAAGTGAGCACAAAATCTTCGCAGTGAACTGTTAGTGCTATTTCATCGGTGGCAGAACATTTGTTTGAATCGGTTATTTGAACCCAGTATGATCCCGCCTGTGTAATTATTATTGAATCCACGTTGGTTTCCGATGTGCTCCAAAGCAATTGTTTACTGCCAGAATAATTTGCGGTTAATGTTACTTTATCATAATTGTTATCGCAAATCGTCTTGTCTAGTCCTAAATCAACAGTTGGTAATGTGTGCACCTGAACAAAAATAGTATCCTTTCGGGAACAGCCTATATTGTCGCTAACGGTGACAATGTATTGTCCAGTAGTATTCACTGAAATAGTAGGGGTTTGTGCAGCATTCGACCATAAGTAATTCAATGAATTTGCCGTTTGTGGATTCAAAGTGATGCTTTGTCCCTGGCACATGGCGGTGTCTCCTCCCAGTTTTGGAGAAGGAAAAGCATTTACGGTTAAGTAAGCACTATCAACAGCTGTGCAGCCCAAGCCATCGGTTACGGTAACTATGTATGTTCCTTGAACTGCAGCATTGGTAGTTTGCAAAATCCCTGCACCCAATCCGCTCCAGGCATGAGAAGAATAACCTGAACCCGCATCAAAAGTGGTGGTGCTTCCTTCGCAAATGGATTTATCGTTGATAGTTACTGAAATTGGATCAATGGTGATGGTAGCTGAAGCAGAAGTATCGGCCGGACAAACTCCTGATTTTACAATCGCTCTGTATTTGGTAGTTACGGTAATGTCTTTGTAGGAGTACGAACTAGTAGCGTTGGAGATAGGTGCTGAAGTGCTGAAATCGTTGGTGGAGCTTTCCCAGCCTTGAACAATTCCAAAGTGACCTCCAAGTGTTAAATTGCCTGAGTTATTTCCTGCGCAAACCATCGCATCAGAAGTCACAGATCCGCCAAGCGACAGTGGATCTACAGTAATGGTAGCAGCTGCAGAGCTGTCGGCCGGGCAAACCCCTGATTTTACTATTGCTCTGAATTTAGTGGTAGAGGTGAGGTTGTTATAGTTTAAAGAACTTGTAAGATTTCCAATAGGAGTTGAACTAATAAAGTTATTCGAAGAACTTTGCCACCCAGTGATGTTACCTACTTTACCTGAAAGTGTTAAGATTCCCGAATTAGTTCCCGAACAAATGGTTGAATCGTTGCTCACTATTCCTCCCACCGATACAGCATCAACATTGATGGTTGCTTGGTTGGAATTGGCCGATGAACATACGCCTGAAACTACAATAGCTCTGAATTTTGTTGTTGCAGTAAGGTTGCTGTATATCAAAGAATCGGTGGTATTGGCTAAAGGCATTGAAGTACCAAAGTTGTTGATAGAGCTTTCCCAGCCAGTTATAGTTCCGATAAATCCTGTCAACAATAATTTTCCAGAGTTGATGCCCGAGCATACGGTGTCATTTGAACTGACAATTCCACCTACCGACATTGGATCTATTGTTATAGTTGCGCTTGCTGAAGTGCCGGGGCCGCAGGATCCTGATTTAACGATCGCTCGGTATTGCGTGGTGACTGCTAGATTGTTGTAGGATTGTGAACTAGTCAAATTGATGATTGGAATGCTGCTTAAAAAATTATCTGTTGAACTTTCCCAGCCTATTACAGATCCTGTGTTTCCTGAAAGAGTTAAAGTTCCAGCATTTGCTCCCGAACACACGGTAACACTTGTGTTTACAGTTCCTCCAACCGAAACTGGATCAACCGCGATTGTAGCAGCGCTTGAATTGCTGGCAGCACAAACACCAGATGCAACAACAGCCCTATATTTTGTAGTGTTCGTGATGTTGTTGTAGTTAAGTGTAGAAGTAACATTGGCGATGGGGGTAGTGCTCACAAAATTGTTTTCTGAACTTTCCCATCCTGTAATTGTCCCAGTATATCCCGCCAACGTTAGTGTTCCTGAGTTTGACCCCGAACATACCGAAGTATCTGAAGTAACGGTTCCACCAACAGAAACCGGATCAACGGTGATGGTTGCTTCTACAGCAATGGTAGAAGCGCAGGCACCCGATTTTACAATTGCTCTGTATTTTGTTGTAGTAGTAATGTTGTTGTATGCCTGATTGATAGTAGTGTTTGCGATAGGATTTGATGTTGAAAAATTATTGGTTGAACTTTCCCAAGCAACAATACTACCGGTATGTCCTGCAAGAGTTAATGTTCCGCTATTTAATCCCGAACACACTGTTGCATCGGCAGTAACCGTGCCTCCAACAGAAACAGGGTCTATAGTAATGCTTGCTTCCACTGAGTATGCTGCTGCACAGGTTCCAGAGGTAATCACAGCACGGAATTTTGTGTTTACGGCAAGGTTGGTGTATACTAAAGAATCTGTGGTGTTTACAATAGGATTAGGAGTTAAAAAATTATCCGTTGAGCTTTCCCAACCTGTGATACTGCCTGTATATCCTGCCAGATGTAAAGTGCCTGAGTTATTTCCTGAACACACTGCTGCATCAGATGTTACGGTACCGCCTACTGATAAAGAATCGACAGTAATTGTTGCTGCGGCAGAGTTTGCTGCAGCACAAGCGCCCGATTTTACAATTGCTCTGAATTTTGTGGTGGCAGTGAGATTTAAATAAGCTTGCGTATTGGTGCCATTTACTATTGGTGTAGAGGTTACAAAGTTATCTGTTGAGCTTTCCCAACCAATGATGCTGCCTGTGTTCCCTGCTAAAGTTAAATTAGCTCCGTTTGTTCCCGAACAAACTGTAGCGTCGGCCGTTACTGTTCCGCCTGCAGAAACAGGATCAACAGTGATGGTAACACTAGACGAATTGGCTGAGGGACAAGCGCCGTCCTGAACCACAGCTCTGTATTTGGTGCTTACTAAAATATTGGTGTAAGTGAGCGAAGTAGTAACATTGGCAATGTCAACAGGTGTTACAAAATTGTCAACGGAGCTTTGCCATTTAACTACACTTCCGGTATGACCGCTTAGATTGATGGTTCCGCCATTAGAAGCAGAACAAACCGTGGCATCGGAAGTCACTGTTCCGCCTACTGAATTGCAGTCGATTTCAAAAGCGCCTATTTCCTGATTCACGGCAGTTCTTACTATTGCGGGATTTCTTCGCACGTCATCGGTCACAGTAACATCCGAAAGCGCTGCACTTATGGCCGAAGAACCAGCCAACAAATCCAAATTGACCATGCTTGTAAATTTTGGGTCCCAGCCTCTGCTATTGGCATCGCTGCCCGCATACAGCACATTTTTCCAAGCAGCAGTATCATATGTAGTAGCAAATCTTCTGGCGGCCTGCCCTCCGGCAGTTGGGGTATAATAAATGTTGTAATCTAAGGTAGATGGATCATTGGCGACATCCAATAAATTGATACAATAGGATCCAGCACCTCCTTTGGTGTAGAAAATATTATTTTGAATGGTCCAGTTCAAACACGCTCCATATAAGCAATCTTTGTCGGTTAAAATGGAATTAAACTTAAAGGTATTGGTGTTGTGATTTCCAACACCACCCAAGGAGCAAAACATACCAATTTCACAATCCCAAACGTAGTTGTTCATCCAGGTATTTCCACTGCCTTGTTCTTGCATGTCAAAGGCGTAATTGAATCCGCTAATTTTATTGCTTCTAATGATGTTGTTATCTGATATTGGTGCTCCACCGAAGGAAGCGGTTCCTGTTACGATCATGCCTAAATGATTTCCTCCGCCAACATAAGGTATTCTGTGCGTAAGCGTATTTCCGTCATAAATGTTATTAGAGCAGCTGTATGCATCAATGGCGTCATAAATAGTACTGATGGTAGTGTTTAAAATTTTTGAATTGTTGCAACCCTTCAAAACAACTGCACCGCCTGAAACTGCTGATTTAATGGAGCAATTATTTACGATGATGTTTGAGTTGCTGCCTTGCTCAACGTAAAAAGTGCTGACGTTGGCAGTGGTTTCAATGTATAGATCCAGAAAAGTAATATAGCTATTGCCAGCACCACCAGCGCCAAAATATACAGCATTTGCTCCACCAGTATATACAAATTTTGAAAGTGAAGTTCCTGCTCCTTTGAATACCAGCTGATTGACCGCGCTTCCACCATCGGCGTTGGTGTTCAACATGAAATTGTCGGTATAATCACCGGCATCAATAAAAACAGTGTCGCCTGCTGCCAGTACTTTGTTGCTGATCACGTGAGTTACGGTAAGGAAGGGCGCTGCAGCTGTGCCTGGATTGCCGTTGTTACCTATAGCCGAGCAGTAGATATCTCCAGCTGTGAATGCGTCGTTCACGTACCATTTTGCTGCAAATGCGTTTTGACTCATCAAAAAGATAAGCGCAAGCACAGCAACGCAATATTGTTTTTTTATTGAATTACTCATTTTATTTCCTGTACAAAAGTTCACGTTGAAACTGCCCCTTGCAGAATTCAACGCAGTAGATTGAGCATGCAATTTATATTTTATATGGAATGCGCGCAAATAAAAATTGATTAAAATGTTTTGTAAAAAACTGATATACAAATGATTAAAATGATATGTTTTACACTTAAAGAACAATGTTGAAATATTGAAATGCTTGTTACCATTGTGTCTACAGATAAAATGACTGAGGAGCTTGTGGCGCTTCAGCAACAACTTATAGTTTAAAAAAAGAATTTGGTTTCAACTAAATGTTGATTTGTAGTGGAATGGATAGATCGTGAAACAAGTGCAGGATGACATTAGCAGACATTGCCGCCTGAGAATGTTTCACAGTTGTCATCCTGAAATTGTTTCAGGATATGAGATAATTACTGAAGCGCTTTGTGAAAAATTGTTCGTGTTGGGAAGGCAAAATCAATTCCTTTCTCGTTGAATTTTTTCAAAATGGTCAAATTCATTTCGGTTAATGCAGTAGGAATATTTTTGTCCTTTTTTATAAAATACACAAACTCAATATTCAGTGCTGAATCCATGAATTTGTTGAAAGAAATGGAGTAATCTTTTTCTATATTCTGACTGGTAGAAGCAATTTCTGTAAGTGTTGCTAAAGCCATTTCTACCTTAGCATAATCTGAAGCATAAGTAAGTGCCAGGTTGGTCACCACTTTTCTGTTCGGTTCTGATGAAACATTTTCAATGCTCGTATTCGAAAAAACGGAATTGGGAATGGTCACCCTTCTTCCTTCCATCGTGCGCAAACGGGTACTGCGCAAGCCAATTTCTTCAATCACACCATCGTGTCCAGAGGCAATCACGCGATCCTTGATTTTAAAAGGCTTGTCGGTAAAAATGGTAATCCCTCCAAAGAGATTTTTTACCGAATCTTGAGCTGCCAAAGCGAAAGCCAAACCACCAATTCCCAAACCGGCAATCAATGCACCCACGTCATAACCTGCATTACTTAATCCAATGATAAAGGCCAAAATCCAAACTGTGGCTTTCAATGCTTTACGAACGATAGGTAAAATTTGGTCGTCCAGGTCGCTTTCCGATTTTTCGGTCGGAACAATGTATTCATCAATAATGGCGTCAATCAAACGTGTACTCGTCCAAACAATATTGAGGACAGTAGCAATGTAAAAGACTACAGTGAAAAATTTCCCTATTCCGGCAGGTAAGGTCAATACGTCCATCGACATCCACACACCAATTAAACCAATGGCAAAGGCGACTGGACCTTCCAGTTTTTCAATCAGCAAATCATCAAGGTTGGTTTTTGTTTTAGCAGTAAATTTTTTAACAATAGTGGACAATAACCAAAACATCACTTTGGCAATTAGTATCGATAATAAGATTCCAGCTACTGCTACTATCCATTTGGCAATGGAATTTCCAAAATATACTTCCTGCATAAAAGGAGGAAATAGGCTTGCGATTTTTTCTAACATATTATTTATGATCTCTAAAACGTTTTAATAAATCTCCAAAAGCATCAATGCGGCGATCGCGGAAGAAGGGCCATATGCGGCGCACTTTTTCTGATCTTGCCATATCGAGTTCGAGGACAATATTTTCTTCTTTATCGGGGGAAGCTTGCACCAACAATTCGGCTTGCGGACCAGCGACAAACGAGTTTCCCCAAAATTGAATTCCGTTGGTGACAGCAGAAGGATCGTTTTCGTGTCCTACGCGATTTACAGAAATTACATGCAAGCCATTCGCCACAGCATGTCCGCGTTGCACAGTGATCCACGCATTCAGTTGTCGTTGTTTTTCTTCGTCTTTGTCGGTAGATTCCCAACCAATAGCAGTTGGATAAATCAATACTTCTGCTCCTGCCAAGGCCATCAATCGCGCAGCTTCGGGGTACCATTGGTCCCAGCACACCAATACTCCTAATTTTCCAACAGAAGTTTTTATTGGTTCAAATCCGAGATCTCCTGGCGTAAAATAAAATTTCTCGTAGTACGCAGGATCATCGGGAATGTGCATTTTGCGGTACTTTCCGGCGATGGTACCGTCTTTTTCAAAAACCACTGCGGTGTTGTGATACAAACCTGCTGCACGTTTTTCAAAGAGGGAAGTCACTAAAACAATTCCTAATTCTTTGGCGAGTTTTCCATATTTCTCTGTGGACGGACCGGGGATAGTCTCTGCCAAATCAAATTGATTGGTGTCTTCTGTCTGACAGAAGTACAAACCGTTGTGCAACTCCTGCAAAACCACCAATACAGCACCTTGCGCGGCACAGTCACGAATGTTTTTTTCCAGCTTCGCAATGTTGGACGCGATATCAGCTGAATTGGATTGTTGTATGATTCCTATTTTCATTGTGGGGCGAAATTAATAAAAAGGAGTATTATATAATAATGAGTGAAGTAGGACTTTCGAGAATGGGCTTCCCTCTCGGAGGAGAGGGGTGTGAAAGCCTTTTCGCGGGAAGGAGGGAGATGGAATAATAAATGATCCATCTCCCTGCCTTCGCACCTCCCGACACACCCCTCTCCTCCGAGAGGGAATCCCACGCCCATGCATTGCACAAAGAAAAATCCTGTAGTATCAAATTTTAAATTTGACACAAAAGTAAAGCGATTTTCAATCGCATTTATTTGTTGGTTGTGCAAGCGTTAGCAGCTTTTCCAGGAGCCCAGTCGGTGCAGAGAAATCGAAATTCAGCGTGGCGATTCATTTGATGTGCTACTTCTTGTTCATCTTTTGTTAAAGAAGAAATGAATTTTTTGTCTAAAACAGTTCCTATTGGGAAAGATCCCATGTACTTATATGGAACATATTTGAAGTTTTCTTTAGTGATCTCTTTAGGGTTGTCTTTTCCATAACCTTTGGCAATGAGGCGATTTGGATCTATGCCCTTTTCAATAAGATATTGAACAATTGCATCTGCCCTTTTTTGCGATAAATCCTCATTTTCTCTTGAATCCGAATATGCCTTAAGTTCAATACTCATTGTTGGATTAGGAATCAAGGCCTCTTTGATGAAGATATTTAATATAATTTTTGTTTCGGCTGACAAATCCCATTTTTTGAATTCGAATTGAATTTCTGGGAATGCTCTGCAAATCATAATTGTCGGAAATGCAATATCTTGTTCAAATACTTTTGACTCTTTCACACCAATTGTAGAGATCAATGAAGTTGGAGAGGAAAGATATTTTTTTCTTCCTTTTTTCATTGGTTCTTCATCACCATATCGATCGTCGGAAACCGCATTTACTCCATAATCTATATTTGGCAATAAATTAAATTCATAGTTGCCGCTCGAATCAGATTTTGTTTCAGCTTGAGTGCCGTCGCTACCAACTAAATATACTGTGGCATTGGGAATTGTTTTTTTTTCTTCTTCTGAAATAACTTTTCCTTTTAGGAGGAATTTGTCAGTGCTTTCCAGCACTTGTGCAAATGCATTGGAGAATGCAGCCATCAAAATTACAGAAACAAATAAATACCGATTTGATATAATCCTAAAAATCATAATTCACCGAAAAATAAAAGATCTTATCCTTTTTAAAAGTACCATCTTCAATGCCCCAGGCCCAGTCGGCGCGGATGAAGTAGCCCCACAATAAAGTTCTTAAGCCGAAACCATAGCCGCCAACAATTGGATCACGCTGACTTTTTAAAGAAATCACGCCGGTGTAATTGGTAGGAGAGCCAATGATAATTGTTTGGTTGTTGAGTGAATTGCTTTCGGAAAATGGAGATGCTCCCGACCACGCTGTTCCTGCATCAAAAAATCCAATAACTTGAATGTTTTTAATAAAATCGGAAGTAAGTGGTTTAGTATAAAAATGCTTTACAATGGGCCATCTTATTTCGGCATTGAGCACTGCAAAATTACTTCCGTTGCGCACGTTTTGTATGAAACCACGCATGTGACAAGCCAGTGTTTGAAAGGCATATTCTTGTCCGCTTCCTAATTTCGATACCGGCTCAGGATTGAATTTCGGCGACAACCATCCGTCATTTCCGCCCAAATAGTACACCAAACGCTCACTTCCACCTGAAATGGATCCGGCCACTCTTCCCGCGAAAATCAAATTTTTGTAAATAGAAATGTAGCGGCGGTAGTCGGCACCCAGCACAAAAGTATTTTTATTGATGTTATTGATTTGTTGGAAATATTCTCCAAACACCTTGAATCTACTGCCATAACGAATGTTGAGGTCGCGTTCACGGGTAGCATCAAAAACGTATTCTCCACGCAAAACTGTGCGATAGGTGCGGGTTGCAGGCGTTTTTAAAGATTGAAGTTCAGTGCTGAGTGCTTCTAAATCATCGTAACGAAGTGTTCCCGATCCAGCGAGTCTGTTTACCACACTAAAAGGCCAGCTTGCTTTGTAAGTCGCTTCGTATATGGAGTTTTGAAAGAGTCCGTTGTTGCTGTTGTTTGGAAATTCATTCACTCTTCGATAGAAAACATATTGTTGATCAAGCTGCTTTTTACGGTTTTCAAAACTTAGAAAAGCTTCGTTATTTCGCATTCCCGATAAACGGAAACCGCCTACAATAAAGTAATCTTCTAGCAAATCGGCAGTGCCAAATTTCATTAGCGGACTTATACCGGGATTGTTGAATGTGGCGCCACCAGTATAAGTTTGATAAATAGGATTGATGTAATTGTTGTTGAGTTCCACCACTGCATAGTCGGCTTGAAATGCAGGTTCGTACATCCATTCTTTGGCCTTTAATGCAGCTGGCGACTGGTTGTATTTCACTGCAAATGGAGCTCGTTTTTTTTCTGGTTCAACAATTGTTTTTTCTTCTTTTTTTTGTGTGGATTTTTCATTCTTATCCGATTCAAAAACGTAGTTGTTAATGTTTATAAAATCGGAATCATTTTTAAATTTTTCAATGTCCCTGTCGTCGTATTTATAGCGATCAGTTTTTTGTGATAGTGCAGAAGTATCAATATTTTCCTGAACATCTTCTTTTTTAATATAGGTGCCTGTGAGCGTGAATTTTTTTCCTGCGTGGATTTCATTTTTTGGAAGGACCATCAGATAGTCTTTGCCATTGTATCTTACAACTTCTGTGACGTTAGTAGATTTGGCGTTGCAATAAATGAAATTCACGTTGCGAATGTAGTTGCTTGCCGGAGCGTTGTGTGCAAAATAGCGGTAATGCGTGCTGGTGTCAATGTGCGTGATGGCACTGTCGAAGTGGGCGATGTAACTATTATAGATACCGTTTTCATCGGATAGATAAATGATTTCATCTTTGTTCAGTTCAGAAGCATAGAGCTCATCTGCATCAGGAGTAGCGGTGATTCTTTTTAAAATTTGATTTTCAAAACGCTGTGTTTTTTTTGCTGCGTAGTCGTAAACAAATAAGTCGAAGTGCTCACCATACAATATGTTTTTAGCGCCGGCTGCCGAAAGCGTGTCGTTATCGCGGTTAGATGAAAATACTATTTGTGTGCTTCCTTTGATGAATTGCGGATGGATATCATCAAAAAAATCATCGGTAATTCTTTCCTGAAAATTGCTTTGCACATCGTACACGTAAATATCTGTTTTGCCCATGTACGCTGCCGAAAAAACAATTTTCTTTCCGTCGGTTGAATATTCTGCATCCAGCAATTGTTCAAAATGAAAGATCTTATTTTTTACAAATTTCTTTTCTTTCAGGGAATACAGCCACCATTGAATTTGTCCTTTGCTTTCAAAAAACACCGACAAGATTTCACCCGATGGATGCCAGGCCAGTAGCGGGTAATTGTAATCTACAGGCAAGTCGAGCGCATGGCCTTTTTTGAAAATGCGTTTGCTTTTTTTGAGTTCACTATTGTACAACCACACTTTAACTTTTCCAGATTCATTGGTGGTGTAGGCGATGTTCTTGCTATCAGGAGAAGCTTTTAGTTGAGAATAAACGCGTCGTTTTTTAATTTTTATTGGCAGCGCAAACTGATTTTCAGGAAGGTTTTTGCCCACGGCAATTTCTGCAAAGGCCTTTATTTTCGCTTCCCGCCAGTCGTTAAGCAAATTTTCGGTGGTTTTCCCTAAAATGAAAATAAATGCATTGTCGGCGCTGTGCGCCACTTTAGTCATGTACAACAAGCGAGTCACGTTGTCCCAGCCATAGGTGTCTACAATGTATTGCCAAATGGAATGTCCCGCCATTCGGGCTTCTTCACCTGTAAGGCGATTGAAGTTGGTTAGCTTTTTTTGATCTAGCGCATCCTTCAGCTTATTGGTCAAAATGGTGTTTTCGTTTTCGGTGAGAAAGGAAACCAATCCAAGGTAATACCAATTGGGCAGGGGACCAACGGTAGAGCTTTTTACCATTTCCGATAAATTTTCACCATACACCAATTTGTTGATGATGATACTTGTAATGCCGGCGCGCAAACTTTTCATTAAATCGTTGTGCGAACCATTGAAATACACAAAGAGTTTATTGCCTTCAATTCTAGAAATTCCGCCCATATCCTGACGGTTTTCCGAAATATTACCGAGGTTACTTTGCATGTAACGTTGGAAGGAGTTGTAGATGACAATTTCAAATTTGTTTTGAATGGAATAATCGAAAAAATCTTCCATTTCATTTACTGCTGAATTGGCGGCAATAGCTGTATAATCGGCCAGTTCCTTTCCTTCGGTATAAAAATAAAGATCAAATTTTGTGTAGCGGTAATACGACCAAAGGAAATCATTGTACTGCACACGATTTTTTCCAAATTCCATTTGCGTCCCGTTGTAAAACTGGGCCGAAGCAGTGAAGGAAAGTGAAATCAGTATGCCGAATAAAAATCTCATTGTAACGAATATAGCAACTCTTTGTCTTTTTGTCGTCTTGTATTGCAGTACAGACTAATATTTTTTACATTAACGAAATGTTTAGAGGGTTTCTTTTAGTGATAATTTCCGTTGTGCTTTTTTCTGCGTGCAAGAAGGATCCAATTGTGATTGATGGCAATGAAGCACCTCCTGATGCCACTGTAGAAACCGTGGTGAAAGAAAACTATGTCAACAAGTTGTACATTTCTCTGCTCGGTAGAAAAGCTACTTCTGCTGAATTTGATGCAGGAATGGTCATCATCAATCAAGGTAATTTTTCAAAAAGCAGTCGAACAGAACTAGTGCAAGTGATTCAAGGAAAATCTGAATTTTTCGATAATGAATTTAAAATTGCTTGCGCCAATTTGGTCAATGAAGCCGATACCAGTGAAGCTCGATCGTGGTTGAATATTTACAAACAAGCACAGCAATCTACCAACGATAAAGATGCTATTGCTTGGCAACAAATGGAAATCGACAGGCTTTCGCCGTTTATTCCTTTGGTCAACAATTTACGTGGCGGTACAGTCAGTTTTGTAGAGATGCACAAAACCATGGTAAATAATTCCCTGTACGATATGGTGAATATGGGAACTCAAAATTTTGTAAACTCAATGTTCCTTAATTTTATGTTTCGGGAGCCTACTGATTCAGTTCTTGTGAATGGAATAAGAATGATTGATTATGATCCGGGAAAAAAACCTGCGCCCTTTTTATTTTCTCAGGAAGGACATTCAAAAGCAGATTTCATTTCCATATTTTTTAGCAGTGATGAATATTTTGAAGGTCAGGTAAGGGCGCAGTACAAACGCTTTTTGTTTCGCGAACCTAGCACCGAAGAAATGGTGGGACAAACCACTAAGTATAAAGCCACCAATAGTTTTCAGGCCTTACAGATTTATGTTTTAGCAGGAAATGAGTATGCAGGAATTAAATAAGATAGCGCTTTTTGTGCTTTTTGCTTTTGCAATTTTCTCCTGCAAAAAGGAAGAAGAAAAATATGTGTATGCTGTAAATAGTAAAACCATTAGCGAAGCAGGCGTTCAAAAACCATCGGTTAAAACCAATACCGAATTTATTTCCATCACCTATACTGATATTTTCGGCACTACTGTTCCTGCCACTCAGTTAACGAAACTGCAAACTGGTTATTTGGCCTTCGGCGACAAAGGTGTTTTGGAAGATTTACTCATCCGTAATTTTTTAAATAAAAGCGGAAAAAATTTACCCGCTGCAATTGGTAGTGATGTGAAATTATTCATCAGTGATGCCTACAAAAAAATATACAATCGCTTGCCCAATGAATACGAGATTTATTATTTGGAAAATCTGATTTCAAAAAATCCGAGTATCACCGCAGAGCTGTTTTATTATGCTTTGATGACGTCCAACGAATACCGACAATTTTAGCAATATGAAGAGGAGAGCATTTTTAAAAAAAGCAGGAATAGCAACAGCGGGGGCTTTTGTGTTGCCTTACATTTTGCCATCGGGCCGCTTGTTTGCCGCTACTGGTAGCAGGAAGGTAAATCACGTGGTGCTGGTTTTATTTGCGGGCGGATTGCGAAATATTGAAACAGTAAAACAAAATCAAAGTAACTTAATGTCAACGATGCTGAAAGACATCACTCCTTTCAGCACACAAGCTGGAATTGGCGATGTACTTCCTGCTTCTCCGCTTGGTTCAAAACGCTTGCAGGAATATGGAACATTGATGAAGGAATTCCGCTTTAAGGAAGGTCCTACCGGCCACTTCAATGGTCACATTACGGCGCTCACAGGCAGATACAGCATGGCCGATATTAATTTGCGCACCAATCCTGATTATCCTACAATTTTTGAATATTACAGAAAACACAACGATGATACCTTAACCACTGGTGGTTTAAATGCATGGTGGATTTCCGATTCCTTAGGGCCTTATCCTGCTTTAAATTACAGTGCCTATCCAGGTTATGGCGCAAGTTATGGTGCCAATTATATTCAGCCAGGTTCCTTGCTCAGTTGGGAGGGATACAATGCCATTGGTAAACCTAAAAACTTTACAGCTGATGAGATGGTGCTGGTGAATAAAATTCGCGGATTTTGTGATGCCAACTTTGCCAATCAATATGCCGCGGAGTCAGTAGGAGTGGTGAATTCAGCTGATGAAAGAGAACAGCTCAATGCCTTTTTAAAAGAATTGTATCAGGGCATTTCATCACCTGGGTACAACAGTTGGGGCTTTGGAAATGGAATGACCAACGACCTCGTAAATTTATATTATTCGGAAAAAGTAATTCAGAAATTCAAACCTGAATTAACGGTGCTCAACATGCAGGATGTAGATATCTGTCACACCGATTTTACTAAGTATTGCAACGGATTGAGAAAAGCCGATTGGGGTGTTTCTCATCTTTGGAATACCATTGAAAACACACCGGGAATGGCAGGTGATACCGTGATGATTGTGGTGCCTGAACATGGAAGAAATTATTCGCCAAATACGGTGGTTGATTCATACGGTCGACCGGCATACGACCACAACAGTGATGCTACATCGCGTGAAATATTTTGTATGATCGTTGGTCCGAATAACGTGGTATATCAAGATAAAGTGGTAACGCAGGAGTATGGCGAAAGTATTGATGTAGTGCCTACCATTGCTGATTTACTCGGATTTAAAGATCGTATTCCAAGTGGTTTATTATCAGGAAATGTATTGAGTCAGGCCATAAAATAAAATGAAAAGAAAAAACTACATAGCAATTTTTTTGATGGCTACTTTTGTCGCTGTGTTGTTTTTCAACGCATGCAAAAAAGATCCTGCACCAAAAAATCCTTATGACGATGTTGACTACGGAATTAGTGCTTCAACAGATACTTTAGATCCTTTATCTATCACTGCTATTCACCGTGATATTGTTTTCCCTAAATGCGCTAAGCCGGGTTGTCATGACGGGCATTTTGAACCCGATTTCCGAACAGTAGAATCCACTTACTCTACAATGGTTTATCAACCTATTACTAAAAATAATGTAGGCAAAACTTTTAAGTATCGTGTGTTGCCCGATTCATCTTCAAAAAGTGTTTTGTATGAACGACTCAACAATTGTTGCTTTGTAAATAATAACGATAGAATGCCTCAGGACAATATCGGGAAAGCATTGCCAGATGCAGATTTGAACAGAATTAAAACCTGGATAGATAATGGCGCAAAAGATATTTTTGGTCAGGTGGCGTTGGTGCCGAACGCGCTTCCTCAATTTCCTTGGTGGAGCGCTTTTGATAATAAATTTCCTGCGCAGTGGAATTCAATAAGTGATGATACTAACCGTGTTGGAAAAAAAGGTGATCAACCAGTTCTTATGAAAGCCAATCAGATTTTTACTTTAATTCCTTGGATGAGCGACGACAAAACATCTGTGGCAAATTTCACCAATTGTAAGTTGTTGTTTTCGTACAATCAGTATGATTTTTCTTCTCCTGTAAAAACAGTTTATCCGGTTAAACAAACTTATGGAAAAGATGCTTTTTGGATAAGTACAGTGAATACCACCGGACTCTTAACCGACACCATTATTTACATGCGATTTTACTGCAACGACGGGGATCATGCACAGGACACGGAATTCCCGAATTCTACCATTTGGAAGGGATACCGTACCTATTGGTCCTTGTACATAAAACCTTAATGAACATGTATAAAATATATATCCTTCCATTTTTTCTTATTGTACTTTTTTCGGCTTGCAAAAAGGAAGTGGAAAGCACTGCTCCAAGCATCACTTTTAAAAGCATTAGTCCTTCTTCTTTGCAAATTGGAAAAGACAATTTTACCATCACATTTTCTTATTTGGATAATGATGGCGATTTGGGAGAAAACAGCGCCGACGTGAAAAACATGTTTGTGAAGGACAACAGAAACGGGGTGGTATATCAATTCCGAATTCCGCAATTGGCGCCATCAGGATCAACTATTGCTATTCAAGGAGATTTAAATATCGACATGCCGAATGTGGGCATTAGCGATGGAGAAAGTACTGAATCGGTTACTTTTGACGTTCACGTGAAAGATAGAGCTGGCAATGAAAGTAATACCATTACTTCAAGTGCGGTGACGGTTAGTGCTCCTTAATTTTTTCTCAATGGTTTTTTCGAGTATGGTTTCCCTCTCGGAGGAGAGGGGTGCGTGAGAAAGTGCGAAGGCAGGGAGATGGAATAAAAACAATAATTAATCCATCTCCCTCCTTCCCGCGAAATGGCCATCACACCCCTCTCCTCCGAGAGGGAAGAGCACATCCAAGGCATTCTCTAAAGATGATGTGATTTACTCCTCCAACCAATTCAACGCTGCTTCCTCCGTGCTAAAAGTTTTGAATTTAAAATGAGCGATTTGTAAGGAGCTTTTTCCGAAAATGTAGGTGAGTGCTGTTTCTTTTGGTCGCGCAACAATGAACGCTTCTTTAACAGTGTTGAATTTTCTTTCGCCGGAAGCAACATACTGTCCGAATTGTTTTAACTCTTCAGGAGTAAAAACAAAATCGGCTTTATCGGCATAGGCTAGTAATTTAGCATCTTTCGGGATGCGCTCATGCTGTTTTATTGTATCAGCATTTTCGTATAAATCCTTCGCCGTTATTTTTCCTAAAAAATGAAATTTGAGAATTTGTGTCTCCTCGTCGTATTCGTAAGTTATCATAAATTAGCCCCTACTAATTGTGAAAATTTTGTCCTTCTGAAAAGAAATTTAGAAAAAAATTAGTGAATTGGCAAG
>JAPLEZ010000122.1 GCA_026390935.1 Bacteroidota bacterium
ATCACTTCCCATACAACCCCTGCTATCCATCACCGTTACTCCGTATGATCCGGGTACATTTATTGTTTTAGTTGAAGTTCCTATTACATTATCCCATTTATACAACACCGGAGCAGCAAATGGCCCATACTGCGCCGCATCCAAAGTCACAGAAGAATAAGAACAAATCTGTTTATCACCACCAAAATCAACATGTAATGTATCACCTAAGGCGATAAATGCAGAAGCAGTATTGAAACAACCATTGGCATCCTTCACCCTTACCGTTGCTGTTGTGTTTGGCAAACTGTAAGACAAGGTTGCTGTGTTCAACAGCGGATTTGAATTCCACTCGTACTCAGCCCACAACGCGGGTGAAGGCGTAAGCGTGATAGAACCTCCCTGACAAACTGAAGCTGCCTCCAACGATACAACGGGCAAAGCATTTACTGTTAATACGCCTGTAGCAGAAGCTTTACAACCATTTCCATCAGTAACTTCAACAGTATAATTTCCAGCTAAAATTCCAGAAGTTGTTTGCCCCATTCCTGTTCCGTTGGCACTCCATAAATAAGAAGTATAAACCCCAGCATCAAAAGTTGCAGCAGGATCGCCTGCACAAATAGTATGATTAGCAACAGTTGGCGTTGGCCAAGGATTTACAGTTATCGTTGCAGAAGAAGAATTGTCGACAGAACAAACTCCTGATTTTACTATTGCTCTAAATTGCGTAGTAGCACTAAGATTATTATAGCTGTAAGAGCTGGTAGCATTGATAATTGGGGTAGCACTTACAAAATTATTAGTGGAGCTTTCCCAGCCTGTAATTGTTCCAGTATTGCCAGCCAAAAATAAAGTGCCGCTATTTGTCCCTGAGCAAACTGCTGTATCAGTCGTTACCACACCGCCCACTGATACCGCGTCAACAGTAATCACTGCTGAAGATGAATTAGCAGGAACACAAGTTCCCGAGGTTATTATTGCTCGGTATTTTGTTGTAAGAGCAATATTCGTGTAAACTAAAGAGCTAGTGATATTCGCAATGGGAGTGCTTGTTAAAAAATCATCGGTTGAGCTTTCCCAGCCTGTCACATCTCCAGTTTTTCCAACAAGATTTAAAGTACCTGAGTTAGTACCAGCACAAACTGTAGCATCAGCTGTTACTGTTCCTCCTACTGATAGAGGATCAACAGTAATTGTTGCCAACACTGAATTGTCTGCTGAACAAACTCCTGATTTTACAATAGCTCTGTATTGGGTAGAAGCGGTTAAATTCAAGTACGCTTGAGTGCTGGTCACGTTTGCTATTGGTGTAGCAGTAGAAAATCCATCTGTTGAACTTTCCCAACCAGTAATTGCGCCAGTATTTCCTGCCAAAGTCAAAGTCCCCGAATTGGAACCTGAGCAAACTGTTGCATCAGCTGTTACTGTACCTCCTACTGATGCTGCATCAACTGTTAGCATTGCCGGATTTGAATTCACAGAAGAACAAGATCCAGATTTCACAATAGCTCGGTATTGCGTGGTGACAGCAATATTATTGTAAGGCTGTGAAGTACTAACATTAGAAATGGGCGTTGCGGTTAAAAAACCGTCAGTTGAACTTTCCCAACCCGTCACAGAACCAGTGCTTCCAACCAAATTCAGAGTCCCTGAATTTGCTCCCGAACAAACCGTAGCATCGGCATTTACCGTTCCTCCAACTGTGATAGGATCAACAGTAATAGTTGCAAAGGCAGAAGTCGTCGACGCACAAACTCCCGATTTTACAATTGCTCGGAACTTAGTAGTTGTAGTCAAATTCAAATAATCTTGCGTGCTGGTTACATTCACAATTGGAGTAGAAGACAAAAAATCATCCGTTGAACTTTCCCAACCTGTAATGTCTCCTGTATTCCCTGCCAATGTTAATGTTGCGCCATTAGCCCCTGAACAAACCGTTGCCTCAGTTGTTACTGTTCCTCCTACCGATGCAGCATCAACAGTAATTGTTGCCACCGAGGAATTATCGCTAGGACATGAGGCATCCTTAACAACAGCTCTATATTTAGTAGTTGTAGAAATGTTGGAATAATTTTGAGAAGTGGTCACATTTGCAATGTTTGTTGTGGTTGCAAAATTATCAGTAGAGCTTTCCCATCTAATCACTGAACCATTTTGACCTGCCAGAGTCAAAGTTCCTGAATTTGTTCCTGAACAAACTGTTGCATCTGCAGTAACATTACCACCAACAGAATTACAGATGCAGGAAGTAACGGTAATAGTCACTGTTCCAGTAACAGTAACACAAGCTGCTTTGTAAGTATAAGTAATAATATAAGGTCCGGCTGCCAATCCAGTCGGATCAAAAACACCGTTTGCTGCATCAGTAATCCCCGTACCGCTCCAACCCGTTGGATTGCCAATAGGGTCTTCAGCGTTGGTTCCGGCACAAAGCCAGTTGGCGCTTAAATTAATAGTGGTTCCGCTTGTATTGCATATCGGCCCAGCAGCAGAAATATTGACATAATCCTGCGGCGCTATGTACATTGAAGGCAAACCCTTTGAAGTTTCCGTTCCTGCAATAGAATTCAAAGTAAAAGCTCCTGCACCTCCTGCATTCAAATCACCATCTATTTGTCGCATTGGCAAACCATTGCCACCATTGGCTTGATACAATTTACCATCGGGTCCAATTTCTAATGCTGCGTGTGTACTTGCTGGAGCAATCGTTAAGAAAGTCTGCGTAGTTAAAATAGTAGCAGCTATTCCAGAAGAAAGATCATAATACCCAACCTGACCAGTTGCTGTTGAATAATACAATTTTGAATTGTCGGGAGAAAAAAGAACATCATATGGAAGTTCATTTGCCATTAAAGATGAAATATGAAGAGGGTTTGAAATCACACCAGTACTATTGTTGAAATCGTACACCGAAACTTCTTTATCACTGGCTCCTCCAGTTGAATTGGGATGCACTTGAGCAAAGCGTTTGCTGTCCCATGAAAATGCTATCCCACCTCGTTCTTCATCAGCAACAAAAATTGTTGGCGCAACCGCCGACACTACTGGAACAGTATTTAACCCTGTGCAGGTTAACAAATAAGAATTAAAATTGTTTGAGCCCGATTCATATACTGTGATCCAAACGTCAACTCCATTTGCATGTCGAGTAGCCGCCACACCTTCCATGGTTCTATATGCGCCTAGTCTGTTCGCCCCCAAAGGAGCAATATTATTACCGTTTTGGTCAAAGACAAAGTAGTTAAACCCAACGGTAGTGCCTTGATTGGCGTCATCTGTAGTAAAAACGTAATAGGTATTGGGTAATAGTGGATGGCGAACTGCCAATACACCCTGACAAGCACTACCGTTGTTGCCCGTCAATCCACCTTCATTTCCAGTAAGCAATCCCGAGTATTTCAAAGCTCCAGTGCCATCCCATAGCTTTCTTCCATTTGCAAAAAACACCAGATTTCCGCTATCGTCGCTAACTACTGCAGATCCTTCGTAGTTCGATACGGCATTTGATCCAACTGTACCTTGCGTGGTGATAGCAGGTGCTATCGGTCCAGGTGCAACAGGGGCCCACTTATAAGTCTGACCCGTCCATCCGTTACCCGCAGCAAAAAACCAGTTGTTGTGTCCGGGCCACGTCCATGGCTCGTTTGGAGAAACTGCTACACAGGTTTGAGCATTTGAATTAAATGCAAAAAGAAATAATAAGCCAGTTAATAATTGTAGTTGAACGCATTTGAAATTGTTCATAGCAGTAGTATTTTTTTTAGATTCCCTCCCAATCTGCCGATGCTTTAAACACTGCTTTGAAAGGAACCTAATGCTATGATATATCAGATACTAATTCGTAGAATTAGCTGATGACGTTAGTTTTGCAGTAGGTCATTGTTCAACAGTAGTGGCTAAAAACAACAACATAGCTAATGTACAATACATTTTTTAGAAGTGGAAATAAAATTTCCTTTTGTCTCTGATTTTCATTTGTTTGTCGAAATAAATACAAGTTTCAACCTGCGAAAAGACAACTTCTCCATTTTTCCAGCGGTTTACATTGCGATTGCCTGCAACAAATCAAGAAAAAACCATGTGAAAAAAGGAAAAGCAGCGTGAAGAATCATGCTGCTCTTCCAATAAATATTTTACACGAACTATTCTTTTACAAACTTTTGAAGAACGCTGGCATCCGAACTTACAATGAAATATAAGCCCGGAGCGTAAGTTGAGATATTTAAAACAGTAGTTCCGCTAAGAGAGAAATTGTCTACCATTCTGCCCATACAGTCTAAGATTGTGAACTGATCCTGCAAATTGGAAGTGATCACCAGTTGATCATTGGCAGGATTAGGAAATACATTTAAAATATGCTGCATTTTTATTTTACCAACCCCAGTACTAATATTGTTTTCCACTTTGTTAATATAGGCCACAGCACCTGTAAATCCAGAGTTATAATAAGTACAATACTCACTAGATACATAGTTTCCGATATTGTCATTAAAATTACTGCAGGATGATTCGGGCCCACCAGCCAATCCGCCTTTCAGTTCATATTTAAAGGGTACCGAAGTAGGATTTGATTCCGACTGGGTATACTTACCCCATGGATTTTCATTGGATTTATAACCAAAAGCCGCAGCATGATGAGGGTATCTTGGGTAACCGCCATTCATTTTATCATACCCAATCAAAAAGGAAAAATTAGCTGGAATATTCCCATTCGCAGCATGAGTTCCTAAAATATAATCTACATTCTTTTTAGCAAAAGTGTAGGCTGCAGCATCAGATGAATACAAATGGTAAAGAGATGCTAAAAAGGCTGCGCAACCCGCTTCACGTAAACTTCCCCAACCAGTTAAATGAATATAACCGCAGGAGGCGGTAGTGTATCCATTTACTTTGCTTTTTACTTTGTTTAAATAAGTAGCAGCGGTAGAAGGATTGCTTACTTTATGGATTCTGTACAATTCAAGATTAGCCAATTGTGCTACATTGGAATAATCGAAAGTACCGCTATTGTCCATATTTGATCCTGAAGCATAATTTATGGCCTCGGTTAAGTAAGAGCTGGTATTCGTAGCGCGGTAAAGTACAGCGGCAGCAAAAGCCAGTTCATCTTTATATTTGGTACCAGAAAGAAAGGAATAGGCTAAGTTATCATAATCGGCCGTGCTGCCCGGGGATATTTTAGCCACCGTATAATATTGGATAGCGGCATTCTTACAACTTAAAGCATAAACCGCATCGTAAGGCTCATAAAGTATCGACATGAGTGCCAATGCCGCCGCCGCATCACCAAGCGCGTTGGAATGACCACTGGTAGTACTTCTGCAAGGGCGGATTTTAGAACCACTGTATAATTTTTCCTCAGAAGCAGAAACTGGTTCGCTAAAGCTATCGTGATCCTCTCCATGGCTGGCCATTCCTCCTACCTGATAATAAATAGTGCTGCCATCAACGCATTTGATAAGGTAGTCTGTTTCTATTTTTACTTCATCCAGGATATCAGGGATTCCATTAGCTGGAGGAGCCGAATTCGCCTGCGTATAATCGTCAGCATAAGCTTCCGGAAAATTGTCGAAACCATACAAATACATGAGTGCGGCATATGGCGCCGTGTGATGAAATTTAATATAATCACCGCAATCATGCCATCCACCAGTTAAATCCTTACTCACTGCATTTCCATCAGTGGTGTGACAAGCACCATGCAACCATGATTGAGTGGTACCACAGCGCTGACCTCCCAAGAAATAAGTAGAGAGGTGTTGTGCAAATGCATAATCGTGGGTCTGTGCCTCCAAAGAGAATACGGAGAGTCCGATCAGGCCCGAAGTGAGTAATAATTTTTTCATATTGAATTTAAGTTTGGTTTTTTACTCCTACCAAGATATCTCTGAAATTAAAAAAGCACTTTACATATTTAAAATATGACTTCACATTTTCTTAAATTATTTATTATCAGTCATTTAATAGGAAATTTATGCACTTAAACCTCAACTTTACATTTTAAAGACAATCTCTTTGCATTTCATCCTTTTCGGGTGAAAACCGGCTGCATTGTACGGAAATGCTAAAAATAAATTTTTTCAGGATTTAGCTTATTGCTACCTTAAACCACCCTAAAATGAAAAAACGTATTACATTTTGTCTGCTCATACTTTTGAGCGCTTCATTTGTTGCCATCGGCCAAATCAATCTTGGGCCTGATGTTTCAATGTGTGCAGGCGACAGCGTAACTTTAACTGCAACGGGACCTTACACCTCTTATTCCTGGAACACCGGAAGTACTGCTTCTTCCATCAAAGTAAAAACAAGCGGAACTTACATTGTTACCAGTTATTCCACTGGCACTTCGGGAAACCTAGTGGTGAACGGGGATTTTCAGGCAGGAAATACTGGATTTACTTCTTCCTATGTATATAACCCTATAGAAGGTGGAGCGATTGGCGAAGGAACGTATGGTATAAACAAAATATCAAAAGATGCACATTGGGATTTTGGCGCTTGCACCGATCACACAACAGGTGCCGGAAAAATGCTGGTAGCAAATGGCACTAAAACCCTTAATCAGAAGCTATGGTGTCAAACTGTTGCTGTAACTCCAAATACCAATTACGATTTCTCCACTTCCGTTGGTTCTGCAACCGGCACTTTTCCTGCAATTATGCAGTTCAGCATTAATAATATAGCTATTGGGTCCTCCTTTAAAGCCAGTACAACAACTTGCGCATGGGGAACCTTCAATCAGCCATGGAACTCTGGGGTAAACACAACAGCACAGATTTGTATTATCAATAAAAACACGTCAAGCACAGGTAATGACTTTATGCTCGATGATATCATATTCACTAAAACCGACACGGTTAAAGTAAGTGACACTGTTGTTGTAACTGTTAACCAAAAACCAACAATAAATTTAGGTGCCGATAAAACGGGCTGCTCAGGTTCCCCTCTTACACTCGCAGCAGGCAATGGTTTCACCTCATACACTTGGAGCGATGGCAGCACAGCAGTTCCTTCCATATCGGTGTCTACACCTGGCAATTATTCTGTGGAAGTTATTGATGGTAAAGGTTGTAAAAACAAAGATGATATCAATGTAGCTTTTTCCACCAATCTGAAATTCTCTATTGGCAATGATACAACCCTCTGTGCCGGAGCTACAATTACTTTAGATGCAGGCGCTGGATTTAGCACTTATGCATGGAATGGAGGAGGAAGTGGTCAAACGAAAGCGGTGACTTCTTCAGGACAATACATTGTAAATGTCACTAACACCAATGGCTGTAGCGGTGCCGATACAATTAACGTCACTATTAATCCAATCATCAATGTAAGTGTTCCAAACAGTTCCGTGAACATTTGTGGTGGCAACACCGCTTTACTAAACCCCACCGTTAATGGAGGTTCGGAGGGATTCTCCTACTTATGGACTGGCAGTGGTTCTGGAACAAATCCTACTTTTACTGCATCTACTCCCGGCATTTACACATTAACTGCTACGGATAGTAAAGGATGTAAAAACAAAGTCGATGTAAGCGTTTCAGTATCTGCAAACAGCAAAGTATCACTAGGTAAAGATACCGTTGTTTGTTCGGCAGCAGGATTAACTTTGGATGCAGGCGCTGGATTTAGCACTTATACTTGGAATGGAGGAGGAAGTGGTCAAACGAAAGCGGTGACTTCTTCTGGACAATACATTGTAAATGTCACTAACAATAAAGGATGCAGTAGTGCCGATACAATTAATGTGACTATTAATCCAATCATCAATGTAAGTGTTCCAAACAATACTGTAAACATTTGTGGTGGCAACTCCACATTACTAAACCCAACTGTGAATGGAGGTTCTGGGGGATTCACCTATTTATGGTCTGGCAGTGGTTCTGGAACAAATCCTTCGTTTACCGCCTCTGTTCCTGGCCTCTATACACTAAATGCTACAGATAGTAAAGGATGCAAAAACAAAATTGATATAACCGTTACTGTTTCTGCAAATACCAATGTTTCATTGGGTAAAGATACCATTGTGTGTTCTTCGAGTGCAGGATTAACATTAGATGCAGGGGCAGGATTCAGCTCCTATTCCTGGAGTAATGGAGGAAGTAGTCAAACCAAATTGATCAATGCTTCTGGGCAATATATAGTTAACGTGTCCAACAATGGTTGTGCGGATGCCGATACGATCAACATTCTACTCAATCCCGCCATCACTGTAACTTTCAATGGAAACATAAACAGCATCTGCAACGGCAATAGCGCGATTCTAAATCCTTTGGTAAGCGGAGGAACTGGTAGTTTTACATATTTGTGGACGGGTTCGGGTGCTGGCACAAGCCCAACATACACAGCAACTTCAGCTGGCTCATATACATTAACAGCTACTGATGGTGCGGGTTGCAAGGCTTCTTCAACAAAAACATTGTCTTTGCAAATCCTAAATGTAAATTTATTGGGAGGAAAAGATACCACGACTTTGTGTACAGGAGAAAGCCTAGCACTTGATGCAGGTAAAACTACTGGTTTTAGCTACCTCTGGAGCACAAATGCAAAAACGCAAAGCATTAAGGTCACTAAGGGCGGAAAATACAAAGTCACTGTGAGTTCGGGCAATTGCAGTGGGTCTGACTCCATAACGGTGCAAGAAATAAC
>JAPLEZ010000128.1 GCA_026390935.1 Bacteroidota bacterium
AGCATGATTGTTCATGACCTTGTAAAACACAACTATTTTACCTGTCAAAAAACAGTAAATAATATTCGTAATTTATTGACGCGCAACCAATTATTCGGAAGTTTCGTTAAACTAACATATAAAGGAGAAACTATGAAGCGCAATTTGAGTGCTGTGAGATTTATAGTGTGCGTTGGATTGATGTTTTCCTCAAACATTTCCTTTGCTCAAATCACCTATTCGTACGGAACTTACACCGGCGACGGAAACGCTACACAAGATATAACGTGGGTTGGATTTAAGCCGGATGTACTGTTGGTGAAAGCCGATAATGCGGGCGCAGGTTACAATGCATGGGTTGCTTTGTCGAGTATGCCTGCTGGATACGCAAAAGACTTAACAAGTACCGGTGTTTTAGTAACTGGCAGAATTAGTTCTTTAACTGCAGTTTCGAATGGATTTCGAGTTGGTAACAACGCACAAGCCAACAACAACACTACAAGATATTATTTCATTGCTTTTAAAGCTGGAGTTGATTGCAAAGTGGGAGTGCAAAACACGCAATCCGACTGGGGAACTCAGGCCACTACAGGCTTCGGTTTTCAACCCGAAATGGTTTGGCTTTTTAATGATGGAACGCTTGCTTCAAATGCCAATGCGATCGGCTTACGCAATATGATAGCTAACAACAAAGAAGTAAACTGGTACAACGGAAACTATCAAAATGGAAATCATATTAGTACCTACGACCTCGATGGATTCACTTCTGGCACCTGGGCCAATGGTAACGATGGTACTTTAAATTATTATGCAGCTTTTAACTTCAGCTCCGCAACAACGGCCGTAAATGGAACTTACGTAGGAAATTCTGCTGACGATACCGATATAAATTGCGGTACTACTGCAGCGCCCGATTTTGTAATTATTTTAAATGACGCCAACGCCGGTCAGGTTCCTTTCCGAACATCATCAATGGCCACCAACAAAGCTTTTTATCCTGTTACAACGGCATTAACCGCAGGAATAATTAAATCAACTACGGCCGGAAATTTCCGCTTGGGAACTGCTGTTCCATCTAATAATACAGGATCAAATTATTATTACGCGGCCCTGGCAGCGGGAAATACTTTACCGGTAGAACTACTGAGCTTCACCGCAAAAAAAGAAAACGATAAAATTGTTATCCGTTGGTCAACGGCTTCCGAAATAAATAACGACTTCTTCTCTTTGGAACGATCTGTTGATGGCGACAAATGGGAAATCATCAAAGAAATTAAAGGCGCAGGAAACTCAAGCTCTTTAATAGAATATAGTGAAACAGACGAAAATCCACATGATGGAATTTCTTACTACCGACTAAAACAAACCGATTACGACGGTCAGTTCAAATATTCTCAAACTGCCTCAGTAGGAAAAATTGATGGAAACTTAAACATTACGGCTTTCCCAAATCCGGTGAACAACTATATGTTTGTTGAGTTTGAAACAAAAATAAACAGCAATATCGATGCTTCCCTGTACGATCAAAATGGCGCAAGAGTAAAAGAAGTTTTGAAAAATCATTACGACAAAGGCGCTTATAAAGTGCTCGTGTACACTGATGACCTTCCAGCCGGATTGTACTATATCCGCTTAAACACCAACGTGGAAGGCGTTGCCACCAAAGTGAGCATAATTCATTAATGTTATTTGAGATAAACCACCGTTGCTCCATTTCCATATTTCTGGAAACTTGCATCGGCGTAGCGAATATTGGAATAGCGTTTCAATAATTTTCGCACTTCCTCTTTTAATGTACCATTTCCAACTCCGTGAATAATAATGAGTCGGTGCATGCCCAAAGTAAAAGCCCGTTTCATCGCCTGTTCGGTGTATTCCATTTGAATGCGCACTATTTGTGCATTTCCTAAATGCTGATGCTTTTTAAGCAAACGTTCAATGTGAATATCAATTTCCATTTCCACATCATCCCTTCGGTGTGAATGTGGCTTGGATACATTGCGCTGGTTTTCCTCTTTCATGAAATTCATGTCGGAAAAATCATCTTCCCGCACAATGACAGAGGGCTCAGTTTTTTGTGGCTTTTGTTTGTCCTCACGCTTTTGTGCATCGGTAAGTTTATGAACGATATCCTTTTCCAACACAGGAATTTCAAAGCCTTCGGTAGTCAATACCGTAACCACTCCTTTGCTGTTGGTGGATTGAACGGTGCCTTCCATTCTTTCATTTAAAAACAAAACGATATCTCCTTTCTTAAAGCGCATTTATTTTTGTTATGGATTAAAAATAAGAATATCCTACTTTAGTCGCAAAATACAACAATGACTGACAGCATCAAGAATCCGTGGACAATTTTAAAATCAGTGGATATTCATGACACGCCGTGGATCAAGGTAGTTAAACACGATGTATTGAATCCGGTAGGAAATCCAACAAATTACACCACTGTCAATTTTAAAAATTACGCCATCGGCGTGGTGCCTTTAGATGAAAACTACAACACCTGGATTGTTGGCCAGTACCGTTTTCCGGTAAACCAATACAGTTGGGAAATTCCTGAAGGTGGTGGTGATAAAAACGAAACTCCCGAAGAATCTGCCAAGAGAGAATTGTCGGAAGAAGCTGGAATTGAAGCAAAAAAATGGATCAAAATTCAGGAGTTTCACATGAGCAATTCTGTATCCGACGAACATGCTTTTATTTTTGTAGCTCAAGATCTTTCCTTCCACAATGCGCATCCCGAAGAAAATGAAGAATTAGTGCTTAAAAAAATTCCTTTTCAAGAATTGTACGACATGGTGTTGAATGGTGAAATTACAGATAGCATCACCATAGTAGCAGTTTTTAAGGTGAAGTATTTAATGGATAATAAATTGATTTGATGCCGAGGGCGATAGGTCCTTCCTTCGTCAGGATGACATACTCATTCATTCTCAACAATACAGTATTGATTTTTTAGACTAGCAGTAGGGTCTGTCATCCTGACGAAGGAAGGACCTATCGCCACCTACTTCACTTTTACACTTCCTTTTCCAGTATTTACAACAACTTCTTTCACAATCATGTCATTCAAGTGAACAATCAATTTATAATTTCCTGCATGTGGCACCTTCAGTCGCTGCTTATTCAATCTTATAGAATACAAAAGCTTTCCATTCTCTAAATCAACAACCGAGATCAACGGTAGTTTTATTGCTTTCACTTTTATTGCTTGCGTTGTAAATTCAGAAGATGCATAAACATTGTCGCTCACTTTCACTGTCACTGGCCATCCCGAATATTGTTGCAGTGTATCAGCAAAACCCCAACAATCCAATTTGTAAGTTTGCAATACTTTATCGCAAGTAATAAATCCAATGCCGGGCGCATGATTCATCCACAAAGGCAAGCTGTCATTTTTTGTGGGATTTGAATAAGCCACCATGCTAACTTTATTTCCAAAGCCATCCTCAAAATTATTTCCCGAAAAATGATCAGAGGAATTGGGCATCCAAAATCGCGGATAAGTATTGCTAATAGCCGGAAGCGTAAAACTGTAACTGGCATCTTTCCAATTTTCAATACCCTGCTGTACAACACTTGGAAAATGCTGATCGCCACCCACCAGCAAAGCGCCTGATTTTCGAATGTTTTTTAAAGCCTTATCCCTACCCGATTTCGGCCAGCCGTTGCTATCCATATCTTTCGACAAACGAGTTGGAACCTCTGCGCTATCATTAATACTGATGCTTTTTCCTGAAATTGGTTGGTATCCCTTTTTCACTGAACTCAATGAAGAGTACACCGATTGGGTGAAAACAATTTTCATTTCTTCACTATCCCAATCAGTCGACCAATTGTCTAACATTTTCAATTGACCCGAATCCAACAGCTGCGCATTTTCATTGTACAATGAATCAGATGAAATTGCATCACTCATCGGAAATCCATTGAAGGATTTCACGTTAGGCAATGCTTTCAAAGGAGGCGATTTATATTTTCTATCTTCCAGCAAAGCCATTCCAACTCCTTTAAATTTCAGCACACTGTAATAATCAGGAACTGCCTTTCTGCTTTCTCCGTAAGTAGAAGGAAGATGCCCGGTTTGCAAGGTCACGGCATATTTTATGAAAGCAGTATCCTGCATGAATCCGCCGTTTTCCATTAACCAGTCGGTTTCATCACCAGCAAAATCTGCAGGCATTTTCCACATCGAGTTTTTCGATATGGTATCTCCATTTGCTCCCCATAAATTTCCTTGAAAATAATCGTGATCATCCATAATTATTAAGGAAGGAATTTTTTTAGTGATGTCGTTAAACTGCAAACACCACATTAACCAACGGTATTGATAATCCATTGCATAATTTTTTTTGTCCCAATCCATAGGAACCGGTCGAGATTCATACATTTGATCTCCTAAAAAAACTACGAGTTCAGGCTTTTCAATGGCATATTTTTTCGCTGTTAGTTCATAGGCTTTCCAAATTTGCCAATAGTCCATTCCCTGTCGCTCAATGAATGGCATTCCGTTGCAACTCAACACACCAATTTTTAATTGATTTTCCGTTGAATTTGGAAAAGAAATAATGCCTTTATAATACTCTCCTTCAAAAACGAAATTTCTTTTCAAACGGGCCCTGTATGGAACAGTGCCAAAACTCCAATTGCTGTAATTCCGCAAGCGAGCCTGACCATATATAGTATCCACAGGCATTGTTACCAAAGGCAGCCACTCATTTTGCATGAACAACTCCAGCAGCACGGAATCGCGGCTATTGAGTCCCAAAGGCATCAACTGCGCAGAAAAATTCAAAACGCGATCATTAAAAGAGTATAAGCAGGTAGAAATGGGACCAAATTCCCGTTCCTTTTTCACTGAAATCGCTTCACCGGAAATTTTAAAATCATCAAAGAAATATTCGCTTAAGTAGAGCTTTGAATTCACGGCAAAAGTGATATTTCCGTTGAGCACTCCCATCGGAATTTTCATGCTGACAGCATGTTGTTTTAAATCATCACCTTGCGCAAAAACCGCAAGCTCCATGGCACCGTTGCCTTGCACAACATTGAAATTCAAAAGCAATCCTTCTGTTCGATACATCGCCAGCAAATGCTTATCCAAAGGGGCAGACAAAACCTTTGCGCCCGAAAAAATCTCTTCAATGAACAACTGATTTTTGCTATTGATCCCTATCCACACTCCATTCTCCTTTAAAAAGAAATGCTGCATGGTAGAGCGTGCAAGGTAGTTGAGCGCGGTATCACTTAAACCTAAAATCAATCCCGACTTACCAACAGCATCATTGGCAGCGACAGCGTTTTTGCCTAAGCGGATCGTCCCCGAAAACGGAGCATCTTTTACAATTTCTGTCGACAATAAATGCATGGTGGAATTCTCTCCCGGACGAAAACAAAAAACCTTGTGATCTTTTACTCCCCAATCCTGCAAACGATTGGCCCAAAAATCTGCCCCCACCCATTGTCGATTTGCGGTTTTATCCCAATTCAAATTCAAGGAGTCGCCCTTCCCAAAAAGAGGAAAAAGCGCCGCAAACATCAAAAAGAGAAAAACATTTAAAACACGCATTAGGACTATATTTACAGAAGAAACAAGGATAATAATTTTTAACAACAATTAAAATTCTACGTTTGCTTAAAATTACTGTATTTTGTTATTTTTACGACCCGAATAATATTTTAAAAAGATGGAAACAACTACCAGTGAAAGCATCAACATCAGTGCACTCAACGAGCGAATTCATCAGGAAAGCGCCTTTGTAGAAATAATAAAAATGGAAATGAATAAGGTGATTGTTGGCCAAAAACACATGGTCGACAGTTTACTAATTGGCCTGCTTTCCAACGGACACATTCTTTTAGAAGGTATGCCCGGATTGGCAAAAACACTAGCCATCAACACTCTTTCCACCATCATTGCTGCCGATTTCAAAAGAATACAATTCACTCCCGATTTGTTGCCTGCCGATTTAGTAGGTACAATGATTTACAATCAAAAGAAAGAAGAGTTTTCAGTAAAAAAGGGACCAGTATTCGCCAACCTCGTGCTGGCCGATGAAATCAACCGTTCTCCAGCAAAAGTGCAAAGCGCCTTGTTGGAAGCAATGCAGGAGCGACAAGTTACTATTGGTGCTGAAACCTTTAAACTACCCGATCCTTTTTTGGTTTTAGCCACTCAAAACCCTATTGAACAAGAAGGAACTTATCCTTTACCAGAAGCCCAAGTTGACCGTTTCATGCTGAAAGTTGTATTAAAATATCCAGGCAAAGCAGAAGAACAAAAAATTATCCGCCAGAACTTACTTAAAGATTTTCCAAAGGCCATGACCCAACTCAACTGCGAGCAAATCATTAGCGCACGCAATGTGGTGAAGGACGTTTACATGGATGAAAAAATTGAAAAATATATCGTTGATATTGTTTTTGCCTCACGTGAGCCAGAAGCCTTTGGCTTAAGTAAATTTAAAAACATGATTGAGTTCGGTGGATCTCCCCGAGCAAGTATCAACTTGGCTAAAGCGGCAAAAGCACACGCTTTCTTGCAACGCAGAGGTTATGTAATTCCCGAAGATGTACGAGGCGTTTGCTTTGATGTATTGCGCCACCGTATAGGTTTAACTTACGAAGCAGAAGCAGAAAACATCACTGCCGAACACATCATCACTGAAATTCTCAACAAAGTAGAAGTTCCGTAAAATGGATACCAAAGAACTCTTACAAAAAGTACGACAAATTGAAATTAAAACCCGGGGGCTCTCTGCGCAGCTGTTCTCGGGAGAATATCATTCTGCCTTTAAAGGCAAAGGAATGACCTTTAGTGAAGTTCGGGATTATTCACATGGTGACGATATTCGTAACATCGACTGGAACGTTACTGCCCGTTTCAGCGCACCCTTTGTGAAGGTGTTTGAAGAAGAAAGAGAGTTGTGCGTTATGTTGTTAATTGATGTAAGTGCATCGGGCAGCTTTGGATCAACAACACAAACAAAAAAAGATTTCATAACTGAAATCGCTGCAGTGCTGGCTTTTTCCAGCGCACTCAACAACGATAAAATTGGCGTTGTGCTTTTCTCCGATAAAGTAGAAAAATTCATTCCGCCTAAAAAAGGGAAAAAGCACGTATTGCGCATTATTCGCGACTTGATAGAATTTTCTCCTGAAAACAAAGGAACCGATATTGCTGCTGGACTCCGATATTTAAGCAATGTGATTAAGAAAAAAAGTACTGTGTTTTTGATTTCCGATTTTATTGGCAACAATTTTTCCGACGCCGTTAAAATCGCTAATAAAAAACACGACATCATTGGCATGCGCATCTTTGATCAAAAAGAAAAAGAATTGCCTTCGGTGGGATTGGTGAAGCTTTTCGATAATGAATCGGGAAAAGAAATTTGGATCAATACTTCCAGCAGCAAAACAAAAGACGCACATAAAAAATGGTGGTTGAAACACGAAGCTGAGTTGAACGCTATTTTCACCAAAAGTGGAATCGATTATGTGAGTTTGGATATTGACAAACCATACGTTCGTCCGCTGATGGGACTATTTAAAAAACGTGGTGCTTAATGTTAAACGAAAACAGATACAGTAATAAAAAGACGATAAGGGCGATAGATCCTTCCTTCGTCAGGAGGACATTACCT
>JAPLEZ010000068.1 GCA_026390935.1 Bacteroidota bacterium
AACCGAAGTCAGTATCAAAATCATCGTCTAAGTTTCTGTACGACACTAAATGTTTACAGTTAACAGTTCCACCGAACCATTCAAAAGCATCATCATTTGAATATGAAACCTGGATATGGTCAACGGTTGTTCCGTTACCAACTGAACCAAAAGTAATACCGTTGATTTCTTTGTCTTGTTGGTAAACATAGCCCCCCCATTCAACACGCACATAGCTTAAAGTACCGGAATTGTCGGTGTCATCAGGAGTTAAACCACCACCATATTGAGTTTCAGGAGTTGGTGCTAAGCCTTCGATGTTGGCGATACCATTCGGTTGATTGTTGCTCGCTCTTCCTAACAAGATGAGTCCACCCCAATCGCCTTGTGCACGTGATCCTGCAGCCTGGTTAGAAGTGAAAACGATAGGATTTGCAGCAGTTCCTTTTGCATTGATTTTTGATCCCTGGCAAATGAATAAACCTGCACCTGTAGAAGCTTTATTTCCTCTGATGACAGTTCCTGGTTGAATAGTTAATGTTGCACCATTCTTAACATAGATTTGACCTGACAAGATATAAGTTTTGTTAGCGGTCCATGTTGTGTTGGTGGTGATGCTGGTTTTTACAGTATCAGTTGGATTGGAGTAAACAGTGTTTTGTGGATCCCAGTTGGTCCAGTTGTCAGTCCACATAGCCACATTTGGCTCAAAAGCACCACGGTAAGTGGTAGGCACAAAAAAGGATTGTGCCATAGCAACGTTGCATAGGCATGCAAACAATGCTGTTTGGTAAATTTTTTTCATTGAGATTTTAGTTTTTAAGTTCATGCTTCAAAGATCATCCTGCAATCTTTCTTTAGCATTAACCCGGGATTACCTTTAGTTTATGAAATCCCGGGAAAAAGTAACGTGAATGTTACCTACTGCTAACAATTACTTAATGTTAGAATTTGAGTGTTGCGCTTAATGAGAAAGTACTACCGAAACTGGTTGACCACACCAAGTCATCTTCCTCAGTATTATAGCCATTTTTATTTTTCGCATCTCCTGTGAGGATGGTATTGAAAAAATTTCCGTAGGTAGCACCAAGATCTCTGTTTTGATAAAAGATCTGTCTTTGCGCTAAAAGATTTTGAACATTGAATTTCAAATCCAGTTTTTTATGCCACAATGATTTCGTCACCTGAAGATCAATAAAATTTCTTCCGTTTTCCCAGATGTTTGGTTCATTGATATTTCCAACGATATAGATACGTGGAGCGATAGTGTTGTAGCTTAAAGAAACCGTCATTCCAAAAGCAGTATCCACATATTGAATTCCCGAATTGAATACATATGGAGATTGGCCTTGTAGTGGACGCGTTGCATCCTGACTGCCGATAATGCTGGTCACATCTACTACTGAACGAATAATAGCCAGGTTGGAGAAAGCGGTAGTATTGGTCAGGAATTTATTCAATCCTTTTAATGAATCTGCTTTAGAAAAAATGGTAGAAAGCAATAAGCGCAATTCTAATTCCACCCCGTAGTTGGTAGCTTTCGGTACATTTCTGAATGAGATTTCGTTGGTCACATCCACCCTTGAAATTTGCTCAATAGGATCAATGAATTCTTTGTAGAAACCCGATACAGAAAACACTTCTCCTTTTTTATCAGGATAAATTTCATAACGAACATCCATGTTGTGGATTTTTGCTCTTCTCAATGAATCGTTACCAGAAATAACAAAATTTGTATTGAAGTCATAAAAGGCAAATGGAGCCAATTCCCTGTATTCCGGACGGTTCAATGTTTGCGAATAACTTGCTCGTAAATTTTGTTCTTTGTTAATTGAGTAAATAAAATTGGCAGAAGGAAGCACGTCTAATTTAGCTAAGTTGATATTTAGTTTACTTTGATCGGCTTTTAAGGCATGTAATTGCTGTGAAAAGCTTTCCATCCTTGCTCCCCAAACCAATCTCACTGCTTTGTATTTATTATCAGCCATAACATATGCAGCGAGTAATGAAGAGGAAGCGTTATACGCATCGGTATATTTTGTCCCATCAGTTAATTTAAATCCGCCAACACCATTGTTGCCATTTTCGGGAGGAGTAATCAAGCCCATATTTTCATTGCTGAAAATTTCACCGCGCGACAGGTAAAGCAGTGTTTCATCAAAAGTAACATCACCACCTACTTTACTATATTTGGTATAACCCAGCTGACGGGCGAAAAAGGCACGGTTTCTATTTTGATAAAAAACACCCACTTTTATTTCATTGATAGATTTTTTGATGTTTATGGGATGAGAAACATCGGCTTTAAAGCTGTAAATGTTTTCTTTGTTTTCCGAGAAAAACATTCCTCCGCCGTAGTTAGAACCAACGTTGGCGCCACCAATGTTTGCTGTATAAACAGTGTCGGTAGGATTGGGATTGCCTGGATCATTAATGTTGGTGAGTCGGCTGTAAATATTTCTTCTCAAATTAGGAATGCTTCTTTCAATATTGCTGAGAGACCCCACCCAATTGATTTTCATTTTTTGCTTTGGCAAATAATGTTCGCCAATCAACTGACCCGAATAAATTTTATTGCCTGTGAACCATGTGGCATCGGATTGGATCAGTGTTGGATTGGATTCAAGTGGATTGGTTGATCCGCTGCGGGAAATTACTCTGTCGTCAGAATTGATGCTATAAATATTTTTAAAGCTTAACACGTTATTTCTATTCATTTTAACAGAAAAATTGGCGAGTGATCCAGCCAATACTTTTTCGGAATATACTTTATCCAGGTAGTCAAAATCGAGTTGTGAAGCGGTTGTGTTGTCAGCACCATTTCCTGTCCATCCTCGGCGGATAGTTTCATTGTAATTACTGCTTTTGTTGTAGGTTAATGCCATAATTACTCCAAAAGGTTTTCCTGCTAGAGTATCGCTGAAACCCAATGAATACTGTAGATTAAGATTAGGAGCAAAAGTTTTGTTTTGTAAACTCCAATCCACATTTGTTTTTTTAGCTAATGCAGCCTGATCATCAATATTAATTGGAAAGTGGTCTTTATCGGGAATCACACTAGGCATTGCTCTGCTACCATCGTCAACACCTAGCCAATCCCATTGGCCACCTTGATATGTTATTTGTTTTTTTCCGGTGGTAATAGCATTGTATCCTCCGCTAATAGAAAAGGATTGAAAATTCTGGTCGGGAATATTTTTGGTGTTGATTTTAATGATGCCGCCAGCAAATTCTCCTGGAAGATCAGGAGACGCAGTTTTTGTAATGATTAAATTATCCAGCATGTTGGAAGGGAAAATATCAAAAGCAAAAGCTTTTCTGTCGGATTCGGAACTAGGTAGCGGAGCATCATTCAGATAGGCTGCGTTGTATCTGTCGTTCAATCCTCTGATGATTACAAATTTATTGTCTTGAATACTTGCACCATTTACTTTTTTTAGCACGTCGCTAACATCTTTGGAAGGAGTGAGTTTTGCTTGTTCAGCAGTGTATCCATCACCAACGGTTACTGCTTTCTTTTGACCTTCTAAAAAACCCACCACATTGTCTTGTTTTGGTTTTGTTCTTCTTATAATGATACCATCTGTTTTTATTGGAGCTCTATCAAGGGCAATGCTTGCATCAGCTGGTTCGCTAGACAGTACAACTATAATTTTACTAGCTAGGTCATATAATTTACCACCATCATAAATTAAGTTATAGGTTCCAGGTTGAATATTATTGATTTTAAAAAAACCATCAAGATCTGTGATTGTGGCAATGGTTGAACTGTCAATACGTACTGTAACGCCTGGAATTGGAGCTGCACTTCCTGCATCGAGAATCTTTCCTTTTATGCTTGAGCTTTGCGAAAATAAAGCAGTTGATATTATGGAAATGGTTAGTGTAAGGAGCAATTTGATTTTCATTCTTTTATGTTTTTTTGTTCGATGCAAAGTAATGCTTGAAAGGTCAACTCATTATTACTTCAATGTTATGCTAGTGTTAACAACATAATCTTTTATAGGCCTTGATCCCACCACAGTTTAATATTTCCTTAATATTTAGCTAACGCAGGGCTAATTGTATCGGCGTAGATTTGAGAAAAGTAAATGCACCATGAGTAAAATCAATATTTTAATAGTTGACGATGATCCTGATATTTTGGAGTTCGTCGGTTACAACCTTTCAAAAGAAGGGTTTGCTGTGCATAAATTTTCCGACGCTCAAAGCGCGATGGAAGCTTGCAAATTGCTTACTCCAGAATTATTGATTTTGGACATTATGCTGCCCGACATGGATGGCATTGAATTGTGTTATAAATTGAGAAACGATGTGGGTTTGAAAGATTCGATCATTGTTTTTTTAACTGCCAGAGGAGAAGACTATACATTGATAGCTGGCTTGAATGCAGGCGCTGATGATTTTATAAAGAAGCCAATTCAACCAAGAGTGCTCATTTCAAAAGTTCATTCATTGCTGAAGAGAGTGAAGAAAGAATCTCCTACTACGTCATTGGATGTTGCTTCGCCAATGAAGGGCATTACAATAGATAGAGCTAAGTATTTAGTATATAAAAACGAACAAAAATTTTACTTTCCTAAAAAGGAATTTGAATTGTTGTTGCTGCTGACTTCCGTTCCGGAGCGAGTTTTTACACGTGAAGAAATTTATAGTAAGGTGTGGGGACAACATTTAATTGTTGGTGACAGAACCATTGATGTGCACATCAGAAAGTTGCGCGAAAAACTGGGCGATGATTATATACAAACTGTGAAAGGGGTTGGATATCGTTTCAGCCCGAATGATTAACCCTCAATAATTTTCACCAATAAATCTTTGAATGAAATGCCTACTGCCTGGGCCTGTTGCGGCAAAATGCTTTTGGCACTCATACCAGGAATAGTATTTACTTCAATCAAATAAAAATCATTGCCTTTCATAATAAAATCAATGCGTGATACATTTCTGCAACGCAATATTTTAAAAGCTTTTTCGGCAATGCCCTGAACGGTTTTAGTCAGTTCTTCGCTCAGTTTAGCCGGAGTTTCTTCCGTTGCGCCGTCATCGCCATATTTATCGGCGAAATCAAAAAATTCATTTTTAGGTTTTACTTCAGTGAGGGGAAGCGCTTTGATCGTTCCATTGAAACCCATTACACCGCAGGTGAATTCACGTCCTTCAATAAATTCCTCTACTATAATTTCATCGTCGTGTTTGAAAGCTTCTTTTAAAGCGTTTTCCAATTCATCCACGTTCTTCACTTTAAAGGTTCCCACGCTTGATCCGCCATTATTGGGCTTTACAAAACAAGGGAAATTTGCTTTTGGTTGATACTCTGAGGATTTATCACCACGGTACACAACAAAAGAAGGAGCAGTGCGAATTCCAGCCTGACTCAAAAATCTTGTCGTCCAGTTTTTGTTCATGGTTAAAGCAGAGGTCAATACTCCGCTTGAAGTATAGGGTAATCCTATCAATTCAAAATATCCGCCCAACACTCCGTTTTCCCCAGGTGCGCCGTGAATGAGGTTTAATGCCTTAGTGAAAGTGATTTTTTTGCCATCAATAGATACGGAAAAATCATTTTTGTCCACTGCGTATTCTTTACCATCGGCAGCAACGTGACACCATTTTTCTTTGGAGATTTTTACAGGATAAACGTTGTAATCCGATCCTTCCAAAGCGTTTTTAGCCTGGTGGGCACTTTTTTCTGAAATTTCTGCTTCTTTGCTGAATCCGCCAAATACGAGGGCAATGTTTTTCATATGTAAATATTTATGAGGTAAAAATAACGGAATATTCATTTTAAAAAAGAATTAGGTGCCAGATATAATTGCGCTATTGCTTGTTTATAACTTGTGTTTTTTCGTTTCTAATCATTTTTCATTTTAATTGGGATTTAAGGTTGAATCATGTAAGTTTGCTCAGTAATAAATAGCTATGTCGTTTTTCAAATTTATTTTCAGTAAAGTGTTTTTTCTGAATCTGTTGATTGCCTTGTTAATCACAGCAGGATTGCTTTATGTGGTGGTTTCTTACCTCGATAATTTTACGCATCATGGGGAGCAGATTCTGGTGCCAAATGTTTTAGGTAAAAAGACAGAAGAACTGGATACTGCTTTGGTGGAGAAAGGATTTGAATATGTGATCATCGACTCTATTTTTGATCGCAAGCGTCCGAAAGGAGTGGTGGTAGATCAATCTCCATCACCTGACTATTTTGTAAAAGAAGGACGGAAGTTGTACTTAACCATCAATGCCCGAACAACTAAAAAGATCACCATTAAAGAGGATATGACGGATTTGTCGATGAAAGACGCCATGGACAGATTACAATCCTATGGAGTGAAGGTAGATATCATGATGAAAAACAGTACTCCTGCTGGTGTTGTATTGAATGTGTTGTATCAGGGAGTTAAGGTGATTCCAGGTAAAACCTTGATTAATGATGGTGATGTGGTAAAAATAGTGGTGTCGAGTGGAGGAAATTCAACTGCTTTTTTATCGCCGTATATCGGTATGTCTTTAAAAGATGCCATGGCTCAGGTGCAGGGAAGTGCATTGTTGCCAGTTCCCCGAGCATTGGGTAAAGTGATGTGTAAAACTGAAGCGGATAGCATGTCTGCCATCGTTGTTCGTCAAACTCCCGAATATGAGCAAGGATTGAAAATGAAGGTAGGAGCGCCAGTTATGTTGTTTTTTAGCTGTGACACTGCGTACCACGAACCTGCTCCCACAACACCATAATGATTTTTGCGTTTAGCAGTATCTTCTTTAATTTTATGTGATGCGATTAAAACTGCTTATTCTATCATTTTGTATTTCAACTTTTGTTAATGCTCAGGAAGTTGTAAAAGGATTGACTGGAAATCCTGAATTGTCATCGGTGACTAATGTTCCATTAGCAATCTCAACAAAGAATATTTCGGAAGGATATGTGTACAATTTAAACAAAGTCACGCTTCCTTTCATTGACGATTTCTCTTCCAATAATTTAAAAATATTTTCTACCGATACCACTGGAAACATTACTACAACGGTTAATCAGTATGCGTTTTCTGTTAATGGTTTGCATCCCGACACAGTGAAATATGCCTCTGATACTACCTGGCAGTATACTCCCGACAGTATTAAAATCGCAGCCAATTCCTCTTTTCAAATCATTCGTTTCAATGCAGGTGTTTATCCTGCAACGGTAAAAGACACCATTAATGCCTGGCCCGATTATTCCATTTATGGAACCGATACTGTTTCATTGAAAAAAAATCTTCTCATTAATTTCCTTCATATTTATTATGTGCTGAAAGATGATGCATCATTGTGGACGGATAGAGGTGTTTTTGTGAACGCAAATTATCCTATCAGTCCGCCAAGTATTGGTGTTGCTACCTTTGACGCAATTAACGCTTCAGGTATAATGTATGCCAATGCATCAGTGGTTGCTTATGTTGCTGATTCTTTGGTGTCGAAGCCTATGGATCTTTCTGGCTTTTCAATAGCTAATAATTTGTATTTAAGTTTTTTTCTAGAATCCCAAGGTTACGGAGATGCTCCTGAGGTTAAGGATTCATTGGTATTGCAATTTTTAGATAGCAATAATGTGTGGCGTTCAGTTTGGAATACTTCGGTGAAAGAAAGTTGGGCTGTGGATAGTTTTTTTAAGTTTTATGTGAAATTAGCCTCACCCATATTTTTCCATTCCAGTTTTCAATTTCGCTTTTTCAATTATGCCAGTATTGATGGGTTTGGAAGTGATGTAAGTAATCGCGATCAATGGCATTTGGATTATGTTGTGCTTGATAAAAACAGATTTGATAATGATGTGTATATCTCGGATGCAGCCTTCATGTATCAGCCGAAATCACTGCTCAATGGATATTATTCAGTGCCTTGGAATCATTTTAAATCGGCTGGAGGTTTGATGAGTGGCACATCTAAGGCTGAAGTTGCTAATGTTTCCGCCTTTCCAGCTACTGTGAATTTTGCAGTGCAAATAAAGGAAAAAAGCGCAGCTCTGTATAATTCAGCTGCTGCGCAAAGTGCTTCTGTGCCTGCCGGATTGACGAATGTGTTTAATGAGAATTACGGTCCATTTGTGTACACTTCTGCTGAAAACGATTCAGCCATTTTTGACATTCAATATTCGTTGAATACGAGTCTAGTTGGAAATTTCAAGGGAAATGACACAGTGTATTACCGTCAGGAATTGTCGAATTTTTATGCTTACGACGATGGTTCAGTAGAAGCAGGTTACGGATTTTACAATTCCGGCGCTGAGTTCGCCTACAAATTACCTGTGTTGCAAAGCAAAGGCGATACTTTGAGAGGTGTGAAAATTTATTTCAATGAAGTGCTCGGTGGTGCTAATCATCAAATTCCGTTTAACATTAGAGTTTGGGCCAATAACAATGGAAAACCAGGTGTTTTGATGTATGAAAATCCGACTGATTTTCCTGACACCATTATAGGCTTGAATAAGTTTTTATATTATGCAATCGACAAACCATTTTTTGTGAAAGACACTATTTTCATTGGTTTTAAGCAAACTACCAACGAATACATCAATGTTGGTTTGGATTTCAATACCGCAAACAACAGCAAAATGTTTTATTACAGTACTGCCGAAAATACATGGAAATCCTCGTCGGTAAAAGGAAGTGTGATGTTTCGTCCGGTTATGGGAGGGCCTGTTTTGAATCCTTATTCAGTAGAAGAAAATAATTTATTTGCTGTAGAGATTTATCCTAATCCCGCATCGGCCGAGGTGTTTATTGTTAGTAATGATAATGCAGTGGTGACTTTGCTGAATATAGAAGGTCGCGAAGTGAGCACTCAAAATTGTAATGAAGGCAGCAATACTGTTTCGCTTTCTGGCTTGAGTGAAGGCTTATATCTTTTGAAAATAGTGCACACTGGAGGAAAAACTGAATTTCGTAAGTTGATAGTACAATGGTAGAAGATATTGAGGACGACAGGCCGGATGAGCTTTTTGAGCATTATAAAATCATTGCAGATAAAGGCCAGCAGTTTCTTCGTGTAGATAAGTTTTTGCTTAATCGTATTGACAATACTTCTCGTACAAAAATTCAAAATGCTGCGGAAGCCGGAAGTATTGTAGTCAATGGCAAACCCGTAAAATCAAATTACAAAGTAAAGCCTTTTGATGAAGTATCCATTGTATTGCCTTACCCTCCGAGAGAAATTGAATTGATCGCGGAAAATATTCCAATTGAAATTCTTTACGAAGATGAGGATGTAGCGGTAGTCAATAAAAATGCCGGACTCGTAGTGCACCCCGGATATGGTAATTATACAGGTACTTTGGTGAATGCGATGTTGTTTCATTTTAACCAGTTGGCGAAAAATGCTGATAATGATATTCGACCAGGACTAGTGCATCGCCTAGATAAACTCACCAGCGGTGTGATGGTGATCGCAAAAACAGAATACGCGCTCACACATTTGTCAAAACAATTTTTCGATCGCACCATAGAGCGTCGCTATCATGCTTTGGTTTGGGGGGAAGTGAAAGACGATGAAGGAACCATCACCGGAAATGTAGGCAGAAGTCACAAAGACAGAAAAGTTATGGCCGTTTATCCTCCCGAAAGTGAGGAGGGAAAACATGCTGTTACACATTATAAAGTATTGCAACGCTTTGGATATGTTACGCTAGTAGAGTGCAAGTTGGAGACAGGCAGAACGCATCAAATCCGCGTTCATTTCCAGCACATTGGTCATCCTTTGTTTAATGATCCCGAATACGGCGGCAATAGAATATTAAAGGGCGTAAACTTCAATAAATACAAGCAGTTTGTTGAAAATTGTTTTGACATGATTCCTGGTCAGGCCTTGCATGCAAAAACCCTCGGATTTCTGCATCCAACCAAAAAGACTTTTATTAACTTCACCGCTGATTTGCCTGAGGGTTATAAGAATATAATCGACCGTTGGGGAAATTATTCTTTGCATAGTGTTAAATAAGAAAGTATGAGTTTTGACAAAAGTTATGAGTTACATGAGAAAATTAAGTGGGATACATATGGTACCCGTAGCACTGAAGACAATGTAGCTTCATGGAAACGAAGAGATACAGCTGATTACTGGAGACATGAAAGAAAGTATAAAAATCTTTTGCCTCTGATAAATAATGACAAAAATGCTACATGGTTAACTGTAGGAGATGGTCGTTTCGGAAGCGATGCCCGCTTTTTGGAGGAAAATGGAGTGGATGTTTTAGCGACTGATCTGAACATTGAAATTTTACAACAATCAAAAGATACGGGGTACATCAAAAAGTTTGAAAAAGCAAATGCTGAGAACCTGCAGTTTGCCGACAATTCCTTTGACTACGTGCTTTGCAAAGAGAGTTATCATCACTTTCCCCGTCCAATGGTTGCGCTTGCAGAAATGTGTAGAGTTGCAAAAAAAGGTGTGATACTGATTGAGCCTCAGGATCAGGATATCATTACTCGAGAAAGAATCAGAAAATATCCACCTCAGCAATTGCTCTGGCGTTCTTTTGTGAATTTTGCCAGAACTAAATTCTTAGGAAAGGCTCCTATTGCTGTGATTGGAGAAATTGACAGGGAAGATTTTTTACCTTGCTATGAAGAATTCGGGAATTATGTTTACGAAGTTTCCAAACCTGAATTACTTAAGGTATGCTATGGTCAGAATTTCGACGCGATCGCTTTTAAAGATATGAATGACCATTACATAAGTGGTGGTGAATTTGAGTTAGCCAACGACAATTCTCCAATATATCGAGCCTTGAAAAGAAAGATTGAGGAGATGGATGACTTTTGTAAAAAGGGAATTCAGAATTACGATTATTTGGTTGCTTGTATTTTTAAAAATATGCCCGCTGATCATGTTGTAGCTGATTTAAAAAAGTCGGGTTTTGAGTTTAAAAAACTCACCAAAAATCCTCACATGAAATAAATTCAAATTGATGCCTGAAATTGCTCCTGTAGTTTTATTTGTTTATCAACGTTTAGATCATCTTCGGAAGACAATAGAGACGTTGCAAAAAAACGATCTTGCAGCTGAGACTTTGTTGATCGTTTATTCGGATGCTCCTGCAAAACCAGAGCATGGCGAAGGTGTAAATGAAGTAAGGGCTTTTCTGAATAAAATTACCGGATTTAAAAAAGTTGAAATTATTCCACAAACTGAAAACCAGGGTTTGGCAAAATCAATAGTGAGCGGTGTAACGGAACAAGTCAACAAATTTGGTCGCATTATCGTTTTGGAAGACGATTTGGAAACCACTCCACATTTTCTTCGCTTTATGAACGATGCATTAGAATTTTATAAGACGGATGAAAAGGTAATGCAGGTTTCCGGATTTACTTTTTCGATGGGTGAACGTTTGCCTGAAACTTTTTTAGTTGGTCATGCGCCTTCATGGGGTTGGGCTACATGGAAAAGAGCTTGGGATCATTTATCCTTGGATGTGGATCAACACATTGAAAAAATCAAAAGGGATAAATTGGAATATCGTTTTAATGTGGATGATGGAATGGATTTTCTCAGCCATCTTGAAGCCAATAAAAGTGGTGCACTCAACACCTGGGCAGTGAAGTGGTATGCTTCACTTTTTTTAAGTGGTGGACTTTGCCTCTATCCCAAAAAGTCACTGGTGAGAAATTTAGGGCATGATGGAAGTGGTGAAAATTGTTTGGATCAAAGAAACTTCTTTAATATGCAACCTTTAGGGAATAAAATAGCGGTGAAGAAAATTGCTATGAAGGAAAATCTTAAAGCAAGAAAAATATTCTCCAACTTTTTTAGGAAGATGAATGGAGGAAATACTTTGAAAGAAGAAAAAATAATTAGGGTTAAGGATAAGATCAGATTTGAGATTAAAAAATTATTAGGAAAGAGTAAATAACGAGTACTTCCCTCCATCCTTCAACTTCAGCGATAGAATTATTTAAACGAATTCCACCCTTGGGCCTTTAGTTCATGGCGTGAATTGTCTTTAGCAATAAGTGAACACCCATTGCTTTGTGCAGTAAAATGACCAATAACAGTGACTAATGGATTATTTTTTACTTTATCGTAATCAGCCAAATCAAGGGCGAACAACAGTTCGTAATCTTCTCCACCACTCAATGCCGCAACGGTTGGATCAATGCTAAATTCCATGGCGCGGTCAACAGTTTGAGGATCCAGGGGAATTTTGCTTTCATAGAGTTCCACACCAACACCTGATTGCGTGCAGAGGTGAAGAATTTCAGAAGCTAGTCCATCGGAAACATCAATCATTGCTGTAGGAACCAATTTCATGTCTTTAAACATTCTGAAGACGTCTGCACGCGGTTCTGGTTTGAGTTGTCGCTCAAGAATATAATCGTTGCCTTCAAGGTCGGGTTGGGCTTTCGGACTTTCCATGAACACAGATTTTTCTCGTTCAAGTACTTGCAAACCCATATAAGCGCCACCTAAATCACCACTTACCACAAGCAGTTGATTTTCTTTGGCGGTATTTCTGTACACAATATTTTTTTCTTCTGCATAACCAATGGCAGTAATGCTAATTACCAGTCCGCTGGTAGAAGAAGTAGTGTCTCCACCTACTAAATCAACATTATAATTTTTGCACGCCAATAAAATTCCTGAATACAGTTCTTCTACTGCTTCTAAAGAAAAGCGATTGGATAATGCAATGGAAACCGTGATTTGCTTCGGCTCAGCATTCATAGCGTATATGTCGCTAAGGTTGACTGATACAGCTTTGTAACCCAAGTGACGCAAGGGGACATACGACAAGTCGAAGTGAACACCTTCTACCAACATATCTGTTGAGACTACAATTTTTTTGTTTTCAGCATCAAGCACTGCAGCATCGTCGCCAATCCCCTTTAGTGTAGATTTGTGCTGAATAATAACACTTTCTTTAATATGATTGATCAATCCGAATTCTCCCAATTCAGATAATTCAGTGCGGTTGTCTTTGTTTTCAAACATGGGATAAAAATAGGGATGTTATTTTAAATTTTTGCTTTCCAGATTCTTGGCTGGATTTCTTCAAAAGTATAGGAGTTCAAGCCCCACGAGTCATTGTTTTTGTATGGGATATTTTTTCCTGCTGCAATTTCGTTAATTCTGCTTTGGTCTCCATGTGTTGCATTAGCTCCATTGCTCACTGATTCGGGATGATCCAAATGGTAATGGTTTCCAATGGCTGAAGTTTTCAATTGTTGATGTAAAAGCTGAAGTAAGCCGTTGGTGTCTACCCCGTTTCGTACATCACTCAATCTTTCGTCGTAGCCTGTCATTTTCAGCCAATTGTCTCGGTGCGACATTACAAAGTTCCCAACCACACTTTCCAATTTACTGTTGGCTGGAAAAAAACGCAGAAGATTTTTTTTGTCTTCGATATATTCTTTGTGGATGGGTTGCTGATCCCACTGGATATTATTGTAATGTGTGCCGTAAACGGTGTTTTTGTTCAAAGCTTCAAAAGAAACATCAGCGCCAATAAGCACATCTGCATTGACCAGAATGAACCAGTCTCCCGAGGCTTTTCTCATGCCCAGATTTTTGGCAAAATATTCCAGTATCGGAAAGTTCTTTTTGGTAATGAGTGTTTTGTGGATTTCATTGGGAACCACAAAGCATTTTGCTTTAGGATATCGTTCGGTGATCCATGGGCAATCGCTGACTTTGTCCTCCAGTGGATTCCATTCAATGTAAATCAGTTCGGCATTGGGGAATAAGCTGAGGTTCCAGTCGAAAGTGGTTTTTAACCGCAATGAAAAGTCACCCCCGTAGTTATCATTTCTTCCAACTACAATAATGGATAAGGATTTTACAGCCTCTTTTTTTGAAAAATTAAGGGCGTTTTTTATAAGCCATTGCACCTTAATTGAGTTGTGCTTCAGTATTCGCATTCTCCAATTTAAAGCGGCTGAAATTCTTTGAAGCATAATAGTTGAGATATATAATAAAATGCAAGATTAGATAAATTTTTAAAGGCGCACAATTCTGAGGCCTTCAGGATAGCACATTTGGTTGAAAAAATGTTATTTTCGTGATCGATATGAGCAGAAAAGCAGCACTGATAGGATATTCTGGCCACGCATTGGTTGTTGAAGAGACATTGGCTTCACAGGGCATTGAATTGTTTGGTTATTTTGAAGGGAAGCAAAAAACAAATACTCCTTTAACTTTTTTGGGCGATGAGCGTTCGGAAGAAGGACTGCAGTGGCTAAAGGAGAATAATTTCATAGTTGCAATCGGCGATAATCTAACGCGCAGGAAGATCTATCAGAAAATACTGCCGGAGCTCTCTTATGTGCCTTTGTCGGCTATTCACTCAAAAAGCAATATTTCAAAGTCAGCAATTGTAGGGGATTTTGTGCAGATATTCATAGGATCTGTCATTCAGCCCCTGGCTCAAATCGGGAAGGGTACAATTTGCAATACTGGTTCTATCATTGAGCATGAGTGCAGGGTAGGGGATTATTGTCATATCTCCTGCGGTACGGTTTTGTGTGGAAATGTAACGGTGGGAGACCATACTTTTGTGGGTGCGAATGCAGTAATAAAAGACGGAATCACTATTGGCGCTAATGTAACAGTAGGTGCCGGCTGTGTAGTGGTTAAGGATATTCCTGATAATTCGGTGGTAGTGGGTAATCCCATGAGGTTTTTATAGAGTATGCAGCAGTGTTGAAGATTTGAAAAATGATAAAGAAAAAATTCAAAGATTTACTAGGGATACAGGAAAGATTGAAGTTTTTTTCTTTTAAACACGCTCAATTGGATTTTTGGCCCTTTCTGAGAATTACGGTTGCGTATAATGACAATTTAGAAAGGAAAAAAAATCAGAAAGAAGAGTTTTGGAAGTTCAATCAGTCAATAGGTTTTAAGAAGCATTTGGGTTTGTTTTTATTTTTTCGGAGATTGTATTTCATTGCTAAAAAACAAAATTCCGGATCACGAAAAAATAGCCTTCAAAATGAGCCCGTTGATGTCCTTTTTTTTTCCAGCACACAGGCAGTTAAAAAAAAGAATGGAAAAAAAATTAATATCTGGACTTCGCCCATTTTCGATATACTAGCCGCCAACTTTCGGTTGAAACAGGAAACTATTGAGATGTATGAAAACATTGACGGAGGAGAAGTCAGTCAGGCTCTTGTAAAGAATCGCAATAAATATTATCTCCAAAAATCGTATAAACATCTTTTATCGGCTTTCGGTTTGAAAACGGATTCTGTTTTAGAAATGGAAGGATTAAAAGACTTCATTGGTTATCTGGAAAATTCAGAGTTTGGTGTAACATTTTCTGCAGGAAGTTTGGAGCAGCGGTTGGAACTATTGGTTAATAATGTTAAGTTTTTCAACAAATTTTTCAGTGCTAAGAAGCCCAAAGTTATTTTCACACATGCGTTTTATAGTGATGATTTTTTAGCTGTTGTATACGCTGCAAGATCAATGGGTATTCCGGTTGTTGAAATTCAACATGGTTTAATTCGTCCCTATAGTTTTGCCTATACACATTGGAACAGTAGGGATTCGGCTTCTATGTTCTTTGTTCCTGATTACTGTTTGACGCATGACGAAGGTACTGCGGAACTGATTAATGAAACCTCGGGGAATTATATGAAGGCTTTTTATACTGGTAATTTTAATCTGCTAGAAGAACTCAGGGAAAGAAAAGAAAATCCGAGTGAGAATATTCTTAAGAATGAAAATAAAGAATTGCGCCATATTCTCGTCACCACTACTAACGGGGAACTCTTGTCGGAAAAAATAATCACTGCAATTAATAAAGATTCGCAGTATATCTGGCATGTTAAATTACATCCCCGGTATTCTTCTGATGCTTTATATGCGCAATATAAATCCATTTTGCCAGGGCAAAATGTGCGAATTTATTACAAAGAAAATTTGAGCGTGTATGATTTTTTTGAATTGTGCTCAGTTCACATTACAGAGTTTTCATATGTGGCTATTGAGGCACAGGTGGTGGGCCTCACCAATATTATTATAGGTGAAATAGGTAGGGATATTTTTTCGGATGAAATAGAAAAAGGGATCTTTTACAGTTGTGCCACAGAAGAAGATATTGCTAAAGTTTTGGCGGATTATCGTATTTTTGATAACGATAAAAAAAATAGCTTTCAGGCTGATCAGGCAGAACAAAGGCTTCTGAAGTTTTTTAAAAAGGAGATTCTTATAAATTAAATTGAATTACATTGGAACATCGTGTACTAGTTATTGGATTAGGATCAATGGGTAAAAGGAGATTAAGAAATCTTAAAGCTCTCGGATATAAAAATATTTTTGGTTTTGATCTGCGTGTCGACAGGAGGGATGAAGTAACCGCGGATTACCAGATTCCCGTTTTTTCTTTATTTGAAGATGCTTTGTCGGTGAAACCAACTGTTTTCATCATTTCCGTTCCGCCGGATAAACATCATATATATATGGAGGAGGCGGTGAAATACAGCATTCCTTTTTTTGTAGAGGCCAGTGTAGTGGATACAGGGATTAAAGAAATCATTAAAGAAACGGCCAACAAAAAAATTACGGCAGCGCCTTCTGCAACGATGTGTTTTCATCCCGCCATTCAAAAGCTTTTTAGTATAGTTGAAAGTGGTGAGCTAGGGGATATTTCCAATTTCATTTATCATTCGGGACAGTACTTGCCCGATTGGCATACGTACGAAAAAGTATCCGATTTTTATGTTTCTCAAAAGAGCACAGGAGGTGCCCGCGAAATTGTTCCTTTTGAGCTGACCTGGATTACCAAGTTGCTGGGCTTTCCTTCCAAAGTGGCTGGTATCCATAAAAAAACCATAATGATTGAAGGTGCAGATCAAATTGATGATTCGTATAATTTTTTATTGGATTATCCGAAATTCACAGTCAACATGACCATTGATGTAGTATCAAGAGCTGCTACGCGAAAATTGCTCATCAACGGTTCAAAAAAACAACTCACATGGAATTGGGACGATAACAATATCAAGATATTTTCTCCCGAAAAGAATACCTGGGAAACCTTTGAATATGAAACGGCTCCTGCGATGTCAGGTTACAATAAAAATATTACGGAACAGATGTATGTTGATGAGGTAAGGCAATTTTTCTCCGCGGTGGACGGGAAAGAAGCCTTTTCTAATACTTTGGAATTCGACCTTAAGGTATTGAATTTGTTATACAGCATTGAGGAATCTTATGCCGCAGAATCGTTTATAAAAATATAGTATGACAGGTGTTTTTTTTACTGCGAGATTAGGTTCCAAACGATTGCAAAGCAAGCATTTGATTGAAGTCGGTGACTTTACTTTTTTGGAATGGATGATCAAGAGATTTCAGCATTCTTTTGAAAAACAAATCGAAGAAGGGGAGGTGAAATTAGTCATCACCACTTCTGTCAACCCCGAAAATATTGCATTTGAAAAATATGCTGACTCGCTGGGTATAGCAGTGTTTTATGGAAGTAACGATAATATACCATTTCGTCATTTGCAATGTGCTAAAAAGTATAATATGTCATCCATCATTTCCATTGATGGTGATGATACCTTGTGCTCTACTGAAGCAGCTATGACTGTATTTGCGAGCTTACAGAATAAATCAGCGGATCGCATTGTAACCAACGGCTTGCCTTTGGGAATGAATGTATCGGGATATACAACTGCTTATCTGGAAGAATGTTTAATAGCTGCAGCGCAACAAAAATTGGAAACAGGTTGGGGACGTATTTTTGATGATGCAAAAACCCGACTTATTCAATTTGATGGTTATGAAAATGATGAAGATGTGCGACTGACTTTGGATTATGATGATGATGCGCGCTTCTTTTCAGCGGTGATTGCTAAATTAGGCGACAAAACTATTGGGATTTCTGATCGTGATCTCATTGATTTTATCAGAGAAAATAACTTCGAAAAAATAAATAATCATTTGAGCGAGGAGTATTGGAATAATTATAATTCAGAAAAACAGAAGGAACAAGAGTTATGAAAGAAGAATGTAGATCGAAACTTTACAAATTCTCAAAAAATTTAATTATTCAATAACATGTTGACCAATAAAGTGATTGTTGTTACCGGAGGGAACGGACTCTTGGGAAAGGTGATTTCCAAATCCCTTAGAGATGCCGGGGCAATTGTTCTCTGCGCTGATATATCTATTGATGAAAAGGATCCTTTTCAAATTTATCTTGACATTGCCAAAGAGATGTCTGTTAAGGAATGCATTGCCTATATAATTCAGAAATATAAGAAAATTGACGGTTGGATCAACAATGCATACCCGAGAACGAAAGATTGGGGAACTAAGTTTGAAGCTATACCATTTGAATCATGGCAAAAAAATGTAGATATGCACATGAATGGATATTTCCTTTGCTGTCAGCACGTGCTAGAACAAATGAAAATTCAGGAATTTGGATCTGTAATTAATATGGCTTCTATATATGGAGTAGTGGCGCCTGATTTTTCTATTTATGAGGGAACCAGCATGACGATGCCTGCAGCATATTCAGCCATTAAAGGTGGATTGGTTAGCCTTTCTCGCTATTTAGCTTCTTATTACGGCAAATACAATATTAGAGTGAATTTGATTTCGCCTGGTGGGATTTTCGATAATCAAGCGCTTTCCTTTGTGGAGAAATATGAAAAGAAAACGCCTATGAAAAGAATGGGAACACCGGAGGATATTTCACCAGCTATTGTTTTTCTAATGTCGGATGGAGCTTCATATATCACAGGGCATAATCTTATTATTGATGGGGGGTGGTCGGCCATTTAAATCTTTACAAAAAAAATGCGGTGGTTGATAATTCGCGCATAAATAAGCATTTATGTCCGATTGAATTTCAAGAGCAGCTAAATTTTCTATGCCACAATTTTAGGTTTTATGGGGATGGTGGCCTTTAAAGGAAAAACATTATTTTTGTTGCAGTCAAAGACTCATGTATGGTTCAAGTCGACAAACATATAATTCCCTTAAACAAAAATTTAAAGGAGGCTTTAAGTATATTAAATGCTTTGACTATTGAAGAAGAGGCCCCTACAGTGTTATTTATCGTTTCGGAAGAAATATTACAAGGAACTTTAACCGATGGTGATATCAGAAGAGGCTTAATGAAAGGAGCAACAATGGATACTCCCATCAAGGAGCTGATGAATTCTAAATATCGCTTTCTGACCAAGGGGAAATTTGGTTTTTTCGAATTGAATGAATTGAGGAAAAAACAAATTTTTTTGATACCTGTGTTAGATGATAAAGGCAGGATATGTGATTTATATAATTTAAACCATCAAAAAAGTATTTTGCCTATTGATGCCGTGATCATGGCAGGAGGTAGAGGGCAGCGTTTGTATCCCTTGACCAAAGATATTCCAAAGCCTATGTTAAAGGTTGGAGACAAGCCAATATTGGAAATTAATGTTGATCGATTAATCGAGTTTGGTGTTCAAAATATTCACATTAGCGTGAATTATCTGTCAGATGTTATTATATCATACTTTGAGCAAAAAAATAAAAAATGCAGTTTGAATTTTGTCAAAGAAAATGAACCCTTGGGGACAATTGGATCAATTACTTTGGTAGATGAATTTCATAATGATTACGTGCTACTGATGAATTCGGATTTACTTACAGATGTTAATTTTGAGGATTTGCTTGTGCATTTGATTGAAAATAAGGCGGATATGATTGTGGTTTCTATTCCATACAGGGTAGCAATTCCATATGCAGTAATGGAAACTAAAGGTATAGAAATCAATAAGTTGGTGGAAAAGCCAATTTATACGTATCACTCCAATGGTGGTATTTATTTGTTTAAAAAGGAATTTTTAAAATACATAGCGAAAAACACCTTTTTTAATGCAACGGATTTGATGCAGATAATGATTGATAGCAATCATAAAGTGATTTATTACGATTTAATAGGTTATTGGTTGGATATAGGTAGTCCAGAAGATTACGAAAAAGCACAAAGTGATATTTTACAGTTGAATTTATAAGAAACACCTTTGAAATACTAAAGTTGTATGCAGCAAAAGGGCAAAAAAGTATTGGTAACCGGTGCCGATGGATTCATTGGCAGTCATTTAGTAGAGCATCTAATTTCAAACGGTTATCAGGTGAAAGCATTTGTGCTATACAATTCTTTTAACTCTTATGGCTGGCTGGACACTTTGTCTCCAAAAGTATTAAATGAAATAGAGTTTTTTTCCGGTGACGTGAGAGATCCTAACGGAGTTAGGGTAGCAATGACAGGTGTTGATATGGTAATGCATCTGGCTGCTTTAATTGCAATTCCTTACAGTTATCATTCTCCAGATAGTTATGTAGATACAAATATTAAGGGAACATTAAATGTATTGCAGGCAGCTCGTCAGTTGAACACTGAAAGAGTTTTGGTGACATCTACATCAGAAGTTTATGGCACAGCTCAATATGTTCCAATCGATGAAAAGCATCCTTATCAGGGACAGTCACCTTACAGTGCTTCAAAAATTGGAGCTGATAGGATGGCTGAATCATTTTTTAGAAGTTTTGAATTGCCCGTAACTATTGTGCGTCCCTTTAATACCTTTGGACCACGTCAAAGTGCCAGAGCTGTTATTCCGACTATAATTACACAGTTATTGAATAATGTCACAGAAATAAAACTAGGAGATATTACTCCTACAAGAGATTTGCTATACGTTAAAGATACAGTTGACGGATTTTTAAAAATTATGGAATCCTCCAAAACAATTGGAGAGGAAATTAATATTGCTACACAAAGCGAAATCTCTGTTGGGGATTTAGCTCAAAAATTAATTGATTTAATTAATCCGAATGCAACTATTATACAAGAAGACCAGCGAATGAGGCCATCAAAAAGCGAGGTGTTTAGATTGTTTGGTAGTAATGAAAAATTAAAAAATCTTACTGATTGGAAGCAGAATTATTCTTTTGATCAAGCTCTTTCCGAAACCATTCAATGGTTTTCAAATGAAGAAAATTTAAAGCAGTACAAGCACAATCTTTACAATATTTAGCTGATAAAGATGCAAACAACACTTTAACACATGATTAACGAAAAATTTGAGGAATTACTTCGTGTGCAGGAAAAGATAAAGGGATATTCTTTTTCATATTCCAATATTTATTTGTTGCCTTATTTGAGAATTATTGTCGGTTACTACGAGAATATCGGGATAGCAAAAGTAAATCCGGAAGAAGTAATCAAGTTTGCTAAAAATATTTCCTTCAAGGAAAAGATTGGGATGTCCTTTTTTTTTTTTAAACAGTATTTATCTGCTAAACGGCGACCTGCAAATGAAACAAATTTATTAGATGTTTTTGACGAAGTAGATGTGTTGTATTTCTCTCATGACAAGCATTTAAAGGAAGTGAAAAATCAAAAAATAAATGTTTGGACTTCCCCAATTGATCAAATTATCACGAATAATTTTTCATTGCGTAGTGAAACTATTCAACTTACAGATGACGGAAGGCAGGGGGAGCTAAGTAGACGGCTATATAATCTTAAAAAAAAGGTTTATTTGAAAAGGTCGTTCAAGCAACTATTGTCGGCTTTTCGAATGAATGTTGCTGCAGCTAGCAACGTAAATGGATTTAATGAATTCATTAAAGCTTTGGATGAATCGAAATTGGGAGTGACATTTTCGTATGGTGAAGTGAATGAAAGGATTGAATATATGATTGAAAGTATTCAGTTTTTTAAAGAGTTGCTCATTGCTAAAAAACCTAAAGTGGTTTTTATTTATTCTTTTTACATGGAAAAGTTTTTGGCGGTTGTGTATGCTGCAAGATCGCTAAATATTCCGGTTGTTGAAATTCAGCATGGTCTAATCCGTCCACATCATTTTGCATACACGCATTGGGATAAAGTAGGATTGCAGAATTTGTTTTTTTTACCCAATTATTGTTTAACTCATGATGAACCAACAGCTGCGTTAATTAATAGTACCGCAGGACACCATATTCGCGCATTTTTTGTAGGGAATTTCAACTTGATTGAAGAGCTGAAAAAAAGGATAGTCAATCCACAGAGCACAATATTAAGTAAAGAAAATATTTCAGATCGTCATATTCTCGTTACAACATCAACAACAGAATTTCTCCCTGAAGAATTGTGTAATACTATAAAAAATGATCATGATTTTGTTTGGCACATTAAATTACATCCGCGCTATACAAATGAGTTGGGCTGTCAGCAATATATAAATACATTCAAAGGTAAAAACGTAAGAATTTATTACAAGGAAGATTTGAGTGTATTTGATTTTTTTGAATTGTGTTCAGTTCATATTACTGAATGGTCCTATGTTGCAATTGAGGCAGAGGCATTAGGATTGACCAACATAATAGTAGGAGACGTAGGAAGGGATTTGTACTCGGATCAAATTAATCAAGGATCTTTTTTTTATTCATATACTGAACAGGATATTGTGAAGATTCTCTCCGATTATAGTATTTTTGATAGGAAAAACAGAAAGGCTATAGCTCCTGAATTAGCTGAACAAAGACTATTGCGATTTTTTAAACAGGAAATTTTAAAGGAATAAATCATTTCAATAGAAGACATTTATAAAAACACATTTTCAATGAATCATAAAATTTTTGTAATTGGATTAGGTTCCATGGGAAAAAGAAGAATTAGAAATTTGCATGCATTGGGCTATACCGATATTTTTGGGTTTGATGCCCGTGAGGATAGAAGGGTGGAGGTTGCAAAACTACATGGGATTAAAGTTTTTGATTCTTTTGAAGTTGCAATTTCTGAAATGCAACCAACTGTTTTTGTGATTTCGGTTCCGCCTGACCAGCATCACGCATACATTATCAAAGCCTTGGAATTAAATACACATTTTTTTGTAGAGGCAAGTGTTTTGGATGATGGGTTTACTGAAATAATTGAAACTGCAAAAGCGAAGAAAATTGCAGCTGTTGCTTCTTCTACCATGTATTTTCATCCAGCAGTAAAGAAAATATTTTCCATTTTTGAAAACAAAGAATTGGGAGTGATTTCAAATGTGATGTATCACGCCGGGCAGTTCCTTCCTGATTGGCACGTTTATGAAAAAGTATCTGAATTTTATGTGTCTCAAAAAAATACTGGAGGAGCGCGAGAAATTGTTCCATATGAACTAACCTGGATTACCAAGCTACTTGGATTTCCTGATCGTGTAGCAGGAGTTTACAAAAAAACTATTAAAATAGATGGAGCGGAAGAAATTGATGACACTTATAACTTTTTAATGGATTACCCTGATTTCTCTGCTACGATTACCATTGATGTTGTCTCTCGATATGCAATTAGAAGATTGCTTATCAATGGATCAGAAAAGCAGTTGATATGGAACTGGGATGATGATCATATCAAAATTTTTGATCCGAAAAAAAATGAATGGGAACAGATTACCTATTCCAGCATTGATTCTGTAGCGGGGTATAATAAAAACATCAGTGAGCAAATGTATATTGATGAAATGCAAAACTTTTTTGATGTTGCCGACGGAAAGGATGTTTATTATAATACTATGGAATACGATCATGAAATATTAAAACTTCTTTATAAAATTGAATTGTCAAGCGACGCAAATTCTTTTGTGAAAATATAATGACTGGTATTTTTATCACGGCTCGATTAGGGTCAACTAGATTAAGTAATAAACATTTGATAGCTGCTGATGGAATTACATTCATTGAGTGGCTTTTAAAGAGATTTATTGCCGAATTCGAAAATGAAATTTCAACAGATGAAGTTCGATTGTTTATTACCACTTCTCATAAAATTGAAAATAGGAAGTTCGAAGATCTTGCGTCTCCTTTAAAGGTTGAGGTTTTTTATGGTGACGATGAAAATATTCCACTACGTCATTTGCAATGCGCAGAACAACATAAAATAGATTCAATCATTTCTATTGACGGTGACGATATTCTTTGTTCTACTGCAGCAGCGAGGGAAATTTATGAAATGTTTAAAAGGGATGACTCTTTGAAAATGATTAAAACCAAGGGTTTGCCTTTTGGAATGAACGTAATGGGATATACTACAATTTTTTTAAGGAAAAGTTTGTTGGAGAATACAAATTTAAAATTGGAAACTGGCTGGGGACGGATATTCAATGAGTCAGCTGTAACCACAATATGTTTAAATAATTTTGAAGACAATTACGATTTAAGATTAACTTTGGATTACCAAGATGATGCAATTTTCTTTTCAAAGGTGATCAATCATTTGGGTGAAAAAACATGCACTGTTACCGACAAAGAATTGATATTTATTATAATTGAAAATAAATTTCAGTTGATTAATAATCACTTAAATAAGGAGTACTGGGAGAATTTTAATAAACAAAAAAACAATGAGCAATAAAGAAGAATACAGAAAAAAACTCCATGATTTAATTCCTGGTGGTGCACACACTTATAGTCGTGGAGATGATCAGTATCCAAGTAATGCTCCTTCCATTTTGGCTAGGGGTAAAGGGGCGTACGTTTGGGATTCCGACGGCAATAAGTTTTTGGATTATGGTATGGCTTTGCGCGCAGTAACTATCGGATATGACCATGATCCTATCTCCGAAGCTGCTATTGCAGAAATAAAGAAGGGAAATAATCTGTCTAGGGCTTCTGTTACAGAATGCGAAGCTGCTGAAAAAATATGTGAATTAATTCCCTCCGCTGAGATGGTGAAATTTGCTAAGAATGGATCTACTGTGACTTCTGCAGCGGTTAAGCTTTCTCGTGCCTATACAGGTAAAAAATATGTGGCAATTTGCGCTGATCATCCTTTTTTCACTTATGATGATTGGTTTATTGGTACAACGCCAGTTAGCAAAGGTATTCCGGCAGAACATACTTCGTTGTCGTTGAAGTTCAATTATAATGATATCGCTTCTTTACAAGCGATTTTTGATCGTTATCCTGATGAAATAGCTGCGGTGATTATGGAGCCTGCAACAGTGGTGGAGCCTAGAGATAATTTTTTGTTAAAAGTGAAAGATCTTTGCGCAAAATATGCTTCCGTATTTATTTTGGACGAAATGATCACAGGATTCAGGTTTGATATTCAGGGTGCACAAAAATATTATGGAGTAACTCCTGATTTATCCACCTTCGGTAAAGGTATGGCAAATGGATTTTCAGTGGCAGCGTTAGTTGGAAAAAAGGAAATATTGAATCAAGGAGGCATTCTTGAGGAAGGAAAAGAGCGGGTGTTTTTAATTTCAACAACATATGGAGCGGAGATGTGTGGTTTGGGTGCATTTTGCAAAACTGTTGATGAGTATAAGCGTTTAAATGTTACTGATCATTTATGGCAATACGGCAATCGCTTGATGTCAGGTATTAATGCAATAGCAAAGGAATTGGGTGTTCAGGATTATTTTGAAGTTGCTGGGATAGCTTGTTCACCATATTACGTGGCTAAAAACAAAAACAAGGAGATTGATTTGGGCTTTAAAACATTGTTTTCACAAGAGATGATAAACAACAATGTGCTGATGCCATTTATCGCCCTCGCATTCGAGCACGGGGAAGAGGAGTTGAAAATAACATTGGAGGCAGCGCGAAAAGCATTAATCATATATGCAAAAGCTTTAGATGAAGGACTTGATAGATATTTGAAAGGTAAACCAGTGAAATTGGTGTTCAGAAAATACAATTAATTGAATTGAGATGCTAAAGGGAAAAGTAATTGTTGTTACTGGAGGAAATGGTTTGCTTGGCAAAAAGATATTGGAGTTTATTCGAGCAGCTAATGGTATTGGTATAAGTGCAGATATAAATAATGATGATACGGATACGCTGCAAGTGTATTTAGATATTACCAGTCCCGAATCCATTAAGGAGTGCATTGGAATTGTAGTAGAAAAGTATGGTAAAATTGATGGATGGGTAAATAATGCCTTTCCGCGCACAAAAGATTGGGGAGTGAAGTTTGAAGCGATACCTTTTGAGTCATGGCAAAAAAATGTAGACATGCACATGAATGGATATTTTCTGTGTTGTCAGCATATTTTGGAGTACATGAAAACAAAAAAGTCTGGCTCCCTTATTAACATAGGGTCAATTTATGGCGTTGTAGCACCTGATTTTTCTATTTACGAAGGAACCAATATGACTTCTGCAGGCGCTTATGCTGCGATAAAAGGAGGGATTATAAGTTTGTCGCGTTATTTAGCTTCTTATTACGGAGTGCACAACATACGTGTGAATTCACTTTCTCCTGGAGGAATATTTGATCATCAGGCGGAGAGTTTTGTGAAAAAATATGAAGCCAAACCGCCTTTGAAAAGAATGGGAACACCAGAAGATATTGCTCCAGGTATTGTGTTTTTAATGTCGGATGGATCATCCTATATTACAGGGCATAATTTAGTGATCGACGGAGGGTGGTCAATAGTTTAAAATGCCTTTTGCTTAATAGGTTATTTTCTTGTTCAACAACTTTTTATTTATTTCTACTGTTGCTAGGATATTTGCAATTTGCGTGCTTGCGTTTCCATTCCCATATGGGTTTTTAATTTTTTTGCAATGATCTCTGAAGTCCTTGTCAAATAGGGATTTTATTAATGCTAATTTAATTTCATCTTTGTTATAGCCAGTGTTAATGACATTTCCAGCTCTTAATCTTCCATCCTGCCTTGTCCCTATTATAATTGAAGGGCAAAAGAAAATGGGAGTTTCCTTAATTCCGCTTGACGAATTTCCTACGCAAACACCTGTGCCTTCAATTCCACAAATATTTAATACGCCTTGATATCTTTTATAGCCTAAGTGCGGCAATACCTGAATGTTTTTGCTACAGGTCAATTGGAATTTTTCTATTTCAGAAATTATTTTTTGACCGCCTGCATCATTGTTTGGGTAAGTGATTAATATCTGGCAATCTTTTTCCAATGCCATTTCATTCAAAGCTTCTAAAGAGGGCTTGATTTGTTCAATTGCTTGCTCAGGTTCTGTTGTAATGGAATGCTGAGTAAATAAAATCAACGGTTTTTTAATATCTATGCCTAATTCAAGACATAATTTTTTTGTGTCCACTAATTCAGACGATGCCAATGCATCTATGCCTGGAAACCCTACATCATGCACTCTCCAGTCTTCCTCTCCTAATTTTAGAACTCTATCTTTTGAGTCGTAATTTGTAGTAAAATGAATATGAGCGAGCTTGGTCATTGAATGTCTTAATGAGTCATCTAATGCCCCTCCTTGAGTGATATCCCCCCCTTCAAAATGTGCTGTAGGTATATTTAGTTGAGTGGCCGCAATCATTGCAGCAAAGCTTTCGTATCTATCAGCACCTACTAAAATTATATCTGGTTGAACTTCAGCAAAGCAATCAGACAGTTTGATGATGCTTTCTCCAATTGATTTTGTGGTTGATAAGATATCTTTTGAGCCAAATTGT
>JAPLEZ010000089.1 GCA_026390935.1 Bacteroidota bacterium
AGAGTTGTAGTCGCTCCAGCCAGTGAGCGCACTGCCCGAGCCTACGCCATCTACGGTGAGGTAGTAATTTCCTGAGGCCAAATTTTGATTAACAGCAACTCCAGTAATTGTGGTTGCTCCATGGGCGGTGCTAAAAGTTTGTAAGAGAACACTGTTGCTGTTGTACAACTTCACTTGAACATCTAAATTAGATTTAATACTTGCAGATGGCTTTACGGTGAGTGCTAAATTTCCGCCGCCAGTGAAAAAATGAAAGGCATCCAAATCGGAGGTTGTGCCAATAATTCCGTGGTTGTTTGTAGAGTCTACAATTCCATCTGTTCCCGACATTGAGTAAATAATTTCTGTCGGACTCGCAGTGGTGTTGCCATGGTCATCGGTTTGGTATCCCACGCGTTGCGCAATTTCAAATAGATCATCTTGTTGCAGCACATTAACAACCTCGTTAGTGTCGGTACCTTGAATGGTATAATACTTTTCGTAGCAGTAAGCATTAGTGTATTCGCCCTTGCTGAATTGCGACATGCTTTTAACGTAAGCGTCTCCCATAATTGGCGCCCAGTCGCCGTGTCCTTTATAGTATTCCACCGTATCTACGTTTGGATTGAGTGTTCCATGATGTTGTAGGGATAAGGTGTGTCCCGCTTCATGCGATGCTGCTTCTCCTGCATTGACCGCTGAACCGCCCATTTTATCTACAAAAACCCATCCTGGTTGATATTTTTCAGATGCATCGGTAAATACATCCACGTAAGCAATCCCCCCGCCGCCGCTCCAGTTGGAGGTAGTAGTCATTACCATTCGCATTCGGTGTCCTTTTGCCGCACTGTTAAACACGTTGAGGTCGGTAGTGACATTTAAATCAAAGGGAGCATAGTCTTCTGCAGTCACGCTCCAGGTTTGTAAAATTTCTGCGTTTGTATAACCAGCATCTGCAGCTGTCATGGCAACTCCACCGTTCCATTGGGAACCTGATGGTAAATCAAAACCATCAAAATCGAGATAGAGCACATTGGCTGATCCCGGCAAGCTTTGGTAGCTTGGAACTGGTCCTTGTTGGGGTAAACCTGCAGATTGTGTAAATTTTTGCTGTTGTTGATTTTGCACCACGCTAGATTTTGCTGAGCCGTAGTTGACACACAATATACTGCTCACCGCAACCGGCTCAATAGTTACCTCATTGTTTAGGTTTGTGCGATATTTAAAAGCTATGTTGTTTTCTTTTGAAACAATAATGAATCCATCTAGTTGTCCGTTTTCTGTTGTGATTGAAAAATGCGAATCGGGATAACCTTCAAGGGTTCCAACTATTTTGTTTTCAGAATAGTAGTTCACCAATGTGGTGTATTTTGTTTGGGAGTTAATTACCAATATATCCGGATTGTTGTGTACGGTGTTGTGCACTTCATTTACCGTTCCTAAAACCACTGGTCCACCAACGCTTACGCCTGCATACGTGTTGAAAAACAAAGATGAAAATAGAATTAGAGTAGTGATTTTCTTCATAACAGTAGTTTGATTTTTTTCTAATTAAACTCCGATATAAAAAAAATGTTTCTGAAAAATCGACTTAGTGAATTATTTTATAAGATCCACTCACTAAAATGATGTGGCAGCCGTCGTATTTAAACACATAGGGAGCAGTAATTGTGTCGTTTCCCTTAATGCCAACGAATTTAAAATTTGAGTTTTATTGTTTGGAAAAAACTTGGTAATAAGAATCATCAATCAAAGGGTAGTATTGCAAGCTATCCTTCATGTATCTTTTAATTCGTAAAGTATCTGGTTTATCTAAAGAAACTGTATAAAAGGTATCTAACACTATAGCTTTTTCCAAAGTATCTTTTATTGCTAACTGATGAATGGCAATGCCTGCGCAAACTGGTTCGTTCTTGCAAGAATACATGGTGATAAAGAGAGTCAATACAAAAAGTAGTTTATACATATAGTGAAGACGAAGTTTCAATAATTAAGTTGCTCACTGCTAATATAGGTCAAAAGGTCCTTTCCAGCTGGTACTGTGCGTTGTTTCTTGCTATTTATTTTTGGCGCTTTGATGCCTGAGCCAAATTTTTCATTTCCTGTAAACACCATTGCTTCATCCCATAAGCCGGCCGAAATAAAAGTGTTTAAAGTGTGCGCGCCACCTTCAATTATAACACTGGTGATGTTTTTTTTATATAGTAAGTCTGCAGTTTTTTGAGCAACATTTTCCCATTCCACCTTAAGGTATTCCAAATTTTGAAGTACTTCATCTTTAACTGAATTGATGACAAGTGTTGGTGTGCTGCGATCAAAAATATGCAGATGGGCGGGCAATGAAAGTTCTTTATCGAAAACAATTCGAAGCGGATTTTTACCCTCTGCGAGTCGCGTGGTTAATTCAGGATTATCAATTTTAGCGGTGTTGCTACCAATCAATATAGCACTTTCGGAAGCCCTGAGTTGATGCGCCAGAATTTTGCTTTCCTCGCCCGTGATCCAGTTGTTGTTATTGATGTCTTCTGGAAATCTGCTGATGAAGCCGTCTGGAGTTTGTGCCCACTTTAAAATTATAAAAGGACGTTTCTTTTCGTGAAAAGTAAAAAAGCGCTTGTTGAGTTGTCGACAATCCTTTTCTAAAACACCAGTTGTTACTTTGATGCCGGCGTTTTGTAGTTTTTCTATTCCTTTGCCCGCCACTTTTTCAAAGGAATCGCTGCAGCCAATAACTGCTTCTGGAATGTGGTGCTTCACTATTAAATCACTGCAGGGGGGAGTTTTACCAAAGTGATTGCAGGGTTCAAGACTCACATAAATCACCGCCGACTTTAATAATTCTTTGTTTTCAACGGAGTTAATCGCATTGACTTCAGCATGCGGACCACCATAAATTTCATGATAGCCTTCACCTATGATTTTACCTTCGTGCACAATTACACATCCTACCATAGGGTTGGGCGCAACATATCCACTGCCTTTTAATGCGAGTTGAATGCATCTTTTCATGTACATTTCATGTATGAGCATGAAGTAAAGGTAATTTATTTTAGAAATTTATATATTTTCAGTTTATGTTGTGGCAACCATCAAAGCAATTTACAGAGTTTTCTAATATGTTCGCTTATGCTCAGTTCCTAAAGCGTGAGAAGAACCTTCAGCTGAATGATTATCAAGATTTATGGCAATGGTCGGTAAATAATATTGGGGCTTTTTGGGAATCCATTTGGGAATATTACGATGTGATGCATGATGGAACTTATAAAGTTTCTTTGCAAAAGAGTTCTGAAATGATGGATTCTCTATGGTTTGAAGGAACACAATTAAATTACGCTGAACATATTTTTCGAAATAAAACTTCTGAATTTCCTGCAATCCTTTTTCAGTCGGAAACTCAATCTGCAACAGAAATTTCTTGGAAGGAGCTGGAAGAAAAGGTGGCAGCTTTAGCCAACTATTTTAAAGCAGAAGGAATAGTTAAAGGCGACCGGATTGCAGCTTATTTACCCAATACTCCCGAAGCACTTATTGCTTTTTTAGCAGCCAATGCTTTGGGCGCTGTGTGGTCGAGTTGCTCTCCCGATTTTGGCACCGCAAGTGTCATCGATCGTTTGAGTCAAATTGAACCTAAGATCTTAATTGCTTGCAATAGCTATTCCTACAACGGCAAAAGTTTTCCGAAAGCGGACACGGTTGCAGAGTTGGCTGGACATTTGAAAAGTTTGAAAAAAACATTGGTGGTAGGAAGTGCTGAGTGGTTGGAAATAATGAACAATAAGTCGGCAACTTTGCAATTCACCAGAGTTGATTTCAATCATCCCATTTGGATCCTGTATTCATCGGGAACTACAGGTAAACCAAAAGCAATTACACATAGCGTAGGCGGAATGCTCATCGAGCATTTGAAGGCAATGGGTTTACATCAGAATTGTAAAAAAGGAGATAAGTTTTTTTGGTATTCCACTACGGGATGGATGATGTGGAACTACGCCAACGCTGCGTTGTTGCATGGAACTACAGTGGTGATATACGATGGCGCGCCTGCTTACCCAAGCATCAATGTATTGTGGGATTTGGCCGAAAAAACTAAAATCACTCATTTTGGTGCAGGTGCAAGTTTTTACATTTCGTGCATGAAAGCAGGACTGGACTATAGTTCTAAACTCAATCATATCCAGTCGTTGGGAAGTACTGGTTCTCCTTTGCCTCCGGAGGCTTTCGACTGGATTTACAAATGCGTTAAAAAAGATTTGTGGCTCATTTCGTTGAGTGGCGGAACAGATATTTGTAGTGGATTTGTTGGTGGAAATCCATTTGAACCGGTATATGCCGGCGAAATCCAATGTCGTTTGTTGGGCTGCAAAGTTGAGGCGTACAATGAAAACGGACAAGCAGTTTATGATGAACTGGGCGAAATGGTGATAGAAGAACCAATGCCATCTATGCCAATCTATTTTTGGAACGACGCTAATAATGAGAAATATAAATCCAGTTATTTTGAAATGTATCCGGGCAAATGGCGCCATGGCGATTGGATCAAAATAACTGCTAGGAAAAGCGTGATCATTTTTGGTAGATCTGATGCAACGTTGAACCGCGGAGGAGTGCGCATTGGCACAAGTGAAGTATATAGTGCCGTTGAAAGCGTTGTGGAAGTAAAAGACAGTATGGTAATTTGTACCGACGAAGAAGGAGGAGAGCATTACATGCCTTTGTTTGTGGTACTTCGCGAAGGATTTGCTTTGGATGATGCTTTGAAATCGAAAATAAAATCGGAATTGCGCAAGCAATATTCACCGCGACACGTACCGGATGAAATATTTCAGGTGAGTGAAATTCCATATACCATTAGTGGAAAAAAAATGGAGACTCCAGTGAAGAAAATTCTCATGGGCACTCCGCTGGAAAAAGCGGTGACGCAGGACGCAATGAAAAATCCTGAAAGCTTAAAGTTTTTTGTGGAGTTTGTGAGGAATAGAAAATAATTAACCACCTCGCCCTGCGGGCACTCCTCCTTGAAAAGGAGGAGAGTTGATTACCTAATCATACTTAAATTAGAGTGAATTTTGAGCAAATGCATTTTGAGTACTGAATGACTAACTAACTCTCCTCCTTTTCAAGGAGGAGTACCCGAAGGGGGAGGTGGTTAATTAATAAAACAAAAAAGCACCAGTCTTTCAACCGGTGCTTTTTTTATTTAGTGTAAACAGCTTACTAGTTACTGTAAGTAAAAGCTTTTGTTTGATCTCCAATGATCACATCAAATTTACCGTCTTCAGTAACGCGTTTCAATTCAGCGTTGATGAATGATAAATCTTCAGCATCAATAGCGAAAGATACTTTTTTGCTTTCACCTGCTTTCAAAGTCACACGAGTGAAGTCGCGTAATCTTCTTAAACATGGAGCAATGCTAGCAATGTAGTCATGCGTGTAAAGCTCTACAATTTCAGTTCCGTCAACTTTACCAGTGTTGGTAACAGTGATAGATACGTTTAGTTTGTTTGCGCCTTTCAAAACAGTATCACATTCTAAAGCTGAATAAGCAAAAGTGGTGTAGCTCAATCCCGTAGCCAGTATTTGTAAATCCGCCAATGGCCAATTCTTCGTTCACATCAGCAAATTTGTAATCGTAAGCCACTTGGTATCCGCTGTATTTAGGATAAGTAAAAGGCAATTTTCCAGATGGGTTATTCAAACCGAATAAAGTTTCAGCAATTGCTTTTGATCCACCGTATCCAGGCCAGTAAGCCATTAGGATACCTTTTGCTTGTGGTTCCAAATTGCGAATCAATCTTGGTCTTCCTTCAATCAATACTAAAACAACTGGTTTTCCAGTAGCGTATGCTGATTTTACTAATTCTTGTTGATCAACATCTAAATCTAATTCTCTAATAGAACCCGGAGTTTCAGCATAAGCATCTTCACCAATACACAATACAATTACATCAGCATTGGTTCTGGCAATTTTATTTGATTTTTCTACAGTTACATTTCCTTCACCAGCCATTGCTTTCAATTCAGTGGCAACGGTAGTATAGTAAGAAGGATAGATGCTGTTTTCTTTACCTTGCCAAGAGAATGACCAGCATCCGTTCAACATAGAAACTTTTTCAGCGCCAGGACCAGCCAACAATACTTTTGTTCCTTTTTTCAATGGAAGAATATTGTCTTGGTTTTTCAATAAGGTCATTACCTGACGAGCTGCTTCAATAGCATTGGTTTTATTTTTCTCAGGATTGAAGTTAGCGATAGCTGCTTTTTCAGGCAAACCACCATCTTTCAAAATTCCCAATTTGTATTTCAACATCAAAACTCTTCCGCAAGCTTGATCCAATCTTTCCATTGAAATTTCTTTTGCGTTTACTAAGTCGATAACGTGATCTGTAAACTTCGTATCGTAAGGCACCATGCTCATGTCAACACCAGCGTTGATCCCCATTTTTGTTGCTTCTCTGTAATCTTTAGCAACATGGTGACGATCGTACAAACGCATTACATCTTGCCAGTCGGAAACAACCAAACCTTTAAATCCAAGTTCTCCACGCAAAACATCTGTTAGCAAATAGTGACTTCCGTGAACCGGAACACCATTGATGTCGGCAGAGTTAATCATGATAGAAGCAGAACCAGCTTTAACTGCAGCTGCGAATGGAGGTAAATAGTATTCTCTTAAAGTGATTTCAGGAACCAAGGCCGGACTTCTATCTTTTCCAGATACTGGAGCAGAGTAGCCTAAGTAATGTTTCATACAAGAAGCAACACCAGTTGGTTTATCGTAACCATCTTCTTCATATCCTTTAATAGCAGATACACCCATTTGAGAAATCAAGTATGGATCTTCTCCATAAGTTTCACCAAAACGAGCCCATAATGGTTGACGCGCTACCTCTAATACAGGAGCGTAGTTCCAGCGGATACCTGAAGCACGAACATCAGCAGCAGTTGCTTTCGCGCCAATTTTAGCTAACTCCGGATTTCTTGAAGCGGCTAAAGCCAAGCTATGTGGAAACAATACTGTGTTAGCAGTATAAGTTGCTCCATGGATTCCATCAATACCATATAGAATTGGAATTTTATGTGGAGTTTTTGCGGCATACGCCTGAAGATCAGTAATGATACCTCTCCAAACAGAATCAGTTAAAGCATTTGAGTGCGTGTTTAAGATGCTTCCAACTTTATGTTTTACAAGTATGTCGGATAATTTTGCTGTATCTAAAGTGATGGCTCCTGTTACTGTATCTGTTTTTACCAAAACAGTCAAATTCAGGATAGTAAGCTGTCCGGCTTTTTCTTCAACCGACATTTCCGCCAATAACTTTTTAACTTCTTCCGGGTATTCTTCAGAGGAGCTTGAAGCGGCAACTTCCTCTTTTGGAGAACAAGAAGCCATTGCCAAAATTGAAAGGGCAAAGGCCGACTTTAATAACATGCGTGAATTCATCATAGTTTAAATATTTTGAGCTAAAATATAAATACTTTTTGATCCTCCCTGTCACAGCTGTGTAGTACGTGTTTTGTCAGTAATTATATTGCTGATTAACAGTTCTTTGTTGTTTTTTGTCGGGGAATAAAAAATTCAATTTTTCGACTTCAAGTCGATTTATATTTCCTCCACGGACGATTTTACAACCCAACCGGAAAATTCTTCATTGATCAGCACCTTGAGCCAGTCGCCTTCGGTTTTCGCAATCACCACTTTTGATCCTTCATGAAGGGTGACCACTCGGGTAGATGACGAGGAGGGTTCATTGTAAATTTGAGCGGAGGGGGAAGTGACGATGGCTGCCAAAATATCGTCGGTATTTTTCTTTTGGAAGGCGGCAAAGAGGATCAATACGATGGCCAGCAGATTTAATCCTAGTCCTGTAAGAAAGCCCATTTTTCTATTTTCTTTGGCCCTGAATCTGGTGAAAATAATTATTGCCCCGGCAGTCAGCATTAAAAAAATAGCTATCCAGGAAAGTTGATCGTAAGTAATTATTGCGCTCAATTCAGTTAAAGGTTCTTTTAAGTTTGGGGAAGAAGAAAGAGCTTTGTCGGTTTTTTTTGAATTGGCCAATTCCAGATTGTCTTTTACATCGGCATCACCAGGCGCTAATTTTAAAGCCCTTTCATAATTTAAAATAGCCAATCCGATTTTGTTTTGTTTGTAATAAGCATTGCCTAACGCAGCATACAATTCGGGAGAATGAAAATCTTCTTTTAAGATGGCTTCCCATTTTTCGGTGCTCTGCTCATATTTTCCTTGGCGGTAAAAGGATTCTGCGGAATCCTTCAAGACTTCAATATTCGCGTTGGCAGAAAGTCCGCAAGAAATAAATGTGCACAAAATCAATACTAATTTCTTCATGACTCAATTTTTGTGATTTGTTGTAAAGCCTTGGAATATATGTCGCCAATGGGGTCGTTAACAGGAGCGTATCTCGCCATTTCGCATTTTTCAATGATGCTCATGGTTTCCTGAATAGTAAGTTCTGAAACTCCTTTTTTTCGTAGTTCTTCTGCGATTATTTCTTTGCTGAGGTTCACCGTTGGTATATTGAACTTATCGGAAAAGTAGCTATTCATCGCTTTTAAAACCTCTCCATAAAAGGCTTTGCTATCGTTGTTTTGCAGCTCTTTTTCAGCTTGTTTCAATCTTTTAGCGGCAAGTCGTGCCGCGTTTTTGTTTTTTGAAGAAATGATTTCACTGTCGTTGTAATTCCGTTCTCTTTTGATGATCAATATAAGAACTGTTGCAGTAGGAGCTAGAAGCAACAAAATCCAAAAAAGTGCAGAAAAGAGGAAGATGGTTTTTTCTCCTGCTTCCAGGTTTAGGGTATCCACGGAAAAATAGTGAATGTCTTTTTTGGCAAATTTCAGGTCTTCTTTTTTTACATAAGTACTTGCAGATCCACCGCTACCTTGTTCAACCTGAATGGTTATTTCCGATGTGCTTGTTTTTTGATAAGATGAATTGGCAGGATTGAAATATGAAAATTCAATTGCAGGTATTTTTAGTGTTCCAGCTTCTTTTGGAATAAGAATATATTCATAGTTTTTTTCTCCCGACATTCCCGATGCGTCGGTGGTGATGTTTTCGGAGATTTTTGGGTCGTAAACTTCAAAGTCTTCGGGGAAGTTGATTGCCGGGAGTGAGACAATATTGATATTTCCGCTTCCTTTGATGGTGATTTTATATGAGATAGCATCATTCGTTTTTACTTTTGTTTTATCCACTTTTGATATTATGGTGAAAGATCCAACAGCATTGTTGAACGTAGCGGGTTTTCCGTTTTCAGGTAGAGGTTTTACATTAATTGAAATTGGATTCGAATAACATATTTCCTCAACAACCCTTGCGGAAAAACCTCTGGCTTGAATAGTTGGCATTGTTCCTGATGCTTTTGGTATAACTTTAAGTCCAGCTTCTAGCGGGTAAATTACGTATTGTTTTAGTGTGCCAACAATATGAGGTTTGCCGTTCACTGATTTAATCGTGTAATTGTTATTTACCTCTAGTTCCTTTTTGTAAAACCCCTTTAATTCTAATTGCAATCTCGGTAAGCCGTTGATGTCGGATTGTGAATAGTATTTTACTGTAAGGGCTAGTGGTTCACCAACATAAACGGATTTTTTAGTACTACTAATTTCAAAATAATATTTTTCATTTCGGACAATTTTATTTTGATCAGCTGCTGTAGCAATAATTTTTACAGAATTAGATTTGTAAGTTTTCCCTCCAGCAATTATTTCAAGTGGAGGCACTAAATATTCTCCCGCTTTTTCTGCTAAATAAACTACAGAATAATTTATTTTTTGTTGCATGGTCATGTTTCCATTAATGACAACAAATTCTTGCGATAGCCCGCTTTGCCCCTCACTGATATATTTTAATCCGGTGACAGGTTTTTTGCTAACGCTCAAACTACTTAAATCGACTGATGAAGAGATGTAGTAATCAATTTGAAAGTTCTCACCTGTTTCAGGATTGGGATTGGAGCTCTTTGCTACAATGGTAATTTGTTGCCCAAAAGTGGCCAGTCCAAAAAACAAAAATGCTATAAGTATTTTGTAACGCATATTACCAGTCTTTTTCTACTTTTCGTTTTTTCACATTCATTTTTTGCAAAAGTAATTTTTGCTGTAATTTTTTTTCTTCTGCTTCCAAAGATTTTAAAATCTGATCGGCTTGTTCTTTGGATATTTTTGCTTTTTGAGGTTTAGGTTGACCTTCTTTTTTTTGTTCTTCATTTTTCTTTTGATCGTCACCTTTTCCTTTGTCGTCTTTTTTCTTGTCCTCGTCCTTCTTCTTTTGGTCGTCTTTTTTGTTGTCGTTGTTTTTGTCTTTTTGATCTTTGTTGTTCTTGTCTTTATTATTCTTGTCTTTGTTCTGTTGCTCTTTCAGTTTTTTCAAGGCGTACGATAAGTTGTACTTTGCGTCGGCGTCATTGGGATTAATTCGTAATGATTTTTTGTAAGCATCCACGCTTTCTTGGTATTTTTCGGCTTTCAATAAAGCATTGCCCATGTTGTAAAAGGCTTTTGCTTTTGTGTTTTTATCGCCAGACAGATCAGTCACCTGTTGATACAATTTTTGAGCGTCATCATATTTTTTCAATTGATACAAAGCATCGGCCTTATTGAATTTGGCTTCAATGGAGGTGGGATTGATTTTTAAAGCCTCATCAAATTTTTTATTGGCAGCATCATATTTTCCTGCTTTGTACAATTCATTTCCTTCACGAATAATGGCGCGCTCTTTTTGCGCCATCAAGGAGATGGAGCAGCAAAATAAAAGTAAGAGGATCCAGTTTTTCATTTTTATAAATTTGCTTTTCGTAACCATTTCCATTTTTTGTCGGGAAGAGAAATCGCGACAATTATGAAAATGAATCCCAACAATAAAAATCCCCAAAAGTGATCTTCGTAATCGGTGTATTCCACTGATTCAGATTCGGTTTTTTTGATGCTGTTCAATTCTTTAAATAAGTCTTCAGATGGACTATAAGCATTGAAGTATTTTCCTCCACCGCTCTCTGCCAAATCGAAAAGCATTTGTTCGTTCAAACGCGTAGTGATGGTATTTCCTTGTGCGTCTTTTCTGTACCCAAGTATTTGTCCGTTTTGCACAATTGGAATCGGACTCCCTTTTTCGGAGCCCATTCCCACGGTGAAAGTTTTTATGTTTTTCTCTTTGGCATTTTTTATTGCGCCGTCGGCATCGTCTTCGTGATTTTCCCCATCGGTAATCACAACAATGGCTTGGTTGCGTTTACTTTCTTTTGGGAATGATTCCATGGATAGTTCAATAGCTCTGCCGATGGCGGTTCCTTGCACAGGCATTAAATTGGTGTTGATGGTATTTAAAAACATTTTTGCTGCGGCGTGATCGGTGGTGAGTGGCAACTGCACAAATGCATCTCCAGCAAAAACAATTATACCAATGCGGTCGGATCCCAATTGTTCAATCAAAGAAGAAATATAAAGTTTAGCGCGTTCTAGTCGATTGGGCTGAATGTCTTGCGCATTCATGCTGTTCGACACGTCGAGGCAGAGCATAATGTCGATTCCTTTTCGCGTTACTTCCTGTTTTTTTCCGCCGAATTGTAAGTTGGCGCAAGCTACAATAAGAAAAAAGATGCCCAACAGGAAAGCGATGAATTTGAAAGTAGGTTTATATTTTGATTGATCAGGAACAACAGTTTTTTGTAATTTTTCTGACACTAATTTTTTCAATGTTTTTTTTCTGCGCACTCGGTAAACAACAAATAAAACAATGAAAATTGGAAGGATCCAAAGTGCATTTAAAAACCATGGATACTGAAAACGCGCAACATCTCCAATTGATTGTAGGGATAATATGTAGCCTGAGTTCATCACGGTAGTTTCCTAAATAAAAACCAGTTTAAAGGTGCGGCGAGCAATAGCAATAGCAATCCACTTGCGGCAAAGGGCATAAACAATTCGTTTTTCTTATAATATTTTAAAGAAGCAATTTCTGTTTTTTCCAATCGATCGATTTCCGCATAAATTGCTTTTAATTTTTGATTGCTGGTGGCGCGGAAATATTTTCCGCCAGTGATTTTTGCGATGCTGCCCATCGTTTCTTCGTCTATTACAACAGGTAGTTCTTTGTAATAGATCTTTCCATACATGTCCTGTTGGTAGGGAGATAACGCAGTTCCTTTTGTTCCAACACCTATCGTGTACACTTTTATTCCATAGGTTTTTGCAAGTTCAGCAGCAGTTTTAGGATCAATTTCACCTGCTGTATTTTCTCCGTCGGTCAACAAAATGATGATTTTACTAGCGGCTGAACTTTCTTTAAGTCGGTTCACTGACGTAGCCAGTCCCATCCCAATTGCTGTTCCACCTTCAATCATTCCGAAATGGATTTCATCAAAAAGTTGTTGCAAACGCGAGTGGTCGATGGTTAACGGACATTGAGTAAAGGCTTCAGAGCCGTATACAACCAATCCTATGCGATCATTCGTTCTGCTGCCAACAAATTCTTTTGCAATGGCTTTAGATGCTTCCAAGCGATTCGGTTTAAAATCCATCGCCATCATACTGTTTGAAATATCTAGTGCAATCACAATATCAATTCCCTCTGTTTTTTCTTCTTCCCAGCTTAAACTTGCTTGAGGACGCGCCAATGCGAATATTATAAATCCAAGGGCCAGCATTTGCAAAACAAAGGGCAAATGGCGCAAGTAGGAAAGGGGAGAAGTAGGGATTTTTTCAAATGGAGTGGTAGAAGAAAAATGAACGGTGGCTTGAAAATATTTTTGTTTGATGATATACCACAGCGCTAAAACCGGAATAAATAGGAGAAGCCAAAAAGCTTTTGCTTCGGCATAAATTTCCCAATCAAACATTTTTTCAAATGTTTCAATGAACAAACGGTATGTATGGTCGTAATTCATTATCCGCAGCTATTGATAAAATCTTTACTGATGCTAAAACACAATTCGTTTTCAATTGGAGTAGGTTCGGCCTTGGCAAATTTGGTCATATCGGCAATTTGCAAAACCCGTTGCAGTTTTTCTTTTTCTGAGGAGTTTAAATTTCTTCGGGAAAGTTGCTCAATAATTTCTGGCGTGGTTAATTCCAATGCAATTACATCAAATTTCTTTTCAATGTATTCGCGGAGAATGGTGGTTAATTCCGATTGGTATTCTTTCACTTTTCCTTGTTGCCATAATTTTTTGTTTTCAAGATCTAGTAGTTGTTGCAGTGCAGCATCTTTCGCGCTTACTTGAGGAAGCACAATTTTTATTTCCGGTTTTTTTCGTTTTTTGAAATACCACCAAAGGAAGACGGAAAGCGCAATAATCAGAATAAGTAATATGCTTCCGTAAATTAATTCTTCTTTGATTTCACTCCATAAAAAAGGAGTGTCTAGCGGCTCTTTAATGGATTTTATTTCATCGCCTTTTGTAGGGATAGCTTTTATTTCTATCAATTGAGCCTGACTAGCAATAATAGTTTTGCCTGAGTCATTTAAAATTTCAATGGGAGGAATAACAATAAATCCGGTATCAAAACAAGTGACAATTATTTTTTGAGAAATGGTAGTGAAATCTTTTTGAGTGCTGCTTGTTTTTTTCGCCAGCTCAATGATTTCAATTTTGGAAGTGATGGTGTCTTTAAAAATTGGCCATACAGCCTTGCTGTTTGAAGGAAGTTTTAAGGTGGCGGTGATTTCAAACTGATCACCAATTAAGTGCACTTTTCCTTTTGGCAAAAAAGTAAAAGTAGTGTCAGCCTTCGCAAAGCTTGAAATAAAAACGAAAGCGATGATTAAAAAATTTTTCAGATATGGGTGATAGATCCTTCCTTCGTCAGGAGGACATACTTGAGAAAATACATTAGGGAAATGGGTAGGTAATGTCCTCCTGACGAAGGAAGGATCTATCGCCCTTATCGTCTTTTTATT
>JAPLEZ010000069.1 GCA_026390935.1 Bacteroidota bacterium
ATTCCATTGTGAAAAAGGCTGTGCTTTCTAATTCAATGTTGGGCAACAATGTTGAGTTTTCCGGAAATTCACAAGGCGCAAGTTTAGGAGATTTTAGTGTTGTTAAGATATAGAGTATCCTTATCTTGGATTTTTCGTAATGAACAAGAATTACTAAAACACAAGATGATTTTATGAGTATCCATCCCAATGCAGGTCAACTTCCCGAAGCACATAAACTAGTAAATATTCCGCGCTTAATTAGCGCTTATTATTCCAATGTTCCAGATCCATCCATACGTGAACATCGTGTGGCATTTGGTACCTCGGGGCATAGGGGGTCTTCGCTGAAAAACAGTTTTAACGAAAATCATATTCTCGCCATTTGTCAGGCTGTTTGCCTTTACCGTCAGAAAGAAAAAATTGAAGGACCGGTATTCATTGGCATTGATACTCACGCATTATCAACTCCTGCTTTTGCTACAACGGTGGAGGTGATGGCTGCCAACGGTATGCACATCATGATTTCAAAAAATGATGAATACACCCCAACTCCAGCGGTTTCTCAAGCTATATTGATGTATAACAAAGTTCGCAAAGATGGCTTGGCTGATGGCATAGTGATTACTCCTTCGCACAATCCACCTGATGATGGAGGATTCAAATACAATCCACCACATGGCGGACCGGCGGGTTCGGAAATTACTTCGTGGATTGAAGCAAAAGCCAATGAGTTTCTTGAAAATGACTTGAAAGGTGTTTTGCGCATTCCTTACGAAAGGGCTTTAAAATCTGCTACTACACATCGTTACGATTATATCGCCAATTATGTGAGCGATTTAGCTAATGTGATTGATTTTGATGTTTTGCGCGATTCCAACATTGCCATGGGCGTTGATCCGATGGGAGGCGCAGGTGTGGATTATTGGGGTGCAATTGCCGATAATTACCGAATAAATTTAACCGTAGTGAATGAAGTGGTGGATCCTACATTTCGTTTCATGACCTTGGATTGGGATGGGAAAATCCGCATGGATCCCTCTTCTTCTTATGCAATGCAAGGACTTATTGCAATGAAAGATCAATACGATATTTCCTTTGGATGCGATACTGATCATGATAGACATGGGATTGTTACCAGGAGTAGCGGACTGATGCAGCCCAATCATTACCTCGCGGTATGTATCAATTACTTGTTTCAAAATCGCTCGGGCTGGAGCAAGTCGGCCAACATTGGTAAGACTTTGGTGAGTTCAAATATGATTGATAGAGTGGCTTCTAAAATTGGTCGCAAAGTATACGAGGTTCCCGTTGGTTTCAAGTGGTTCGTTGATGGTTTAATTGATGGTTCACTTGGTTTTGTTGGTGAAGAAAGCGCTGGTGCTTCCTTTTTGAGGAAGGATGGTGGAGTGTGGACTACTGATAAAGATGGTTTAATTCCGGCATTACTTTCTGCTGAAATTACTGCACGCACTGGAAAAGATCCAGGCGAGCACTACTTGGCATTGACAAAAGAATTTGGCGCACCTGTTTACGATAGAATTGATGCAGCAGCTACACCTGAGCAAAAACAAAAACTATCCAAATTATCACCTGAACAAATACCTTTTACTGAATTGGCTGGCGAAAAGATTACTGCAATGCTCACTAAAGCTCCTGGAAATGGTGCTGAATTAGGTGGTTTGAAAGTAGTGACTGAAAATGGCTGGTTTGCAGCTCGACCATCAGGAACTGAAAATATCTACAAAATTTACGCAGAGAGTTTTAAGGGAGAAGATCATTTGCGCACGATTCAAACGGAAGCGCAGACGATAGTGTCAAATGTGGTGTCGTAGTTATTTATAAAACTCGTCCATCATTTTTTCCATTTCTTCTCTAGTAAGGTCAGAAAAAATCTTGCCGCCTTTTGCTAACGAAACTTTTCCGGTTTCTTCTGAAACAGAAATGGCTAAACAGTCCGAAGACTCTGTAATACCGATGGCAGCTCGGTGGCGCATGCCGTATTGAGCTGGCAAATCATCTTGCTCAGTAACAGGTAAAACACAGCGAGCAGCTTTAATTTTATTGTTTTCTATGATTGCTGCTCCGTCGTGTAAAGGAGAGTTTTTAAAGAAAATGTTTTCTAGCAGTCGAGCACTCAGCGCCGCATCAATTTTATCCCCTGTACTTTCATAAAAGCTTAAGTCGCTTTGATTGGCTAAAACAATTAAGGCGCCTGTCTTCGTTTTGGCCAAGTTGTATGCCGCTTGAATGACCGGACGAACCTCCTTTTTATCTGTCTCAGGAGTTTTCAGTAATCGGTTAAATAAAACCGTTCTTCCTGAAAAGCTTTTGGTGCCCAGGTAAATTAAAAATTTTCGTATTTCCTGTTGAAATACTATTACCAGTGCAATTACTCCAACATTTATGAATTGGCCAATGATTTTACTGAGTTGCTTCATTTTCATGGCGTCAACCAGTTCCCATAAGAGGTATATGGCAAGTACTCCAATGAAAATATTAATGGCGACTGTTCCTTTTACAATTTTATACAGCTGGTAAAACAAAATGGCCACGAGCAATATGTCGAGAACATCAATGAAGCGCAGTTGTATGAAAAGGAGTTGAGGCATATTTGAATACTCAAGTTTAAGATTTAATGTTTAAATGACCAAGGGTCGGGGCGAAATGCTTTTCGCTCACAATAGGTCTTAAAACAAAAAATCCCGGCGTTGCCACCGGGATTTTTTAATTTATTTGCTTCAGATTATTTTGAACCTAAATCGTCAAAACTAACTTCTGAATATGCAGAACCTTCTGTTAATACACCTTCTAGTTCTTCTTTGTAGCTTTCTGCAGGAGCTTCGTATACTCCTTTTTCAGCCTGGATGAAGTCAACAGCCTCTTTCAAACCAGCAGCGAATTTTTCAAAATCTTCTTTGTACAGGAACAACTTGTGTTTTTCAAAAAAGAACTTTCCGTCTTCACTAAATTTCTTTTTGCTTTCGGTAACTGTTAGGTAATAGTCGTTACCTTTTGTTGCTTTAACATCAAAAAAGTAAGTTCTTTTTCCTGCTCTTACCGACTTAGAGAAAATTTCCTCTCTGTCTTCCATTCTTTCACTTGATTTGTTTTCCATTTCACACTCGTTTTTAAATTAAACTTTCGTTTCCCAACCAAATTAATGATTAATAAACTAAATTAAAAACATTTTTTCAACATAGACAAAAATATTGTCCCTATTCCAATCAAGATTTGCCTTCTTCTAGCAGTTGGGTTTGGTATAGTTCGTAGTACAATCCTTTACTTTCCATGAGCTGCTCATGGTTGCCTTGTTCTATAATAGTGCCCTGATTTAAAACGATGATTTGATTGCAGTTTTTGATGGAGGATACCCTATGACTTATTATCAAAGCGGTTTTTCCTTGAGTTTCACTCTTTAAACTATTTAGTATTGCTTCTTCCGTTTCCGTGTCTACTGCGCTAAGGCAATCGTCTAAAACTAGTATTTTAGGACTTTTCAAGAGTGCTCTGGCGATTGATAATCGTTGTTTTTGTCCGCCGCTTAAGGTAATCCCTCTCTCGCCAATAATTGTTTTGTATGCACTAGGGAAGCTGCAAATATTATCGTGAATGGCTGCTTTTTTAGCGGCTTCTACTACTAATTCTCTTTCCTGGTCAGATAATTCCCCTCCCGAAAAAGAACCAAATGCGATGTTGCCTTCTATAGTATCGCTAAATAAAAACACTTCTTGGGGAACCATTCCAGTTTGTTTGCGAAGTTCGTTGAGATTGATGTTTTTAATATTAACGTCGTCAATAAAAATTTCTCCTGCGTCGGGATCGTACATGCGATTGATGAGCAGAGCTATCGTGGTTTTTCCAGATCCTGTTTTCCCAATGATAGCTAATGACGTTTGCAGCGGGATTTTAAACGATACATTAATTAGTGCTTTTATGCCTGATTCGGGATAAGTAAAGCTTACATTTTTAAACTCCACTTCTCCTTTCACAGCGAAAGGATCATTGGTAGGATTAACGATTTTCGATGGTGTTTGTAAAAACTGGTTGATGCGTCGCTGCGATGCAATGGCTTTTTGCGTGAGCGATGTAACCCAGCCCAAAGAGGCTACCGGCCAGGTAAGTAGATTAATATAGATTACAAATTCAGCAATATTTCCGTAGGAGATATTGCCGTTGATCACTTCCATACCACCTATGAATACAGTGATCACTGTACTTAAGACAGGTAAAATGAAAATGAGCGGACTGAACATGGAGTCGGCTAGCGCAAGTTTTAAAGCTTTCTCTTTGTATAATTTTGCTTCAGCATTGAATTGCTCCACACTTTGTTTTTCCTTCGTGTAGGCCTTCACTACTCGCACTCCAGCAAAGGTTTCCTGTGTTTTATTGTAAATTTTAGAGAGTTGTCCTTGCACATCTCCGCTGAGGCGTGTCATTCTTCTGCTTACAAAATATATTAAAATGGTGAGCACCGGAAGTGGAAGCAATACATAAATGGAGAGTTCTAGGTTGATGTTAACCATTGTGAAAATCACCAAAACAAATAAAATGATGAGGTTGATGGTGTACATAATGGCTGGACCGAGATACATTCGTACGTTGGTCACGTCTTCGCTGATGCGATTCATGATGTCGCCAGTATTGTTGTTTTTGTAAAAGGAGATGTCCAGTTGTTGGTATTTGTTGTAAATTTCATTCTTGAGATCGTACTCAATGTAGCGTGATACCATAATGATGGTTTGGCGCATAAAAAATACAAAGACCCCTCGCGCAATTGCAAAAATGAAAAGGCCTACACCAAACCACAGTGCCGATGTAATGAACAAATCTTTAATAGCTTCATCAAATTTTGTGTTTTTAAAATTGTTCAACAGATCTACCGATTCCATCACCACATCAATCACATTGCGGAAAATTTGGGCGGGATAAATACTCAGCCAATTGGAAAGTGCTATAAACACTATTCCCCAGAACATCTTGAATTTGTATTTCAAGATAAATTTATTGAGATAAAAAAGGGCTTTCATTGTGGGTGCTAAGGTATTGAATTAATCATTTTGTTTTGCCATTAAAAAAGAATCGTTTACGTTTGCGGTGAGGGGGATAATTTATCCAATCAAAACAATGGTACAGAAGTCGATCCTCTTTATTCTTTTATTTTTCACATTCACGTCTTATTCCCAAAACATTTACCGTGCCCCTAAAACACTCAGTCCTGTGTTGATTGATGGAATTGGCAATGATTCTATTTGGGCAAAAAGCAATTGGCACAATGTGGATCAATTGTGGTTGGGTAAACAACCTGTAGCCGACGACTTTATTGAGCGCTTTAAGGTGTGTTGGGACAACGATAGATTGTATGTTTTAGCGGAAGTAACTGATGATAGTTTGAGTGATCACTATAGTAATCCGTTAACAAGTTATTGGGAAGACGATACCTGGGAAGTTTTTATTGATGAAGATAAATCGGGTGGAGATCATCAAAAGAATTACAATGCTTTTGCGTACCATTTTTCAAAAAGTTTAGATGCGGTGGATATAGGTATTGATGGACTGCCACATTTGTACAATTCTAATGTAAACGTTCAACGCACTGCAAGCGGAAAAACATACACATGGGAGGCTTCATTTGATGTTTATACCGACGCATTTGTATACGGCGCTTTAAGCAACCCGAAAGCATCTTTGGTAAAAGGAAAAATTTTAGGTTTTGCGATGGCTTATTGCGATAATGATGGAGGTGCTTCTCGACAAAGTTTTATGGGGTCGGAGACAATTGCAGCTGTTGATAAAAACGTGGCATACAAAAACGCATCGGTGTTTGGCGCTTTGGAATTAGTGGATACTGTTTTTTCTAATGGAATTCAATTAAATGATGTGCGATCTCCTTTGGAAGTTTTTCCAAATCCTGCATCAGGTACTTTGAATATTCGATGGAGTGGAGAGGGAGAAGGGAAAATTGAAATTATGGATTTTAATTCATCATTGCAGATTTCTCAAACGATTAATAGTGGAAATACATTTCAATTCAACACAGCAAGTTTGTGCGGAGGTATTTATCTTTTGCGTTATTCTTCGGGAGCAGAAAGTTGTTACAAGAAAATTGTAATTGAATAGCTTTTTCTAATCAATCTCTGGGAGAACAAATCCTTCTCCAACCGGATATTTTCCGTTTTCTAAAAAGTAAGCATAGCGTTGCAAATCTTCTTTCGCTTGTCCGTTTAAGTATTCAATATATTTGAAATTCTGTCCGCTGTTGTTTTCTTCAAATTCTTTCGAAAGCAAGGTGTCAATCAGTTTGTGTTTATTCCGCCACCATTCTTTAATGAGCTGCAAATTCCAGTGTTCGTTGCCATTGACAGCATAACTATGAAATGGATCAAGCAATGAAGCTGTTAAAATATTGCAGAGTTCTTTAGTGGTTTGTGGTTGCATGAAGATATGTTCGCGCCCTTCATGATCACATAAAATATTTTCAGGTGCTTCGGGCTGACCGGTTCCACAATTATCGGTTTCTAATGTATAAAAAGGACCAGGGAAATTCAGAGAATTTTTTTTGCTAAAATCATTTTGATAAGTAGCTGTGGTGTCCAGTTCCCTCAAGTACAAAGCAGCTTCAAATCTTTTAAAAAATCCAAGATTGAAAGTGGTGGCGTAAATTATCGGTCTGGCATCTGTTCCATAAACTTCCTCCAGATTTTCAATGCGCTGACTCCATTGATTTCTGTAGGAGCTATACTTTCTGTCAGAAGGGGTATTCTTTTTTTTAAACAGATCTAATAATCCCATTGTTATGTAAGGTTGGTTCGCTAATTTAAAGAATTTTGAATGGAGACAGTAATTATTTTCAAACTACATATTAACAATAAGTTCTTACTATCTTCGTGCTTCATTAATAATTACCATATTGAAAACCTTCGCAGATCTTGGTGTTTCGGAATCTTTGATAAAAGGATTAACCGAATTAAAAATTTTGAGTCCAACTGAAATTCAGGAAAAAGCTCTTCCTTTTTTGATGGAAAACGGCACCGATTTCATCGGTCAGGCACAAACTGGAACAGGTAAAACAGCTGCATTTGGATTGCCTTTATTGATGAAGGTTAATCCGAAATCGGATAAAGTGCAGGCGCTCATTTTGTCGCCTACTCGTGAACTCGGACAACAAATCGCAAAGCAGCTTTTCAGATTTACAAAATACAGCGACAAAATTTTTGTTGAAGCAGTGTACGGTGGAGAAAAAATTGACATTCAAATTGCTCGACTGAATCGACCAACACATATTGTTGTTGCAACGCCTGGCCGACTGATTGATTTGTTGGAAAGAAAAGCCATTGAATTGAGTGAAGTGAAAACAATTGTTTTGGATGAAGCCGATGAAATGTTAAGCATGGGTTTTAAAAAAGAACTCGATATGATTTTAACGCATACCAAAGGAAAACGACATACATGGTTGTTTTCAGCAACGATGCCGAAAGAAATCAAAGACATCATTGGCAAGTATATGGCTCCCGATGCATTTAAAGTTGAAGTGGATAAAGACAATGTGGTTAACCGCCATATCGATCATCAGTTTGTTACCTGTGATATGTCGGATAAATTTAACGTGTTGCTGCGATTTATTAAATCGCAAGGTGAAAACAGAGGAGTGATTTTTTGTAAAACAAAATCGAATGCGCAAACTTTAGCAAAGCAGTTGATGGCTAAAAATATTCCTGCAGATGCCATTGAAGGAGATATGCAGCAAAGAGATCGCGAAAAAGTAATGCGTGCATTTAAAAGTGAGAAGTTGCAAATTCTTGTAGCTACTGATTTGGCTGCTAGAGGAATTGATGTGGAAGGCTTGTCGTACGTAGTGCATTATCAGTTGCCTGATCAAATTGAATATTATACCCATCGCAGCGGCCGCACAGCACGCGCTGGAAAGCACGGATTGTCGCTGAGTTTGGTGACAAAAGATGAAATGAAAAATTTAAGATTTATTGAAAAGAATTTAGGGATTTCAATTCTCGAAGCGAAGTGATAGATTTATCAACTCGAATAATACAAGCATGAAAGAATCTGAGTCTGAAAAAGTAGATCTGCACCCACGCAATAAACACCGTGCGCGTTATGATTTTAAAGCTTTGGTAAAAAGCTGTAAAGAGTTGGAGCAATATGTTGTGTTAAATCCTAAAGAAGAGAAAACTATTGATTTTAGTGATCCAGCTGCAGTGAAAATCTTGAATAAAGCATTGCTGCAACATTTTTACGAAGTGAAACATTGGGATATTCCCGCAACCTATTTGTGTCCGCCTATTCCTGGCAGGGCTGATTATATCCATTATATGGCTGATGTACTAGCATCGTGTAATGATGGAATTATACCAACTGGGAAAAAAGTAAGTTGTTTAGATATTGGCGTTGGCGCAAATTGCGTTTATCCTTTGGTTGGAAATAAAGAATACGGTTGGAGTTTTGTTGGATCTGATGTGGATCCAGTTTCTGTTCAAACTGCAAAACAAATCGTGAAATTGAACGCATTGAAAGACTTTATTGATATTCGATTGCAAAATTCAAAATCCAGGATATATAGAGGAGTAGTTCGACCAGGAGAATGGTACGACATTTCAATTTGCAATCCTCCATTTCATGCTTCACAGGCCGATCAGCAAGAAGGTACTACTCGAAAATGGAAAAATTTAGATCCGAAAAAAGCTGATAAAAACAGCTTGAATTTCGGCGGACAAAATGCGGAATTGTGGTGTGAAGGTGGAGAAGCTGAGTTTGCCAGAAAAATGGTGGAGCAGTCGGCAAGTATTCCTACCGCTTGTTTTTGGTTTTCAACGGCCTTATCGAAAAAACTGAGTTTGCCAACAGTATATAAAGCGCTTAAGAATTTTAAAGCTTTGGAAGTAAAAACTATAAGAATGGCGCAAGGACAAAAAGTGAGTAGAATTGTTGCGTGGACTTTTTTAACCAAGGAGCAGCAGATGGATTGGAAGAAGAGGAGATGGGCTAAATAAAAAAAACCTTCCAGATTTCTGGAAGGTTTTTTTGTTCTAGTATGGTTGTCTCTACATTGCTGGACTTTCTTTTTTCAATTTCCCATTTAGGTACTCTTTAACAGCAGGGTCAGTAATTTTTTTGTCGATAGTCATTTGTTTCGCTTTGCTTGTGCCTTCAGGTTGGTGCATCAAAGCTGTGTCCGCCATCAATACTTCTTCAGCATAAAAATTCACGTAGCTTTGTAAAAAATTTCTGTAGCTTTTCAACTCTAAATCAGCAGCGTTATTCGGATTGAGTTCGCTTACCATTGAAACTAATTTTGAAACATCAACCATCGTATCAGATGTCATTAGTTTATGGTAATATTTGTAATCTAACAACACTGCGCCTTTTTCGTATTTCAAGGCCTGCTCTTCCTTGCTAATTAATACTTTGTTGATGTTGGTATCCGCTTTAATCGCATTAAATGGAGCTGAGATGGAAGTAAACCAAAGTTCAGTATTGATTAAAAAGGTATCTGTTGTAGTGTAATACAAAGAATCAAATTGCTCCGTCATTAATTTATTGGATATCTTTTGTTTTTCGCCAAGATATTTGTTGAAAGCCGCTGATTTTCCGCCGTAGGCAATGGTTTCGTTAATGTTCTTGGTGTCAAATGAAATTGCAATTGTATCGGCTGGAGCAAGGCATATATATGATTTGAATTTTCCATTTACAATTTCAAAGCAGCTTGGTTGTCCAAGAGTAAAATGAATTTCAAATTCTCCCTTTTCGTTTAATGTATCAATTTGAATTTTTTCTTCTTTATAATTTTCAATCCATACAGTGTTGCCTTCCTGATTGGTGATGACGCCTGTAATTACAGTTTCTGGAGTTGGCGCCGGAGCAGGTTCACTGCAAGAGAATAGTGTAGTAACGAGTAAAGATAAAAGGGCTATTTTTTTCATATAACTGGTTTAAGAGCCGGCAAAATAGTAAAATTACATATACGGCGCAAACGTGAGTTGAAGGAAAATGTTTTTTATTAAATCTAAAGCTAGTACAGTCTAATAGCCCAAAATTTTCATCATTGATTTCGCGCTTTGTTCCTTTGAGAACAGTTTTGTGGTATAGTCTTCTTCGTCATCTTCTTTGCTGATGATGATGTGTTTAGGCGCTGGGATCAAGCAATGTTTCAACCCGCCAACACCACTTAGCGATTCCTGATATGCTCCAGTATAAAAGAATCCGATATGAAGTTGGTCTTTTTCTTTAACTTGAAGTTTGGGAAGAAAAATTTTGTTGTTGTGTTTTTCAGCATTGTAAAAATCCTCGCTGTCGCAGGTGAGTCCGCCCAAAAACACACGGTGACATTCTTTGTCCCAATGATTGATGGCTAGCATAGGATAACGTTGGTCGATGGCCCAAACATCAGGCAGGGTAGTCATGAAAGAATTGTTGATCATGTACCACAACTCTCTGTCGTTTTGTTGTTTTTGGTTGAGAATGCTATACAGCATCATACCGCTTTCGCCCACCGTGAAAGTTCCGAATTCGGTAAATAAATTCGGATGATCAATATCTTCTTCGTCACAAGCTTTTTTAATGGTTTCTACAATTCCTTCTGCTGTATAATCGTAATCCCATTCAAATTGCAATGATGATTTAATTGGAAAACCTCCGCCGATATTCAGTGAATCCAGTTCCGGACAGATTTTTTTCAACTGCACATAGATCTGCAAACATTTGCTTAACTCGTTCCAATAGTAGTCATTGTCTTGAACCCCAGTATTGATAAAGAAATGAAGCATCTTCAGCTTTATCAGCTTGTTTGGTTTTATTTTTTCCTTGTAGAAATCAACAATTTTATTGGGATTAACTCCTAAACGAGAAGTATAGAAATCAAAATTTGGTTGCTCCTCCGTTGCGATTCGAATGCCTACATTAAAAGGCTTTTTAATTTTTTCGTATGCTTTCAGTTCATGAATATCATCTAAAACAGGAATTACGTTGAATCCTTCGTTGATGAGTTTTACAATTCCTTGAGTATAAGCTGGACGCTTAAATCCGTTGGAAATGATGAAAGTATCTTTAGTTAACTTCTTGCTTTGGTACAAATTTTTGATGATGTGTAAATCGAAAGCAGATGAAGTTTCAATGTGAATATCGTTTTTCAGCGCTTCTTCCATAACAAAGGAAAAATGCGAACTTTTTGTACAATAGCAGTAGGTGTAGCTTCCTTTGTAGTTTTGACGAGCAATAGCCACTTTAAAGAAAGTTTTTGCGCGTTGGATTTGTTTACTGATGCTGGGAAGATAAGTAATACGCAGTGGTGTGCCGTATTGCTTTATGATATCCATTAAAGGAATTTTGCAAAAATGTAATTCATTATCAATAACTTCGAATTCGGGATTGTTTTCCTCAAGGATTTCCTGATGTAGTTCGTGGTAGGTTGATTGCATGTTAACTGAGTTGGGTTATTACATTAAAACAAAATCCGAGTTACTTACATTTATAATTTTGCGACAAATATAATTAATATAAATATATGGAGTCAGTTATTTTGATAGAAAATAAGTCGGAAATAGGCGCGGCGAAATGGGGAGCTGGAATGGGTGTTGATGCGCTCAAAACTGTGGCTAAAACCCTACAGGATCCATTCTTTTTCCAATATCAGTCGGTGAAAATTCAGCATGAAAACAATACTATTTTTGAAGAAACTCCATATCGCTATGCAAGAAGGATAGATAAAATCCTGGCTGTATGTGAACGATTGTCGGATGAAGTTAAAAAACAATTGAAAGACGAAAATAAATTTCCGGTGGTGATCTCTGGGGATCACTCGCCAGCCGCGGGAACTATCGCAGGAATCAGAAAAGCATTTCCCGATAAACGAATCGGAGTGATTTGGATTGACGCTCACGCCGACATCCATACGCCTTACACTACACCGTCTGGAAACATGCATGGAATGCCGCTTTGCGTGTCTTTAGGGATCGATCATAAGGAACATCAGTTGCATGATCCTAACAAAGAAACGATTGAATTTTGGGAAAAATTTAAAAAAATGGGTGGTGATGGTCCGGATATTTCACCTAGAGATCTTGTTTACATAGGTGTTCGTGACACCGAGCCAGCCGAAGATGAATTGATGGAGATCCATCACATGAAAAATTATACAGTGGATAATTTCCGTCAGCTGGGGGTAGAGAAGATGGGGAAAGAAATTGAAGAATATCTTTCTGGTTGTGATATCATATATGTGTCTTTCGACGTGGATTGTTTGGATTCATCAATTTCAGTGGGCACCGGTACTCCTGTTCCTGGCGGATTTTGGGCGCATGAAGCGGAAAAAATAGTGAAAGAAGTTTTAAAAAATCCAAAAGTTTGTTGTTTCGAAATGGTGGAAATTAATCCAACCCTCGACAATAAAGGCAATAAAATGGCGGAAATGGCTTTTGACATTATGAAAATTGCCGTTCACCAGATCAGAAGAACAAAGGGGCTGGCTTAAAAATAAAGTCGTATTTTTGCGGACTAATCCATACAACATGGCCAACGAAGCAATTAATAAAATAAGAGAAGCCCTAAAGTTCTCCCCCGATAATATTCCATTGAAGTTGCATTTAGGAGAAATGCTTCTAGATGAAAAGGAATATCAAGAAGCTATCAACGAATTCAACGAAGTTTTAACGAAAGATCCCGCCAATGAAGAAGCAAAGCTTTTATTAGCAGAGGCTTTTTTGTTGCAAGGAAATTATTCAGCAACAATAGTTATTGCAGAGGAAGAGCAGTTTAAAAACAATCCTGATGCTTTGTTGTTATTGGCTAAAGCGCATTTGAGAGACAAATCTTTATCAGAAGCGATTGAAGTTTACAAACGCGTATTAAAGTTGGATCCTCATTACGCCGATGCTGAGTTGGATAGTCAGTTGAGAAGTCAGGGAACGTACAACGACAGCGATCAGTTCGATGAAGATGAATTTGATGAAGATGCAACTTTCAGGATAGTTGAAAATCCTGGAATTGATTTCAATGATGTTGGTGGAATGGAAAAAGTAAAGCGGGAAATCGATTTGAAAATCATCCAGCCTTTAAAAAATCCAGAGATCTATAAAGCTTACGGTAAAAAAATTGGTGGTGGTATTTTGCTATACGGACCTCCAGGTTGTGGAAAAACACATTTGGCAAGGGCTACAGCCGGACAAATCAAGGCGAAGTTTATCAATATAGGCATTAACGATGTGTTGGATATGTGGATAGGCAACAGTGAAAAAAATCTGCATGAAGTGTTTGAGTATGCCAGAAAAAATAAGCCTTGCGTATTGTTTTTTGATGAGATTGATGCGCTTGGAGCGAGTCGCTCTGATATGAAACAATCATCTGGACGACATTTGATCAACCAGTTTTTATCGGAACTAGATGGCGTAGATGGCGACAATGATGGGATATTGGTGCTTGGTGCAACTAACGCTCCTTGGCATTTGGATTCTGCTTTCCGTCGTCCGGGACGTTTCGACAGGATTATTTTCGTTGCTCCTCCAGATGACGAAAGCAGGGAAACTATTTTGCAACTGCAGATGAAAGACAAGCCTAAAACAGATATCGACTATACTTTACTGGCTAAAAAAACGCCAGATTATTCTGGCGCTGATTTAAATGCAGTTATTGATATTGCTATTGAATCCAAGTTGGAAGAGGCTATCAAAACAGGAGTTCCGCAACCATTGACGACCAAAGATATTCTAGGAGCAGTAAAATTACATCGACCGTCAACACGCGATTGGTTCAATTCGGCAAAAAATTATGCTTTGTATGCCAATGATTCCGGATTGTACGACGATATTCTTACCTATTTAAATATTAAAAAATAATGTCGCAGTTTTTATCGCGTGCCGAAATATTGCTAGAGCAGGGAAGATTTGCCGACGCTGAAAAGGAAATCAAAAAGCACCTTTCGGAATTTCCCGAGCACGCTCACGCCATTGGCTTATTGGCAAGAATTTATTTGCAATCGGAAAAATACGATGAAGCAATGTCGACCATTGATGATGCTATCCGCCTCGATGCATCAGAAGGCTACTATTATTATATTAAAGCCGTAATTTTTCTTCACAAAAAAGACGAAGCGAAAGCAGAAATGCACATTGGTTTCGCAGTAAATGCAGAGCCCGCCAATGCTGAGTATTTTGCAACATGGGCGGATATTAAAATGGTTCAGAAAAAATATTCTGAAGCTTTAACTAAGGCGGATGAAGGTTTGAGTCGCGATCCGTCGAATGTGCATTGTTTAAATACGAGAGCGAGTGCTCTGGTGAAGCTGAATAATAAGAAAGATGCATATAGCACTATAGAAGGAGCTTTGAATGAAGATCCCGACAATCCGCATACACATGCCAACTACGGCTGGGGTTTGCTGGAAAAAGGAGATCATCAGAAAGCTTTGATTCACTTCAGAGAAGCATTGCGCTTGGATCCTACAATGGAATATGCACGAGCTGGAATGGTGGAAGCGATGAAAGCGAAGTACATCATCTACCGCTGGTTTTTGAATTATCAGTTTTGGATGTCGAAACAAAGCAAGAACATGCAGTGGGGAATTATCATTGGTATTTACGTTCTCACGAGGATTTTACGTGCTGTGGAAGAATCCAATCCGGAATGGTCGCCCTACATTTTTCCTATCATCATATTTATCGCGATGTTCGCTTTTTTAACGTGGGTGATTCATCCTTTGTCGAATTTATTTCTTCGACTCAACAAATACGGGCGTTATGCATTAGATGCGACTGAAACCAGAATTTCAAATTTTGTAGGGATTGCCGCTGCTGTATTTGCACTGGGCTTAGTGGCCTATTTACTCACTTTCACAGAAGCTTTTTTAGCGCTAACCATTTATGGCTTTACGATGATGGTTCCTTTATCGAGAATTTATTCGGGCAACGAGCACGAGAAAAAATTCAACTATTATGCGCTAGGAATGGCTCTCGTCGGTGCTTTAGCTATAGTTGAAATATTTCGCACAGGGCAAATGGTCAACACTCTTTCAACTGTTTATTTTATCGGATTTGCGGTGTTTCAGTGGGTAGCGAATTATTGGAGTCAGAGTAGGTATTGATAAAGAATGGATGAATTGGGACATTTATGATGTCAACCGATATTAGGACAAGCAAACCTATCTATTTTTATATTATTCAGCCAACAAATTGGTGATTCAAAGCTTTTTTTAAACAAAAAAAATGGCCGGAATTTCTTCCGGCCATGACTGATTCTCATCCGTCTTTTTTTCTTGAAGACTTATTTACTGTTTAATTATTCTAGTTGCTTGCACTTGGCCATTGCTTTCCAGTTGCAACATATAAACGCCACTTGGTTGATTTGAAATATCAAGTTTTAATGGACTTGCATTGTTTGTCGATTGCTCTTCATACACAGTGTTTCCTAAAACATCCAGTAGAATTAATTTGGTAGGTCCGTTTTCTGCGTCAAATGGATAAACCGTTAATTCACCTGTTGTTGGATTTGGAAAAATCCTTGCCGCGAAACTTGGTTCATTTTGTTCAACATTTAAACTACTTTGAGTTTCATTACTTGTGCTTAAATTTTCAGTTTTGTAACTGCCGCCAATTAATGTAATACTGCCAGTATATACTTTAGATTGAGAGCAATTTCCAAGTGTTAAGATGTAGGTATAAACGCCTTGCTCAACCACTGTGTATTCGGTTACTCTGTTCCAAAACCAACCTGAAGTTACCCAGCCATATCCATTCCATGAAATTTCACCATCAATCAATCCGTTGGGTACACTTGCTGAACCAACTTTTGTGTAGATATATTCTCCCCAACGATTTATTATTGTCAAGTCGTACGATGTTGCATTATACGGAAGCATATTTGGATATTCATGGTTGTAACTAACTACCCATTGATCATTGTGTCCATCTGCATTTGGAGTAAATGAATTAGGGATGTACAGGGCTGGAAAATCATTTGTGGCTAAAATAAATGGATCAGAAGTCCATGATTGTTGCCAGGTATGACATTGATTGTATACAGAAACTGTATTGGTTATAGGCTGAACAACAGCATAACTTGTTTTTTCACCAAAATAATCTATAGAGGTTGCATTATTTTCTGGCGAAATAACAATTGAACTTGTAGTTTCACCGCTAGGGCTCCATAAATACTGTACTCCATTAACTAAAGAGTTATTATCAAGATTAGTTGTTTGAATGGTTCTGTTGTTATCACATAAAGTTAACTGCGGTGTAGATGAAATGGTATATGAAGGAATACCAAAGTTCTTCAAATAAACGTCGTCAGTGGTTACGCAACCATAAATATTGTCTCGCATTTGCAAGGTGTATGTGACGCCAAGCGTATTTGTTTTAGGAGCGATTACTTCGATCGAACTGCCGTTGTTTTGTATGATTCCTGATGAAGGTGACCAAGTATACGTGCAGTTTGGATCTTGAGGTCCCTCAATACCAAGTGTTATAGCGGTATTTGAGTTTTGACAAGATTCCTTGTCAGCACCCGCATTTGCAACGGGTCGAATATGAATCAACTTTTCATCAACCATTAAATTACCAACGCAAGATCCCACGAAAAGTCTAATGCGATAATACTTTCCTGGAATAAAATTAAAGTTAGATGCTGCAGATAAATCCAACACACCAGAGGTTCCTTGATACCATTGGCTCCATGTAGTATTTGGATTCCAGGTTGTATTCCACCATTGGTCAGATTCAGTGATCGTCCAATTGTATTGATCTTCGAACAAACTGTTTGAGCCATCAACTATCACCGGAGAATTAGCGCAGATTTCCGTATTAATAGTAAATGAAGCCTTTCTTACATTCACTGTGATTGATTTTGAAACGGTGCAACCAAGTGAATTAGTTTTTGTTACAGTATAAACTGTGCTTACGGTTGGATTAACGTTAACTACTTCGCCTTTTGTTGATGATAATCCTGGGGCTGCGTTCCAGATGTAGCGACTAGCTGCTGCTGCATTGCTCAGAAATTCACTTCCCAACAGCATGCTCTTTATGAAATTATTTTGGGTCAATCCATTTTGTAGTTGGCTTGTCCAGTAGTTTTCTCCGCCACCATCTGCTGGACGTCCTAATAATTTTAAATATTGATTTCTAACAAAGGCACTGTTGTATTCTGCCGATTTTAAAAATTCAGTGATCAAGGCCGCTTTTGGAAATCCAGAATTAATTTGCGTGAGCCAATAATCAGAATCAGCAACGCGTCCCAATATTTTTGCATAGCATCTGTCAACAAAACCTTTATTTGTTGAGCCAGCGGCAGCAAAAAACGCATCACTTGAAAATAAATTTTGCAACAGTTGTTCGTTTGTTGATCCACCTGTTAATGCAGTTATCCAAGAAACAAGGTCAGTACCACTTGGAGCACTACCTAAAGCCAAAGTATAAGCGTTGTTTATAATAGCTGTATAGTATTCTTGGGAATTCAACATTTCATTTACCAATGCAGCTTTGTCGTTTGATGTAATGTAAAAGTTAGTCCAAAAAGCTAAATCTTCATCATTGGGAATTCTATTGTAGATCTTAAGGAATACAGAATAAATAAAATCTTCATTGGCAAATACATTTTTCTCAAAATCACTTGCTGTCAGCTGAGTGCTTTCGCCGTTACATATTACTGTTGTTCCTGAAATATTTAAAATAGGTGCCTTAAGAACATTAATATCAACTTGAGTTCTAGCGCTTATTGCACAACTAACTTTTGATTCTACGAAAAACGAAGAATTAGCATTTAGAGCTCCACTGTTGAAAATTGCACCAACGGAAATTGCATTGAGTCCAGCTGCATCGTTGTACCATGAATAATCACCACCTGGTGCAATAGCTGTTAATACGGCTTGATTTCCTGCGCAAATTTGCAGATTATCGGCAACTACAGTAGGTGCCGGAACAAGAATGGGTGCTGTTTGCACCAGTGATAAATTGCTTAAAGTGCCCGTGCATGACCTTGTTGAAGATCCCGATAGTGCAGCGCCGTGTTGAATGGTATTTAAATTAACAACTGTGGCCGGAACAGCAAAACAAAATGGTGAGCCAGCAACATGTATGGTGCGATTCGGGTCAGAAAAAACACTGAGACGGCCGCTAGCTTGCGTTAGTCGCTCGAAACTAATATAATATTGAGTATTCAAAGCCAGTACAATATTCGTTTGTGAATCCAACCAAACATTTTGATCTTTGCATTGTACGCTCAAAACCCATGTGTTAGGCGCGCCATTGATTGGGCAACTCCACATTATTCGCATAGCGTCTTGGTTGGTTTGAACACCACCGTTACTAGATAAATCGCTAAGGTCAGGATCTAATGTTCCTGCTGTCAAGCCCAAAAGAGTGTGGCCAACTCCTCCAACAATAGTTAAGTTGCCCAAGAAATTTCTTTGTATCGTACCTCCTGCGGTGGCCATAAAATCAACCTTTGCTTGCCAGGAATTGTTAGGAAGAGCTTGGGGCAAAATTCTAAATACACGAGCGTTCAAAGTATTGCCAGTTGCATTGGCAAAAACACAATTGGGAGGAACGACGTTGACAGTGCTGGGTCCGTTTCCAATGCTAGTGGTCCAAACGCCTCCATCTGTATAGCCGCTGTTGATCCATTGACATTGGATTGATGACGAATAAATAAAGAGAAAAAACAACAATGTTCTAGGATTCAAATAGTGCTGGACACTAATGAATCTGCATAAAAATGACTTCATGATAAATAGGGGTAAATGTTAGGTTTAAAAAAATAAATTAGAATTATTTGATTAGGCAATAGTAAAATACTTCATGTGTTGCGGTAAAAGTAAATATTATATTATTGGTAATGACATTTTCGCGTGTATAGCGATTAAGCATAGATTAATACTTGATTTGTGTCTATGAACTTCTGTAAATCAAAAAGAGCTTTGAAATTTTCAAAGCTCTTTTTATTTAATCTACCTTCTATTTTGCCAAGGCTTTCTGCCACCTTGATTAGATCCCTGAGATCTTCCTCCACGTCCTTGTTGTTTCGGAGCTGCAGGTGGTGCAACTTCAATCAAAGCTGGATATGGATTGTCTTCCAATAGTGGAATTTGTTTTCCAATGAGTTTGTTTATGTCTTTTAAATACGGACGTTCTTCTGCATCGCAAAAGGAATAAGCTACTCCGCTTAATCCCGCTCTTCCTGTTCTTCCTATGCGGTGAACATAAGTTTCAGGAACGTTGGGCAATTCGTAGTTGATCACGTGCGACAATTCATCGATGTCGATTCCGCGTGCTGCGATATCAGTGGCAACAAGTACTCTGATGCTTCCGTCTTTAAAATTGCTCAATGCGCGCTGACGGGCATTTTGCGATTTATTGCCGTGAATAGCTTCGGCTTTGATGCCATTGCTATTTAAATCTTTAACCACTTTGTCGGCACCGTGTTTTGTGCGGGTGAAAACCAAAGCGGTAACAATCGACTGATCCTTTAAGATATGGTTCAATAAATGTTTTTTCTGTGGTTTGTCTACATAATACAAGCCTTGTGTGATTTTTTCTGCTGTGGAAGAAACCGGAGTAACTTCTACTTTAGTTGGGTTAACAAGGATGGTGTTGGCCAATTTTTGGATTTCAGGTGGCATCGTTGCCGAGAAAAACAAAGTTTGTCGTTTAGCAGGAATCTTGGCAATTACTTTTTTTACATCGTTGATGAAACCCATGTCGAGCATGCGGTCCGCTTCATCTAACACAAATAATTTTATGTTTTCCAAGCGAACGAAACCTTGGTTCATCAAATCTAGCAATCTACCTGGAGTAGCAATAAGAATATCTACTCCTGATCTTAACGCATTTACTTGCGCACTTTGTGAAACTCCGCCAAAAATAACGATTTGTTTCAAGTTGAGGTTTTTTCCGTAGGCAGCAAAGCTATCGCTGATTTGTATGGCCAACTCACGTGTTGGTGTAAGCACTAGTGCTCTTATTTTTCTTTGTCCGCTAGTTTGCGGCTCAGCATTTAGTAATTGTAAAACCGGAATCGCAAAAGCTGCGGTTTTTCCTGTACCTGTTTGTGCACAGCCCAGTAAATCTTTTTTTTCTAATATTAGAGGTATTGATTTTGCCTGAATTGGTGTTGGATTCGTGTATCCTTCTGATTGTAATGCTTGTAAAATGGGCTCAATGAGCTTTAAATGTTCAAATGACATAATATGATTTAATATGAATTTATAGTGAATCAACATGGGATGTGGAGAAGACTATCCCGGGAGTATTCGCTACAAAGATAGTAAAGCTTTCGTTAACTTTTGGGATTATGCATAAACCTTAAAGTCTTTTCCTATCTTTGCGCCCTTAAAAAGCTCAAAAGCATAAATATGAAGATTAGAAACATCGCAATTATTGCACACGTTGACCACGGTAAAACTACTCTGGTAGACAAAATATTAGAAGCAGGTAAACTGTTGGCAAACCACAAAGACACTGGTGATTTGATCATGGACAGCAACGAATTGGAAAGAGAAAGAGGTATCACCATTCGTGCTAAAAATTGTTCTGTAACTTATAAAGATTATAAAATCAATATTATCGATACTCCTGGTCACAGTGACTTCGGTGGTGAGGTAGAAAGGGTTTTGAAAATGACCGACGGCGTATTATTGTTGGTGGATGCTTTTGAAGGGCCTATGCCTCAAACGCGTTTCGTATTGCAAAAAGCTTTGCAATTGGGCTTGAAACCTATCGTTGTTGTAAACAAGGTTGATAAAGAGAATTGCGATCCTGAATCTGTTAATGAAAAAGTATTCGACTTAATGTTCGATTTGGAAGCCAACGAAGATCAGTTGGATTACCAAGTAGTATACGGTGCTGCGAAAAACGGATGGATGAGCGACGACTGGAAAGTTAAAACTGATAACATCAATGTGTTGTTGGATAAAATTATTGAATATATTCCTGCTCCACGTGTGGAAGTTGGACCAACTCAATTGCAGATCACATCTTTAGATTTCTCTTCTTATGTAGGTAGAATTGCTATCGGTCGTTTATTCAGAGGTTCAATTTCTGTGAATCAACCGGTAATGTTGATTAAAAGAGATGGTACTCAAATAAAACAAAGAGTGAAAGAGTTGATGGTGTTTGAAGGATTAGGAAAAGCTAAAGTAGAAAAAGTTGAAGCAGGTGAGATTTGTGCTATCACAGGTTTAGAAGGTTTTGATATCGGCGATACAGTAGCAGACATCGACAAGCCTGAAGCAATGACGGCAATTTCTATTGACGAGCCTACAATGAGTATGTTGTTTTCTATCAACAACTCTCCTTTCTTTGGTAAAGAAGGAAAATTCGTGACTTCCCGTCACATTAGAGACAGGCTGGAAAAAGAATTAGAGAAAAACTTAGCGATGAAAATGGAGCCTACAGGTTCAGCAGATTCGTTCATGGTTTATGGAAGAGGTGTATTGCACTTATCTATTTTGGTTGAGGAAATGCGTCGAGAAGGATATGAGTTACAAGTGGGACAACCACAAGTATTGGTGAAAGAAATTGATGGAAAGAAATGTGAGCCGATTGAGTTTTTGACTATCGATGTACCAGATGATTGCTCAGGAACTGTAATTGATATTGTAACCCGCAGAAAAGGAGAGTTATTGAATATGTATCCTGTTGGAACACGTGTTAAAACAGAATTCGTTATTCCTTCCCGTGGTATCATTGGAATGAGAGGGACTATGTTGACTGCCACTGCTGGTGAGGCTATTATGTCGCATCGCTTTAAAGCATACGAGCCTTGGAAAGGTGAGATTCCACAACGTCAAAACGGATCTTTGATCTCTTTGGAGCAAGGAACAGCTATCCCTTACTCAATCGATAAATTGCAAGACAGAGGTAAATTCTTTATCAATCCTAACGAAGAAATTTATGAAGGTCAGGTAATTGGTGAGCACAGCAAAGAAGGTGATTTAACTGTTAACGTTACTAAAACGAAACAATTAACGAACATGCGTGCCAGCGGTACCGATAATAAAGTAAGAATTATCCCAGCTATCAAGCACACTCTAGAGGAAGCTTTGGAATATATTCAGTCAGATGAATATGTTGAAGTAACTCCGATATCATTAAGATTAAGAAAAATCTTATTGAAAGAGGGAGAGCGAAAAAGAGGTGGTAAATAAAAACACTAAAAGGGCCGAAAGGCCCTTTTTTTATGCCCTTACTGCAAAGGATTGTTTTTTCAACAAAGTAATTGTTGATTTTTTCAAACTTCCTTAGTTTGTAGAATTGGGGTTAATGACTACCTTGCCAACCACAAATTAGCTAATGACGTTAATCAATATAGTTTTACTTCTTGGCGCTTACCTTATAGGATCAATCCCTACAGCTGTTTGGATAGGGAAGTCATTCTATGGAATTGATGTAAGAGAGTATGGTTCGGGAAATGCAGGCGCGACCAATACTTTCAGGGTATTGGGGAAAAAAGCAGGAATTCCTGTGTTGTTAATAGATATTCTTAAAGGTTTTTTTGCTGTGAAGCTGGTGTATTTTCAGTCAGTTTACGCTGTTGATAGCATTCCATTTATTAATCTTCAGTTGGCTTTTGGTATTGCTGCGCTTCTTGGACATATTTTCCCTGTTTTTGCTGCATTTAGGGGAGGTAAAGGAATTGCAACTCTTTTAGGAATTATTTTCGCCATTTTGCCAGAGGCTGCTTTGGCTTCTTTGGTAATATTTTTAATCGTTCTGATCATCAGTAAATATGTGTCTTTGGGATCAATGTTGGCAGGAATTGCGTTTCCAATTTTTGTAAATTTTATTTTTGAAACAGAGGCTGACTCTTTAAAGCTTTTTTCGGCGATTATTGCAGTGTTGGTTTTGGTGACCCATCAAAAGAACATAACCCGCCTCATTCAAGGCGCAGAGAACAAAACTTACCTGATAAAAAAGAGAACTTAACTCACTTTTGTTAGCATTCTGTGCATTTTAGCCTTTTTACACTTTTTAAAATTGTTAACTTTATCACGACTGTTTCGTTAGATGCATCAGAATTTGAAATCGATTTACCATAAATGAATCTAGGTCTGATAAAAAAATATTATCAGGTGCTGCTCGCTGCTTTTATTATTGTAGCTTCATTTTCCTTTGGTGAAGGCTTTGAGTCGGAAGCGGAGATGATTAAGAAAGCGGATAAGCTTTTTGAGCAAAAACAATATGCGCAAGCCCTTGATTATTATTCTCAGTTGGTCAGCTTGCATGCGCAAGACCCTAACTATAATTTTAAATACGGAACTTGTTTGTTGTATGCCAGTCCGGATAAAGAACAAGCCTTAACTTTTTTGAAATTTGCTGTCAGCAAGCCTGGAGTAGATGAAATGGCTTATTTTTATGTAGCGCGTGCTTATCATCTCAATTATTATTTCAAAGAAGCGATTAAGGCTTATAAAGATTTTAGGATCAAGGCCAAAGCTAAAACTGTTCAGGAAAATGACGTGTCTCTTTACATTAAGCAATGCGAAGAAGGTAAAGTATTGATTCAGGATATCCAGTCGATTAACGTTTTAAGTAGAAAAGATATCAGTCGGGCTGAGTTTTTTAGGGGGTATCAATTGAATGAATTCGATAGAAAAATTTTGGTAAAGCCTGACGAATTCAAAACTAAGCTGGATAAAAAAAATAAGGAGTATTCTTTAATTGTTCACAATCCAGCCTTGTCGGAAGTGTACTATTCTAGCTACGGTGAAAAAGGTGAAAATGGAAAGGATTTGTTTAAGATGGTTCATTTTGCCGATGGAACATGGAGTACGCCATTAAGCCTCGGACCGCTTATCAATACTGCTCTTGATGAGGATTATCCTTACTTGCATCCGAGCGGAAAAATCTTGTATTTTTCTTCAAAAGGCCACAACAGTATTGGTGGTTATGATATTTTTAAATGTTCACTCGATACCCTTACTAATTTGTGGGGATCTCCTGTAAATGTTGGGTTTGCTATAAATTCTCCTGATGATGATATTTTGTACATCACCGATATGGATGAGAATGTAGCCTTCTTTGCTTCTTCCCGTGCGAGCTCAAAGGATGAAATTACGGTGTATAAGATCGTTCCTAATAAAGCGCATCAGGACAATACGGTCATCAAAGGAATTGTAGCTATTGAAAACTCAAAGTTGAAAAATGCGCAGATCACTGTTACCGATATGGAGACTGGTGCGGTTGTAGGTGTGTTTAAGTCGAACGAAAAAACAGGAGCTTATTCCATGACTCTTCCTTCCAGCAAACAGTACAGTTTCAAAGTAGAAGCAAGCGGTTACGGACAAATGGAGGAAATAGTGAGCATTCCTGATAAAAAAGAGTCTCCTGTGATCAATCAAAAAATTGAGCTCAGTAAAACTCCTCAGGAAAAAATGCTGCTTGCTAACCAAAAGCAAACTGTACTTGATGATGTTGCATTTAATCAATACTATAAAAAAAGTGCCGATTTGCAAGTGAATTCCGACAAGGATGTTGCCTTTAATACTCAGGTTGTAAAAGAGAAAATAGAAGAAGAACCACTGGCTAAGCACGATGCCACTGAAGCGGTTAAAAAAGAGACGAAAGTAGAGACTACAAACAGTTCTTTCGTGGAGGAAGCATACAAAGATGCTCGAGAATTGGAAAGGGAATATCAGGCCATACAAGCTGATGCAGAAGCTGCCGATTTTGTAGCGAAAATTAAAAGCGATGAAGCAGCAGTTGAGAAAAAGGAATTGATTGATTTGAGTAAAAAATTGGCGCAGACGACCAATCCTGAAGAAAAACAAAAAATACAACAGGAGATTGATCAGAAAGGAAAGCAGTTAAGAAAAAAAACAAGGGAGGCGGTGATCACTGCTCACTATGCAGAGGCAAAAAAGAAAGAAGCCAAAAACAAAAAGGAAGAATATGTTGCGGCCAACCAGTATGCAGAGGTGATCAAGGAAGCAACAGATTCAAAAAATACCGATCAGGCTATAGCGAAGCTTGAAACGCAAAAACAGAAGCTCGAACAAATTCAGGAGCGAAATAAAACCAACAATCAAACAAGTTTAGAGGAGGCGTACACCGAAACACAAGTCAGCAGAGAAACAGAACAGAAAAATGCAGATGCAATTGTTAAAAAAGCTGCTGCCGATTTGGCTGCCGTTGAAGAAGAAAAAAAGACCTTGCAAAAACAAATTGACGGCACTAAAAACAAACAATTACAGGAAGAATTTAAATTGCAGATTGAAGAGCTGAATCAGGAAATAGCTAAAAAACAGGCTGAGAAAGTGATTGCCGAGGCTGATTTGCTCGCCATTAAAACCGATACCGATCCTATTCCCGATGTGAAAACGATTCAAAGTTTAACGCAGGAAGTGAATACGGTTAAAAAGCAGGATGTTGGCGAAAAATTGAAAGAGGTTACTCAGCCGAAAGATACTTCATCAGTTGCGGTTGTGAAGTCGATCTCTAAAGAAGAAAAGCAACTTGCGGCCGACCAATACAATTCCGAAATGACGAAAGCCAAAGCAGAAATGGACCTTTTGGTAATTATCGATTCAGAAAAAAAGGAACTGGAAAATTCATTGGTTTCGGCGAAGAAAGCTGAGAAAAAAGAAATTCAGAAAAAAATTGATGAGTTAAAAGTTGCGGAGGAAAAGAAAAAACTCGACATCAAGTACCACCTGGAGCAGGCGGAAGGCATCGAGAAAAAGGCACAATTGTCTAAAGAGGAAATCACTGCTTCCAATAAGTTAGATGAAAAACAGGTTGCTGCCCTGGAGACTTTCTCTAAAACAGGAGCAGTGGTATTAGTGCCAAAGGACAAAACGCAGGAAGTTAAAAGCAATCCGGTTGATACATCAAAATCTGTTGTTGCAAAAGTTGATACGGCGATCAGCGTAAAATCGGATGTGAAAAATGTGCCAATCGATACTTCAAAAACTATTGTAGCAAAAATTGATCCGGCGATCAGCGTAAAATCGGATGTGAAAAGTGTGCCAATCGATACTTCAAAAACTATTGTAGCAAAAATTGATCCGGCTACCAATACAAAATCGGATGCGAAGATTACTCCAACTGACACTGCTCATTCTGTAACAACGAAAATAGATACTACTGCGAAAATCATTGCGAATACAACAAAGACATTCGAACTGAAATCGGATTTCAAGCCAGAAAATGCAAGTGAAAATGATTTGTCGCTGGCGGCCCTAAGTGCTTTCGGAATTCAATCGGATACCGGCTTTTCATATGGTCCGAGCAACACCGTAAAAGCCAATTTAAACAATGCGCGTGCATCTGAAAATGAAGCGTTGTCGATGTATGTTTCTGCAAAAGCAAAGCAGGAAGCTGCGGCAGCAACAGATAAAAAAGGTGATAAAAAGAAACTGAACAGCGAAGCGCAGAAGTTGGAAAAACAATCTGAGGAAAAGCAATTGCTGGCTTCTGAAAATTATTTTTATGCCAATCGTGCTGAATACGATTACAACACTGACGTCATCAAAAGAGCTGTTGAAGCCAAAAAAGTACAAGTTCCTTCAAGTAAATTGAGCGATATTGGAAATGACTGGGTGTCAAGTTTAGTGATTCGAGAAAGAGTGAAAAAATCTAATGATTTCAAAGAGAAAGTTGCATTAATCAATGAGGCATACAAAAAAGAATTAGAAGTGCTGAAAACACAAAGGGCCATCATTTCTCAAATTAAAGATATCAAAGAAATTGAATTGCAAATTGCCGAAGTAAACTTGAAAAAGTCTGTTGTAGATACAGCGGCAACAAAAACAAAATCTGAAAATGCAGTTGCTAACAATGTTCCTAAAACTGAAATAGAACTTAAGAAAGAAAAAATAAATAGTTTGCAGGAAGGATTTGGAGTAGTGAAAAATTCAGAATACGAATACAGCAAAGATGTTGCTGTGCAAGCTGTCAATAAAGAAATACTTGCTTTGGAAGATAGCGCAGTAGCTCGGTACAATGAAGCGCTAGCATTAGAAGAAAAAGCAGAATCAGCAACTAAATCACAAGCCAAAAAATTAAAGAAGCAAGCAATTAAATTAAAGCGATTGGGCCGAATTAAGGAGAAAGAGGCGTTGGCTAAAACGGGTGAATTGCATGAAAAAGAAAATGAAGTCAATAAAGAAAAAATAAAAAAGGAATTCCTCAAAAAGAAAATCACTATTTCCGACAAGCAAAAGAATGATTTAAAAGATGCCGAAGATGCTTTTGTTGAAGCCAAAAAAATAAGAGAGAAAGCAAAGAAAGCTAAGTCGAGTGTTGAGCAAATTGATTTGTATAACGAAGCATACGAAAAAGAAACGCAAGCACTAGAGAAGCAGGAAGCTGTGTTGAAAGGTGGCACCAAAGAGGAAAAGAAGGCAGCTGAGGAAAAAAGATTGCAGGAAGAGAAAGTGGCTCTTGAAAAGCAGAAGGAAATTGATCTTAAAAAAGCAGAAGAAAATAAAGTTGTTGTTCGTCAAAACACCTTGGATTCACTTGCGAAAAGTAAAGTTGTAGAGCTTACAGCGCAAATCGCTAAAGAAAAGGATCCAAAGAAGAAAAAAGCATTGCAGGCTCAGTCCAAAGAATATGAATTGGCTGCTGATAAAATTCAAAACGAAGCACTTCAAAAAGAGTTGAAAGAGGATCAGTTAGTTTTTGAAAATAACAAAAAAATCACAGAACAATGGAAAAATGAAAAAATGGATCCTGCGCAGCAAAAACTGATTTCTGCTTTGCAAAAGGAAGGGGATTCTTTAATGCAACAATCTGTTGCTGCTAAAGAAAACTCCAGTGGAATAGTACAAAATATTGTGCTAAATCCTAGTTACGGATTAAGCCAGATAGAAATCAATGATATGCTAGAAAACG
>JAPLEZ010000079.1 GCA_026390935.1 Bacteroidota bacterium
CCACACGAGCTTGTTCATCTAATTGAGCCTGCTTTAATTTTTCCGCTTCCTTTTGTTTTTTAAGCTGGGCAGCATATTGTTTCTTTTTAATTTTTCTTTCTTCAGCTTTTTGTTTTTCCTCCTCTTTCAATTTCTTTTCCTTGGCAGCTGCTTCTGTTTTAAAGTCGGAGGTTTGTGCATTAACACTTGCTGGTCCACAGATCATAGCCGCTGCAAAAATTAAAACGGCAATCAAATTATGTTTTGCGATTGTTTTCATTTTAAATATTGCTTTAAAAATAAACGTAGTAAAATCTGTCATAGTACAAAAATATCTTATAGAAATTAGCATGCCAGAACTTTAGCTTTTACTTATCAACAGTATACAATTAAAAAGCAAGTACTAAGTAACAGCAGCTTTGAAAAATAATTATACTTTTGGCCATCATCAAATTTAATAAAACATGCTCAACGAATCCAACAAAACTTCCAGAAACACCTACATGATAGTGATTGTAGCGGCATTAGGTTATTTTGTGGATATCTACGATTTGATACTTTTTGGAGTGGTGCGCAAGGCAAGTTTAACTGATTTGGGATTAGGGCCCGATGAAATCAAAACTGTTGGAGAATCATTGCTGAACTGGCAAATGGCTGGAATGCTAATTGGGGGAATTTTTTGGGGAATATTAGGCGATAAAAAAGGACGATTATCGGTTCTCTTCGGTTCAATATTAACATATTCTTTAGCGAATATTGCCAATGGTTTTGTTGGTCAAATTGGAGGTATTGACAGTATTACCTTTTACGCCGCAATGCGCTTTTTAGCAGGAATTGGATTGGCTGGAGAATTGGGAGCGGGCATCACTTTGGTTTCCGAAAGTATGCACAAAGACAAGCGCGGATACGGCACTATGATAGTTGCAACAGTAGGTGTGTTTGGCGCTGTGGTGGCTGGGGTATCAGGAGAGTTCCTCAACAACTGGCGACATTCCTATTTTTTAGGAGGAGCAATGGGGCTAGCCTTACTAATATTGAGAATTGGAATTTATGAGTCGGGAATGTATTCAAATGTAGCCAGCAGCACCAGTATCAGCAAGGGAAACTTCTTCTCTCTATTCAGTTCAAGAAAAACAGCGTATAAATATTTCAGCATTATAGCCACTGGTTTTCCTATTTGGTATGTGATAGGGATATTGGTCACGTTTTCACCCGAAACTGCCAAGGCGATGGGAATGCTGGATATTCCAAAAGCTGGTACAGCAGTGACTTTTGCTTTTGCTGGCCTTACAGTTGGGGATTTCCTAAGTGGCTGGATCAGTCAATTGATCAAAAGCAGAAAGAAAACAATTCAGATTTTCTTAATACTGACTTTCCTTTGCGTATGCTCCTACTTCTTAATAGGATGGAAATCATTAACCATCTTTTATACCATTACATTTTTATTGGGTTTATGCACAGGCTACTGGGCTGTATTTATGAGTACTGCCTCCGAATTATTCGGCACCAATATTCGTTCAACAGTAACAACCACTGCTCCCAATTTTGTGAGAGGATCGTTAATTCTTACTACGCTGTTAATCGGTTTATGTAAATCAGTGTTTGGATTTTCAGCCCTATCAGCCATTATTGGTGTTGGAGCACTATTGTTTGTAATCGCGTTTATCTGCCTCCGAAATATTGAAGAAACTTTTGGAAAAGACTTGGATTTTATTGAGGAGTAATACATCTGAACCTTGATTCACTTGATGAAAGGATTAAAGGATGGGCTGCGCTAGAATCTTTTAATCCTTTCATCAAGTGAATCAAGGTTCAGATAATTTTATTTCAATATCTCCCTACTAATCACCACTTTTTGAATCTCACTAGTTCCCTCACCTATGGTGCACAACTTAGCATCTCTGTAAAATTTCTCTGCAGGAAAATCTTTGATATAGCCGTATCCACCAAAAATTTGCACGCCATCATTCGCCACTTCCACTGCAATTTCCGAAGAATAGTATTTTGCCATTGCCGATTCTTTAGAAACCGGAAGATGATTGTTTTTTAAGTAAGCAGCATGCATAATGAGCAATTCCGCCGCTTCAATTTTTGTAGCCATATCGGCCAATTTAAAAGCGATGGCTTGAAATTCAGAAATAGATTTTCCGAACTGTTGTCTCTCTTTTGAATATTTTAATGCCGCTTCGTAAGCGCCTTTCGCGATACCTAAACCTAAGGAAGCAATAGAAATTCTGCCACCATCCAATATTGCTAATGCCTGTTTGAATCCGCTGCCCACTTCACCCATTCTGCAAGAGTCAGGAATACGCATGTCTTGAAAAATCAATTCTGCCGTTTCAGAGGCACGCATACCGAGCTTATCTTCTTTTTTTCCGGTAGTAAACCCTGGAGTTCCTTTATCAATGATGAAAGCCGTTGCGTTATTTTTTTCACCCATTTTACCTGTGCGGGTCATCAGCACCACCACATCCCCTGAAATACCGTGTGTGATAAAAGTCTTGGATCCGTTGATGATCCAGTGATCACCATCTTTTACGGCTGTAGTTCTCATGTTTCCAGCGTCGGAACCTGTACTTGGTTCGGTTAAACCCCAAGCGCCAATGTATTCGGCAGTAGCCAGTTTTGGAAGATATTTTTGTTTTTGCTCCTCTGAGCCGAAGTACAAAATGTGATTGGTGCACAAGGAATTGTGCGCCGCCATTGACAAACCAATGCCTCCACAAATTTTGGAGACTTCCGTAATTGCCGTTACATATTCAAAATAACCGAAACCCGAACCACCGTATTCTGTAGGGACCAAAACGCCCATTAAGCCGAGTTCTCCCATTTGTTTGAATAAATCAACTGGAAAAATTTGTTTCTCGTCCCAGTGATTTCTGTTTGGAAGAATATGTTTTTGTCCGAATTCACGCACCATTTGCGCGATCATCTTTTGGTTTTCGTTTTGGCTAAAATCCATAAATTAATGTTGAAATTTTAATGTTGAATTATGAATGACAGCTTCAATACGTCGCTAAGGAAATTATGTTATGGCTATAGGGCAATAAATTTTCCCTGCCCTTTAAAAAAGAAAGTTCTATTAGAAATCCGAAGCCTGCCACTTCAGCACCCAGCTTCTGAACGAGCTGTGCTGACGCGGCTGCGGTGCCTCCTGTTGCCAGTAAATCATCGTGGATAAAAACACGACTGCCTTTACGAATTGCGTCCGAATGAATTTCAACTTCAGCCTTTCCGTACTCCAAATCGTAAGAAACTTTATAAGTGCTGTAAGGCAATTTCCCAGCTTTGCGCACAGGCACGAATGGAATTTCCAATCGGTTGGCTAGTGGAATGCCAAACAAAAAACCTCGACTTTCAACACCAATCAACGCGTCAATTTTCAAATGCTTCATCTTGTCGGCAAAAGCATCTATGAGCTCTTCTCTTAATTTAAAATCAATGAGCAGGGGCGTAATGTCTTTAAAAATAATTCCCGGCTTAGGGAAATCGGGAATGTCCCTTACTGTTTTCTTTATTTTATCGGATATCATTGAGCAGGATATATGGTTCAATCAAATATAAGATAGAATCATTTACAACCTGTGTTTTCAATAAATCTTTTAAAGAAGAAAAATCGCCATGACTTTCTCTGTATGCAACAATTGCCTTTGCGCGCTTGACACCCACAAACTTCACTTTAGAAAGCTCTTCAGCTGTTGCGGTATTGACAGCAACACGTTTTACAAGCAAAGGATCAACAGTAATCTGACTTTGAATTTTGTTGTAATTCACAGAATCCATCCCATACACTTTTCGCAATTGCTGCTTGCTGACAAAGCCACCCAGCATATCTCGGTATTTAATAATTCTCGCCGCCAACTTATCTCCTATTCCGTCCAGTTCAATCAATTGCTCTTGTGTTGCTGCATTTACTTCCAATAACGCTTTGACTTTCCTTTCATGAGGCACAAACGCTTTTGATGGATTGACATGCTTCTCAAACTCTCTTTTTTCTTTAGGCGCGATTTGAATTTTGCATTCCACTTTTTTATAAAAAGAAGTGTCCATGCCGTACATTTTCAGTAAATCTTTTGCTTCATAAAAATGTCCGCCTTTTGAAGTATACTTTTCTATTCGCGCTGCAAGCGTTGCATCCAGTCCCATTGCCAACCAATCCGAAGCCTTGAGTGCATTGGGATCAATAAGGTATTCAGGTATTTTATACACCCGAATTTCAGGAATAGCAAACTTTGTACTTTGAACTTTCAACATTGAACTTTCAAAAACAGGTGCAGGAAAAAAATAAAATTTCCCACCAATAAAAATAACAGAAAGCAAGAGCAGTAAATACAAACCCTTTCTTTCTTTTCGTGCAAAAAGAAAAGGATAGTTCATCCAATATTTATTTATAAGGCTTAATCTCACCCGATTTTATGCGGGCAAGAAAATCAGTTAGGTCACGTTTTATTTCAGGCGCCATTACATACAATCCAATCATGTTAGGAATGGCCATGGCAAAAATCAATGCGTCGGATAAACCAACTAAATTATCAAGAGAGAGCACAGAACCCACTACCACAAAACAGCAAAAAATTACTTTGTACAGATTTTTCATGTACTTATTTTCCCCAAAAATATAGCCCCACGATTTCAATCCGTAATAACTCCAGGTAATCATAGTGGCAAAAGCAAAAAGCAAGACAGCAATGGTTAAAATAATATTTCCAAGATAACCGAACACACTGTGAAAAGCTTCAGCCGTCATTTCAACACCCTCTACTCCCTGATGATTGTAAGTCCCTGTAATCACCAGCACCAAAGCAGTCATGGTGCAAATCACCACGGTATCAATAAAAGGCTCGAGCAAAGAAACCAATCCTTCAGTGACAGGCTCATCCGTTTTCACTGCGGAATGCGCAATGGCTGCCGAACCAATTCCTGCTTCGTTGGAAAAAGCTGCACGCTTAAATCCCTGAATCATCGCACCAATTGCACCACCAATACCAGCGTCGAAGTCAAGTGCTCCATTAAAAATCAATTTAAAAGCCGATGGAATTTTGTCGTAAAAAAACGCCAAAATAATCAGAGCCGATACCACATATAGAGCACACATAAACGGCACGAGTTTATCGGTAACACGAGCAATACTTTTGATGCCTCCGATGATCACTACTCCCGTTAAAATTGCGATAATCACTCCAAACAATAATGCGCCATCTTCTGTTTGCCAGAAGCTTCCGAAAATTCCGGATAAACTTTGAAACTGCACTCTGGCCTGATTGACCTGAAACATGTTTCCGCCACTTAATGATCCTCCTATACACATGATGGCAAAAATCACAGCCAGTATTTTTCCCAATCCCGCCATTCCTCTTTTAGAAAATCCTTTGCTTAAATAATACATTGGTCCGCCAGAAACAGTACCGTTCGCATTTTCATTTCGGTATTTAACACCCAAGGTACATTCCACAAACTTTGAGGACATGCCGAGAATTCCCGCCACTATCATCCAGAAAGTTGCGCCTGGTCCACCAATAGAAATCGCTACTGCAACACCAGTGATATTCCCCAATCCGATAGTTCCAGAAAGCGCAGCAGTTAAAGCCTGAAAGTGCGAAACCTGTCCAGTGACCTCTGTTCCATCTTTTTTCTTGCCCGGAAAATCATATTTTCCTCGCACAATATTTATCGCGTGTTTGAACCCTCTGACGTTTACAAACTTCATATAAACAGTACAAAACAAAGCGCCTAAAACCAACCAAATTAAAATTATTGGAATAGAAAATTTGCCAAACTGCATCTCATAAAAGAAATAGTAGGTTACAGTATCAGCAACGGGTGTAAAGGTATTGACGATGGCATCATTGATTTGCTGCAAGGTGGATTTTTCCTGCGCAAAAGAAAACAAGGGAATGAAAGAGAATATGAATAGTAATATTTTTTTCATTGAGTCATTATTTTCATTTGCTGATCCAAAATCAATATTCCCTCATCAAATGAATGCGGTTGATAAGACAACTCCTTGTATGCTTTATCCAAAACAAATCCTGTGATTGGAGGTCGCTTTGCCAATTGATTCAATGTTTCCGACGAAACCGGACGAATCAATGATTTATCCAACGCATAAAAATCAGCAACTTTTTCAACTATTTCAACAATGTTTAAATAATCTTTTCCTGAGATATTAAATATCCCACAAGCATTTTTTTCAGCGATAAGAATGCACCCTTGAGCTAAATCTTCTGCCAATGTTGGAGTACGATACTGATCATTAACCACATTAACCGCAACACCTTTTTCCAAGGCTCCCTTTGCCCACAAAACAATATTTGAGCGACTCATATTGTCAACTAATCCATACACCAAAACAGTTCTAGCAATTGCCCACTGACCCTTATACTTTTTCACAATTTCTTCAGCTGCTAGTTTCGATTCTCCATAATAGCTCAAAGGATTTGGATGCCCTTCTTCGGTGTAAGGCCCTTCAGTTCCATCAAAAATAAAATCGGTAGACACATGAATAAAGTGAGCGGAAATTTCTTCGGCAGCATCAGCTAAATACTTAACAGCATCGACATTAATTTTCCAGCACTCTTCCTTTTTAATTTCACATTCATCCACATTCGTCATCGCAGCACCATGAATAATAATTTGCGGCTTATGCTTTGACAAAATTTCTTTTACTTCATTGACGTTTGAAATATCCAATGATTCATAGATATAACCCTGCTTAGAAAGCAATCGGTTTTCTCCTCTCGCTGTGGCAACAACTTCATAGTCGTTTCTCGACATTAATGCATAGACCAGCTTTTGACCTAGCAATCCATTTGTGCCAGTTATTAATATTTTTTTGGGGATTGAGTTTGCCATTACAAATGCCAGATATTTCTTCTTTTAAAACTATTGAACCATCTTTTATATTCCAGAGAAAAAGCCATGAGCAAGTAAATAATCACGGGCGATCCCAAAGTGAGAAAGGAAATACAAATAAAAAAAATCCTGATCCTGCTGGTCTCAATACCCAATTTACTTCCCCAAAAGGAGCAAACTCCAAAAACACTAACTTCAATAATATTTCTAAATCGTTCCAGCATACTCCTTTGCATTTTTAAAAATCGAGTGACCGATAGCGCAATTTAAACATTTTTTTTGAGAGCAAAGCTCGTTGTACAACTCAATTAAAGCTTGCGAATCATGTGCATTTTCAGCGACTATCCCCGCATTTCTCCATTGGTTAATGATTTTATTGTTTTCGCTTTTCAAATCTTGTAAAAAAGAAAGCGCCTTTTCTTTCAATGCTGTTTCCGAATTCAGTTCGGCCCTTAAAAACAAAAGCGGAACGAGGGCGTTGATGATTATTTTATCAACGATTTCATGACTAAGCTCATGTTTACCCTTCGCCACCAAACAATCAAAATGATAATGGTTCTCCCAATATTTAGAAAGCGGGAAATCGAAATATGCGTAAAAATCCTTTATTGTGTTGATCTTTGTCAAATCGGAAAAGAAATTATTGCGCTTCAATAAAAATCCCGACAATTGGGCGATGCGCAAAGAAGGGAAAGATGCTGGACGAATTCGAAACCATTGCCATTGTGAAAAATGCATGCTCGTTAAATCGTATTTTTTTTGCAGAAAAGCATAATTCTCTTTCAAAACCGCAGGATATTTATCCTCATAAACCTCATCAAGAAATCCCGCTTGTCCGAACAACAACGCTTCTAAAATTATTTCCTGATCATTGTTTTTGTACACAATATCCATGGGCAAAGAACCTATTAATCTTTCAAACGAATCGCTATTGTGTTGCAAACCCAAAACCTTTGCTATTGCCAATAAAGTAAGATGATCCCAGTTTTTATTAAGGCGAATAAAATCACTCTTTAAAATATTTTTTTTGCGTTCAATTCTATTCACTATGATACTATCCAAAAACATTTTTCTCTTCAATTCGGGCACAGCAGAAAGCGATCCTTTGCATGCAATCACTTCGGCCGACGAAGAAAAATTCTCTATGTATTCCAAAATTTTTGAAGGAACACTATTCATCAAAACCAGCGAAGGCAAAGGATTTCCCTGTCTATTAAAAACAAATTGATCTTCTTCCCATACCACATGTAAAATCACCGATTCATATTTTGAATCCTTTTGATGTTGATGTAAAAGCCAGTCGGAACTTTTGAGATGAAGCTCAATATTTCCATACCAGTGGGTATCGCCAATTTTGATGTGGGCATTCAAAAAATCGGGCCCACCTTTCACAGTATTGTGGGTTCCGCTTGAATATACCGTTAATTGTTGTCCATCGCTGGTAGCCATGGCACACGCATCAAACAGTCGATACTTCCACAAATAGTGAAGCACCTTTTCTTGCATTAAATAAAATTTTTCTTGTTCAGAATGTTTAGTTGAAACGAAGATAGAAAAAAGAATTAATCACCACTCCGTCATTGCGAAAATTTTTGTACTCAAAAATTAAAGCAATCCATTTTTCACGTGGATGATTTGAAATGCTAGCTTAAAAAATAAGGGATTGCTTTAATTTTTGAGTACAAAAATTTTCGCAATGACGGAGTGTGCAGATAACAGAGAAATTATTAAACCAACCCTTTCTCCATCAACAACACTTCCATTTCCTTCTGCAATTTCATTGCTTCTTCTCCTGCTTTTTCAGCAAAATCATTTCCAGAAGAAGCATAAATAATACTGCGGGAAGCATTGATTAACAAGCCCACTTGAGAACTTGCTCCATATTTAAAAACATCGTCTAAGGAACCACCTTGTGCACCAACTCCAGGAATTAATAAAAAATGTTCAGGTGCAATTGCCCGTACTTTTTCCAGCATTTGCGGACGAGTGGCACCCACCACAAACATCAAATTATCGGCACTTCCCCATTCGCAGGTTTTTTCAAGAACTTTTTCAAACAACTGTTTTCCATCTTGCATATACTGCATTTCAAAATCGGCAGCACCCGGATTGGAGGTCAATCCCAAAACGATTACCCATTTTCCAGGATACATAAAAGGCTTTACAGAATCCTCACCCATGTATGGAGCGATGGTTAAAGAATCGGCAGAAAGATTTTCAAAAAATGCTTTCGCATACAGTTGTGAAGTATTGCCTATATCGCCACGTTTAGCATCAGCGATGGTGAAAATATTTTTTGGAATGTACTCTAATGTTTTTCGCAAACTCTCCCAACCCTTTGCCCCCAAAGCTTCATAAAACGCAGTGTTTGGCTTGTAAGAAACACAGTAATCTTTTGTGGCATCAATAATCCTTTTATTGAATTCAAAAATTGGATCTTCAAATTCCAACAAAAATTTTGGGATTTTATTGATGTCAGGATCTAAACCAACACAGAGAAAAGATTTTTTTTGAATTATATTTTGAAAGAGTTCCTCTCTAGTCATGACATTACTTAGCTAACATTAATCTTTGAACTCTTTAAAAAGTTCCTGTTCCTTCTTTTAATTTTTCAGCATTTTCAGCCACTTTCAATGATTCAATCATATCATCGATATCACCATTCATGAAAGCCGGAAGATTGTAAATTGTTTTTCCTATGCGGTGATCGGTGATGCGACCCTGCGGATAATTGTAGGTGCGGATCTTTGCAGATCTATCGCCCGACGACACCAACGATTTACGATGCGCAGCACGTTCCGCATGTAATTTATCAGCTTCTGCCTGGTACAAACGCGCACGTAAAACAGAAAGTGCTTGTTCAAAGTTTTTGTGTTGAGATCTTCCATCTTGACATTCAACAACAGTTCCCGTAGGTAAATGCGTTAAACGAATAGCCGACTCGGTTTTATTAACGTGCTGACCACCTGCTCCCGATGCGCGAAAAGTATCTTTTTTAACGTCGCCCATATTCAAAACAAAATCCACTTCTTCAATTTCGGGAAGAATAGCAACTGTGATTGCAGAAGTATGCACACGGCCTTGCGATTCCGTTTCAGGAATTCGTTGAACACGATGCACTCCCGATTCAAATTTCAATTCACCATACACATTATCCCCGTTCACACTCATTGAAATTTCTTTGAGTCCCTTCGTTCCACCTGGATTGGAATTTATAAGCTCCACTTGCCATCCCTTATTTTTAAAAAACATGGTGTACATGCGGTACACATCTTCTACAAAAATACAAGCCTCGTCCCCACCAGTTCCGGCGCGCAACTCAATGATAGCATTTTTGTTGTCCTCAGGATCTTTAGGTATCAACATCACCTTGATGTCTTCTTCCATTTGACTTCTCTTTTGCTCCAGCTCGTACAATTCCCCTTTCGCCATTTCAATGAAATCGGGATCTGTTTCGGTTTTCAAAAGTTCTTTGGATGAATCGATATTGTCAAGCACGTTTTTAAACTCTTCGTAAGCATCCACCAAAGGTTTTAACTCTTTGTATTCCTTGCTGTATTGAGTGTAGCGCTTTTGATCACTGATGGTATCAGGAACAGTCAATTGCTCCCCAACCTCATCGTAACGCAACTTAATGCTATGTAATTTGCCTATTAAATCCTTCATGATTACCCGTAAATAAACTTTCCAAACGCCGATTCCACCTGCACCTGCTGACCTGTGAACGATTCACAGTAGCCAATCACTTTGGCGTCGATATTAAAACTCTTTGCTATGTCAATAATGCCTTGCGCATATTTTTCATCAATGTAAACTTCCATGCGGTGGCCCATATTGAACACTTTGTACATTTCTTCCCACGACGTTCCGCTTTCTTCCTGAATGATTTTAAAGAGTGGAGGCAATTCAAACAAATTGTTTTTCACCACTTTCAAATCCTTAATGAAATGCAACACTTTGGTTTGTGCACCACCACTACAGTGCACCAATCCGCCAATCACCGAACGGTATTCCTCCAGCACTTTTTTCATTACCGGAGCGTAGGTTCTTGTTGGCGATAAAACCAATTTTCCAACGTTTGCTGGCACTCCTTCTTTAGTATCGGTAAGATTGTATTTACCTGAATAAATCAGTTCCTCAGGAACACCCGGATCAAAACTTTCGGGATATTTTTTAGCGAGCAATTTATTAAACACATCATGGCGCGCCGATGTTAAGCCGTTGCTGCCCATTCCGCCGTTGTATTCTTTTTCGTACGATGCTTGTCCGAAAGACGCCATTCCAACAATTACTTGTCCGCCTTTAAATTTTTCATTCGTCACTACCTCTTCACGCTTCATTCTGCAAGTCACTGTAGAGTCTACAATTAATGTCCTCACTAAATCTCCCACATCAGCAGTTTCACCGCCAGTTGAATAAATACCAATACCATTGTCACGTAAATCCTGCAACACTTCTTCAGTTCCGTTGATGATGGCCGAAATTACTTCGCCTGGAACCAAATTTTTATTTCTGCCTATAGTTGACGACAATAAAATTCCGTTGGTAGCACCTACGCACAATAAATCATCAATATTCATGATGACGGCATCCTGAGCAATTCCTTTCCAAACGGACAAATCACCAGTTTCTTTCCAATACAAATAAGCCAGCGATGATTTGGTACCAGCGCCATCGGCATGCATGATATTGCAGTACTTTTCATCACCACCTAAAATATCGGGAACTATTTTACAGAAAGCCCTTGGATAAATTCCTTTGTCTACATTTTTAATTGCAGCATGAACATCCTCTTTTGAAGCCGAAACTCCACGCAGTTTATATCTTGAATCTTGTGTCATTGTATTAAAAATGAAAAGCATCCCAAAAATAGGGATGCTTTACCATATATAAAATTATTATGCTATTTAATGCATGCATCAGCAGCTTTTCCTGGAGCCCAGTCGGTACATAAGAATTTAAATTCTGTACGACGGTTCATCTGGTGAGCAACCTCCTGCAATTCTTTTGAAAGTTTGTTGATATAAGCTTCAGTCAACACTGTTCCAATTGGAAAAGTAGCTTCGTACCCCTTAGGCACAAATTTGAAGTTGTCTTTAGTAATTTCTTTAGGAACATCTTCACCGTAACCTTTTGCTTTCAATCTGCTTGGATCAACGCCTTTCTCAATGAGGTATTTAACTGCAGACTCAGCTCTTCTCTGAGCCAGTTTTCTATTGTAATCAGCTCCACCTCGGCAGTCAGTGTGAGATCCCATTTCAATTGACATAGTTGGATTTGGAATAAGAGTCTCCTTAATAAAAGTATTCAAAATAACTTTTGTCTCAGGAGTTAAGTCAGCACTGTTGTAAGGATAAACAATGTTAGGTAATTCCAGTTTGATTGGAACAAAAGGCAATTTCACATCTTGCTGAAAATCTTTTGATTCATCTACACCAACAGTTGTGAATTCATAACTTGGAGAAGAAAGATATTTTTTTCGATTGAACTTCTCAGGTCCCCATTTATCATCAGATGCGCCATTTAAGGTATAAGACACATTTGGCAACAGATTAAATTTAAAGTCGCCGTTTTGATCAGCTTTTGCTTCTACCTGCGAGCCGTCAGATCCTACCAAATAAATAGTTGCTCCAGGAACAATTTCATTAGAATCGTTGATCGCTTTACCATGCATAGTAAATTCCAACTTCGGCAACACAAACGACCAAATATCATATTTACCTTTTCCACCTTCTCTATTAGAAGTAATATATCCGCGTTCAGCTTTGTCTTCAAATGTAATCGACAAGTCATCAGCACAAGAGTTCAAAGGAACTTTAAGGTTGATCACCGGACCGAAACCATCTTGAGTTTTAGCAGCTTTGAACAAGTCGAAACCACCAATACCAATATGTCCATTTGAGCTAAAGTACAAAGTACCATCGGCATGTACATAAGGAAAAAGTTCATCACCAGGAGTGTTTACTTCTGGTCCTAGGTTGGTTGGTTTTTCCCAAACATTGTCTTTTTTGTTGTAAGTCACATACCAAATATCTTTTCCTCCAAAACCACCTGACATGTTGGATGCAAAGTATAATGTTTTATCATCAGGACTCAATGCAGGATGCGCTACAGCCAATGAATCAGCAGCAATTGGAATCACAATAGCAGGACCGAAATCTGCTCCGTTTTTCTTTGCCATATAAATTTGACAGCCGCTTTTTTGATTTTCACCACCGCATCTTGAGAAATACAGGGTTTGATATTTAGCATCCATAATAGGCGCTCCTTCGGTAAATTCAGAGTTAACTTCTTTACCTAACAAAGCAGGCGTACTCCATTTTCCTTTTTTATCAAGAGACGCAGCATACAAATCTGGGAAATCCTGACCCAAGATATCCGACTGCTCTTTACCTGTAGCACCATCTCTGTAAGAATAGAAAATAATTTCTTTGTTGTCTTTAGAAGAGTAGGCAACATTAGCATCATCATTTGGAGAGTTCAGCTGAACTACATTTTCCACCTTGTAACGGGTTGGACTTTTTTGCCACTCCTGAGCCAATTCAATTGATTTGATAGAATTCAAAGCTCTTTTGTCGCCAGGTACTCTTTCTTTGTATTGATTGAAGCGAGCCAATGATTTTTCATATTCGCAGTTCGCTTTATAAGCCTCCGCAAGATAGTACAACAATTCAGGGTGAGCTTCGCCGTATTTAGCAGCTTCTGCATTTTCAAACCAGGTAATTGCTTGTTTGTAATCTTTCACCATGTAGTAGCTATAGGCCAGATTGTATGTTTTGCGGGCAGCTTCAGCTTTATCCTTAGTTTTTGGAATTTCTTCCTTGTACTGCTCAATACTTGTAGTCCAGTAATTTTGTTGAAAATTTTCATCTGCTTTTCCCAATTTGCTTAAACAACCAGAAAGCAAAGCTGAAAATCCAATTACAACTAAAAAAAGGCCCGAAATCTTATTCATATTCATAGCTTATTATATACTTGAGTGTACTTAAATACAATTATTGTTTTTCTTCCAATTCTTTTGGAATCTCCTTTTTATACTCCTTAATGGCTTTGTCCCAATACCCCTTTTCAAAACTCTCGTCGGCTGACTCCCTGCTGCTTGAACACCCGATAAATACTGTCGACATTACGATTGCCGCGATTGCAAAACTTAAAATACTTTTCATATCCCTTCAATTTTTAAGTGTTTGAGAACGAAGCTAAATGTATTAATTATTTTTTATCAAACCAATAAGGGTAATTACCGATGCGTGAAATCACAGCGATCGATCGACATCCTTTTTGATTTCATCAGCAATATCCTGCACCTGCTTTTTTTCTTCGCTCATCCCTTTGCGAATTTCATTTTGAATTTCACCAGTTGCATTTTTTATCTCCCTAATGCCTTTTCCCAAAGTTCTTGCGATATCAGGAATGCTCTTTGAACCAAACAGCAACAGCACCACCAGCAAAATAAGCATTATTTCGCCACCGCTGGGAGACAGAAAAAGCAAACTACTCATCTTTCTTTTTAAGTGCTTTAAGCTCTAGATCAACAAATATTGGCGTTGCCACGAACAATGAAGAGTAAGTTCCAATTACGATACCGATCAACAATGCAAAAGAGAATCCTCTAATAGTTTCACCACCAAAGATGAAGATCGCCAACAACACCACAAAAATCGTCATTGAAGTATTGATGGTTCTACCGAAAGTACTATTTAAAGCCTCATTGGTTAAAGTCACAGGATCTTTTTTAGGATACAAGCCTTTGTATTCTCTAATTCTATCGAACACCACCACTGTATCATGGATAGAGTAACCCAATACCGTTAATAACGCGGCAATGAAATGCTGATTGATTTCCAAAGAGAAAGGGAAAATCCCATGGAAAATGGAGAACACTCCCATTACAATGATCACGTCGTGAAATAAAGAAACCAAGGCACCAATACCAAACGACCATTTTCTGAATCGGAAGGCTACATATAAGAAGATAGCCAATAAAGAGAAGGTCACCGCCCAAAGCGCCGACACCTTAATGTCGTCGGCGATTTCAGCACCAACGGTGTTGGCATTCATGATTCCCACTGTTTTATTTTCGTTGTCACCAGCAAACTCTTGGTAAGACATGTTTGCAGGAATATATCCTTTCAAACCATTGAACAAAGCCGTTTGAACAGCTAAGCTAGCGCTGTCGCCAGTAACCCCATGAAGAAATTTGGTAGTAATGGCAAACTGGTTATCGCCACCATATTGTTTAACTTCTGGAGTCAGTTTGTTTCCGTTTTCTACAAATTGCTCACTCAAAGATGACGCAATTTCATCAACAGCAGCTGATTTGTCCAAACGAACAGTGTAGCTTCTACCTCCTGTAAAATCAACGCCAAAATCAAATCCGCGCACCGCAAAAGCAATCAAAGCAATCATTGTGATAGAGATAGAGAAGATATAAGCTTTTCTTCTGTTCTCCATGATTCTGTATTTCACCCCCACCAGGAAGTTGTTGGTGATTTTAGTTCCGAACGTCAACACTCTGTCTTTCTTCATTAAAGCCATAAACACCAAACGAGAAACAAAAATCGCAGAGAAGAAAGAGGTGATTACCCCGATTACCAAAGTTTGAGCAAAACCTTCAACCACACCTGAACCGAAATACCACAAGATTAAACCGGTAATTGTTGTAGTTAAGTTGGTATCCACAATGGCAGTCATTGCGTGTTTATATCCATCGTCGATAGCAAGTTTCAAACCTTTTCCTGCACGCAACTCCTCCCTGATTCTTTCAAAGATCAATACGTTGGCATCCACCGACATACCCACCGTTAACACGATACCGGCAATACCCGGCAAGGTTAACGAAATGGTTGGGAAAGCAGCCAGCACACCGGCAATTAAAAACATATTGATAAATAATGCAACATTGGCAATCCATCCAGCCTGACCGTAATAGAAGGCCATATAAACCAACACTAATAAAATAGCAACGATGAAGGAAATAACACCAGCTTGAATTGCTTCCTGACCCAATGACGGACCAACATAAGCTTCTTCAACAATGTGCACTGGCGCAGGGAATCTACCAGCATTTAAAACTGTAGCTAAGTCGTAGTTCCAATTTGGGTTTTTATCAGCACTTCCTGAGATTTGAGTTCCACCACCAGAAATTTCTTTTTCAGCAACCGGCGCCGAAAACACCAATCCATCCATTACAATGGCGATTGGTCTTCTTGACTCAGCAGAGATTCGGGTCATGTTGGCCCAATCCGTAATACCTGAAGGATTGAAATCCAAGGACACTACTGGCGCACCAGTAATTTGATTGTTCTCACCAAGAGCACGTTTGATCACATCACCTTTCATTCCAGCAGTACCATCTTGCAGGTTGCCTCTTAAAAACCATAGGATATGAAAATTAACTCCTTTACCTTCTATAGCATCATTGCTCCAGCCAATTTCCAAGTTTCTTGGTAAAAGACCTCTCGATTTTCCATCAGCAATATATGCGTGTACTTTAGCAGTATCACTAATTGCAACCATTAATGTTTGTCCGTCACCAGCTAGTAGAGATAATAAAGGATGCTCTTTTTTATTGTCTTTTTGAATTTTAGCTAGACTATCAGGTTTTGCTGCTTTATTGCTATCAGCAGGAACAGTTCCAAGGTTTACAATGCCATCAATTCCATCAGCAACTTTAGCTGTACTTGCCGCAACTTTAGCGGTATCTTTTTTATCATTAGCAACTGTCAGCAATTCTTTTGCAGCCGCCTCTTTGTCCAATTGTTCCAATCCAGCATATATTTCACCTGGTTTGTATGTATCCCAAAACTCCAACTGAGCTGAACCTTGCAATACACGTTTAACGCGCTCAATATCTTCAACACCTGGCAAATCCACCATGATTCTTCCAGAGTTACCTACTCTTTTAATGGAAGGTTGAGCAATTCCAAATTGAGCAACCCTTGTTCTTAAAACTTTAAATGATTCGTCAATAGCATCATCAGCGTATTTAGCAAGATATGCCTTCACTTCTTCATCAGTAGCATCATCACCTAACTGATCTGCATTTCCTCTGTTTTTGATTAAAGAAACAAATTTGCTGGTTTGAATTTCATTGGCATCTTTTAATTGTGAAAATGCTTTTGCAAACAATTCCACAAAGTTGTCCTGAGAAGTAAATTTCATTTCTCTGGCTTTTGCCAATACTTTTTTGAAGTCGGCTTTTTCCACATTCGGACCAGCTTTTTGCTGAATCAAATTTTCCAAAGCGATTTCCAATGTTACAGAAACACCACCTCTTAAGTCGAGACCTAAATTAATTTCTCTCTCCTTACATTCTTTATAAGTGTATTTTGAAATACCAATGAAGTTGAAAACCTCTTCACTTTCTTTCGCTTTTATCAACTCACGATATTTGGCTGAATTGCCATTAGAAGCCTCTCGGGCCTCTTGCTCAACACCTCTCGACTTAAAAGTAAAAGATAGTTCGTAAACACATACAACCACCAGAACAATGGTTAAAAACTTAATGAGACCGCTATTTTGCATAATTTAGGTTATTCAGAATTATTATAAGAGGCGCAAATATAAAATATAGGAAAGGATTTAACAAACTATATAAAAAGGAGATTTCACACCTTGGAAAACCCTTATTTTACAGCCTATTAACTCTGTTGCGTTAATAACTTCTGTGTATTTGATAAAGATTTCTTAACCCTCGAACATATATTTGTTCAAACGAGGGGCAACCCCAAAAACTTGAAAAAAATATGTTTTCTACTTTGTTCGGCAAAAAGAAACTAAAAGAAGAAAAAATCGCGCAGGTTTTTGTGAATACAATAAACACCACTGCGATTGAAGGTTTTCCAACCTTGGCCGACTACATCAACGACGGTCCTGATTTTAAAGAATCACCAAAAATATCTCCCAATCAGGTAGAATGGTTTCTGTACATTGTATTTGCTGCTAATCTGTACAATCTTAAAAAGTATTTTCCTTCTGAACAGCTTAACCGCATGAGATTGCTCATTATTGATGAGTTCATTGCTACCCTTGAAGGAAGAAGCGAAGATGAAACTTTAGAAAACATCAATAACTACGAAGCTTTTATTGCACAATTGAAATCGCCAACCGATGAGTTGGAAAAAGTAATTTCAAAAGCTGTGTTTTACAAATACGGATTGAATCGCTTTCAAATTGATCATTTCCAACGTTTAAACGCACCAAATCCTGTAGTGATGAAGGCTTTAAGCGAAGTGAGTCAGAATTTTGTTTGGAATTGGGAAGACGTTTTAGGAAAATACAAGCTGGTAGGTTAAAACCTTGTATTTCCTACAATACAAGCAGATTACAGCTTTAAAAAACAAAATTTATTTTTTGGAAAAAGATTTTAGTTGTAAATTTGCGCCCCATTCTTTAAAAGCTCTCATTTAATGGTAATGTTAAATCTGACTATCCAAATTTAAAGAATCGTGAAAGTCTCAAAGTAATTTGAGACTTTTTTTTGTTTAAATACTTTCCGACTCTCCTCTTTTAATTTTACCTTTCCCCTCATGTCAAAACTGACGAAAGAACAAAAAGGCTGGGTGATTTTTGATTGCGCTAATTCGGCGTATTACTTGATTATCAACAGCACCATTTTTCCCGCTCTTTTTCAGCACATGGTGCCCGATGGTTCTCTTGCCTTTGGTGTGCACGTAAAAAGCAGCGAGGCCATGTTTCAACTGGCATTAGGTATTTCCTATGTTATAATAGTGTTCCTGTCGCCAATTTTAAGCGGTATAGCCGATTATAGCAACCGCAAAAAATTCTTCATGAAGCTCTTTACCTTCATTGGATCGGGTGCCTGCTTTACTCTGTATCTCTTCGACGAAACACACATTGAATTAGGTGTCATTGCCGCAGCTATAGCTATGATTGGATTTTCGGGCAGTATTGTTTTTTACAATGCCTTTCTTCCAGAGATCGCAAAACCAGAAGAACAAGACAGAATCAGCGCACGCGGATTTGCAACAGGTTATTTTGGGAGTTCAATTCTTTTAATTTTGATTGTACTTGCTTCTACCTTCTACAAAGAACTTGGTTTTGATGAGAAGATAGAGGTTTTTTCAATTGGATTCATTGCAGTTGGTTTATGGTGGTTAGGTTTTTCTCAATACACTTTCAAACATCTACCAGCCGAAGAAAGCATTAAAATTTCCTATGGTGCTGTGATCAAAAACGGTTTTAAAGAAACCAAAAAAGTTTGGAAGCAAATCAAGGAACAGGAGGTTTTATACAAATTCATTTTCACCTACTTTTTCATAAGCATGGGTTTACAGACGTTGGTGCTCATTGCTCCCCTTTTTGCTCTTGAAAATTTAGGGGTGGATAGTTCTCAATTGATCGTAGTAGCTTTAATTATTCAGGTGGCCGGAATAATTGGCGCTATGTTTTTCGCATGGCTATCTAAAAAGAAAGGAAATTTCAACACCTTGTTTATCCCCTTGATCATTTTTGTTTTCATCTGTCTATCGGTGGTATTTGTAGTGAATTCCACTCTCTTTTATGTAGTAGGCATTTGTTTAGGTTTCGCAATGGCAGGCGCTCAATCGCTGGCCCGTTCCACCTATTCAAAAATTTTACCCGAAACTCACGATCATGCCTCCTTCTTTAGTTTTTATGACATTGCCGAAAAAATTGCTACCGCATTAGGCATGCTGATGGCAGCTCTTGTTTCATTTATAGGCAATTCACGAAGTAGTATTCTCTTACTTTCTATTATTTTTACAATCGCCATCTTCTTACTGGCACGAACAAAAAAAGCAGCAAAACTACATGGAGCAAAAATTTGATATTGTAATTGTAGGTGGTGGAATTGTAGGTTTGGCAACTGGCTACCAAATCAGCAAACAATATTCTGATTTATCCATCGCCGTGGTAGAAAAAGAAAAAGAATTGGGAGAACACCAAACCGGTCACAACTCAGGAGTTTTGCATTCAGGCTTGTACTACACACCCGGATCCAAAAAAGCTATTTTGTGCTTAGAAGGAAAAGAAGAAATGGTAGCTTTCGCCCGCGAACAAAATATAGCTCACGACATTTGCGGAAAAATAATTGTAGCTACTGAAGAAAAAGAGCTGAAAAACTTGGACAAAATTTTTCAAAACGGAGTGGCCAACGCTGTACCCGGGATAGAAAAAATAGATGCAAAACGCATCAGTGAAATTGAGCCTCATTGCGTTGGAATCGCGGGTATTTGGGTACCAAGTTCAGGCATCATCAACTACAAAGAAGTTTGCAATAAACTGGCCGAATTACTGGAGAAAGGAAATCCTAAAAACAAAGTTTTTTTAGGTGAAGAATGCTTCACAATTATGGAAGGAGAAAAATTCTCTACCATAAAAACAAATAAAAAAAGTATTCAGGCAAACATCGTTGTTGCTTGTGCCGGACTCCAATGTGATCGCATCGCTAAAAAAGATCAGTTGGATCCTCAAATGAAAATAGTTCCTTTCCGCGGCGATTATTATGAGCTGAGCGAACAAGGAAAAAAGAAAGTGCGCAACTTAATTTATCCTGTGCCCGATCCAGATTTTCCTTTTCTAGGAGTGCACTTCACGCGTATGATTGATGGTAGCGTTGAATGCGGCCCGAATGCAGTATTCGGATTCAAAAGAGAAGGATACAGTCGCACTTCATTTTCATTGAAAGACACCATTGATTCTCTTTCTTATAAAGGAACTTGGATACTCTTTAAAAATCATTGGCGACAAGGAATACAAGAATACAAACGCGCTTTTTCAAAACAATTGTTTTTAAAATCCTTGCAAAAACTGATTCCCGATTTAACGCTGGATGACATTCAACCTGCACGCGCAGGGGTGCGCGCACAAGCGCTGGATGCACAAGGAAAAATGATTGCCGATTTTAAAATTGAATTCAAAGGAAAACACGTTCACGTTTTAAATGCACCATCACCTGCAGCAACAGCGTCATTGGCTATTGGTCGACATATATTGGAAGAAATAAAAAAGAAAAAACTACTATGATCAAACATTCATTTCTACTTGTATTAATTGCTTTCATTAGTTGCTCCTCCCCTGCCGAAAAAAAAAGAGGCGAAGTGCTTTCTGAAGAAATAAATTACAATGCATTTATTGGTGATCCATTAGCCGAAGAAACAACTTTTGAAGTGGAAGCCTTACCTGCAGAAAAAAGAAAAGAAATTTTGGAGCAATGGATTGGCGGCGTGTTTGAAGGGAAAATAAAAGCATATTTACCCGTTCCAAAAGGCGAACGCTTAATGACCTCAGAAGAAATTGCACTCATTAAATCAAGAAATGATACAGTATCTGAAGAAATTCCTGATAAACCTGGAGAGTTTAAATTAACGCCGATTGTACATAAATTCAACTATGATGGAGTGACCCACATTAAATTCAAAGAAGCGTGGTATTACAATGCAGAAACAAATCATTTTAGCAAAGAAGTAATAGCAGCTTGTCCGCTGATAAAAACCTTTGACGATGCAGGAGAAGTGCGCGGATTAACCGCTTTATTCTGGATATATTTTGATGAGCACAAACCCGAAAAAGAATGATGAAGGAATTTGAAATATTTCAATTGTCGAATGGCCTAAAAGTCATCCATCAAGAATTTCCATATAGCAATGTTGCTCATTTGGGAGTGATTGCAAATGCTGGATCTCGCGACGAAAACACATACGAACATGGCATCGCCCACTTCATTGAACATGTTATTTTCAAAGGCACAAAAACAAAAAAAGCATTTCATATTTTAAATCAGATAGATGCTGTTGGTGGAGAATTAAACGCCTATACTACTAAAGAAGACACCTGTGTTTTCGCTTCCTTCCTGCAAAAACACCTCGATAGCTCCATCGATTTATTAGCCGACATTTTTTTTAATTCCACCTTTCCGGCAAAAGAATTAGAGAAAGAAAAAATTGTTATTGTTGATGAAATAAAATCATATCAAGACAGTCCGCCCGACATGATTATTGATGAGTTTGAACTATTGCTTTTTCCTAAGCATGCCTTAGGAAGAGATATTTTAGGCACAAAAAAATCATTGCAGAAATTCACAAAAAGTGACATTCAATCTTTCATAAAAAAACATTACACCCGCAATAATGTTGTGATCAGCAGTATTGGTAATATTTCAGCTGATGCATTAAAAAAGAAATTGGAAAAACATTTTGGCAAATATGTTTTGGCCGATACGCACGAAAACAAAATACCTGCTGTAAACGCTGTTAATTCTCATAAAATAAGCAAACCAGAAACCAATCAAAGTCATTACATTTTGGGCAATGCAGCTTATTCTTTGCAGGACGATAGAAAAACTCCCTTGGTTTTATTAACTAACCTTTTGGGTGGACCGGCAATGAACTCTCGCCTCAATTTGGAGATTCGCGAAAAGCACGGACTCACCTATAACATCGAGGCAAATTACAGTCCGTATAGCGACACCGGTATCTTCAGCATTTATTTCGGCACCGACAAAAAGAATCTCAACAAAACCATAGAACTGGTGAAAAAGGAATTGAAAAAATTCTGCGATAAAAAACTCACTCCAATTCAACTTCAATCGGCCAAAGAACAAATCCTCGGACAAATCACACTCGCCAATGAAAACCGCGTGGGACTGATGCTCGCCTACGGAAAAAGTTTGGTGACCTATGGCCAAGTTGATTCTGTAAAACAGATTTACAATAAAATTGAAAAGATTACGGCTTCTCAGATATTGGAAATTTCAAATGAAATTTTTGATGAAAAGACGATGAGTAGTGTGACTTATATTAATAGGTAGTCTGAACCTTGATTCACTTGATTAAAAGATTATCTTGATTCTTCCTCGCGCGCGTCCAATGTCATTAAGTTAAGAGAATGATTTGCG